>CALDTY010000001.1 GCA_937923605.1 Candidatus Absconditabacterales bacterium
CTCATCTGAATCCTTTGAAAATAAATCAGAAATCTTTTTCATTTCACTATCAAAGAATTCAGTAGATACTTTTTTATTCCATTCACTTATCTTAGCATTTACTGGAACATAATAGAAACAGTATAATACACATAAAATGAAAAGTATAATTCTAACATAAAAAACTGGACGTCTTTTATCTCCTACTGTAATTGTATTATTTATCATGATTTTATGATTTTATAATTTTAATATTTACATATGTCAATTGACATATTCTATAAACAAGTTATACATATTTATTTAGTAATGTCAAGTCTTTTGATCAATTTTAAAAGCCCTACATAACCTGTAGGGCTTTTTAACTTTAATACTAATAACTTAGCATTAGATCTTCAATTGATTTAGCTAATTTCAGATGATCAGTATCGAAATCTTTCCAAGCTAAACCCAATTCTCTTAAGTCAAATTTTCCAATAAGAGTTGAATACGTTTGTAATTTGTTTTCAACTATTGGTTGACCAAGTACATAAATAACATCTGCAAGCTCTACTGCCAAATTGACATTATGAGATGAGAATATAATAGTATTATATTCATGTTCGTTACAAATCTTATCAAATGCATTTTTAGTGTCTTTTATGTTTCCTACATCCAAACCTCTAAATGGCTCGTCCATTACAAGAAAGTGACCACAACTTAATATTTGTTGAATAATCGCTATTCTTTGTCTTTGGCCACCACTGAATTGATTTGGATATTTGTTTCGAATGGAATTCAAGCCCCAACTCAATAAATACGAATCAATGAGAGCTTTCTTTTCATCCTCTATCATGTCTTTCTTTCTTAGAGCAAACGACAATGCTTGGTAAGCAGTTCTATCTCGAAATAATGTAGATTGTTGAGAAACATAACCCACATCACCTTCTTGAACTAACTTAGCATCATCTTCATTCTCAGAACTTGTATCTGCAATATAAATAGATCCTGTTTTGGGTTTTCGTAATCCAGCTATCAACCTGAATAAAGTAGATTTACCCGTTCCACTTCTACCTAGAATTGCAATCTTTTGGCCAGTGATACTATTCTCTCTAATTATATCAAATTCTTCTAGAGAAATATCTTTAAGAATCACCTGATCCCCATACGCAAAGGAAATATTATCTAAATGTAGTAACTTTCCCTCTTCATTAAAATTTATCATACTAATGGTTTAAACTTTTAACTGAATAAGGAAACAATCTTCTTCTCAAGAACGTTAACACAAAATCAAATGTAATTCCAATAGTAAGTATTACCAATTGAACAGCGACTACTCTACCATGATTAGCAAATTTATCACTATTCTTAATGAGAGTTCCCAGTCCACCATTAGCAACAAGAATTGATTCTACAGTAACAACCATCATCCAAACTATTGCTAAATTTTGACGAACTGCATCCAATATGTAATCCATTCTGCCCTTAACTACTACAACCCATAAGGTCTCCCACCTACTAGCTTTCATTGATTTTGCTAAATCATATTCTTCTTGGTCAATATCTCTTAGCATTGCTAAAAGTGTAGTGATAAGAAACGATGACATAAATATTACTAGTAAAGAATATTGCATTTTTGTAGCAGACTTAACTATGACTGCTAAGTAGAATGTTAAACCTGTTAAAGGAAGAAATCTCAATTTAGAGAACATAAAAGCTAAAGGTCTATAATAGGGTATCGGACTTATATATACGATAATCATTGAAACAAAAGATGCAATGAGAATGGATCCTATACATAACAATAAGGAAGCACCGATATGTGTAATCAATCCCTCCGACCAAAGCGAAGATAATCCTTCCATCACTTGAGGAATAGTTGGGAAAAGGTGTTTATCACCAAATCCAGCTACAAACCAACAAGTAAAAATAATTATCATGCATATAGAAAATATAGATATTTCTTCTTTTCTTGAAACAGGTTCAAACGGTTTTGAATAGCGTAAAATGTTACTAAAATTCATAAGCAGCGAATATTGAGTACTTTAAGTTATTGTAATCTTCGGCTTCCCAATCATAGGAAGGAAGGAAACTTAAATACAATGTGTTATTTGAAATTTTTAAACCACTTCCTATACTTATTCCAACACCATGCTCTCTTCTTGTTCTCAATTTCAGATAAAAAGTGTTGCCAGATTCATTTTCTATTATATTTGTCTTCAAATTTACATCCCACCAATGATTATCATCTCCTGTACCTTTTTCAACATATGCTCCAAAGGAGAATCGATCAGAAATGTCACCGTAAATATTTAATCCGATCCTTGGGACTACATCAGTATCTAAACCGATATATAATCCGTAAAAGATATCACCAGGCATTGTATAAAGTCCAAGACTTCCCGCTGCCCATCCAGTACCTATATACCAGTAACCAGTAATTCCATTACTAGATTCTGATGTAAATGCAGATTCATGATAGTAAGTTAAGGTGGGAACATTTTCAGTTCCTAATGAGTCACTAGTTTCAACTCTCAGATTATTCTCAATAAATGAGTATTTATCTTGTGAGTAACAATCTGCAAAGAGAAACATTACGATTATAGTTAGAAATATTTTTACCACAGTACTAATTTTTAAATTTTGTAAATATTTTTAAAAAAAATAGGGCGACCACTGTCGCAGTCACCCTATGCATTAATATGCATCAAATTAATCAATCTTATTGAAGGAGTTGAATCTCAACTCTTCTATTCATTTTTCTGCCAGATGACGTATTATTGTCACCGATTGCCTCTGTTTCACCTTTTCCAACAACTGTTTGGAATCTTTCTAATGGTATTCCCATTGATATCAACTGTGCAACAACTGATTTAGCTCTAGCATTACTTAACCTAAAATTGAGTTCATCATTACCTACATTATCAGTATGACCAACTACATTTAGCTTAGTGTTTTCCGCTTGAGTTAACAATCCATAGATCTTTCTAATAGTTGCATTGGAAGATTGTGAAATATTCGCACTGTTAGTAGCAAAATTTATACTCCATTGCCCTGTAGCAAAAACCTGTTTAGCGGTTTGAGAGTAATCTGGTTTAATAGCTGGAGTAGTCTCAACTTCATCAATATTCATCAAATAGGATAGATTCACACCTTTACTATATGGTGTAGTAGCACCGACTTCACCAACAAAATTCATTGGATTAAGATTCATTAGATATTCACCAGTTTGGTCCCAAACTGCTTTGTATCTATTGATTCCATCAGTCTTACCGTAATATTGTAATGCATCAGCATAATTAAATACTCTACTTCCTCCTACGCTAACATTGATTCCATTATCGTTATACTCTTGGCCATCGAACATGGTATACCAATATTGAGCATTGGTATCTTCAATTTTGTAAGTATTTTGTACACATTCTGCTGCAATCCATCTCCATTCATCATATAATTTAATTTGATTTCCTGCGTTCAATGCAGATTTCAAAATATTAGAGATTGTCTGACGATTGTTTTGCGCATACTGTTTTACAAAAATAAGTGTAGTTGGCATTTGATTAACATAATCTTTTGTACTTGCTATTACTGCAAGTCCATCACATTCATCAAATACCATTTTATCACCGGGAGTCCATGTTGCACATCCAGTAACTGGCACATTAACTTTCTCTCCTGTAAGTCTTCCGTTTATACTTTCTTTATATTCATAAGTATATCCTTCATTCTTAGATTTGATCAAAGATTTGGCCGATTCAATGTAATCCCAATTGTCTGAGTCTCTAAAATTTACCATTCCTGGATCATAAGTATCTGGATTAGGGTTAATTTTAAGTAAATCTCCAAAAGAAGATATATAATTAACAGCAGTAACCCAGTCTCCATCACCAATAACAACATCAATTAGAGCACCTTTCATAGATTCTGGATTGGACTTCCATTCTGGAGGGCCAATCAACTTATCTTCTCCATTACTCATACCAACTGCACCAACGACTTCAAGAGTATACTTACCCTCTCCGTACTTGTCAGCTAGAGATTTATTCATAGAGGAAACAAACCAGTTTCCACCATCTCCCATTAGCACAATTCCGGCAGCTCCTTCAGATGGATGTTGTTCACCATCATCTAATGCTTCTACAAAAGTTAGAATATCATTCTGGAAGGTTTTTATTGCATCTTGGCGGTTGACTTTTAGTCTTACACCATTTGCTTCCATTATAGAACCTTCTGTGGTCATAGGACCACCATTTGCAGCCAATAGTCCAGATTGGCAATTCCATGCATACACATCCAAATTGACAACTGGTGATAGACCTTTCTTTCTACTCACCTTTTTACCTGGTTTTGGTAACATACCTTCTTCGGTACGATTATCAAAGATACTGTTGTCGTTTTTAATTGCAGTAGCAGTTACCCCATCTTGGATATTTAACCCTGGCGCAAATTGCTTTAACAAATAGATTCCTAGGCATACTATTGCAGCAACAATAACAACTTCTGCAAATGTTCTCAATTTTCGAATTCTTAATATTTTTCCCATTGTTTTAAAAATTTTTGATTAATTTAATATTGTTTTTAAAATAAATTTCCAAATCCACTATCATCAGCAGATTTTTCGTCTTCGGTAGGTTTGTAGTTCGGATTATCAAATTTAGTCATATTGACTTCATCAAATTCTCCACCTGTTAAACTTGCAGATAATTGATCCATTTCAGCAAATATAGCATCATTATCAATATCAATGTCACTTGTTAATCTAGAAAAATCATTCAAGTGTCTTTTAGTTACTGCTAAATCTTGAGCTACATTTGCATTGATGACTTCAATAGCATAGTCATATTGCCATTTATTCTTAAATTTCAATACTCCAGCTGCTGCACTTGTTGCATCCTTCATCACTCTAGCATTCTTCATTTCAACTTTGATCATTCGAATACTAGTTTCAATTGCTCTAACTTTACCTTCAATATGAGGCCTTAAAAGTCTCATTTTTCTATGAAGCTTAGCAAATGTATTTACGTGATTTGCATACTTCAAGGCTTGATTTCTTTGCTGTTGCCATTCTTGTTTGGATAAATTTGTGTTGATTGAAATTTCTGACAATTCAACTTGCAAATTTGCAGCTTCTTCGCTATTTGCTGGAGTCTTACCTTTTGTCGCTAACGACTGCAATTCATTTCTAATTTTTGAAACTCTTTTAGTACTTCTTTCTAGCTGAACCTTAAGGGATGCAGCTAGCGTCTCAGCTTCAGTAGATGCCTTCTTAAGAGTAGACTTAGTAGCATCAATAGTATCCATACCTCCAACATACTTCACTAAGCCTTTCTCATAGTCTTTCTGCATATCACTTAACTCATCAAGTGGAGCATTTCTTATGATTAATTTCTCAATAGCTGTTGAAAGCCTTCTTGCTAACTTTATTACTGGCCCAGCTAATGCTAAAGAAACTACAAGAGCTACACCAGAAGCTATTAATGTCCAAGTTACTTGAATTAGATCTATAAGGAACGGAAAGACATGATATACAAAACCATATCCAACTCCTCCGACAAGACCTAACATCATAATCACTAGTAGTATACCTGCCAATGGGTGCTTTTTTGTCTTTTGGACAAATTTATGGCCTGACCTTTGCAAGGCTGGAACCACAGGTAACTGACTAATGGTGTCCATAAACGAGTCATCTGGCAGAGCCATTCTCGTCATTGTTTTAGTTCTTTGATTCATAAAATTACTTTAAATGTTGATTAATTCGATTCAATGTAGTTCTTAGTTCAGATGTTATAGTGCCTGAAACAGTATCACTTGCTGCGATTGTCATTGATACTTCATTTAACTGTGTGAGATATTTCTGATCAATATTATTCAAATTTAGTCTTTTTTGATCACGTTCTTTCTCAAGCTTAGCTATTTGTTTATCAAACTTCGCTATATCATCAGTAAGAGTTTTTTGCTCTTGCTTTTGTTGAGTTAGAAGTTGCGTTTTCTTTGCTTTTCCATTCTTCTTAAACTCATCTTTTTTCTGATTTATCTGAGTAATATATTGTTCTCCTGTTTGCAGCAGGTAATCTACAGTCAAAGATGGATTACTAGAACAAGCGAAAGCAAATGCCATCTTATATCCACTTTGATCTGTAGCTCCAGCAGCTTTTATCCCGTCATAGAATTCAAATAAATCAAATCCTGGGATATTAAGTGCCTCAAAACCTTTAGAATAAGTTGCAAGAACCTTATTCATAATTTTTGAATCTGGAGAAACAGTAATTTCTTGCTGAACCATTGGTTCGGCACTTCCTACATTTACCGTATTGGTTGGTGTAGACTTATCTGGGAAAGTAGTTGTTTGTTGATCAGGAATTGAAGATTTATTCGCACCTTCATCAACAAGAACTAAACCTTTCAATGTTTTTAAAAAGCTCATAATGTTATTTTATTGTTTTGTAAATGTTAACAGTCTACTGAAGCTGGTGCTTCAGCGTTCTCTAACGTAGAACAAATTTCTTATAAGGAAATATACTTATTTGTCAACTCTTTTGTGTGTTTTTCTTTGTTTTGCCAACAATTGTTGAGTCTCAAAAAATAGAATGAATATAAACGCTGACTTTAAATAATATATCAATTAACGCGGATGTCAAACTTTTCCTACACTTTTCATATCCACAGCTTTTAAACAAATTTAATTTCCTTACATTGTATCTAATTATTATATATATTCTTATGGATTCAAAAGTTGAAAAGTACCTAAAAGAACATCTCAATACACAACAATATGAAGCAGCTAGCTATGTAAGCTGACATAGCCTTATTCTTGCTTGAGCATGATCAGGAAAGACAAGAACACTTACCTACAAGATTGCTAATCTTTTGTATGGCTATAACATTTCTCAAGAAAATATCTTGGCAGTCACCTTTACAAACAAGGCTGCTGCAGAAATGAGAGAAAGATTGGAGCAGATCATCCTGGAGATGAAAAAATTAGAAAATTCACCTTCTTCTGATACACTTGGAAATGAATCAAATCATGGTGCACCTGATGATTATATTCCTCCTGAAGCACATCTCCCTTCTTGGATGGGAGGTTGACAGCAATTTCAGTGGATATGAACATTTCATAGTACTTTTCTTAAAATTTTAAAAGAAGACATAGAATTTTTATGATTCAATCGAAAGAAAAATTTTGTTATCTATGATAGTGCAGATAGTATGTCACTTGTGAAGAGTATCATTAAAGCGAAAGAATATGCAGATATAGTGGATGCAAAGGAAGCAAAATTTACTATTTCAAACTGGAAAAGTAAATGATATCAACCAGAGCAAGCAGGATTACATTGTGAATCTCAGTCTGAGGAACGAATTTTTGAAGTTTATCAAGAGTATCGAAAACAGTGTCAAGATTCAAACGCTGTAGATTTTGATGATCTACTATTACTTCCCAAACTATTGTTTGATGCAAATGAAGATATTTTGACAAAATGGCAAGATAAATTTACTCATATTCTTGTGGATGAAGCTCAAGACACTAACACAATTCAGTTTGACCTGATGAAAAAATTAAGTGGTAACAACATAGATTGAAAAAAAACAATCACATTTATTGGAGATGACTATCAATCAATATATCGCTGGAGATGAGCTGTTATGCAGAATTTTCTAAACTTAGAAAAAATGCGACCAGATATAAAAACATTTAAATTAGAAATTAATTATAGATCATTACCACATATTGTACAAGCATGAAATGCAATAATTAAGCAAAATAAAGCACAATATGAAAAAAATATAAAGGCTCATAGAGAAGGAGACAAACATATTCGTGTCTTTGAATTTGCAGATGAAAGAGATGAAGCAGTACAAATAATAGAAATGATTACGAAAGTAAAAGAAGAAGCAAAGAAAAAACGATGAGACTTTACTATTCTGTATAGAACAAATGCTCAGTCAGTTCCTTTTGAGCAAGTGTGTATCACTGATAGTATTCCGTACAAAGTTGTTTGAGGTCAGAAATTTTTTGAAAGAAAAGAAGTAAAAGATATACTTTCATATATAAAATTTCTTATCAATCCTGATGATAGCCTCACCTTAAAAAGAATAATCAACACTCCAGCACGTGGTATCTGAAAGACAAGTATTGAACAATGCGAAATTATTGCAGCAAATCATATGACAACCTTAAGTAAAGTGGTATTAAATATATCAACATATGAATCACAGCTTAAACCAGCTGCATTTAAAAAACTAGTAAGTTTCAATAATATGATTCAAGAAATGCTGCAAAATCTTACTATGCAAACTCCCTCACAGTTGATTGATCAAATTGCAAAATGAATAAAATATGAACAACATTGTATTAAACAAGACGGTAAAGATAAGGCAGAAGAAAGGATGTGAAATATTGGACAACTAATTAATATGGCTATGAAATTTTCAGATGTTTGAGTGGAAATCACTACTCAATTTCTAGAAGAAGTATCCCTAATGACAAGTATAGAAGAAACAAATACTGAGGATGCTGATGCGATCAAGATGATGTCTGTACATGGATCAAAGTGATTAGAATTTCCTTACGTTTTTATTGTCTGATTAGAAGAAAATATACTGCCTTTACCAAAGGCAAAATTTGATGACGCAGAATTGGAAGAGGAAAGAAGATGAATGTATGTTGCTATTACCAGAGCAAAAGATCACTTATTCTTGTCATATGCGGCTAGTAGAATGCAACGAGGTCAACTTAAATATAATCCACCTAGTAGATTTATTGATGAGATACCAGAACATCTAGTAAAGAAGTACACAATGGCAAATGCTGGAGCGTATGAAGCTAAACAAACCAAGCATTGGGACGAATGAGATCGTGTTGCCCATAAATTATTTGGACCATGAACAATACTGGAAGTGCGAGATCGTATTTGTATCGTAAAATTTGATAACCCAAAATTTAATGTTAGAAAATTGGAAGGTAAACGACTCAAAAAATGAAGCTTGTAATTATTGATTAAGTGTCTTAATATTCTTTTTCGCTGTAGATTTACGATCTTTCAATATCTGAAATAACGTTGTATGATAGTCTTCTCCTTTCGACAAAGGAATTTCCTGATTTTTTTTAGCCCTATTTAGTGTCGGTGCTGAAATCCAATCTCAGTGATTCTTTAGATGGTCATATGAAAACAACAATTTTAAACTTGTATAATAGTCGAGTGAATCTTGATCTTCGCTAAGATTAAAGTTCTCAATATCAATAATCATTTTATTGTCTTCCTTTATGTTTCTTTTCTTGTACAACTTTAGTTGTACACATGTATCTAGAGCATTCTTTAGATCAAAATCTTTATCAAATAAGGAAGCAAGATATTTACGTGCCTTTTCTACCCTATACGCACCCAGTTGACTATCTAGTGCTCAATCAAGGTATCATTCACTGATTTTTGAAAGTATAGTTTCTCTTATTACATTTTGTGCTTGTAATTTTTCTTCTTTATAGTTTTTTTCCATAAATGTTAAAAGGATATAAATACTATTGTATTGCGTCTAATTCTTGTTGTGCATATCAGAATCCTGGATTAATCTCTAGTATCTTTGTAAAAAGAGCTTTTGCATCTTCATACCTTTCAAGTTGAGATAAAGTTAATCATTTATAGTACATTCATGTTATATTTTCAGGCAATTCAATAAGTCAAAGATTGATAGACGACAAAGCATCTTCATATGATTGTTTGTCAAAATATGAAATTCACTTAAATATATGAGCAATATGATAATCAGGATTCAATAAAAGCGCTCTTTCATAATGGCTGATAGCCTCATCACTTTTTGCTGAGTCATTAGTATTATATCCAATATCTGCCAATACAGTTCATTTATTAAACCAAGTTTGAAACCATTCTGGGTCAATTGCTAATGCTTTATTATAATACTGAAGCGCGTCCTTAAAATTTCACGCATCTGCCACACTATTTCACTTATACACTAAAGCCTTAACATTTGAAGGATCAATTTCCAATGCTCTATCAAGAAAAGTTCTTGCAGCTTCAAAGTTTCATTGCATTGATTCAGCGATACCCATATTTGTAAGAGCAAATAATGATTTAGGAGAAATTTCTAAGGCTCTTTGCATAGATGACATACCTCATACGACATCTCACATAAGAAGTTCAACATATCATTTCTGTGCAAATCAATCAGCAAAGTCTACATGCAATTCTAAGACAGAATTAAAAGCAACCAGAGCTCACGTATAATTTGATGATTCGATTAATTCTTGTCATTCCTGCATTAGATTACTAATTTTCTGTGAATTTGAAGCTGGTCAGCATCATGTTAGAACTAGAAAAAGTCATAAGAAGAGAATTTTTTTCATACATACATTAAGAAGATAAAGTTTAATTGAGGACAATCTTAAGTATTTATATACTAATGTCAAGTTTCTCTTGCAATATTCAAGATTCCATTTATAACTGCATCTGTTTATGAAAAGAATTATTATGGAACAACCCAAAAATTGTCCTTATTCAAGATCAAAGAAAATTTTTCATTCAACCTTGAAAGGCTTACATCAAAAGATGTGACTCAAAAGAGAATGAAGTTTTAAACAAGTGCTAAACTATGTTGGTGATAATAATAATTGGACCCAAAAAGCTGACATATCTAGATTACCTTATTCATCAAAAAAAATTGAATATGCATTAGCTAATAATCTTTGAGAAAAACGATACAAACTAGTACAAGAAGATAAGGATAGATTATTAAAAAATCTAATCATAAAAAATTGATTTGATAAGAAAATAATTACCTATGCAAGAAAGAATAGATATTCGATCGAGACTAATTGATTTAAAATAATACAAGACATAATTCAAGAACTTATTTACAAATTATGAGCTCATTGAGAAAAATTTTATAATGAGATCTGGAATCAATGAGAAATTCATGACCAGAATAGATTATATTTATACAATCACTTTTGCGCATTGGAAGAAATAGAAAGAAAAAAAATTGCAAAAGATAGTGGAGACGAAGACAAATTTACAACAGACTATTCTCCTGCTAGTAGATTATCAGTGTGAGTAGCTATTGTCTTCTCAAGTTGGCAGAATCAAATTGCAACAACAATAAATGAAAAAGAAATCATAACACATAGAAATTTAAAAAAAGTTGGACTAGATCTCAACTACACAAGTAATGAATTAAGTAATTCTCATGATCTAATTCTAAATCATTATCATACGTGTTTAAAAAGTGAATTGAGTGAAGCTCAAAACGAGAGCAGAAATATGGACTATATTGTTTGAGAACATTGAAAATCATTACCAGGACCAGGGATAATTTCGAGACTTCTCAAAACTAAAGTATCTAGTTCTGAAATTTTATATTTTGCTCGCAACAAAGAACATGTTTGATGCCCTATCTCTTTTCGTTGAAAAATAGTAAGAGAACTGCTAGAGCCAATTATTGATGATTATTTTATTAAATGAAAATATCTATAGAGACTCCATAGCTTGCACAACTTCCCCAACAAATTCTTGCAATGGGATTTCCAAATATTTTTCACAATTTAAAAGATGTTCTCTATCTACACCTTTTGCAAATGCTTTATCTTTGATTCTTTTTTTCACTCATTTGTATTCCATACCTTCAAATCATGTCGGTCTCAATAAACTATAAGCATATATAAATCATGATAGCTCATCTACGCTAGCTAGATACTTACGAACAAGTGAATCAACTGGAACTCAGGTTAACCACTCACCATGTGACTTAATGTCGTCTTTTAATGTATCTGAAGCTCATATCTGACTCATTATCATTTCAAACTCATCCTTGAGATGTTTATCAGCATCTTTAGATATATGATCTCGATCTATGTCATGCAAATATCAAACTGTCCACCAATAATCTTGGTCTTCTCATAATTTGCTAGCAAAATATTTCATGACTCAAGCTACTTGTTCACAATGTCTTTTTGTGTCTGTTAAATATGTATCTACCAATTGTAGAACCTTATCTTTAGTTGGTTGTTTTGAGTCACTGCCTTCTTGAGGCGCAACAGGCGAATCTTCAGTATCTTTATTATTTCATTTATACAAAGCAGAGTCCACAGTTAATCTCTCAACTACTTTTTTGTTTCCATAGATCAATATTCATAAATACTCTATTTCTTCTGATCTTTTTAATCAAGTTATTTCAATAATTTTAGCATCATCAGTTGTTTCCAACATTTCCTTAGTAAAACAAGCAATATGCAATCATTCTTCTTCTGCCTGATCTAATAGTTTTCTTACTCAATCATCAGAATCTTGTTTTATCATAATTGCATGCTGTATATTTAACTTAATAGCATGACTATCATAGGTAAGAATTTCATCTTGATACAATAATCATTTACCATTTCTAGCTCAAAATGCTGCATTCAAATGCGCAACAGTATTCATCTCTTGCCAAGGTTGCATATCGACTGAAGAATTTAGGATTACAACTGCTAATTTCGTTTTTGTATCCTTTCCTGTAGACACTCATTCTCAATCATGGGGTTTCATCAACGGAAACATAATCACATCTCTAAGATTATCTTGCTGTGTTAGTAATGCTAGAATCCTTTCCAGTCACATTCCAAATCAAGATTGACAAGGCATTCCATGCTCCATTGCTAAAACAAATTCTTGATCGCCACTAGTAGCTTCATCATCTCACTTAGCTAAGGCTTCAGATTGTTCATCAAAATTATCTTGCTGAATTGTTGGATCTACTAGTTCGCTATATGCTTTTATTATTTCCCATCAGTTTACAACTACCTGAAATTGCTCTACAATATTTGGATTATCATCGCTTTGACGCGCAAGAGGTTGCATCGTTTTTGGATAGTTATACACAAATGCAGGACCCACAATATTTGGTCTGAGTACTTTCTTATACAAGTAATCAATAAGGGTTGTAACTCATTGCTGTTCCATTCAATCCCAAGAATGTCAAAGTTCTTTTATGTCAGCAACTAACCTTCTTTGATCTTCATCTGAGTTTACATATTGTGTTATATCTAATCATCAACTAGCCTTCTTTACTCATTGTATATAATCTATTCTTTCCCAAGGGGTATTCCAATTTACATCCTTTAAATCTCATTGCTTATCTTTTACTTGCAGTATTTTTGGAAGATCTAAGGTCTTGAATAGATAATCAAACATATTTTCAGCAAATTTCATATTATCTTCATAATTTCGTCGTGCAGCATAATGCTCTACTTGGGTGAATTCTTGAACATGTGAAGGATCACTTCCTTCATTACGAAAATCTTTTCCAATTTCAAAAACTTTTTCATACCTTCAAACTGTGGCCATTTTTAGTGCTGGTTCGAATGCTATTCTTAGGTATACATCAAGATCATAATCATGATGATACGTTTCAAAAGGTCTAGCAGCAGCTCCGCTAGCAGCATTTCATAAAACTGATGTTTCAATTTCCTCAAATCATTGTGCTACATAGAAATTTCTCAAAGCAGCATAAAATTTAGATTTAAACCTAAATCTTTGATAACTTTCTTCATTCATCGTCATATCAAGATATCTTTGTCTATATATCTTCTCTTCGTCCTTTATTCCATGCCACTTATCTCACAATGGACGCAATGCTTTACTTAGAAGCTGATACTCATCAATAAATATCGTTAGTTCACCATGTTTTGTTATAAACAACTCCCCTTTTACTCAAACAAAATCTCAAATATCAAGAAATTTCTCAGCAAACTTATAAGAATTTATTGGATCAGAATCCAAAAGATCTAATTCATCTACAACTTCATTTCAGGTATGTAATGAGCATTTTCCTTTCACAAAACAAATTTGTATATCTCAAGTACTATCTCTTAGTGTTGCAAAGCTAAGTTTTCACATCGTACGAAATGACATCATTCTTCAAGCAGTGCTATATTGCTGTGAAGCTCAATGTTCCATTAGATAATCAGCATCACTAACTTGAGTCGCTCATATATCAATAAGTTCCTTACATGAATGAGATTTGTCGTATCTATTTGCATAAGGGATGACTCAAGAAGCTTTTAGTGTCTCCAATCTGTTTCTACGAGTTGTGTATTCTGATAATCTTTCTGACATATCAATTACATATTGTAAAAATACTTATAAGTATACTAATTTCGCATGATGGTGCAATAATTTGTCACTAGAACTATTTAGGCCTCTGTAAAGTTACAGAGGCCCATTAAAAAATTTTGTCTTGGTTCTTAGAAAAAAGAAAGGTTAACCCTAGGATGACTTCTAAATGACTTATTAGTGAAAAAATACTTTTTCGAGCCACCATAACCACCTTGGATAATGCCATTAAAATCTTTCTTTCCAGGGGCGAATATGTGAATTTTGTGCTTAACTTGGCCCTTTTCTACAATTGGCTCCACATTTACATGTGACATTGGTAATCTAAGGCTTCCATTTAGCACTACAACTTTTGCATCTGGATCAGTAAAAGATTTTCTCGATTGTCTTGTTCCCTTTCTCGCACTTCTAGGCATATGAACTAATTTTTGTTTTTTAGTAATGTATTCGTCTGAATACAAACTTTCGTTTGTTAATCATTCTTAAATTTGGTGTGAATGATTGTTTTTTTTGATTAAACAATAATATATATTTATATTTTGGTAACATTTTCTTCACATAATCATTTTAGGTTAATTAATTGATCTTCTATATACATATATCAAGTGACAGTAAAAAATCAATATGAAATAAAAAAAGATGTAAATCACTAGGTGATCTACATCTTAATTGGGTATTCATATTGCTACCAATATAAACATATTCCCTTTATGTATTTTGTTTTTGTTTAGCTAATTGGACAGTAGTTTATTTCACCACCAGTCTTAGGTAAAATAAGTGGTGTAACAATACGTTCTGGTTGAGGAGGAACGAATACAGGTGCTTTCTTCTTTTCTAGAATAAGATCAATAATGTCATCATCTAACTCAATCTGACATGTACTACTACAGTCATCTCCGTCAAATGTATTTCCATCATCACATTCTTCCCATTCTTGATTCATAGATCAATCACCACAAGTAAGGATAACTTCAACAAGACAAGTAGAACTACAACCATCATAGTTATCTAGATTTCCATCATCACATTGCTCAGAATCTTGATTCATTACTCAATCTCCACATATTCACTCAACCTTACAATTACTATCACATCAATCTCAGTCAGTATAGTTTCCATCATCACATTCTTCTCCAGTTCTCACATTTCAGTCTCCACAATAGTTATTTCAACCTCTACTTCATCATGTAGGTCTAACTCATGCACAAACACATACGCTATTATACATGTCTCACAATGTACGAGGATCTCAATCATCACATGATTTTCATACTGACATATCTTCAAATCATTCATCAATATCACCATCATCATCATTATCTTGTCCATCACATATTTCAACCTTTAATGGAGCTACTGTGATTGGCTCTGGATCTTCTTCATCTTCTGATTGATCACCGTCATCATTATTTACGTCACTATCAATATCATCTCCATCATCCTCCAAGATTTCAACTACATTGATAATAGTTCCTTCGATATTAGCTCCTACTTTAGTAGTGATATCAACTTGCATTGAATTTCATGGTGCCAATGGAGTATTCACAACATATGTAGCTTCATTATTTCCTATACTAGTCCAATCATTATCCAATAATGTTAATCAAGTTGGAAGATGATCTATCAATTCAAATGAATTAGCAGTAACATTTCCTTGGTTTGTAACAGTAACAGTAAAGGTAACGAGATCTCCTTGTGTAACATTTCTAGATTGACCAGAAGCTAAATCTTTAACTAATGCTAGATCATACTCAACAGGAGTTCATGTACATACACATACAGAATTATATTTATCATTCATAGTAGTAGCATTTCCATCATTACACACTCTTCCAGGAGCCATGTCTTCAAATCCTTCATCTACTACTCCATCATTGTCATTATCTTGTCCATCACATATTTCAGCATTTACAACTGTAATTGGCTCTGGATCTTCTTCATCTTCTGATTGATCTCAATTATCGTTATTTACATCACTATCAATATCATCACCGTCATCTTCAAACATTTCAACCACATTAACCAATGTACCTTCTACATTTGCTCCTACTCTGGTAGTAATATCAACATCAATTGAAGCTCCTGGTACTAATGGCGTAGTAACTACATATGTAGCTTTATTATTACCGAAGTCATTCCAATCTGCATCTTCTAATGTCAATCCCGTAGGTAAGTGATCAATTAACGTAAATGAGTTAGCAATAATATCTCATTGATTAGTAATAGTTACCGTAAATGTTACTAGATCTCATTCAGCAACAATTCTAGATTGTCCTGATGCAAGATTTTTAACCAATGCTAGATCATATACATCTTCATCTACAACCAATAATCCTCTACACACGCATACATTATTGTACATATCATTTTCTGTATTACTGTTTCCATCATTACATGTAGTTCATGGTGACATATGTTCAAATCCTTCATCAATTGTTCAGTCATTATTGTCATCTCTACCGTTACATATCTCCAATCTAATTAATTCAACATCATGATCATCTTCATCACCTCATGGATTACATCCATTTCATAAGTCATTATCAACTGGTGTTCCATCATTATTAAACGTATCATCTGGAGTACTATCACAATCCTCACCATCATCTTTACTAATTTCAGCATAATTTCTTATGACTAAACCAGCGAATGATTGATCAATAACGAAGTTCACTACAAAGCTATATGATTGACCTGGTTGTATAGTTCCAGGAATTGTAAATACCGCTTTATTTGCTCAGTTCATTGTGTGAGCTATAGAAGCTCAGTCTAGAGTTAGTCAATTTGGTATATAATCTGTTACTTCAACTCATGAAGCAGGAATATCTCATTGATTTACAACATTGATAACAAATGCAACTGGATCTCATGCTTTAAATGATGTCGCAGCTCCATTATATAGTAATTTATTTAGAGCAAGATCATAACGATCAACATTACACGTTCTTTCATCATCAAGTGGATCGCATTCTTCTCATCAGTAAGCTGCTTCAGTGATAACACTTCTAGTTCTTGTTTCCTTTCAAGTAGTTGAATCACAAACCCAAGGAGTCCAAGGACTTGGAACACAATCAACAGGCACCACAGGAGTTCATCTACATACACAATTATTATTTACTTTATCATCGATAGTAAGTGGATTATTATCATCACAACCAGTTCCTGGTCTATCAAATCCATTATAAGGATTACCATCACCATCATGATCTATAGTATCACATTGCTCTGCACAAGGCGCTTCAGCTATAGTTCTTTGGAAGGTTTCTTCACAGTCTTTACAAGTTGAAGATGTATAACTTACTGTAATTGTACATACTCATGGTTCTAGATTTGGAAAGTTCTTTGTTACAGTTGTAGATGTAGCATTACAGCTTGCACAATCTCTTGTTCACTGTATCACTCTAACATCACCACATTCATTAAAGATAGTTCTTGTACCTCCTGTACATATTGTGTTTGGATCAATAGCAACAAATGTACTATCACAAGCACATTCTCATGTTGTGCTTGTACCTACAATAGTTCTAGAATCACCACAATCATTATAGATCACTCTAGTACTTCATTCACATATACTACTTGGTAGAACGTTCTCAAATACATTACTACAAGATCCACAACTAGTAGGTGCCATTACTTCATTTGGCATAGTCTTACATTCGTCCGCAGCATTAATAACTCCATTAACTACTGTACAAATCTTCATCGTTAATGGTCCAGGAACTGGTGTTTGTAGCCAAGGTCAAGTCACCGTATTTTGTGAAGCAGTTGATATTGGCGCTATTCATTGTCCAACAATATTTCAAGCACTATCATATACTCTAATTCCATACTCTTGAGATACATCATGGTCGAAGAATGCTATCCATTCAGGACATGTTGCAGCCATGCTACAACCATGCATATTGTAAGGATTTTCTCAAACATGACCTGTTGTATCTGTAATTGATCATGCGCTAATTACATCTGCAGTAGATACTCATGTAATACCATCAGATCCACAACAGTTGACTAACATTTCGTATGCGAAGTTTTCAGAAGTTCACATCATTCCAGCAATTCTTCTTGCCATGTACATAGTAGTTTCAGCGTCTACCATTTCTGCACAAAATGTTCAAGCATCAGCTCATAACATATCACTAACTCTTTCCCAGTTTTCTGCATAATCACCATCACAAGTACCTCACACGATTGGTAGATATGCATCTGCTGTAAGATATTGTTGTGTGGTAAATGTTCCATCACTACATTCTACAGTTACTGTTGCGCTATCTACTCAAGCAACAACTACGTTAAGTCATCCATTTTCTGCGTTACATGTAGATTCATCAGTTTTTGTAATACTTACATTTGCATTACATACCGGGTTTATACATTCACTATTATTGTTACAAAATGTACTATTTGGACTAGTTAGATTTGTTTGACATTGTTGTGCAACACAACCATTAAATGTACAAGCTCATGCTTCTCAATAGTTATTTGCTCTTAAATCAGTACATCATTGGATTACTTGGAAACAGTCATTGTTTGTACTACATGAATATGCATTTACTGGACAAGATGTCGCAGTCGTTGGTGATTGCACACAAGTATTTCAACTACAAGAACCGCAATAAATAGTATTTGATTGACATGAATTATTACAATTTGATGAAGTTGTCGTTCCATTTACATCATCTCTTACACATGTTGATCCATTACATCTATATTTTGGTAAAATACCTGTTCCTCAACATGAATTATTACAATTTGATGAAGTTGTCGTTCCATTTACATCATCTCTTACACATGTTGATCCATTACATCTATATTTTGGAGTAACATCAGTAGGTCATATACAACAATTGGTATCATTAAGTGCTTGAACAGCATCTGGATCCCTAGGGTCCACATTAAAACAATGTGATCATCCACTAAATTGTCCTGCACTCACATTTGTTACATCATTAGCATTATTATCAGTACAATAAACTGCATTACCATGTGGAGGCTGTCAAGAAAGAATCCATTCACCTCAACCATCTGCAACAGGAACACATTCATATTGTCGAATTGTTGGTTCTTCTTGGTGTTCTTTACATTCCCAATTTCCGAAACTATATTCTGTATCAAATTCGTCACTAAATTTAAATAGGTCTGAAGGCGTTAAATTTTCATCCTCTAGCCAAAGACTAATGTCAGCATTTAAACAGCTAGAACCATTATGTAAATATGTATATGTATATTCACCTTCATTATCGCTACCTTGACCTGGTAAATATCATACTAATTCTGGTCTTGGGTTTCCATTAATATCATAAAAGTCAGGTACATTCATCGTACTATTAGGATTTGAGTTACAAATATGATTTGGATCTAAATATCGTTCTCCACTAAGACAAGTTCGTTCCATACCATGAACCACATTTGTTGGATTACATTCAATACCAACATCAGATGGCGTGTCTCCAGATGGCACATTAATACTACATGTATCATTTGTGAAATGTTCATCTTGCTGAGAACATGTTTCTGATGGATTATATGAATTTACCATTTGTAACCATCCTTGTTGAGTACAATTCCATCTTTGATGCATTTGGCATGGGTCATAACAATCTTCTCAGATGTTACACCCATCAACATCAGGATCATAACCATTATGACATCGATCTGTTCATAAATGATAATCAGACCCATCATCAGGATCACATGCAGAACAAGCATATACAGTAAACTGGCTAGTAATTTGACCACAAGTCCATGGACAATTTTCATTACATTCAGTAATAGTGTCATAGCGTCATTCTTCACATGCGTTTATATCATAATTTGATTCCCATTCATGAGGACAATATAATCAACTATTCGTTGAATTATGAGCTTCAGCATATGTCATTCCATCAAATTCTTGTGAATTATCTTGCACTTTACTAAGACTAAGTCAACTGTTATTATTCCAATTATTCCAATCTATTGCATTATGATCATGTTCTTCTAGTGATTCAAATGGCACACCACAAACTTCTAAGAAGTAAGGATAAAGGTCCAACACATGATTATCATCAAAGTATTCACAATCTGTACAGATATACTTATTGACTGGTCAAGAATTTGTATCAATAGTTACTCAACCACAAGGTTGTGTACCTCCACAGTGTTCAGAACATTCAAAAGGATCGTCAAATTCAATTGGTAAACCATTATCTTCACAAGCTGACAATTGTTCACAATATAAGTTCAAATATTCATTAGCACTATCTACATCATTACCATTTCGATCAAATTGGTCATTTCGTACATATGGAGTAGAAGAGTTATTTATATTTCAAATATTTGAATCATTTTGATTTAATCGATTTACAAAGTCTGGATCACAACAATCATTTCATTGATTTGTAAGTCCCCATAATGTACTATAGTTATCAATTGCATTATTAATATCATCATTACTTTGCCATAAGTCATCAATATGAGATTGATTTCATAGAGTCAAAATTCAACATAAATTCCAATAATATGGATCAGTATCACAAGCAGTATTATCAATTCAATCATGACATTCTGCTAGATCACAAGATATTTCTCAGTCAAATTCTCATCAATTTATTGTAATTCTTTCAAGAAATTCATCACGATCTAACCATTCTATAGTTCCATTATCAGATTCTCGGATCTGATATGCTACAGTTCAAAAATAAGATATTCAAGTTTCATCACATAAATAATCATCTGTTTCAACACTAGGGTAATTTGGTGCTTGTTCAACTATGTTTTCACAATTGTCAAAATCACCATACCATTGTCCACATCTTTCATTTCGTAAATTTTCACCAACATTATCACAGATTGCTTCATATAGATCTGAAGGTTCTTCATAATTTGGTCCTTGTGCCATGATACTTTCACAATTACTTATGCTTCAGTAAAATTGTCAACAAGTGTCATCTCGATCTCCTGAATTTGAATATGCATCACAAGCTTCTGATGGAGAATTATAATTTTCATTATAATAATCTAATCTTGATTCATAACAGAAATTAAGTTGATTTTGAGTGTTATTAACATCAATATCCAAAATTGTCCAACATTGATCTAATGGTACTCATTGAGTATCAAAAGAATCTCATGAATTTAATTCATTTTGATTGTCATTGTTAGTACCGAACATAAAGTATGCACCAAGTAACAATATTCAAATAATAAATAAACCGAACTTTTTCATTTTTGTTTATAGATAGATAAAAAATTTCTATACACTAATTTTACTTAGATCAATAAAATTTGTCAAATAATAAGCATACAATATTAAGACAACTTTTAACAAAAGAGAAAAGATTGACTCATAGAGTCAATCTTTTCACATGGTTAGTTATTTAGATTAGTGAATTATTTAGAATATTTCTGAAATAAATTCAAGTATATTTTGGATTATCATATACATTCAAAGGAGCGGTTTAGCAAACGCTCACGTTTGAGGAAGGAATGATGGTGGAGTAAAGTTAACTGGATCAGGTTCATAATTTGGTAAGCTAATAGCTTCTTGTTTCTTTAAAATTGAATCTATAATTGTTGTATCCAATTCTATAATACAAGCGTTACTACAACCATCTCAGTTTTCCATATTACCATCATCACATTCTTCTGATGATTGATTTTTAATACCATCACCACACTCTTTCACTTGTTCTATAATACATGAAGAGTCACAACCATCACTATTTCTTAAGTTTCCATCATCACATTGCTCAGATGACTGATTAATATCTCCATCTCAACATACAGACTCAACGACAACTTCTACTTCAGGTTCAACTTCAACAACAGCCTCAACTATTTCTTCCTCTTGTATAGGTAATTCAAGTCATTCATTACGACAATACTTTGAACATCCATCTTCACTTTCAAAATTACCATCATCACATTCTTCTGACTTTTGATTAACTTCTCAGTCTCAACAATAGTCTGTGATTCTTGCTCATCCTCATCATCCACCTAGATTTGATGTTATTACTTGACACTCACTTGTATTACAAGATCTTTGTGTACCAAGTTTAATACTAACACATTTGTCATCGCTGACTTTTGCTCAAGTTGATGTTAGACAATCAACATCACGAACTTGTCTTCATCAGCCACATAACTCTGAACAAGCAGATCGCTCTCCTTCAACCCAATTATAAGTGTCACAAGATTGTTCATTACATACAGCATATGTCTCAGGCTTAACTCATGTACAAAGACTATCGCTCGCTTTATATCCACTATCATCAATACATTCTACAACTCTTGTTTGTTCTCATCAACCACAAGTCTTAGTACATTGATTCCAATCTCTTGTTACCCAATTATATGCTTTACAAGCATCTTCGTTACATGTTTCTAATACATCCGGTTTTGTCTTAAATTCTTCACAATATGTATCATTTACTCTCATATAATCACTCATTCTATGACATGTAACTACTCTAGATTTTTCTCATCAACCACATACTGCATCACAGCTAGATCGAGTTTCAACATTCCATTCGTAAGTTTCACATACATGTGAATTACAAGATTCTGTTCCAGAAGGTTTAGCTCCATTACACATGCTATCATCTACAACAGTGTTATCTGAGTACTTTCTACATTGCACAGTACGAGCTGTTGTTCCCCCACCACATAATTTTGTACACTCATTAAATTCTCATGTATACCAATCATACGTTTCACATGCTTGAGTGTTACATTCTTGTGTTTTAACTGGTTTTGGTTCAGTACAATAAGATTCTGATATTTGTGCTCATGCATAATCACAAGCTACTACTCTAGTTTGCGTTCATCATCAACAATTTGCTGAACATTGTGTAAAGTCACTTGTATACCATTCATATACTTTTCATGAACACGTACATCAATCCTGCTGTATTCTATCATTTTTAGTAAGTGCATTATTATCATCACATGTAGATCACACTACTTGTGCCTCAACTCAATTATCACATAAAGCCTGTATAAGAACTTCTTCGCAATCAATATTATTAGTTCCAGCAACAGCATAATCAGATACATGTGGATTATGTCATGAGGTACAATTTCAATCTATATATGGTATATCTTCATCCAGTTGATTACTAGCGTCAATTCTAATTTCTGCAACATTACTTAATGCTCAGGTGTTTTCTTGGGATGTAATAACATCATACGTTATAGTAATATCTCATCATGGTGTAAAGTTAGTAAACGTATGAATTGTACTACGTTCTGTAGGAATTCATCATCATCACCCAACTTGTGTTCATCATCATGAAGTATGATTAGCATCTCAACTTACTTGAAGATTATTAACAGTTAATAAATTTATGTAGTTAACAGTTATCGTATCAATAAGATCAAAAGAAGGGACAGTATATGAAGTACTATTATTTTTGATTGTAATTTTAAACGAAATTGTATCTCAAACATCGTAAGGACCAGTAGTAACTAGTTCTTTATTAATAGACAAGTCATATCATTGAGTTACAGTTGATCATGCACAAGTACAACCATCACTTAAAATTACATCATTACTAGTATTACTATTTCAATCATTACATGATGTTCATGGTGCTTGAGGAAGAACATCTGAATTACTACAAAAACAAATTCAAGGATCAGAACAAGTTAACTGGCAACCAATAAAACTATACGTTGCACTAGTTCAATTTTTATAAGACTGCCCAGAAGGACATGCCTCATATTGTGGGCAATTTAGTTGACTACATTCTTCTATAGGGATAATAATCCCAGTTCATTCACATGTACAACCATCTAGTTGAATTACATCATTTTCTGTTCATCTGTCTCAATCATTACATTCTATTCAAGAAGATTGCTTTACATCTCAATTTTCACAGAAATCTAAGTCACATGAACAAGTGCTATAGTTAAACACTCATCAGTTACTGGTACAATAATCAGCATTACTTGGTCAGTCATTAGTTGATTCGCACATAGGTACACATTCAACTATAGGACAACCGGTCTGGCATCCATTCTGATCGTATGAAATATCTCAAACTGTCTTTGTTGTCCCAATTGCACAATCTACAATAGGACATTCTACTGCATCACAAAGTTCTGATACATAAACAGTTTGACATGAGTCGTTACAATATGAACAAGATCACCCAGGAGTAACAGTACAAGATGGTTCTGGAGAATCGCAATCGGTAAGCGTATTATTATCAGTTGATGAATCAAATCATGCTTGTCCACATACATATGGTTCACAGATAGGTGTTCAATATCATGGACAAACTTCACATCAGTTAGCATCCATACCTCCTCCTGCTACATAATTAGGGTAAGTCATTTTTTCATAGTCTTCACATGTAACAACAGCTGGAGATCAGCATTCAGGACATATTACTTCACACGTACATCAATCGCTTCCTATTGTTCCGTAGCCTCCATTTACCGTACATGAATCTCATGGTGTTTTTGGAGCTTCTCATGTTTCAACACAAGTACATTCTATCTCTCCACATCAAATGAAACAATTATTAGCATCATAAACACTATTTGTGTATGATCATGTTTGATTAAAGTCACAAGCAGATTCAGGATTTGCACATGAAGGTGGAGGTCCGCATTCTTCACTTACAGTAGTGAGTTCACATTTATCGTTACAATATGTACAATCTCATCAAGGAGCTGGTATACACGCTGTTGTAGGGTCACTACAAGTACTTCCATCATTAGCTTGAGCATAGTTAAATCAGATATCTCCACATACTAGTGGAACACATTCAAAATTTTCACATACTTGACCACATTCGTTAGATGTTGAAGTTATATTAACCTGTTTATATCAAGCTCAACATTGTATTGGATCAGCACATGCAGAACATGGTTCACAAGAACACGTTCCATCATTATAATATTCATTAGTTGTACAAGTGGATGATACAGCTTGATGATCAAATCACACTTCTGAACATGAAAGTGGAGCACATTCAAAGTTATAGCAAGTTTCACCACATTCATTTGATGATGAAGTAGGATTTACTTGTTTATATCAAACTCAACATTGAATTGGATCAGCACAAGGTGAACAAGGTTCACAAGAACATGTGTTTGAATTATACGTTTCGGTTGTAGAACAAGTTTGTTCGATAGCTGTGCTATCAAATCAAACTTCTCAACAAATAGGATCCTTAATACAAGTACATCAATCTTGATCAATCGTTCAACTTACTCAATTAATTGCACAGATATCTCATTCATTTTTAGGTGCTTCATTTGTATTCTCACAAACGCATGGTCATGGAAGAGCACATTGTGTTATACATCAATTTTCTATAACTTCATCTGATCATGCAGAATAACTTTGTCATGTAGGACAAGCAGCAAGTCTAGGACAAGCAATACTTTCACACTCAGGAGTTATTGTAGTTCATTCACATGTACATCAATCTTGTTGAATCATATCATTCTCAGTTGTAGTGATGTCATCATTACATACTGTTCATACAGTTTGTATCTCAGTTCAATTAGGACAAAGTTCAATTTCAGTCGGAATACAACTACAAGTTGATGCGTCATATATTCAAGGCAACGAATTATGTGTACATGCAGCTCAATCTGTCTTTGTAGCTACACATTCGACATATTGTATTGGTTCACAAGTACATCAATCTGAAGAAATTACTCACGTTGATGATGAAGGATCAGTTCATCAAGTAAAACCCACTTCCTCTACTATCTGTACTTGTTCTCCATTTGTAACAACTCATGTTACTTCACATGGTGTTCAGGGAGCAATTGGTTTATCACATGTTGGTAGAACTACTGAATTTCATTCACATCAACAAGGCATCGTATTTAATGCAGGCATTGATTTAGCTCAACATACTTGTCTATAATCTGGAATGTCACCACAATTATAATATAAATTTACAAACAGTTGTTCTCCACATGTAGGCATTGCACCATCAAAATCATGAGTAATAACATTAAAATTTGGATCATTTGGTGACGGCACGTAAAAAACTCATGAAGTATAAATAGTTCATGCAGCATTTACTATATCAAATGGCGAATCTCAATCAACAATATGTCATAAAGAAATACTAACTGAAGTACATGATACATTTGCATCACATCAAGATAATTCAGGCATATCCATATTACCTGAACTTCAATTTATAGATGTTCATCACAAATTCTGACCATCCTCACTAGGAACATCTTGTATTGATACAGTGTCTATGCTATCAAGAGATTGAACTCAGAATCAAGCTATGTCTTTTAAAGGTACAATACATTTACAACCACTAGCATCAAATACTTTTCATGAGTCACTACAAGAATCTCCTGGTATTCCTGGATTTTTTCATCATGCACAAGTTGAAGGAATTCAAACACACAAGCATCAATACTGACCTATGCTATCTGATTGTGTATCAGGATTTCAATCATCACAAGATTGACCTAACGGAAGTCTTTTTGATCAATCTTCACAGAAATTAGCATCTCATCAAATTGATGCTAAAACGTCATCAGATAACATTTCATAAGTGAAATTCATATCCATCTCAGGTGACGGTGATGATGATTTATTGCCATAGAATAAAAGTATTCACAAAAGAAATACTGTGAATAAACTTAGGAGCAATCAAGATAATTTTGTTTTCATTTTTGTATGAGTAATTAAAAGTTTTATATATTATATATATATAAATACATTTTGTCAAAAAAATTGAATCTAAAAAACGAACCTATATGGTTCGTTCATTTAATCAGGGTTATAGTCAATGAGTGTTTATTTACATAAAGCCATAAGAGCTTCTTTAGTCATTAGTCCAGGATATAATATTCATTTAAATTCTGATGTTGGGAATCATGAAACATTTGCTGCAAGACAAATATTTCTATCTGCATCGCAATCTATAGATACGATTTCATCTGCTCTTTCTCAAAAGACTTCAACTTGGTCCTGGCAGTATTTACATCAATCTATGCTATATAGTTTATAATCATTCTCTAATAAGCAATCTACTAATCAATCAGCACTTTGTGTACCAAAGTCTTCATCTCATGTTCATACTGATCAAGTTTGAATAACAGCATCTTCAATAATTGTAGTATCTGTATCGGATGCTCATCAGCAACCAACTAACACTAATCACATAACAATTGATATTCAAAATGGTAATAATTTTTTCATTTTTCACTAATAAAATGCTAAAAGATGATTATGAATGTAATAAGAATAATTTTCCAAAAATCAATGAAACTCATCAGCAAAAATAAACGTGTGTATTTTGATTATGAGATAACACAAACTATAGAGGTTTGAATAATTTTGCGTTGATATGAAGTTAAATCACTAAGATGATGAAAAGTGAATATTAAAGATGCGGTAGCTCTGATTAATGACTGAGAATTATGGCTTCACAATATTGATATACCATTATATGAAAAGACTAATCCTCATAATGCTCCAGGATATATAGCTAAAACAAAAAGAAAATTATTAATTTGAAAAAATGAATTAGCTAAATTATCATCTAAGATTGATATTACCTGATCAAGATTGCTAGTATTAGAAATTTATTTCACCAGTCGTCAAAAAGTAAAACTTTCACTCTGATTGTGAAAACGCAAGAAAAAAGTTGAAAAACGTTCCGCAATAAAAGAAAGAGAAACCAAAAGACAGATGCAGAAAGAAATTAGAAAATACAATTAAACACTAACTTTAGAAGAGTCTAATATTTTTAATAATAATTTTGGAAAATATCATATAAAATCAGCTCTCATTGCTAAATGCAATTCTTCTTCTGATATTAAACTATGCTGAACTCAATCGTCTTTCATACCTAATCACTTCTTCTTAATTTTTGTATTGAATAGTCATTTATACAATACTAAATATGTTTCATCTGTACCTAAAACTTTTCAATCTTCAACTATCTTATAATAAGGTAATAAATTTGTCTTAAAAAAATATCTTAAAGATCAAAGAATCTTATAAAAATTTCTATTTAACATATTTTCATTGGCTTTATTATCGTTTTTATCATATTTATTTGAATAAAATTTAAATATATCAAATGCTTCTTTTGTCATCTCTAGTATTGATATATACTCCTTTTGAAGTTGATAGTCTCGTCAAAGTTTTTCCATGTCTTTGTAAATTTCATGATCATCAGATATCTTAAGCTCCTTTCTAAACGTCTTTTCGTATTCTGGATCTCGCTGATATCTATTTAACCTCCTTCAAGTCTTCATTGATATAGGTCATTTTGCTTTTGACTTTTGACTAACGTTAGAAGTCCTTGTTTTCTTTTTTAATTTTACTACAACCGGTTGCTTGCTACTTAAATCAATATTCTTTTCAGAAAACCTTTCTCAATCATCCTGTATTGATGGTATTGTTGTAGACTCTTGTTTAAGAAGAGTTTTTGGTGATTTTTTTTCAATTCCACTCTTGTTTACTACAAAATTCTTTTTCTTAATTGGTCTTTCTTTTACATTTTTTTCAGGTACTGGAATATGATTAATATTCTCACAAAACTGATTAAAGTTTTCTTCAGTAGAAAAATCATGATGACGTAGAAGATTGAAAATATGTATTCTATTATTGCTATTTGATTTTAAATTAAATAGTTTACAAATCATACTCATAAGTTGTCTTTGTGAATCAAAAACAATAGCAAATTCTTCATTTCTTGCATAAATTGTTGATCATGAAGCATAAGTATCATTTTCAGAAGGCAATGAGTCTCAATTTTTTGATAAAGCTTTCTCTAAAGACACAATAGTATCTTTAATCATATCAAAAAATGACGCATTCTTAATATCTTCAATTGCTATATGATTATCTTTTCATGACTTAATATTATTGAACATTGAATTCGTATATTTTTTTTCATTCATAGGACTTATTTGTTATATAATACAAAAAAATATTATGTACAAAATACAGCTATTATCAAGTTAATTATTCAATATTTATTTTAAGTCAAGTTTTAGACTTATGTTATCTCAATAACAATCTAGAAAATCCAACCTATATGCGGTCAAAAACATTGGTGGACTATCATCCAATCAATACAGATAATCTCAAATTATTGGAAGTCCATATGTACTCAAATGATATCTAATCTGGTGAGTGCGTCCAGTCAATATCTCAACCTTTATTGATCACCTCTGAAGATCATGAGTAAGTTCAGTTATTTTAGTAATTCCTCTTTTAATTATCGCATGTGGTACTTTAGGGATAACATCTTCATCAATTATATAGGGCAAACTAGTTGAAATACTTTCCAAAAAATCACGTCATTTTGATGTAATATGTACTTCTGCTAAGTAGTATTTCTTTAAAGGCACCATCTCTTTCTCAGAAAATGAAGATAATAATGACTTTCTCTGGAATAAATCTTTAAAATGTGATAATCAACGTTCAGTCTTTGCAATGATCATTAATCCATCTGTTTCCTTATCTAATCTGTGTACTAATCAAGCTCTCACAAAAGATCAAGTACTAGGCAAAATAGTTTTTCATTGTGTACCTTGTTGAAGATAATGATAAACTCATCATACTACACTAGGGTATTGAATGTCCCGGACACTGTTTGGATGACTTAATACTCATTTAGGCTTATAAATAACCATATAATCTACTTTCTCTAAACGAACATCAATATCCCATGCTTCACATTCTTGTAGAATTCATCAATCTTCAAATCTTTGTAAATCAGCTATGTTCACTATGTCTCAATTCTTAAGTTTATAAGATTTTTTGAGCTTTCTATCATTGATAGTTACGATTCATCTATCAAATAAATGTCAAAAAAAACTTCTACTATAAGGAAGTTGGTTTGATAATCGCTTGTCTATCCTCATTCACGATCAAGTATAAGTGAGAGTTGTAACTTCGTTTGTAATTGTATAACATTAAGTGTTAAAAATATATGAAATCCGATTGTTGGTACAATTGCGTTAATAAATTGCTCAGGCAAATGTGCTGACAAAAAAACAGGGTAATAATTAAATATGTCAGCAAAGTTAAAATTCATTTACACATTAGGTTAATTTCTGAGCTTTAACTGCTCTATTTCTTTTAAAAGTGGGTCAATTCAGTTGATACAATTATAGTATACAAAATAAAAAAAAATGGAAGCTAAATATAATTCAACCTCCATTTATAATTTCAATAACTTATCAATCATCACACATGTCTAATCTATAAATATCTATGCCTAACTTGATACGATGTCTCCAATTATGTCTAATGTATCTATTCTCAATTTTATTAGGATGAATAAGTCCTAAACGATGTTCTTCGCAAGCTCCATTTGAGTACAAAAAGGTGGGCAGAAACATTAAGATTACTCTTTTAGTTTGAGATAAGAATACTGGTTTATAGAATTGATGGATAATTGCCTGATCTGGAACTCCTTCTTCAGTCTTACCAGCTTTAAGTCTCCTTTGCTTAATAGCTGTAATTGGCTCCTCAAATGGCAATTGATCAAATACAACAATATTCTTTTGTTTAGCGAAATGATTAGCAGCATCATGAATATCATCTACTCTCTCTTGCCATGTTTGAGTATCCAATCCGGTGCTTATAGGTCCACAAACTTGCAAAAGACGTAGTTTTTGAAATTCAGTATGTGCTTCAAAATAAGAAATTGCTACTTCAGACAATGCATCGTAAGTCAAAATTGATTCATCGTTAGCAATTTCTCGCAGTCTTGTGATGTCATTCGGTGTCAGTTCTGTTTTCATAATTACTTTTTATTATATAAGATATATACTTTTATATATTATTCAAGAATATAGTCAATACAACTCCTTATAAGTATTTCCCTTTCAGGACTTGCATCAATTCATTCGAATACCTGTTCCACATATCATTGTATCATAAGCTGCTCAGCTTCATGTTTTTCTAATCATCTAGATCTCATATAGAATAACTTTTTTGGGTCCAATTTTTGAATTCTAGCTCAATGACTTGCGGAAACATCACTGCTCCTTACATCAAGCATAGGTAGTGTTTTTATTTTTATCTTATCTCATAGAATGATATTCTCTTCTAACAGATGTCATGATATCTTTTTGCATCCCTCATGCAAATCTACTCATCAATCAATTTCACACACAGATCAATCTTGAAGAAATGAGACAATATGAAGATCAGCTTCAGAATAATTATGATATAAGTGCGCATGACATTTAAGAGTAAGTTTAGATGAATCCTTTGCTAAAACTAATCATTTAACAATTATGTTTGCTGATTCTCATCAAGTTTCAATAACCAAATTTAAATTTACTTCCTCTTTCATAACAAAAAAATAATGAAGAGTAGATCATCATGCTACCTTAATTGTTTTTGTTCATGATCAGTGATCAAATGAATCAACGATGATTTTAGTTCATTTTTGTGAAATAGTTATTGACTCATAATTATTAGTTTGTATATTCATATGGAGACTTAAAAATGAAAAGAAATAAGATTGTTTGACAAAAGCAATTTAGTTAGTATAAAAGAATTACATAAAAACATAAATGAAACATATGATACGATTACTTAAAAAAATATTTAGAATAATATTTATCATAGTGCCAATTGGCCTAGGAGCTGTATTAATCCAAGTTGCAACTACAATTAGATTCGGAGATCCAGTTTCACTAAGTCTTAATCAACGACTTGGATATGGATTAACAGGTTTAATGCTTTTTTGTATTGGATTTGCAATAGCAATATTCACTGATAGAGATTAATGAAAGCGCATTTTTATAAAAGTGCGCTTTTAAATTACCTTAAAATCCCTCATACAGACTTCACATTTTCAATAGCTTTATTCATAATATCATTTATTTGATCAGTCTTTAGGTCTTGTGTGCCAATGATTTGCATTCTAAGAGCTATGCTCTTTTTTCCTTCAGGTAAATGTTCTCAAGCGTACACATCAAAAATATCAATAGAACTGACTTCTTTAACTTTATGAACTGCCGATAGGATCTCTCAAAATCCTTTAGACTCGTCAACAATAAAGTTTAAATCTCTTGTAAGTATCTGATCTTGCAAAGTATTGTATGAGCTCATTCATTTAGTTTTCTTTTGTTGAGACAAGGCGATATCAAACAAAACTGTAAGATCTAATTCAGCTAAGACAATAGACCTTGTAGAATCTATCTTAAATTGTTCACTGACATAAGGATGTAAGGTGTTCAACTTCCCGACTGATTTTCAGTTCAGTGTTATTCACGCTTGTTGCTTAGGATGGAACATCTCGTTTTCAGATTGAATATATTGTAATTTTCATTTTGATCAAATTGTTTCCAATATTGTATCTATAATCCCTTTTGCTTTAAGATATATCGAATCTAGATTATCGCTGCTAGGTCAACTTACACAAAAAGCAAGAGCCTTAGATTCTGAGTGATTATCATCGGTTCATCGAATATTTCAAATATCAAAAACATCAATAGAATCAAAAAAAGCATTATTCTTTTGCAAGGTATCTAACAATGATAACATAAGAGTTGGTCTCAAATATACCCACTCAGGATTGAGTGAGTTCTCCATTTCTAGCAATTCGCTAGTCGAGAAATTAAATAAATCGATCATTTTTTTAGGAATCCATGGATATGTTTCTATCTGGTCAAATCACATACGTTCTATCATTAATGATTCTAGTTTTCTAACATGTTCAATTTCATGATTGAATGATAAAAATTTACTTTCATCAAGGTATGAAGTAGATGTAATAGTGTCAAATCAATAAATTCTCAGAATTTCTTCAATAATACATGCTTCAGTAGTAATATCTTCAAGTGATCTCCATGCCGGAATTTTTACATTATCTCAATCTATATCAAATCATAATTTTTGTAAACTTCATAATCACATCTGTTTTGCATCTAATCATATAATACTTGAAATAGTATCTCGAGAGATGTTCATCGATGATAATTCAGTTTGCATACCTTCATATGTCCAAATTTGTTTTCATGCATATTCATATTCCAAGTCAGACTGTTCTATATAACTCAAAAATGAATCAAGACACTTAGAACTCCACATCGGATTGATAGATTTTTCAAACCTTAGCTCTGCATCCGTTCTTAATCATAATCTAGTTCATGTTTTTCTAACTTGTATAGGATCAAAATTTGCAATTTCTACTAATATATTCTTTGTATTCTCATCAATTCAGGATGAATTAGATCAAATTATTCAAGCTAAAGCACATATACCAGCTTGATCGGCTATCACAATATCATTTGAAGTTAACTTATACTCTTTATCAAAAAGATCTATAAATGTTTCTCAATCTTTTGCTTGTCTAACAATAAGTCATCACTTTATCTTGTCAGCGTCAAAAAAATGAATAGGCTGTCATGATAAATACATAAAAGTATTGGAAAAATCAATCCAATTAGATTTGGATTGAAGTCATAGGTCTGACATCAATAATCTATTTTCTATATCCGATTTTTTCCAAACTATATTCTTCAGTAATATTGTGGAATAACTATAAACCTTACTAGACTCTATTACCACGTCAATTTTATGTTGAATATAGTCTTCTTCCATAAGATAAGCATCCTTACCTTTGTTATAACTTGAGGCAAAGAACTCTGTTTGAGAAACATTCTCATAGATGGTTTGTAATTCAACTGCCAATCAGTAATGACCAAACATATCTGGTCTATGTGTAATAGTCTTATTTTCAACATCCATAGTCCATGAATCTAATCGAGGATACTTCTTGGACAATCATACTCAAAGATCGGATTTAGTTAAATCATCAAAATCCCAAGCATTTTCAACTTCTCATTTCGCTTGAGTAGAAGCCTTGTCAGACAACTGTAATGACCAGATCCATTTATGTTCTTGGTCTTCTTCAATTCATAATTCTTGTTTACTGCAAATCATTCCATTACTAGCTTCTCCTCTTAGCTCACGAGGTTCTATTGTTAGATCTATTGCTGGTAAATGACATCATGGCAACGCAACTACCACATAAAGTCAAGTTCTTACGTTTGAAGCTCAACAACAGATCTGAAAAATTCATTTAGATCAACAGTCTACTTGGCAAACTGTAAGTTTATCAGCATCAGGATGATCTCTAGTTTCAGTAACTAATCATATTACTAGATCATCAGGAATCTGTCTTTGATGTATTTCTTCGACTTCACAAACTTTGAGTGTAAGTACATCTCAAAGCTGTTGTGGTTGATCTAGATTAGCTATAAATTTATTCAGCAATGATTTTGAATATAACATATATGTAAATTATTGTATAAGAAGTATTATCCAATCATTGATAAGAAAATGGTCTTTGATTGCAGGCTCTTTAGATAGATTTGTGTTGACTTATCTTAAAATATATGTAATAAATATTAACTAAAATAAAAAATAATGAAAATATACTTAATTGATTCTGATGCGAACTTTATAGCCATTCTCGGAAGTTATCTAGAAATGAATTTAAAAAATGTAGACATTAAACAAATTAATACGTCGGAACAATGCGGAAAATTAATGATTGATCATGATGATGTTGCCATATTGTCAGTGAGTAAAGGTTCAGTTTTTGAAGGCTTACCCTGGAAAAATATCACAAGGAAGTTTAGTAATTCAAAGGTCATGTGTCTTTTAAGTAATGATTCAAAAGAAAATCATGAACTTGCAATCGTTAAAAATGGTCATTTTACGATGCATAAACCATTAAATTGTGAAATTCTCTTACATAATCTAAAAAACTTTGTGCTAAGAATCTAGAAAAAGACATCTACAATGTGTTCATAATCCTCTCTCGCATACCTATTTGTGGAGAGGATTTTTTTATCTTGTGAAATATCGTTAAATATGTAACATATTTTCAAATAAAATCTAAACTAATGATAAGAACAAAAACAAACGAAAGATTAAATTTTGAATGTATTCTCTACTTTTTTTTTACAAAACTTAATTTTGATTTAGAGAAAATTATAATTCAAAATCTAACATGGTATAAAAATCAAGGTGATGATGAAAGATATCATTGGGTCAAAGAAGATTATACTACTCTTATGTATGCATTCAAAAAAAAGAACAAATTTAAGATACTAAGAAAGGCAATCATTCTTATGAAAATTAGTAATGATGATGACTTTAGTAAAGCATACAATATCTTTCTAATGAGTCTTATAAAACCTTACAATGATTTTGTATATATGTCTGGTAAGATGAACTTTCTAAATAAAAAACCTATACTTTCAACACATACGCAATTTTATACTAGGATACAGTCTTATAAAAGGCTTCAGACTATGAGAGCATAACATTATACTAAAAAAGCTGGGATCATTGATCCTAGCTTTTTACTTTTCTAGATAAGTACTATATCACTATATTACCAACTTTGCTTCTATGAAGTTCTGTTAGTATACCTCATAATCAAAACTGTTCTCATAATCGATGCGCTATACTTCTAATGTATGTTCCTGATCAAACATGTAACTCTATTTCTACTAGTGGAAATGAATAATTGATAATAGTAAATCAAATCAATTCCATATCGCAATCTATAAAAATTGGATTTCATTCTCTAGCGTATTCATATAATTTCTTTCATTTAACTTTTTTCGCCGAAAAGGGGGTAAGTGGCCATTGAGATATTCATAATTTACGCTCTAATACAGATTCTAAGTCTTGCATAGAAGGAATTGAATCAAATGAATCAATTTCTAATTGTTCAAATTCTTTCCAATATTGCATGTCTCGAGTATCAGATTTTTTTGAAAAATCAATTGTAGTTGAATACACTTTATCTAATCATACAAAATCTTGTAAACGCTTTGTGTCTTTTCCGATTGCAACTATCATAAGTCATGTTGCCATAGGATCCAAAGTTCATGCATGTCAAATTTTAGTTTTTCTTGGATATAGCTTCTTTATCTTATGAATAAGATCATAGCTAGTATATCATTTTGGCTTTTCGATATATAATATCATATTATTCGATTAATCAAAGATCTTTAAGTGGCTTTAGTTTATCGTGTATAAAATAAAACCATGATTCCTCTGGAGATGAAATAACAATCATATCTTCCTCTTTTTTTTGTAAAGAGAGAATATCATCTTCATTATCGGCTAGTATTTTTTCTCTATTTCTCAACCTAATAACCCACTCTCCATTATACACTACTCAATTTTCATGTCATAGATAATAATCAGCCCATTCACTTTCTAAATATGGTCTTTCAAAATTACTTATAAATGCAATTTCATCTTTAGTGTTCACAATTTCATCATTAATCTCAGTAATAGCGACCTCCATATTTTGTTTATTTAAATATGCTTGCACTCAATACAAAACAAAAAATAAAGTAAGAAAAAAAATCAAATACCTCCAATACATTGTAACTCTAATAAATCTATGGAAACGCATGTATGCAAATGAGTAAATTTAATTCAATGATAGAGTTTTTAGTATCTAATCTCAAGTCTATTCCCAAAGAATATACTTATCATTAACACCTTCATACAAAGATATCACCTTTAAAATATGTCATTTTTTTGCTCAAACGGTTCACATCCATTCCAAATGTCATTGTTTCTCTAACTGACGCCAATATCGTAACTCAGCTTGATCATTTCACCAAGGAACAACATATGACAGATATCCTACTTGTGGATGCACAACTTCTCGCACTTTAATTTTTGATCAATCTACATCAGCTGGAAGGTATCCTCAAGCTTGTAAATCTTCTTTTTCAAGTTCTGTAATATCTTTAATACTAATGTCAATTTTGTGCAATATTTCAACTTTTTCAAACTCAAACTTACTAATTATGAGTTCATTATCTACCGTTGTTATCATCTGGTTTAATCGATTATCAACTCATTCACGAGTAGCAGCAGACAATCAATATGTATTTTCTATAATATCTTTTTTCGAGATTCATGTTTCATTATGACAGTACAGTTTCCATCAATCCATTACTTCTTGTACTATTTCAGTGTCTCACAAAATATCAACTTTATTAATTATCCAATAGACAGCTTTTCTTAAAATTACATCTCATCATTTAGTTTTAACTTCAAGGTATATCTTTTTGTCAATTAATGTCAGCTGGATATCAGAATCTTCATATCTTTCTAAGAGATAATTTTTCAATTCATTAAATAAAATTCAAAAATCTTTCCATCAAGATTCAAATTTACTCGCATCGATCATAAATGACAATGCACGTGACTTTAAAATGTGTCTCAAAAAATCGCTTCATAATCATTTTCAATCACTAGCTCATTCAATCAATCAAGGTATATCAATCAATATAAAACTTTTCTTTTTATGATCAACAACTCATAGATTAGGGATTAGAGTTGTAAAATGATATTCAGCTGTCTTAGCTTTAACGTTACTTACTACATTAATTAAAGATGACTTTCAAACGCTAGGCATTCAAACCAATGCAACATCAGCTAACAACTGTAGTTCTAAGGTTATCTCTTTAGTTATTCATGGTTCTCCATACAATGCAATTTCTGGATATTGAACCTGTGGTGTTACAAAATGCATATTTCATACTCATCATTTTCATCAGTTTGCAAGCACAAGCATTTCTCCTTCAGTTGTTATATGTCAAATTATACTTCACGTTTTTGTATGCTTTACTATTGTTCATAAAGGAACTTTGAGAATAATATCTTCAGCATCTTTTCAGTACTGCTCTTTACTTCATCAATTTTCACCTGGATCCGCTTTATATATAACATTATATCTATATTGCATAAGTGTTCGTTCATTTGTGGTTCATTGAAGAACTACTGATCATCAATTTCAACCATTTCCTCCTGAAGGTCATCCAAAAGGTACGTGTTTTTCGCGTCTTCAAGAAATTATCCCGTTTCATCAGGCTCAGGATTTAACTTTTATAGTTACTTCATCAAAAAATTTCATGTTTAGGAGTATATGAATTCTTTAAGTAAATTATAGGAATTATTCAAGATACTATAATAGTGAAATTATTGTATATATATTGATCAAGATATCTTAATTACACATTCTCTTTAGATAATTGATGATCGTAGTACGTAGGATAATAGTAGAATTCAAGATCAATCCCATGTTTTTTTACAACATCTGAATTAAGAATATTTGATCTAGAGATAGCATCATTCAATTCTCATAATTTTTCAAGATTCATATTCAATATGATATTTCAAGGTCATAGTTGCAAACTATCATAAATTTCTTTTGATCTTGGATTTACATGTATATCATTGAAAACATCAATATCACGTCAAATCTTTGTTTCTTTGTCAACAATAGCTATAACATGCTCTCAAAAATAATTTCTTGAGCCTTGAGTAGCCTTAAAGTCATTTAATTTATTATAATGATTTCAAAAAATTTCAGAATATCATTTATGATTACCATTATCTAGGGTATTTTCATTCTGTTCATCTTTTAAAGAGACAATATCCATGATATGTATTACAAAGTAAATATATTACAATAAACTATACATAAATAGCTAGTTTTGTCAATTTATACAATATAATCTAGCTTTTGGATGAATGAATACTACAGTAACCATATTTATTTAAATATTCTAAATGAAAGTAAAAATCATATCAATTTCAGATTCTGATAAACACTTCTCAAGTGCAATTTTAGAGTACTTAAAAAGAATGTGAAAAACGATTGAATTAATAAATATCAAACCAGTAAAACATTGAACTAAAGCTCAAATTATTGAAAAAGAAACAAACAAAATTATAGAATATCTTTCAAAAAGAAACAAGAACAATGACCTCAATTTTCTCATGAGTATTAATTGAAAGTCATACTCTACTGAAGAACTTACTGGTACATTTAACACTGGAAAGAACTATAATATAATCATTTGATGACCATATGGTTTAAATGAAAAAATCCTTTGATCATATATTGATCATAGGATTTGATTTTGATCTCACACTATGCCTCATGGACTAGCAAAATTAGTTCTTTTGGAGCAAGTATATAGGATATCAATGATTCAACAATGAAAATCATATCATTACTAATTTAGAAATTGTTTGCACATGAAGATATCTTCTTTTGGAAAAGAGCTATTTGATCATTATATCATTCTATGAGCGCAACTTTAGTATCATTTGGCAAACTCTTAATTTCCACTAATCATTTACGAAGTTCCAATTTATCTAAACTTTCTTGTAATACATCTACCTGCCCACACAATCTAAATCAAGAGTCTGCTTGATCTAAAATTCTTTGTGCAGTCATAAAATATGCGCTTCATATCATTACTAATATGAAAGCTGATATTCATATATCCGTAAACAAACGCTTAAACATACATATTTATACCACAGTAAAAGTTTTTTTATAAGTCTTGCAGCCAAAGCAAACTTCAAGCTACTGATATAATTATATATATTTTTTACAATTTGTCAATCAATTATCATTCTTTTATCATTCTTTTATCATTTGCTCTACTTGTTGTTCAATTGTCATAGGCAATCTCTTTTGAAGAATATGTCTTAATGCATACAGCAATAGAACACACTGTAATCATAAATATATAAACATTACTGAGAATCTAAACTGTCATGACAAAGGCAATCTCAGAATGAAATACATATTAACAAGTGTAGATAACATTGTTGTTCAAATCCAATAGTAATAATCTTGTCTAGAAAGTAACGCATGTAAATTAAGTTTCTTACCTAAGAACATCAACAAACTATTTAATATACTCCATAAGACTCCTAATACTACAATTCCAAATATATTATTTCAAAATGCATGTATAATACTTATGTATATTCCAAAATTTAGTAGAATAAATGCAACTGCCCTTTGTAATTCATGATAAAATCATATTTCTCTCAATAACAAATAATTCACAAAAAATGCAGCAAGTCAAAACCAAAAGACAAATTGAACTAACCACCCATCGGTTACTCAAAATGAAACAACAAATAAATACACTTGAATTGCTACTAAAATAATATTCAAAAAACTTAACGAAAATGTTGTTTTTTGGTCAAGATTATCCAAAAAATTATTCATCACTAAAACTGCCTCATCAGCAAAGGGTAACTTTCTTCAAAGAATACGCTTTCAATCCAATATTTCTTCTGCCAAGTATGTTTCATCTATCGTGACATCGTCTCTGATCTGGTTATACCACCAACGAACTCAGTAAATAACAACATACAGAGCCATTAGATATACTTGAGCAAGAACAATTGCGCTATGTAAGTCATCTCTCCCCCACAAGTAAATGAGGATGATAACAGATACATTAAACAATATAAAATACATATACTTGGTAATATTATCTACCTTTTTATCCATTGCGGTCATGAGAAACACAATTGAACCATATATTGCCATTGTCATAACAAGAAAAGCCATGATATAATGAAAAAAGTCATAGACACTGACTGACTTGAATATCTGTATAAATAGGAGTAGGAGAGTTACATAGTATCACACATGGAATATTTTTTTTCAATCTTCAAAATCATATATATATGATCATCATCGTAAAATTATATGAATTCATAATAACCAAAACAACTGTTCAGATCATAAATTTGCATATATATCTACAAGTCACCATCATCAAAGAACTATCAAACTCCATGCAATCACTAATGCATGTTGAGTTATAAACTCATGAAAAGAATCTAATGTAATTGTAGACTTTTTTGCGATTACTTCAGTTGTAGATGATTGAGAATTAAAAAGCAGCGCTACCAAAATAATCAAGGGCAACAATGCTAGTCGCCAGACTCAAATGGCGAAGAAATAGAGAATAAATATTATATGGATAACAAAAAACAAGATTCACATAGTTATATATATGTATTGTATTCATTGTATATTGCAAGATAACACAACAAAAAAATATTGACTACACTAGTTATATATATTTACCATTCTATGATTAGAATAAATATATAGTCAAATAACACTTCAATATAGAGAATATTTGATATATAAGAAAAAATAAAATAAATTTTCCCCTTGCAAAATCAGTTTTGCCCAGTATACATGCTTTCAATTGTTGCAAAAAAAATTGGCAAACTTTATTTTATATCAAAAACTATTTTGACAAAAAAAAATTTTGTGTTAGATAAATATTTTGATAGCTGAGTTATGTCAGTACATTTTGTAGCAAATCAACCTATCACTCGCAAAACTGGTAAACCTTGATGACGAGAAATGGAACAAAAAGAGACTATATTAACATCTAAACAATGTGAAACTTTGATACAAGATCTTGTAACTGAAGTTGGAGCGTCTGATGATTCATTTGTTGAAATTGATAGAAGGTACTCAAAAGTAATTCAAAGTGGACCATACAGAATAGTTATTGTTTTACCACCATTGAGCAAAAGAATTGAGATAACGGCAGTAAGACCAGTCAAATCAATGAATCTGGAAGACTATAAATTAGATGATTGATTGCAAACTCGACTCTTAGAAGAAGCAAATTGAGTATTGATCACTTGAGCTCCTTGAGAATGAAAATCTACATTTGCAACTGCTTATGTAAACAAATTAGCACAAAAGAATATAGTTATTAAAACAATCGAATCACCACGCGATCTACAAGTTGATGAGAAAATCACTCAATATAGCTTCTCTCACGCCCCTCATAATGAAATAAGAGATATACTACTTCTGTCAAGACCTGATGTGTGTATATATGATGAAGTAAGAAATAAGGAAGACTTCATCTTATTTAAGGACCTTAGATTGACATGAATATGACTTATATGAGTTATGCATGCAACTAAAGCAATTGACTGAATTCAAAGAATGATTTGAACAATAGAATTAGGTCTTATTCCTCAGATAATTGATACAGTAGTGTATATCAAATCTTGAAATATTGATCAAGTATATTCACTAGAACAAACCGTAAAAACTCCTCTGTGAATGAATTCTGACGATCTAGCACGTCCTGTCATCTTAGTTAAAGATCTCATATCTGATGAAGTTAGATATGAAATGTATAGCTATGGTGAAAGTGTTGTAGTAATGCCAACTGATATGGTCTGACTTACAACAACATCAAAGAATGCTATATCAAAATATGCCAAACGATGACTGCAAGATTACTTTGAAAAAGAGTTAAATTGTAATGTAGCTGTCGAAGTGGAATCTAGTAGTCGTATTCTGGTATATGTTCCAGATTACGTAAAACCAAAATTTATTGGTAAAGGATGAACGAGAATTCAACAATATGAAAAAGAGCTTTGAGTTGGAATCTGAGTAAGAGAGATGTCTGAGTATGGATCTTGAAACAATACTTCAAGCAGTGTTCCGTATGAAATTCATGAAGTCAATAAATGAAAAAAAACTATGCTCCAAATTCAATTATCAAAGGAAAGAGCACATGAAGAAGTGACCTGCATGATTTGATGAAAATTAATGACATTTGTAGTGAATCATCATGGGGTTATCCAAATTCGTAGAAAAAAATTAGTAGATGAAATATTGGGATGAGCGTTTGCAATTGTTGCATAGAACCAAACTTCCTTTTTAATTATCTTATTGTATAATATGAACTATTTCCATAATGCGAAAATTGTAGCAACTATGTGACCTTCATTAGATAAGGAAACAGTATTATCTAAAGTTATAAATAATATTGATACTTTTAGGATAAATCTAAGTCATTGAGATGAAGAGACAAAAAAGAAATATATCAATATGATTATCAAGCTTGATAGTTCTAAGACTATTATCTTAGATACTAGATGACCAGAAGTTAGAACAAGGAATAAAGAAGAACTTATTTTAAAGAAAAATCAAGAACTACCTATTGAGCATGCTGAATTTTTTAAGGATGATGATGAGAAATTATATATTGACTATATTCAAACTGAAAATATTCCAGATTGAACTATGATTGATATAGATAATGGAAGTATTCTTATTGAAGTAAAGAATAAGAAATGAAAATTATATGGTAAAGTAAAAAAGGAAGGACTTGTACTTATCAATAGACATATAGATTTTGAAGGATATATACCTGAATTGCCATACCTATGAGAAAAAGACAAAAGACATATTGTATGGTGAATTGAGCATAAAGTTAATGCGATTTCAGTCTCTTATATTAAAAGTGCAAGCAATATAGCTGAAATAAGAGATTTTTTAAGAACAGTTGAATGAGACAATCTTAGAATAATTGCAAAGATAGAAACGGTAGATTCACTTAAAAATTTAAAGGAAATTATAGAAACTTCTGATTGAATAATTATTAATCGAAAGAAACTATTAATTCTGACTGATGAAAAGAAAGCTGAAAAGATTAAAGATGATGCAATAAAATGGTGTCATACAATCTGAAAACCAATTATTCGAAATACAGATCTAGATGTAGGGAGTAAGAAAAATTCTAAAAAACAAGCTGATGTTATAAGAAGCAGAATAGAAGAAGGTATTGATGCATTTATGTTAACCAAAGACACTGCAATTGCTGAAGAACCAATAGAAAATATATATAAATTATATGAAATAATTAATGAAGAAGGCATAAAAACAGTCACCAACTACTCACTTAAGAATGTAAGCATTTCAGACTCAGACATTATATCTGATTATATTACATATAACGCATATAGAACAAGTAAAGAAATACCAATAAAAGCGATTATATGTCCTACAGAATCATGATATACTCCTGCAAGATTATCGGCTCTAAAACCTGAAGTACCAATTATTGCCTTTACTAAAAACGATAATGCATATAGATATCTAAATCTAATGCGATGAGTAAAATGATACAAGATAGCTGACACTTTTGAATACACGAATATAAAGCAAATTTGAAAAGAGATTATAAGAATCCTGTTCAAATGAAATATTTCTTTAGATGATAAGATACTTATTGTTCATTCTAGTCTTGAACAAAACAAAGCTTGAATGATTAATGGGATGGAATTATACAAATTTAAAGATATCTAAAATATAGATGCAAGTATGATCTATAAAAAATCATTTATCAGTCTGATAAGTGATTTTTTAATAAAACATTTGACATATACTCATTATCTACGTATAATTATCTTACTATTTATCATACAATAATCATGACTGAACAAAGCGAAATACCAAGTAAACTATCACTAAATGAAAATCTTGATGCTATCAAAAACAGCTCAGGGCTTTCAGATCAAGAATTTAAGCAGATGCTTGAAGCTTATCTTAAAGAATCAAATATACCTATAGTTGACAAAGATCAACTTGAATTTAACTTTGATCATAACAATAATTGAAAAGAACCAACTGAATGACAACTCCGTGACACTCTTATGTCAATAGATGATGTTTCAAGTGATGTTTTTGATATTCAAAATGAAGAATTACTCGAAGAAACTTTAGAATTAATTAAGAACGAAGGTGGGTATTTTAGATTAGATAAGTTTGATAACAAAGAATGATTACAAAATGATTTCAATATCATAGCTAAAATATTACGTCAAAAAGTAATCGCATATACCTTGACAGCAAGTTGAGATAATCCAGATTATTATAATTATTTTCCAACTCCAAATTCTATAAAAATGATAAATCTTGATAAAGATTCATTCAATAATTTACTTAAAAAATTTCCTAAAGTTAATAAACTGACTCTTGATACTGTAAAAGGTAGTATACGAGATGATACTCACAATATCCTGAATGAAATTGCTCAAATTTGAGATACACAACTTACTACAATAAAAATAGATATTGGAAACATTTGGAATCATGGCTGAAACAATCCATTCCCAGATGATTTTCGAAAACGAGTTGCAGAGAATAAAATTCTTGTTTGAGGTTCAGAAGTTAGTTATTTGGAAGAAATTTTGAAATCTCAATCGCATAAAACGAAATTAAAGTATGAAACAATTGAATCATGATCATGATTTATGCTTAGCAAAATTGATTATTAATTTATACCCTCACTTGCACTCACCTCACCTTTTCATATAGTAACTATCAATCTTTGATTGTTACTTTTTCACTCTTACACACAATAACATGTCTCTTATTCCTCGAATGTTAATCTTTCTTGTTTCACTAGTATGATTAGTAAAATCATCAGATTACTTTACAGAATATAGTGAGAAAGTAGGCCTTATGTTTTGACTAAGCTCGTTTATTATTTGAGCTACAATAGTTGCACTATGAACATCCTTACCTGAGTTGATCTCAGGTATATATGCAGTTATATGATGAGGATTACCTGAATATGTGATTGATGGAGCTGTATGATCTAATATCGCTAATGTACTATTAGTATTTTGACTATGATCCTTGGTTACGTGAGTCATAAAAGTTGATAATCAATTGATAGATGTAGATTTGCCTTTCTTCTTTATTTCAATGGCTTTATTTGTTTTTTTCGCCTTTGATTGAGTTGTAACATCTAGAGAAGCAATCTTTCTCTTGGCATTTATAGTCATATTTATCTTATACAGCATAACTCATTGAGAGGCAAATGAAACAGTTGATGAAAAGAAACTTGAAGAAGAGCATTCAATAGAAAAGAAATGACATAATCTATTTCTCTACTTAGTTATTATTGTCATTAGTATGTCAGCGCTTGCTCTTAGTGCTAAGTACTTTATTGATAGTATACTAAACATCTCAACAATACTATGAATCACCTCTTCAATGCTAACGCTTTCAGTGGTTGCATTAGGGACTTCATTACCAGAAGTATTTACTTCAATGATGGCAATTAAGCGTTGAAATCCTGGAATTGCTATATGAAACGTGTTTGGATCAAATACATTCAACTTAACATTAATCACCTGAATACCCGCTTTTTTTGGTACAGTTAGTGTGTCAGAATTTACATCTACCTACTGATTTATGTTTTTAGGTATAGTGACTTTTGCTGCAATCTTTATGACATTAGATAATAAAATTCAGAAGCGAGAAGGAATTTCATTGCTATTATTGTATGCAGTATTTATTGCGAAACTTATTCAGATTATTTAATATAATGAATCATAACGAACAAGTAAAAGTACTTAAAAAAATCTTAGAAAAATCTCAAAAAATCGGGATTTTTGGTCATCGCAATGTTGATGGTGACGCAATTTGATCATGTCTCGCATTATGAGAGATATTAGAAAAACAAGGTAAACAGATATCTTATTGGACGACAGTAGAACCAAATCCATCATTTGATTTTCTTCCTTGAATAGAAAAATTTAAAACAAATTTTGATTTTCATCCACATTACGATGTTTTGATATTCTTAGATACAGCAAATCCTATACAACTATTAGATACTTTTTGGGTGTGACATGAAGCATACTTTGAAAAAATGAATACTGTAGTTATAGATCATCATATCTCAAATACAAAATACGCTGATTTGAATATAGTGGATGACACATCAAGTAGCGCCTGTGAAATACTAACTGAAATTCTTAAGGAGATAGATGATAATGCTATTACACCAGAAGTTGCAACTTACTTGTTTCTTTGATTATCTACTGATACTGGTCATTTTATTTATGAAAGAGATTCAAGTAGAACTTTCTGAATAGCACAGTATTTACTAGAAAAATGAGCAGATAAGAAATTTATTGTAGATAATTTGTATAGGTCAACTACTCTGCAATGAACACAATTTATATGAATGTTAATAAATAGAATCAAAAAAGAAAACTGAGTAATTTGGACTTATTATCATAAGCAAGAACTTGATACATATAATATAGATAAAGAACAAGCAGACAGCATTCTATCAATTCTAAATCGCATCAAACATGACGGGGTACTTGCTCTAGTGAAAATATATGATCATGAATCTCCAATGTTTCTTAAAGCTTCTCTTAGGTCAAAATGAAATATTGATGTTTCGGAAATCGCATCAAAATTTTGATGAGGAGGGCATAAGGCCGCAGCTGGTTTAAAACATATCATCAGTGATGATCGAGAAATAGAACTTAAAAAGTTTATAGATCAACTAACTTAAACAAATTGGTGAGGTGGCCGAGTGGTCGAAGGCGCTACCTTGGAAAGGTAGTGTACGGGTTATACTGTACCGAGGGTTCGAATCCCTTCCTCACCGAATTACAATGTAATAGCTTCATATAACATAATTATTGAAAAATCATTGATAATACAATCTGATGAGAAGTTTATCCCTGCCTGTTGGGAAATCCCTTCCTCACCGAATTAATGTAAAGCATGTGTTGACTTTTTTTAAAAAAAGATTATAGTGTAAAAAAATTAATATGAAATCATTTAAAGATTTAATCAACCATCAAAGATCAGAATTTGACATTGAAGATCTATGGCTTGATTCTTATGATCAGTTATATATTGTCTTTTTTTCAAAGACAAGCATGACTGCTTCTCCTGCATCTGCTATACCTGCATTCAAAAAATTTCAATCTAGCTATCCTAAATTGAAGAACGTAACCTGTACTGGGGTAAATGTACATGGAAATAAATTAGGTTTACTAGCGATCTTTGAAAAAGGTGCAGGATACAGCTAAAATACTTTTATTAGAATCAAAATGACAGAGCACAATGCTCTGTCATTTTATATATTGACTTATTCTAATTTTAATGTATACTCTTTTCAGAGCATTACTGCGTCATTAACCTAAAAAAAATATATATGAAATATCTAACAATTTGTTGTAAGATGTTTCTTATTAAGTACATGTTACATATTTCCTTAGCTTGGGAATTAATTCTATATACTATTCAGTACGGATTGTTTATCTTCCAATTATCACTTGCCATCTATTTTGGTATAGGACAATGCACTAAAATGCTTGAATCAACACTTGGTCTAAGCCCTACTATGTTCTTAGCGTTTTTAATATCAATGGTTATTAACTTATATCTAGCATTCACCAATGGCATTAAAGATAATAAGAAGAAAAAAGATTGGTTCATAATCTATATATATACTACATGGACATTTGTTATGAGCATGATTCTTATTTTCTATTGGAATTACGGAACATTCTCGGAATTAGATATACAAAACGAGATAAAAATGTGTCTCATTATCCTATCTGGAATCATTATTCTATTCGCACACACTAAACATAAAAAACGTGGACTAAGACATCCATATACAAAAGGCTATTTATCAGGAATTTTAAAATCTTTTCCACAAGTAATGCTTATCCCAATTGCTTATAACAAAGGAGTTGACGGATGGAATGAAGGAACAATTTGGGTTGGTCATATTACTATAACCATTCGGATTACCCTTTTGCTACTTGGTAAGAGAGGAAAAAAATATACTGATGAAGATAAAGCAATTATATATGCAGAACTTGCGAATAGTATAAGCTGGATTGCATTTCATCTAGTTTTTATAACTCTGAAATAATTTCTAGGAAATAAAACATTTAATCAAATTAAGTACATCACTAAATAACATACTATGAAAGAGAATCCTGTATACATAGAGCACAATCTACTTGAAAATTCAGAAATGAGAAATTTTCTCACTGAAGCAAATATACAAGCTCAAAAGATACAAAAGCTTGAATTAGAAAAACTAGATAATGATACTAAAATTCTAATTAACAAAAAATTACCTAGTCATAAACTAGTTTACTTTATTAGTATCATAAATACTGATATTGCTAAATCTAATCAGAAATTTGCTCTAGCACTCTTTGGTTTAAGAGAAGTGATGATTTCGTTCGGTTGGGACACATACGATTTCGGAGATATTGTTGGTAAATTTGAAGGCTACTATTATAGCTTCATTGGCACTACTGAAGAATATGAAATCATACAAAAAAAACACAATTATATTAATCACAAATAAAATTTATCAAGATGAAATTACTAATCAATTTAGCTTTAATCTTTTGTTTTGGTCTCTTCGCATGTACAAATGTACAAGAAAAACCAAAGGTAATTACTAAACAAAAAGAAAATATCCATATCAACAGTACAATTGTTGATCTAGGGGAAGAAAATGGCATTAAATCAGAATTGATATCCTTTAATACAGGATTTAAATGGCATAGTCGCTTGCCAATTTTAACTGGTGAAGATGTTATATTAAAAAGTGTATCTGTTAATGGACGTTCTTTAGCATTTGAACAAAATCAAGATACTGCCCTAACTAATAGTGGTCAATTCGACTTCTTCGGAGCATACGAAATAGTTGTAGAATACACATCTGATTCAGATGCGAAACCTACGCTTCCATAAGAGAAAATTCTATTGTGAAAAAGTCTAACAATTATTGTTAGACTTTTTTTTATATTAAAAAAAGGAACTCACAAATGCAAACTCCTTTTAAATCGGTAACAATTATTTATTCTTTGAACCAAATAATTTGTTTAAGAATGGATTTTTAATTTTTTCCTTTGCTTTCTTAGTCACATTACCTGAAGCATTTTTGATACTATCTAAAGCATTGACTGATTTATCTGCAATACTTGTAGCAATACTTGTAGCAATATTTCCTGAAGTATCTTTTATCGTACCTACAGCATCTGATGCTTTAGTAGCAACATTTTGTCCAAATTCTTGTACTGAGTCAGTTACTGTATCAATTGAATCAGTAGCCATTTTTTTTACCTTATTCCCTGCATTCTTTACTAGGCGTTCTGGTGATAGCAGCTTTAGTGTCAATAATATCAACGATGATACTATCATCACTACTGAACCAAAGAAATCAAACAGATTTTCCAATAATGGATAGGTTTGAGGTATAGCTAAGATGAAAACTACTCCTATAAGGATGATTCCATACGCTAAAGGTTTAGCATTTGAAACAAAGAATACCATTTTCTTGAATGGGTTAACTTTATCAAAGAGAAAATCTAAAACCCATAATACGCATTTTTTAAAGATCATTTTTTGTTTTTTAATTTAAGAATATAATATATATTTTAATTTAAATGTCAATATATTTATAACAACTAATCTAAATTCTCACTGACCTAGAAATAAAGAACATTGTATCTTTTTCAACTATTGGAATTAGTGCCGAAAGAAGTAAATTATAAAACTCAAAGTTTGTTTGGCATTTGGGTACATAAGTCAGCTAACGCTGTAATTCATTTGGATTCTATGCTATTTACATCAGGGAGAATTATTTTCCCAACGACTTTCATCACTTCATCAAACATACCAACTAACATCGGATACATTTTTATCATTTTAGCTCATCTACTTACTCACAAAACTGGGTACTTTTGTGATTTAGTATTAATATATACTCGCATTCAGTTTGGATACTTGAAATGCAAACAATCTCGTCTTATTGATTCATTCACTCATTCGATTTCTAAAAAAATTGACCTAAGAGATTCGATCACTAATCTATGATCATCAGACAGATTATCCATATAGTCATTTAAGGATACATAGCGATTATGGGACATATATGGAGAATAAAAACTATAAGTAAAATAGCAAGTCTTCAAAATATAAAAAATATTGACTTACAGTTAATAAACGATTTAAAAAAAGCGAACATGATAAAATATGTATTGAAATATGTATTGAAATAGTATGGCCAATATGTATATGTCAATATATACTTTATCATATAACTAAAATGGAATTATTAACTCAAGAAGATCTAGATATATATGAAAATGACTGAATTCTTATCAAGAGATGATTTCATACTCAAGAATATATAAACACTGTTAGAACAGAAGCTCAATCAGTTATGAATGATAGATGATATATCAATTCAATAAGGTGAAGACAGCAAAGTGACTTATTTTACAATCATAAATTGAAACACATACTCGAGAATCTCTGATCAAGTGATTTAAAGCTATATGAAGCAATCAAAAGGAATCACAAGATTCACTTTAGCTATGAAAAAGAATTAGTTGGAGCTGTCCCTAAAGATCGAAAGAATATTATAAGAAGTTTTATGAGTTATCATTATCCAGATAAAAGTAAAATTCTTAGTGATCATGCAAGGAATCCAGAAATTGTTGCTATGGTTAAGCAAATTTTGGATACGGACAGTGTCTATATAAAGCAATCAAAATATAATCCTAAAAGATGAAAATGATCATGAAATGTTCTAAATGAGGCATTATGAAAGAAACGATCAGATCATAATTTTAGTATGTTTTGATACTATTTAGATTGACACCTTAATGAGGATTTTGTAACAGTATTCAATTTTCTAACTCCTCACACGATAGAAAATGGTGCTGTATATGCATTAAAATGATCTCATAAAATGCGAACTATAGAACCTAATTCAATAGCTGAGCACCCTCAATTAATACAAGAAAATACAGAGGTAGCTTGATATACAGCAGCAAATCTAAATGTTGGATACACTAAACAGGCTCTTAAAAAATATTATGACACTTTCGAATTAGTACATCTTACTTGAAATCCTTGAGATATTATCTTTACACATCCATGAATTCTACATGGTTCGAAAGAAAATCTCACTAAGAGTAATCGTGAGTTAACTGCTGAAGTCTATGCAAGCTCATCAAATCCTCCTTGAAATACTCTTAGACCTAGGCATGTGAACGAAAGGGATATTAGCCCTGTATAATTCATGTTGAACACAAGTTATATCTCCATACAGTAATCTGCATGGCAACTATACTAGAAGTCCGCAACATCACAATCAAAGCACCACATAAAATCTTATGTAATAAGATAGATTTTTCATTGAATTGATGATCAAAAACTGCTTTAGTAGCAAAAAACTGAGCATGAAAATCTTCCCTATTACAAGTAATTGCCTGAAAGAATGAAGCCTTTGATTGAACTATTAAATTTGCTCCACAAGCAGAAATGTGATATCTATCACAAGACGAAAAATTCGATGAAGAATCTAGTGTCATAGACATATTGTTTCTTCATAACTCACCAGAATGACATGCTATTAAAGCTTATGAACATGCACTTTCTACAGGTAATGGAAATATTGAATCATTAGTTCAAAGAATTGAGGATTTATGAGCCTGGGACTATGAGTCAAGAGTGAATATCGTTATCAATAAACTTAAATTACATGAAATACTTGATAGAAAAATTAAAAAATGCTCATGAGGTGAAATTAAGCGTGTTGCGTTAGCTCGTATACTTATAGATGATCCTGACTTACTTATTCTTGATGAACCCACTAATCATTTAGATATTGAAATGATTGAACGATTAGAAATATATCTAAAAAGAACTACTCGCACTTTGTTGCTTGTAACACATGATAGATACTTTCTAGAACGTGTTTGTGATCAAATTCTTGAATTAGATCAATGAGAATTATACATTTATCCTGGAAATTACAGCAAATTTTTAGAACTAAGGCAGAAGCGTGAAGATGATGAAGCAATTCAACGTCATCAATTGAAACAAGTATTACGTAAAGAGCTAGAGCGAATAAAAAAAGCACCTAGAGCGAGAGAGAACAAAAGTAGTTTTAGAACCAAAGCTTATTACAAAATCGAAGACAAATACAAATCTCTAAAAAAAGTAGAGAAGACTAAAAATCAATCTATCGAAATTGATCTACAACAGCGTAGAATATGAGGAAAAATACTCCGTTTACATAATATTTCTAAGTCTTTTTGAGATAAAAAAATTGTTGATACCTATAATTATGATTTTCGTGCAGGTGAAAGAGTAGCATTAATATGAAAAAATGGAGTAGGCAAGAGTAGTTTTATTCAACTTCTTATGGGAACTACCCTTCCAGATTCTTGAGAAATTCGTCGCTGAGAAACAATAAAAATGGCATTATATGAACAAAAACAAAAGATTCTTGACGAATCAAAAACTGTATTACAACTAGTGAAAGATAAAGCTGAATACATTACCATTTGAAAATGACAGAAAATTTCAGCATCACAACTACTCGAAAGATTCTTATTCAATCCAAAACAGCAACATCAAAAAGCTTATACTCTTTCAGGATGAGAGCGTCGTCGTCTACATTTACTACAAATACTGATTACAAATCCAAATTTTCTTATTCTAGATGAGCCAACTAATGACTTAGATATTCATACGTTACAAGTATTGGAAGATTTTCTATTAAGCTACAAATGATGTTTGATTATTGTTAGTCATGATAGATTTTTTGTGGATAAAGTTGTCGATCATCTACTAATATTTGAGTGAGAGGGCATAATCACAGAATTTCCATGAAACTATTCTGATTGGTCATTTACTAACAAGAAAAATCAAACTCCTGTTGTAGAAACAAAAGAAAAATCATCCTCAACCAACAACGAAGAAGTCATATCCTTACATATTCAAAAGAAAAAATCTTTAACAAACAAAGAACGTGAACAATACAAAATGCTCTCATCAGAAATCGAACGTTTAGAACGTAGAAAGGAAGAAATAAATCTTGAATTAAGTTCCTGAAATCTTCAGCATGAATCAATAAAAAAATTAAGTTCTGAACTAGCTAAAGTAGTCGAAAAACTACAAGAATATGAAGACAGTTGGTTTCTATTGGAAGAAAGGCTTTAAGACGTTAGTGAAAGAAAGTTTCTCTTTCTTTTGGTGCATAGGAATTTACATAATCACGAACAAAAGGAGATAATAATTCTTTAGAAATTTCTTTTCATGTAAACATATTTTCAAATATTCATGTTGTTAGAATACGCTTATTAAGGTCAGACTGTTTTATTAGGATAGTATTCTCTACATCAAAAGGACGAACATATGTGTTAGAAAGCCGATTATGTTCTGTTCTATACTGATTTGGAAACTGCTGCTCAAGAATCAATTGTAATTTTCGATCTAAATCCTTGAGTGATTTTTCTACAGCTGTTCATTCGAATTCGCCTGTAGTTCTCATGTCTTCAAAGTTATCAAATGACTTTTCATAGATGATATCTGTGTCTTTTTTTCTTTTGTTCTGAAATCTTTGATGGATAACTGCATACGAATCATCTTTTGCTTCTTCCAAAGCTTCTATATATTGTAATACATCTGCTAGTCATGTATTCATTCACAATCCGTAAAATGGTAACACAGCATGCGCAGCGTCTCATAGTAACATAATATTCCCGTCCGATCGTTGATCAGTCTTTATATGCAATAAGTCAGAGACTCAATTCTTTTCTGTTTGTATCTGTAAATTTTCCTTTCAAATTAGTTTATAAGCATCAGGAAATAGTTCCTTAAACGAAGCGTCAATGTTATTATTATTAAATATTTTATCAAATGATGAATCTCAACTATCAGGAGCAAATAAAGTGCACGTGAAAGTTCAGTCGGTATTGGGTAATGCAATTAGCATACAAGAATCCCTTCATCGAATATGTAAAGAGTTTTTATCTATTTTATGACGTGAATTATCATTAGCATCAATTGTGAACTCTTTATACTGATACGGAACACGTTCGGCCTTTTCTCATGAAATTATTGATCTAATTGTTGAGTTTAATCAATCAGCTCAAATAAGAATATCGTATGCACTAGTTTTATATGTTTTATCTTCTGATTTTCCTTCATTTAGGGAAACTAGATCCTGATATATCACAGAATCATTCATCTTATCTATAGTTGTTATTCTACAATTATATTCCACATCAACTCATAATGATTGAGCTTTTCTGGAAAGTATTTGGACAATAGTCGCTCTTGATATTGAGTAAATTGGTCATCATCAATACATAAAATCATCTAACTTTCAAGTTACATCATGAGTTGTTCTTTTTTCCATTGGGATTGCATGAAGCATAACCTCATCCAGAATTCATATTTCATTAAGTGTTCTCATTCATTGAGCTGATAATGCAATATTAACTGATCTTCATCATTTAAATCATTGCTCTGGATCTCTTCTTTTTTCAAGAACTTTTACTTGAGCTCACTTTGAAGCTAATAAAATTGCTGACGCTAATCACACAGGTCATGCTCATCAAATCAATATCTGTTTATTCTCAATATTCATATTTCATTATTAGAACTAAAAATATGAAATATGTATGCATATATCACAAATAAAGTCAACGCTCTACCACGCGCATACTAGAATAAGATATTGACATATTAAATTAAATACTTATAAGTATATACTATATAACAAAAAAGACAATTATGAAAATCAGAACATTAGCAGACAGTCATGGACTTTACTCTTTTGAAAGACCAGGTAGTTTATTTTTTATGCTTCCAAGCATACACAAACACAATAAAGATCTACCAAATCTAGAAGAATTGAAGAATCCAGAATTTATACTGGAAAAATATAAAAATAAAATTCTTCAATCATTAAATAAAGAATTTTTCTTAACTACGTATGACCATCCAAGCATATACAAAGGCAGTAGAGTTGAAGAGTTCTACACAGCCGAAAATATTGAAGGTGCAATATTAGGCAACCTAACAATTAAAGTCAATAAATGTCAGGATTATACACCTCACTTTCTTAGATCACACTATCACATGTGTAATGGAGTATGGGTTACTGCACCATTTATTTTAACCACGACCGCCCAAAAAGAAACAACTATCAGAACAAGAGATATCTTAAGTTTAAATCTGATACAGAAAGATGTTACCAGAAGAGAAACAATATCTATTTTTGATACGCCTAAATCTTTAACGCATTTCAATAAATATCAAAGTATAAAGTCTCTAGAACAAATTGAAAATAGATTTAACTTAGAAAAAAATGCTTCAAACGAAATTAATGGGAAAATAAAACTAAGATTTCCTAGAATAGCGAAATACATAGATAGGCCACATTGTGAGAAGACAAAGTTAGTTCTTCTTCCTTATGGGTCACTTGATTATGCCAAGCTTAACATTAAACGTAAGACATTAATACACTATCCCCAAGATTAAAATTAAAAAACACTAGTCATTTTGATTAGTGTTTTTAAATTCAACAAAAATATTAATTATATAATTTCCTATTAAAATGTAAGCTATTATGTGATGTCTATTGTGAAGAATTTACCCATTATCACTTCTTAAAATATGCTACTTTTAAAAACATTTTTCAATTTTTATTTGTATTAACACTAATATGTGTCTCATCATCTATTAATTTGATATTCGTAAATTTTTCTCATTTTTTTATATCTACTCATCATTTAACTGCAAGTCACTTGATAGCTATAATAGAATCCCCATCTAGCAATTCTGTACCATTAGAGTCTACAACTTTAAGAGTCTCTATTTCGTCTCAAACAGATTGAGTCCCTGGTTCAATTAAATTCCAGTTTTCATCAAAAATAACATCATCAACCATAATATGAAAAAAGATAAATCTATTTCTAAGAAATCATTGTCAAGAATTCTTCATTATCCTTAAACAAAGTAGTAGTATCATCAATGAAATTGATTTTCTTGATGATGTCTCATTGTTCAATAGCATTTACTATTATTTGAGATGCTTCGTCTAATACCTTTCAAAACACAGTATGTTTTCAATCTAATCGAGAAGTTTCAATATGTGTTATGAAAAATTGTGAACCATTAGTTCATGGTCATGCATTAGCCATACTTAATACTCATGGTCAGTCATGCTTCAATTCAGAATCAAACTCGTCTTCAAAAGTATATCAAGGTCATCACATCCCAGTACCATCTGGGCAACCTCATTGTATCATGAAGTTTTCTATAACGCGATGAAATACTAATCAATCATAGTATCAAGTCGTAGCCAAATGAGCAAAATTTGTCACTGTCTTTGGCGCTTTTTCATCAAATAACTGTAAAGAAATGTTTCATTTAGATGTTTCAATTGTGACTTTCATGTCTATATATAAAATATAAAATAACAGTCATACTAATGGTATTTCATTCAATTTCCATGAAAAAAAGAACAGTAGCGATTATATGATGATGAGCGGCAGGCATGATGGTTGCAGCAACTATACTACAAAGAGATGATCGAAATGATCAAGTCTATCTTTTTGAAAAGAACAAAAGTTTGTGAGCAAAAGTTATCATATCTGGCTGATGACGTTGTAACCTAACAACTTGATATACTCGTAGACAAGATTTAAAGAAAGCCTATATAAGGGGTCGGGATTTTTTTGAAACATCACTAAAAAAATTTACACCAAGATCAGTTAAAAATCGATTTATATGACAATGAATTCCTTGTAAAACAGAAGAAGATATGCGTGTTTTTCCCGTGTCAGACAACTGACAAGATGTGGTAGATATGTTTAATGGTATCTTTAAGTCAAAGGATATATCAATTTATTATAAACAAACAGTACAAGCAATTGAAAAGATCTGATCTTCCTACAAAATTTCAACAAATTCTTGAGAATATCATGTAGATAAGGTTGTACTTACCACCTGATGAAATGCATTCTCTCATACGTGATCAAGTGGTGACTGATATCACTTTGCAAGCTCATTGGGGCATAACATAACTCAACTTGGTCCATCATTAAATAGCTTCGTAACCCAAGAAGATCGACTATATATATTAAGTTGATTATCTTTTTCTGAAGCTTCTGTTCATTTAACAGCTAGTAATACTAAGCACAAGCTATCTGGACCTATACTTATTACTCATTTTGGCATTTCTGGTCCTCTTGCATTTATTGTTGCAGCTCAAAGCGCATTCCAAGAGGTTTCAGCAACTCACCCAGTCAACATTAGACTTCAACCACTATCAGAAATGAATAGTGATCAATGGAATGATTATTTACTTCAGCAATCATTAGCATCAAAGAAAGAATGCATGACCATTCTATCAAACAAACTTCCAAAGAGATTTTCTGAGGCCCTACTAAAACATCTTGAAATACCATCAAATAAAAGTGTTTCACAACTTACAAAAAAAGAACGTGTTCAGCTTAGTAATTATCTTTGATCATGAATACCTCTTAATCTTATTAAGCGTCGCCCTTGAGATGAATTTGTCACAGCTGGATGAGTTGATACATCAGAAATTTATGCAAAAACCTTAGAGTCAAAAATCTCTCCATGATTGTATTTCGCATGAGAAATTCTCAACATTGATTGAGTCACAGGTGGATATAATTTACAGATGTGCTGGAGTACATGAAGATCCGTAGGTTTGAATGTTTAGTGAAAAATAATAAAAGAGAAGATCTAATAATCTCCACTTATTTAAATAATATTCTACTTTTTTATACTATTACTTGAGCTACTTGATTAAGAACTTCTACAGAATTATGTAGTGATAATATATCTCTAGCATCCGCTCATAACTTCATTATATATACTTCAATCTCTAAAGGGGTCTTATTGGCCCTTTTTGTGTTTTTATTAATATCATCTGATGTCAGATATCAAAGTATTTAAGAATCTTGCTATTATTGCCCATGTAGATCATGGTAAAACTTCACTTGTAGATCAATTACTTACAGCTTCAGGAACCATGGAAATGGTAGAATGAGCAGATCTTATTATGGATAGTAATGATCAAGAAAGAGAAAGATGAATTACTATTTATGCAAAAAATACGTCCGTAGTTTGGAATGGTATTGTAATGAATATTATAGATACACCATGACATGCTGATTTCGGTTCAGAAGTTGAACGTGTTTTGAGAATGGTCGATTCTGTGCTTCTAGTTGTAGACGCATACGAAGGTCCAATGCCTCAAACTAAATTTGTTCTAAAAAAAGCACTAGAAAATGGTCTTAAACCAATCATTGTTTTGAACAAAATTGATAAACCTACTGCTAGACCTGATTGGGTAGAAGATCAATTGTTTGATCTATTTATTAAACTATGAGCTACTGACGAACAAACCGATTTTGATGTCATATATACTAGTGCAAAAGAAGGATATTCATTTTTGAAGCTAGAAGATCATGCAGCGGCTCAAGAAAATCCAAGTATGGAACCATTACTAAACTTTATTATGGAAAAAGTACCCAATGCTCCGCATGAACCAGAAAAGGCGTTTCGTATGCAGGTTGTAAATCTCTCTTATGATAATTTTGTAGGAAGATTAGGGATATGACGTATAGCAGAATGAACTGTCTCAGCAAACTCTGAGGTAATTGTATATAAGCAAGATGGTACAACCAAAAAAGCAAAAATATCAAAAATATATCGTACAGTATGAGTTTCTAGAATTGATGTAGAAGAGTGAAGATGTGGTGATGTGGTTATTGTAGCATGAATTCCTGATATTTATGTGTGAGATACAATTTGACAAGAAGGGACAGAACCTTATGCACCAATACATGTTGATGAACCAACGTTGATGATGGACTTTCTAGTAAATAATTCTCCTTTTGCTGGAAAAGAATGAAAATTTGTTACTTCAAGAAATATAGTTGATAGACTTGAGAAGGAGTTAGAAACAAATGTAGGTATGAAAGTGGATATTCATGATGGATGAAATAGATGTACTGTTGCTGGTCGTTGAGAATTACATCTTTCAGTTCTTATTGAAACAATGAGAAGAGAATGATTTGAGCTACAAGTTTCCTCTCCTCAAGTGATTCTAAGAACTAATGAAAATGGTAAAAAAGAAGAACCTATTGAAAAAGTAGCTGTAACAGTAGCAGATGAACTTTCTGGAACAGTAATTGATCTGCTTGCGAAAAGAAAATGATTGATGCAAAACATGATGTCAGAAAATGGTCTAACTAATTTAGAATTTGATGTTCCAACTAGATGACTACTGTGATTTAGAGCAGATTTCATCTTAGTTACTAAAGGTGAATGACTTGTATCTTCATCATTCTCACACTACGCACCATATATGTGAGAAATTCCAAAACGTATGAATGGTTCAATTGTATCTGGATTTGCTGGTAAAACCATGAGATTTTCAATTTGGAAGCTGCAAGAAAGATGAACAATTTTTGTACAACCAGCACAAGATCTTTATGAAGGTATGGTGGTAGGAGAATCAGCAAAACCTTGAGATCTAGTTGTCAATCTAACTAAAAATAAGAACCAGTCTAATATGAGAACTGGTAAAAATGATGAAAATATGACCTTAGCACCAATTAGAACTTTAAGTCTTGAAGATGCATTAAGTTATATATGAACAGATGAATTTGTAGAAATAACTCCAGAAAACATTAGAATCAGAAAAATACACTTAAAAGAAAGTGATAGAAAAGTAGCTGCAAAAAAACTATAATTTTTTGACAAGAATCACTTTAAACATTAGAATAAGATGTTTATCGTTTTTATAGTATGTCAGACGAAATCAAATTTTCAGAAAATGAATCTGAATTGTATGTAGAAATAAGTGAAAGCACAAATTATGATGATCTCATAAGAAATTTTGATTCAGACATTAAGCTAAATAAACTTCAAGAATTAAATGAGAATTTTCAAGAAATTATTGCGATTGTAGCCAGTGTAAAAGATAGCAATACTTCAGAAAAAGATGATAATGATACTTTAGCAAGTAATAAAAAATTTAAGGAAATACGTGATAAATTTAGAAAAATATCTAAAAAGTGAAAATTAAGCATCAAACATCCAGAATGATGATATTATACTATTAAAAAAATTTCAAAAATTGAAAATGACTGAACAATAGTAGATTTAAAATTCAAACCGCTAAGCTGATCATGAAATATTAAATTATCTATCTTAAATAATAAGATAAGTTTTAATACTAAAACAGGTGGTGTTATTTTAAATATTCATAAGAATTGGTAACATTACAATTTTGTTTTACCAGTGTTCACAATTACAATTTTCGAGTCTTTAGGTACTGAGTCTTTCATTTGTAAAAACAAAGCAAGTCATGCAATACCAGAAGCTTCACATGAAATTTTCTGATAATTAGCAATATCTAAAGCTTCTTTGATTCGCTTTTCTTGCACAACATGAACTTGAGATTTGTTTCAACAAAATCATGATTGTTTATAAATTTTAATCCATTGTTCAGAAAAATGAACAAATGGAAGATGAGGAGAAAATAACTTTTCAGCTAAACTATTAGGATTATTTGTTGTAGATCATAAAAAGTGACATCTTTTAAGTGTTTCAATATCTCATTTGAATCTAGGATCATGTCATCTTAATGATGAAATCTCTTTTTTTGTTGTATTAAGAATGTTCTCATATAAATTTCATGTTCAAAAAGGAATGAAACAATAATCAGGGGATGAATTTACAATTTCATAACTCAGCCAATCATAATATCTTTGTGTCGGATCCAGGGCCTCAGAAGAAGTTATATCTATTCAATCTTCATTATTGGTTAACTGAAGAATTTCTATTGGGCTTAATAATTTTTTAGATAAGTCAGTTAAATATAATTCTGCTCCTAATTTTTCTAATTTTTTAGAATATCTAGGATCAATTTTATAATCAACTAATGCCTTGAGAGGTGGAAGTCAATATTTTTGAAGTTGATTCTGAATGGCAATTGCAGCGCTTCATGAAGAGATGATAGACATACTTGGCAACTCTCAATCTACTGATCATCATTGTTTTGCTTTTAAAAAATGTTGATATGTGACAACAATTTCTCGAGCTAGTCTATCTTTGTGAGTGCCTGTAGGATTATGAGATTCATCTTTGATCCAAACGTTAGAAAATCAATCTATGTTAATTTTATAAGTTGGAGTGGCAGGAAATTTTGGATTCTCAGCCGGAAATTCAGGATTAATTGGATCATTATCTGATCTAATAATTATACTGTCCAAAATCTTCTTTTCATATACAGTTAGATTCATATGATACTAAATAGTAAATTTATGCAGCATTATGCCATACAGTATCTACATCTTCGTCTTCTTCAAGAATCTCAATCAATGTCTGAAGTTTTTCTTCTCCTCTTTCATCAAGATTAATAACATTTTCTGCTATATATGATAAGTCCGACTGCTCTATTTTCCATCAAGCATTCTCCAAAACCGATACTGTAGCCATATAATCTTCTCTTGTGGTTAATACTCTAGCCATTCAATCTTCAATTTCATAATCTTCTGCTTTAGTATCCATTATTCATAATTCAAATTCATCATCTAGAGGTAGAATCGTTTCTACATCTTTTCATTTTATCTTTTCAAGTAGAATTTTACCACTTATAAATATCTCTCACTTTTCAGCAAATTGCCATCAAACACTTCATGGATCTCAAAGATTTCAACCATACTTAGCTAACAATGCTCTTACATTTGCTCAAGATCTATTTGTATTTGGTGTAATACATTTAATATATAGTGCAACACCGCTAGGACCATATCATTCATAAAAAATTTCAACAAGTTTTTCTCATGTATCGTTTCATGCTCACTTATCAATAGCCTTTTGTATCACTTCTTTTGACAATCAAGCTTGCTTTCATTTTTTAATTGCAGCATCAAGAGTCGGATTTAGACTAGGATTATCTCACTTTTCTGCCGCCATTTGAATGATTTTGGCTACTTTAGCATAAATCTTCGCTTTTTTGCTGTCTTGAGCAGCTTTTCTATGTTTTATATTATGTCGCTTACTATGTCAAGCCATATTATACAAATATTTTACTAAAATTTTACAAATCAATGTCTTCTTGCTATATTATGTTATATGATTTATTTATTAAACATAATGATGTCAAAAACAAAAACAACGGTTGAGAAAGTAAGCTCTAAAAGACATATTGCTTTTAGTTATTGAAGTTCTTTTTCAATAGATTTAGAAAAGAAACTTATAACCCCTACAGACTTTTCTAGTATTATTGACCTAGATGAATTTGGAACTGCACTAAGCCTAGACTGATATGAATATACAATTCTTGCTGTACATAAAATTAATTTTGATAGTGATATGTTTAAAAAGAATATTGAGAAAGCTCACACTATTGAGCATTATTCTAATGAGATTGCTATTTATAGAAACATTAACGAAAGAGCCTACTGCATGAGAGTAGAAGCTGAAGAGGAAGTAATACTAATTGAACTTATGTAATGCTAAACAAAAACTAAAACAATATAAAACAAAAATCAAAAACCCTTAATAATAGGGGAAAAAAGACAGTCTCTTAGAGCTGTCTTTTCTTAAGTAGAATCTATTTTTTTAAATCTTAGAGTCTGTATTCATTTAATATTAATTTCACTCACAAATTGATCAAATGATCTTATAAATTTAGTATTTTCATATCATTCTGGAAAGTATATAACCTCAGTTTGAAGCTCATCATCAACAAATGAAATAGCTAAATCTACAACAAAATACTTTGTTCATTTATAATGCTGGTACCAAGATCAAATTGCAACTACTTTTTTTGCAATTTCTAATATATCTGCAATTTCTTGATATGATTTTTTTGCCATAGAAACGAATTATGAAATAATTTTATGATCTCAATTATGAGAAATCACTAATACTTTTGAATCATGCATAAGTAATAATGGAGCCTTGGTATAAGAATAGTTGTTCATAAATGTCTCATTAAATACATGCTCATACTTCTCCCTTCATCGATGAGGGATAATACAATAAGGTACAATTGCATATCATTCTATAGAAGTTGATTTTGATGACTCGTTCCATTTATCTAAAAATAAAACTCATCACATATCTCATCACATAATAACAGCTCAAGCAGATGATCAAATATAAATTAAATTAGGATAATCATGTTTCAGTAAAGTATCTCACAGATCTGATTCGTCTAAAAGTTTTTTTAGATAAAATCAATTTCATCAGTTTATAAATAAGATATCCAAGGTATTTAATATCTGTTTAAATTTCTTTGTTGAAATATTTCTTAAATCAATATCTATCACAGATGCTCATAATCAATGTATTAACTCCTCAGTCTCAACGATTCGTTCTCTTGATGTATACATATCAGCCGCATTCAAGATTAATCATATCTTTTTTCATGAAAAAACAACTCCATCATCAATAATAGTTTGATATGATGTTTTAAAATTTGCTGCTAAATAGTATTTCATTTAGGAAAAAGAATATAATCTAAAGTAACGATACAAAGTCTCACTCAATCAGAATTATGTCCCTTTTTCTAAGTTATAAAATTTCATATATTCTTTTGCTCGTTGTAATTCAATTTCTCATCAAGGACCATTCCTATTTTTACGAACAAAAATACTAGCTAATCATTTCTTGTCTGTATAAGGGTCATAATAATCTTCTCTATAAAGCATCATTACAATATCAGCATCTTGCTCAATTGATCAAGATTCACGTAGATCAGAAAGCATTGGTCTTTTATCAGGTCTATTTTCAACAGCACGAGACAGCTGGGAAAGCGCTATGATTGGTGTCTTTAATTCTCTGGCTAGTTCTTTAAGTCCTCTAGAGAGTTCTGATACCTCTTGGACTCTATTTCAAGCAAACTTAGATCAACCAGCACTCATTAGTTGTAAATAATCTATAACTACCATATCTAGTTTTCATTTCTCAATTTTTAATCTTCTCAACTTAGATCTTAACTCGTTAAGAGTCACAGCTCATTTATCATCTAGGTACATATCAGCACCACTTAATTTTTCCATCGCCTCTCCAAGATTAGCAAAATCAGTATCATCCAACAATCATTTTGTAATCTTATGCATTGGAGTTTTGGAAACAGTACATAATATTCTATCTACTAATTGCTCATTTCCCATTTCTAATGAAAACATAGCAATAGTTTTCTTTTCTTGGATAGCAGCATTAATCATACAATTCAATGCAAATGCCGTTTTACCCATAGAAGGCCTAGCTGCTAATATAATAAGTTGTCCTGGCTGAAATCATCAGAGCATATCATCTAAATCATGGTATTTAGTATTTACTTTTCCTTGTTCTAGCTTTTCTGGATTATCAACTAATTCCATATACTCCTCAACTCTAGAGTTCAGAACATCTTTAATATGCTTGAGACTATCGCTCAAATTTACTTGTGTAAGATCAAAGATACGTTTTTCAATACGCTCTAATAATTCAGGAACAGGCTCTTGATCATAAACTTCTCAAGATATTTTTTGGCAAGTACTTAGAATATTTCTTAAAACAGCTTTCTCCTTTACTATCTTTCAATAATCATGTGCTACAGTTGCAGTAATTGCAAATGATGCTATTTCATATAAATAATCTGTTCATCACACTACATCTAAATTATCGGCTTTGGATAATTCGTCACTAAGAGTTACAACATCAATAGTTTTTCTACTTGCTCGTAAACTCTCAAGGGCTTGGAAGATAAATTCATGCTCCTTTTGGTAAAAATCTTTTGGCTCCAGTGCTAATCACTCTAGAATATACATTACCTCATTATCAATCAAAATTGTACTGAGAACTCATTTCTCAGCTTCAAGGTGATGTGGAGGCAACTTAAGGTCGTCTATATTAACCATAAAATTCAATGCAAATTAAGAAATCAAAATATAGGAATAAACTAAGAAATTACTATAGATGTTCGAATTAGATTTTATTGACTTATTGTGAAGAATCAATATTTTATCTCAAAGTAGCTTAAATATAAAATAAACATCAAAATCATAGATATGGTTATAAATATACTTACAACATTACTAATACAGTTTAATAATTCACTAGGTGAAGCATTAAACAGAGAAACAAGGTTAACAATATCATCATCTAGTTTAAATCCAAATAACCTTGATGTTTGCATTAATGCACCAATGTTTTCTCAAGGTCAAAGAGAAAGTCCTCTACTTATCACTGATATAAGCTGGGGAAAAGATGATAAAAAGAAAATCCTTAAAGTTATCACTCACTATACAGATTTGAAAGAAATAGTGATAAAAATAAATGGTGTTGAAGATGATTCCTGTCCATCTGGATTTCTTTATCTATATAATAATAAATCTTTCGGTTATCATCCTTTATCTTCAGTACATAATTAGAATTTATTATTAAATTACAAAAAAGCCTCGAATTAATGATTCGAGGCTTTTTAAAAAGTAAATATTAATCTGGTATAATTTGTTTGCATTGACTGCAAAATATGATCTCAGGCAAATACGGTTCAATCATTTTAATAAATAATTTGAACATCACTATCCAAAATATAACAAGCGCAATTAACATTAATATTGGAATCACAATACTGTCTCGGTAATTATGATTCTGATAATAAGTTAGTTCAATCGCATCTGGAAAGCTATAAATTGCGCTTACAACATTATCAAAACCTAGCATAGAGCCAGCTTTTGCTTCAAAGATAGACTCAGCTATCCATAAAATTAAACCACCACATGGTAAAGCTGCCACTATACATTGAAACCCTTTTATAAGATAATTTGCAAGTTGAATAAGAAGATTCAAATAGAAATTATCTCCTAAGCTAATTGTAATTCTTCTAAATAATTCATCAATCGATGTATACAACATCATTGAAAAAAGAATTCCAAGAAGAAATAGGTAACCTCCCCAAACAAATAGTTGAACAGGTTTTTGGATAATAGCTACTTTAGCTGCATATCCTGCATCTATTGTTGCATTATACATATCAACCTTAGTTCCATCAACTTTCTTTAAGCCCCAGTAAACAAAATTCTTTACTGTGAGCTTTGAAGTTTCGGCCAATTTCTTAGTGCCTCCAACAAATTCGTTGAATCCACCTACAACTGAATTAACTGTTTTACTCTCCAACTTATCAGTTAGTGAATGAAAATAATCAGGATTCTTCTTTTTTGCTTTCTGAATATCAGATAAAGCTTGTTCAATTTCAACCTTTTTATCATCAAGCTCGGAATCTGATGTAATCTTTACTGGAGGAGATCCAGCAAGTGTTCTAGTCCCAAGGTGCTCAATTCCACTATATCCACTTGCTAGCATTAAACACAGAAATGCCATCTTGATGGCATCAATTATTCTTTTTTTCCGCATGATAATTTTTTTAATTAGTTAATGTGCTACTATTAGTAGGAAACTTATATCTAAATATTATATTTTGTCAATACATATTGACAAATATTATTGAAAAGTGTCTATACTAATGGTATACTAAACAGATCATAAAATGTTGGCATTAAATCATAAAAAATGAGTAAAAAATTTAGCTTTAAACAAAAAGTATCTTGTATATATCATTATATAATATACTGTAATATGCCAGTCTTAGGCTGGATAATATGTAAATTACCATTAAGAAAAAAACATCATTTTTCGAAAGAAAAAGATGGTAAATGTAATTGGTATCTTGTTCTTACAAAAAATTTCATCCCAATCATTATTCCAGAGACCTGTATAGATGATCTTAAAGATTCAATTAATGATGATAAACAGTGGTTTGATACTTATCAACCAAGCGAAAAAGAACTTTTAGATCCAAACTATAGTATCAACGTATTAACCTTAAAGTCTTGGCAAAAAGATAAAATTAACTTTCTTGGAGAACTTATATAAATATTTAAAAAAGGTTTGAGAATTGTACTCAAACCTTTTTATTTAGATCAAAATAACATTATCTCTCTCAATTCATTTCTTAAAAGCATATTCAAATGCTTTCGCTTCATTCTGAACTTTTATTCAACATTCCACTCTTTTTCATTCACTCCTCATTTCTTGAGCTTTCTTTAACACTTGTTCTTCCTTTCATTCTTCTAACAAAGGAACAAAGTATCTTTCTTGTTGGAGCTCAGTCGGAATCAGATCCCAACTTTCAAGAAACAACTTCATTGGTTCATCTCATGGAGCAAATCACACTGCTGGAATAGAGTCCTTTACACCAAAAATATCAGCTAACCCATTATATCTTCATCATCAAAACATAGCTCTATTATTATCTGGATGTAGATCAAAAACTTCAAACACCATTCCATCATAATAATCAAATCACCTCATTAATGAGGGTTTAATAGCTACAAAGTCTCAATATCATAAATTTTGCAGTGTCTCATATACTAAATTAATATCTTGTGAAACTTCTCAGAGGAGTTTATCATGTTTCATAAATTGAGCAATTGATTTTGACTGGTCAACAGATACTCACTTATCTTCTAGCGTTGAAATAAAGTCTTGTTCACTCATTTTATCCCATTTATCCATAGTTCTCACTGCCTCTTTTCTTAAATCATCATCTAGAGAAAGAGAATTCAAAAAATGATCAACTACTCTACGATCGTTTATATATATCTTATATTGTTCTGAAGTTGCTCAAAATGCTTTCATTGTTTCACAAGCCATCTGTAAGACTTCAATATCAGCAGTCAGTAATTCACTTCCAAACAGATCCACATTACACTGCCAAAATTCTCTATTTCTTCATCTTTGCGGGCGTTCATTACGATAAAAATTTGCTATCGAAAATCGTCTAATAGGTTTTGTATATTCACGTTGATACTTTGCAATCATACGAGTCACTGTCGGGGTCATTTCAGGACGAAGTGCTAGGTCTGATATTTCTCAGTTTCTATTGGTTATTTTAGTTAGTTCAGTACCTCAAACATCTTCACCCGACTTAGCTTCCCAAATTGCAGCATCTTCTACAAGCGGTCATAAATATTCATCATATCAAAAAGATTCACAAACCGTTCTTCGTGTATCGAAAATGTACTTACGTACACGAAATTCTTCTGGTTTTCGATCAGCTGTTCATTTTGGAGGGTTAAGAGAGATAGACATGGGTTATATTTAATGTAAATAAGATCAATTTGGGACTTTAACTTGAGGCCTTGCTAGTATAATATTTCATTCTTCATCTGTGAATCAAGTAACTAAACATTCTGACATAAATGGTCCAATTTGTTTTGGAGCGAAATTTACAACAGCTAACACTTGAGTTTTCAATAAATCATCCATAGAATATGTAGTAGTTATCTGCGCTGAAGACTTCTTAACACCAATTTCTGCGCCAAAATCAATTCGTAACTTATATGATGGATTTATAGCTTCTGGAAATTCTTCAACGCGCGTTATTGTTCATACTCTTAATTGAATCTTTAAAAAATCGTTATACAATACTTCTTCCATAATGAACTGTTAATTAAAGATTTCTCAAATCAATGCTTTTAACTCATCTCAATAAGCACTATACTCTATTACTTTTAGTTTATCATTTCAAGATATCATTGCAGACACTCTTTTGTTATCTTTAGAACGAAACAAACAATGCACTGGTATTCACTTCGCTTCCGCGTAACCAATTTCATATCATACTCAATGTGATGGATTAGTAACTTCTGCAATTACCATGTCTGCTTCATCTATCCATGAAATATCTCTTTTATAAATAAATTCATCAGTAACTTCCTCTTCTCCAAGTTCTGATAAGCTGATATCTCAAATATGTTCAGTAAGTACTGTTGCATGAACTGATATATACTCTATAATTAGCTTATAAAGTTGTTTATCATCTCTTCATCATCTAATTGAACCAGCGAAATAAACTTTCATAGTAGAAAATAAATTAATAAAACATAGTTTTTTGAAGAATTATTATTCTTGAATGTCAGCAAAATCAAATGTTACAACAGCAATCCAAAAGATGATAATAGCTAGGCGAAAGGAAACAACAGCTCATATCATTCTCAATAAAAGCAGATCTAGAATGATGAATAAAATTCAAATCACCAACATAGAAGAAAAAGTACTAATATGTCATCGAATATTTCATATTCTAGATATATTATTCTTGTATGAATAGACAAAATTTGAAGTAATAGGAGCAATTACAATCAATCAAACAAATAATACCAATGTCTCTAAATTACTTGCATTTATTGATGCAATTTCAAACTTTGAAAAATAGTAAAAAATTACCAATAAAATATGTAAAAAAATATTCTTGATAATTATTTCTTTCATGCGCTAGAGTATTAAATAAGTTAATAAGCCTTAGCAAATAAGACTCTTTTTCAACTATCTCATCATGTTTTTATACATTCACCAAGTTCTTCATCTGAATTTAATGGGATACAACGAATTGTTGCTTTTGTTTCTTGTTTAATCAATTCTTCAGTCTCAGCCGTTCAATCTCGATGGGCCAATACAAATTTATTATCATTGATTCAAGAAACAAATTCATCTCGTGAATCTACATAAATCATATTTTCATTAGTTCTAGATTTAGAAGTTTCATATAATGATGTTTGAATATCATATAATGTTTTCTGAATGTATTCAGCTGCATCTTCAATAGCAACTTGCTTCTTTTCAGATGTATCACGTCTAGCAATCTCTAATACTCAAGAATTCATATCTCTTGGTCCAACAGCAACTCTTAATGGCACTCATTTCATTTCATATTCAGCAAATTTTCGTCCAGGAGATTTCTGATCATCATCATCAATTTTATATACTATATCAATATCTTTATCTAAAAATTGTCATGAAATTGATAATGATGCTTTCTCTAAACTTTCAAATATAGGCATTAAATATTCAGTGATTGCATCAAGATCTTCATCTGTCTTAGCTATGGGAACAAACACAACATGTAGTGGTGCGATAGCAGGAGGGACTACAAGTCAAAGGTCGTCACTATGAGACATAATTAACGCTCACATAATACGAGTACTCATTCACCAAGATGTAGCCCATACCAATTCTTCTTTATTTTCTTTAGTTTTATAGGTAACATCAAAAGCTTTAGCAAAATTTTGACCTAAAAAATGAGAAGTACAAGATTGCAATGCTTTACCATCTTGCATCATAGCCTCTATAGTCAATGTGTCATCAGCTCAAGCAAATCTTTCAGATGCTGATTTTTGTCACTTAATACCGTATATTCCTAAGAAGTTCTTCATTAAATCATCATAAACATCTAGCATGAGATTTGATTCATCAATTGCCTCTTGTTTTGTAGCATGGGCTGTGTGTCACTCTTGCCACAAAAATTCAGAAGTACGTAAAAAAAGTCTAGTTCTCATTTCTCGTCTTACCACATTCGCCCATTGGTTAATGAGCAATGGTAGATCACGATGAGATTGAATTCGATCTTTATATGTTCTCCAAATAACAGTCTCTGAGGTAGGACGAATAATTAATTCTTCTTCAAGTTTTGCTTCTGGATCTACAACTACTCCAGGACCATTCGGATTTGTCATCAAACGATGATGAGTGACAACTGCACATTCTTTCGCAAATCATTCTACATGATCTGCTTCCTTACTTAAATATGATTTTGGTATCAATAATGGAAAGTATGCATTTTTATGTCCTGTATTCTTGAACATCTTATCTAAAGATTCTTTAATATTCTCTCGAATAGCAAAACCATATGGCTTTATTACCATGCATCATCTAACTTCAGAAGTCTGAGCTAAATCTGCTTGTTCTACTAATTCATTATACCAAGCAGAATAATCCTCTGATCTTTTAGTAAGTCACTTTTTAGACATATTTATATCAACTAATAAATTTAAATACTCATTTTTACTATAAACTCTGAAAGGAATAGCAATGACTTCGACAGATCATCAATGTTTACTGTAGTATCATAATCCTCTCTATCTAAATTATCTAGACGGCTAGAAGAATATCAATCAATTCTGCGCGATCAATACAAATTTCAATTCATATTACCATACGCGAGAGCAATATTCTTTACTTCTTCTTTTGCTTGCTCAATTCCATCTATTCAAAATCAATGTTTTCTTATTACATCGGAGATCAAATGAATATCAATTCATTTTACGTAGCTTATCTTGTCTTCTGATTTAGAATACACTTGAGCCTCATCATAAAATTGCTTTAACACTAAGATGCAATAATTAGAAACATTCTTATCCAAAACTTTATATAAAGTTTCAGTTTTATCAGATTTAAATGTGAATTTTTCTTCTAATGATGCTCTACTTAATGGAGAACTATTTCCTAATATTTCTAGTGACATTTTATTTAATAACTAAAGATCTAATTCATATAATAAATTTTCATCATCGATTTGTTTCAATTTTTTCTTGTTTCTTGATTTTCTGCTTCACATCTGATTAAATCTTGCAATTTCATCCTCTAATCAAAGCAACTTCTGAAGTCATTCATGTTCCTTTAACTTTTGAAGAACTTTTTGTTCAATTTGCCTAACACGTTCACGAGTAACATTGAATTCTGCTCAAACTTGCTCTAATGTATACTTAGGACCATCAATACCATATCTCATCTTTATGATCTTTGCTTCTCTCTCATCTAGCATATCTAGAATATACTCCAAATTATCTTTAATCATCTCTTTTTCTACATGTTGATCGGGTCTCAAAGTTGATTCGTCTGCTAGAAGATCTCATAAACTATCTTTACCATCATCTCATACTTCTGCATCCAAAGAAACATTACCAAAGATCACTTCTTCTAATTTTTTAATTTTTTTGATTGGAAACCCCAATTCCTTAGCAACTTCTTTAGCAGTTGGTTGTCTTCATAAGGTTTGAAAAAGATTCTGTGAAGCTTTGTTGTAGGCATTGATCTCATCAATAAGATGTACAGGTATACGAACATTCTTTGTCATGTCAGCAATTGCTTTCGTGATAGATTGCTTAATCCATCGAGTTGCATATGTAGAAAATTTAAAATCCTTATCGGGATCAAACTTCTCAATAGCTTTAATTAATCATGTATTTCACTCTTGAATTAAATCCAAAAATGATAATCTTGATCCAAGAAACTTTTTCGCAATTGATATTACCAATCTAAGATTTGATGCAATTAACTTCTTCCTTGCTCTATCTTCATTTTCTCAATATCTAATTGCATATGCCAACTCTTTTTCTTCATCAGCAGTAAGTAAAGGTATCTTTGAGATTTCATTAAAATATAACTTAATGAAGTCCTTATACTGCTTATCGTTTATAGTATATGTTTTTTCATATAATGAGACTTTTCATAACTTACTTTCCTCAGTCTTTTCTTTCATTTCTTTGATCAAAATATCTTCAATAGTTTCAATTTTGATAGATAATTTATCAGCCAAATCATAAAATCTTTCAAGAATTTCAACTTGCTTGTCAATATCATCAACTTCAGATAAAATTTCATCTTCAGTAATATATCACTTTTCAAATCACTTTCTCAATAGTCCCTGTAATTGAACGTTTAAGTCCTTGATATCATCAAGTAACTTGTCCCACAAAGATGATCTAGCTTTAGATATTCATGTCATAAGATATATAAGGGCGATAAATAATGTTTATGATTTTTATGTTTATTTTACTTCCAAAACAATTAATTGACTTCATGACTGTATATTTCTTTTTACCATTTTTTCTAGTTCAGTTGAAAACTGATCTGGAGATTGTTGTTTAATAGCACGTAAATTCAAATATTGAGCTAATACATATCTTTCGTCTTGTGTTAAAGCAATTATCATATTAGTATCTAATTCTCACTTACTTATCACACTTCTAACCTCATTTATCCTAATATTCTTTCAATACATATCTGCCAAATCTTCAATAAATGATCAATCATTTATCCTTTGTTCAGCTATTTGAAGAATGCTTCATAGTGCACTCTTTCACCAGAATCTAGGCACTGATAATCTTGCTCTTTCTAAAATACGACTTTCATCAGAGATGTCTCAGAATGATGTATTTGGAAGCATATAAGCATATTTCGCTCATAAATTATTGCTAGAAAAATAACGTAGATATCAAGACTCGACCATCCTTGCTAGGGAAGTCATAACTCAATCTTCAATAATATCTCAAGAATTATTTATACTTGCAAAAAATCTATTAAACAAAGATTTATTTCATGATCATTGTACCACCGTACCTATATTTGGGTCAATCACAATGTATTTTTTATTCTGATCTTTTAATCTTAAATATGAATTACATTCATCAGCATCTGACGTCATTTTCCACATCCAAGTAAGAAATTGATCGTATTTAACATTTGTTTGATCTTGAACAAAGTATCTCGCATATGTTCATGCAATTAGAGCTCCTTCTTCTGATGAACTTTGGTTCATAGCTTGTATAAATTTATTGTAATGAGGGAACTGTAAATTAAAAACATCATTCTTTCAAAAATTTGACTTCTTTATTTTGACTTGTTGTAGTTGCTCATTAAATTGATTTTCAATTCATGTGTTACTTTTGTACCACATAAAAGCTCATGATCATCATTGAGATGAAATCCTGATGACATTAAATATCAGTTGAAGAAATCAAATTATTACAAACAATCATATAAATGCTGATTTCAAAAGAAAATCATTCTTTCAATTTGTTAATACATAAACAAATGCAACGAATGAAATAATTGACCATACAATCATTCAAATTGCATATCGGACAATTCATCAACCTATTAAAAATCGCAATCCTCGTCAAAATAATGTTACAATTTCTAATGATGTCAGTAATTTATTCTTGCATAAAATTCAATATATTAATCAAACTACAGAAAAGAAAATCAAAATTAATCGAATAATCCCAATATCCGTATAATAACTACTCATGTTTTGTAATGATCGATTATACGTTATATTAAAAAAGTTCAGATACTTATATGGGAAATAAATCTCTTTGTCTCAATAAGAATTTAACACAACTTTAACTGAATTTCACTGCATAAATTCATTTAATTTCTGCATAGTTCTCTCATACTCAACTCAAGTTATTAATGATGCATTTCAAGTAAGTAAAGAATTCACTATTGGTATATCAGAATCGATTGCTTTCTGAGTAATTAACGAAAGTTGTTGAATCTGTGAGACATCATCAGATCTCCAAGCTGACTCATTTTCACATAAAATTTTTGCTTGAATACTATCCTGAGCAAATGGATTAACACGATTACATCATGGTTCAAAAATGAATCATCGCCATGGGTTTATAAATGGTGTTATATTCTTCTTTTTGTCATTATCATTTCATTTCCATCCATATCCAACATATCTTCATACATCTTCATTATAGGTATTTCAAGGGACATCAGGTAAAGATACATATAGTTCAGAGGAATCTTTAAATCATTGAGAAGCTAATGAGCACGTTTTTTCTCATACTCACAACTGTGCATATATAGGAATCGATTGAGAAGTAGAGAGTCAAGAATTTCATGATGTTTGACTAAACAACACTCTCTCTATAAATTTTCAAGGAGATGTATCTTCTTGATAAAAATAAGTACGAGCAGCATGAAAAGGTAATTTAAATAACAAATATGTAAATAGAAAACTTAATCATCGAACAAGCATATATCAGATATATTTACGCTTTTTACTAATCAGAGAACGTAGTATATCTCAAAATCACATAAATATTCAAAGTCATCAAACAATTTTTCAAACTCAAGGTCCTATATATCATTCTATACCTCTAAACTTAATAACTGACATCAATCAAATTATCGCCAATAATATTCAAATTGCTCAAATTGGTCAAATCCATATCCAGAAAGAAAATATTGCAAAATTTGCAACATCAAACAAAGCGGTTGGTTTTGCTAATCAGGCAACTGCATAGAAGAATCAAGAAAGAATAAGTAATATTCACTGTTTGTATGTAAGTCATCGTCTTCGCAAACTTATGTCTTGTTTATCCTTCTTTTTGAGTGAAATGTTTCATATAGATGCAGAAGCGCTATCAGATGTATGTATAGATCTCAAAGCTACTAATCAACTATACAAAGCTAGTATCAATAGTAACATCACTCATAGATCAATTTTATTATCTACGAACACAAGAAATGCTCACATTCAACTAGTCAACCAAAGCAGAAATAGTAACCATCATAAAAGAAAGACTCGAAAGGATCTGTCATGATGAGATCAATAATTTTTTAATGATTTTATAAGCTCTCATAATAGTCATAATCCAAGTAATATTACAAACAATCAACTCCAAAAATTCAATGAAATAGCAATATTATCTAATGAAATTCATCATATTCATCATGTTGGAGCAAACAGACTAAACCAAAATGCAATATAAGCATACCAAAGTTGAAATCATGAAGCCATTCATATTTCATTCCAATAGTATCAATTATTCAATGCCCACATTTTTGGAAAGAACATATACGAATGGTTTGCATCCCAAGCTGTGGAGTACGCTATATCTGATAAATAGAAACCAAGAAAAAAGTATAAACACGTAAAACTAAACAAAGTGAGTAATCAAATTTTATCAAAACGAGATAGTGAGGAGACATTCATGGTGTCATATAAAATTGATCTAACGTTCTGTAATCAATCTTTTTGATACCATAAAATACATGCGGCAATAATAACTTGAAGCCAACTAACTACTGGATAAAAAATTTGCAAATTAATTAAAATATAATTTAGTAATAGAAAAACTGATAATCATAATCATAAACTAATCAACACATCATATATATCATCTGATTCCAATCATAGTACTTTATTCTTTATTACGTCTCAAATTCAGGTCAACAATATAAACATTGCTGTTCATATTCCAAACAGGATAAATGAATTAATCGTTAGTTTAAGCCATCATCACACACCTCACTTAACAGACGTGAATACGAATCAGAACAAAATTAATCACAGAAAAAACAATCACAGAAACGTAGAAATTTTCTTTTTCTTCGCATATACAAAATACAATCATGGAATTAATGATAAAAATAATCAACTCAACGCAATTGTCCAATTATTACTGTTTCAAATCATTTCTAAATAATATGTATGGGTTCATAAATATGTATCCCAGACAGTTATTCAAAGATAAAGTAATAGTAGAAAACTGATTATTAGGAAAGTTTTTTTTAACATACTGTTTCTATAAATAAATATGACTTAATAGTATACTATGCGTTTATATCCAAAAAATGCTTTAATCATTTTAAGTTTTTTTTCACCTTATCATAATGATATGCATTGATTCAAATTGATTGAGCAGATTCTACTGCATCAATAGAATGTTCAAAATAAACAACTTCATCTGCAGCAAGTCAAAAATGACTCAACATGCTTTTATAGTACGTGGGATCAGACTTTTCTGGATTATGCTTTAATGTATAGTATTCATATGGCAATTCATCTAAAGAATGAATCTTAATTTGTTCGTCATCTGCAGATGTTAATACTATTTTTCTATGAGGAAAAGTTTCTAGAAGATCGTGCATTTCTTTGAATACTCATTCTCATTTAATAACTAAACAATGTATTGCATCAATTAGAATTACTTTCATAATGTTATCTATTTTCTAAAAAATCAAAGGCATTTGGAAATCTTTTAAAAAAGTCACTTAAAGCTCACTCCTTATTGTTAAGATCACTAATTTGTTTAGCTGATGTGTACCACATAGGGTATTCCACTTCATCCATATCAAAATGTAACTCTTGATCTGTTTTGACATAGAAATACATAATCAATCTTGATAGTTCCTCATTACTGGCATAGCGATATTGCTTATCTTCTCACCATCAAAGAAATACTTGATTGATAACATCTATTCACGCCTCTTCCTTCATTTCACGTTTAAGCGTCTCTTCAATATTTTCTCACCAAGCTACTCTTCATCATAAAGGTCTCATAACTTTGAACTTTGGACACATTACAAGTAATACTTTTCAATCCTTCTCGATAAATGCACTTGCTACAACAATTGGAGTTTTCATAATAATTGAACAAAATAAAACGTTCATTAGTTACGAATAATCACTCCTCATATGATTACATGTATTATAATTTGTATTTATATTACCATTACTCCTTTTCATAAAATTTATGAAGCAAGCCTCTAGTAAGTGGTACAATGACTCACAATGTAAGTAGAATATTTACCATCATCATTGTTCAAAATCACTTAAATACATTTGTTCATATGAAGAACAATAAAACTGCGATCATCAACGTAGTGACGTTACCATCTCTAATTGCAGAATAACTTTTCTTATATCACTCTTCTATAGCTTCAAATCGTCATAATCAATTTGTACGCTCTTCTCTAATTCTTTCATAAATCAATACATTTGCATCTACACCCATACCAAGTGAAAGCAATATAGCTGCAATTCCACTCAATGAGAATGAATATCTAAATAATTTTGTAATTCATAACAACACTATGATAAATGAAATCAAAGTAAGGACAGCGACTGATCATTGTTTTAGTCAATACATCCAAATCATAAATAAGTAGATTAGTAAGAGTCATACTCAAGCTGCGATAATAGCACCAGAAAGAGCTTTTTCTCATAATACAGGTGACACTTTCTCTTCTTGAGCTAGAATCAAAGGAGCTGGTAAAGCTCACTCATTCAGATCATCTACTAATTTTTTTGAAGATTCAGGGGTAAAACTTCAATCTATTTGAGCACTTCATCAACATATTTTTTCTCTAATCACAGGAGATGTAACTAATTCTCATCATATAAAAATAGCTAAAGGCTTTCCTACAATTACTTCAGTAATATTACAGAATATTTGTTTTCATTTATCATCAAAATTAATTACTGCAACTGGTTGTCAGGTTTGAGAGCTAGATACATTTGCATATTTGAAAAAAGCTCAATTCAGGAGATCTCACGTTTTAGGATCTGTAGCTAATATCCAAGCTGGAGAATCAGAAATAACCATATCTTCTAAGTCATATACTGTGGTTTCAATTCATCATGATCAAGTAGTTGTACGAGACCCATTCCATTTAGTAATTACTTGTCAATTTAAGGTAACATTTTGAGGATTTCAAGCTATTGTTAAAACCTCCGATCAATAGTTCCCTTCAGTTAATGTTGGTATCACACTTCACACCTCCCTATCTTTTAGCAATCATGGGTTAGTTTTATAAAATGAAGGCAAGTCTTCTAGTGAAACTCAACTGTAAACATGATAAACTACATTATCAGACTGGTTAGATATTGCAGCCAATTGAAATGTTGCTGGATTTGCAACCACTCATTTCAAAATTTCTTCTGCATATAATTGTCTACTAACTTTCTGATCAGTTCAATCTCATTCATATGGTAACTTAAATTCTAATTCTACGGTTTTTCAAATTATTTCTTTTGCTTGATCCAAATCACTTACTCATCATAATTCAACAACAACATATTTTCCATCATCTAAACTTTGAATATAGCTAGAATAATCACTAACTCATAACGCAGAAACCCTCTTATCAATATTTTGTAAGATTATATCCTCAACTCATTTAGTAACTTGAGCATATTCTTGTTGATTTGTATAAACTTGAGCATATTTAGATAGATCAATTTTGTAAGTGAGACGAACTCATCATGCAATATCCATACCTTTTGAGAAATGATTTATTCAATTAGGTGTTATAATCATACGTTCTGTATTTGTAGTAGGATCAAGTTCTCTTCCAACAAAAAATATTAAAAACATTGACGCTAATAATATTAATCAATACATCATCAAATTAGTTCCTTTAGTTTTAGCCATTCTTCTAGCATTTTTCTAAAATAAAAAAATTTACAAATCAAAAATCTATATTTCATCATCTTCATCAAACTCATTTACAGAGTTAGAAAAAAAACTTCCTATCATACTCATAGGTGATAAGATAGATTGCTGAGCTGACTCTACTGTCTCCTTCACACCTCAAATTATTCCTTTTGCAATCAATGCAAGACGAATTAAATACAATAGAAGGATAACAATTAGAATAACAATTAAAGCTCAACCAATAGTAATAATAATATTAGCTATATATAACAATTGTTCCATGATTACTGTAGATATTATAAAACTCGCATTATTATTCAATGAGTTTATTAGTACTTGATTCACTAGCAAAGGCAAGGGAAAATGTCTTAAAAATTAAATTAAAAAAGCCAGTTCGAAAAATCAAACTGGCTTTTAAATAAATATCGTAAATTGTTTTGAAGTTGATAAACATTTCGATTGAGAATACATTCCATAAAGAAAGATCTAAGCTTCTGCAAAAATAATACGCTTTTCAAGCTCTTTAATTACCAAACTTATAGTGTTTACTTTAGTATTGGCCATAATATTATATAAAAGCGTAGAAGACGATAAAGTTTTAATTCTATAATCAGCTTCTGATAAGTTTTCTTTACGCAGTCTGGACGCTAATGAGTTAAAATCTAGATCTAAAGATGAAATTATTGCAATTATTTCATTTATCTTGTCATTATTTTCAATATTATGTTCAAAAGAATTAATACTGTTTGCAATTTCTTGTCTATCAGATAAAGATAATTCCAACAGACATGGATAATACAATCCATTTTCAGGGTCACCAACTTTAAAGATAATAGATATATGTGTAGGAACATGAAATAATTCATAATTTTTTACATAATCTTGAATTATTGCCCCACAAGTTAAATCTGGATTCATAATATCTGTTTGATAGTTCGAATCGAACTCATCAGTAAACGTTAATCTCTCAGCATCTATTAGATTCCCTAAAATCAATTGAACTGATTCCCAATCTGCAATATCATCTATTAGTTCAATAATTTCTGACATTGTTTGGTCATTTTTATATTCTAATTCTAGTAAGTCATGCGATATGACAACGTGAGCTGTAGGGTCATCTGGATGAATAATATGATTGAGAAACTCCATTACATCTCCAAGTGCAAATAATAGTTTTGAATTAATCATTAATTTTTTCATTTAGTAGATTTTATTTTATGATACACTAATATTTAGTGATTGATTTACAATTATATTAAAGAACAAAGAATCATTAACCTGATGCATAGTATATGCGTACATATGCATCTATAGTTATAAATAATTAGATGTCAATATCTATATAGTACGTGGATTCTCTACACGCGCTTACTCCATTAATTGTTTGATCTTATTCCTTAAATCTTCTTGTTGATCTACAAAAGATGAGCTTGTAATAGCCTTTATATACCATTTTGTTGCTTCTTGTGTCTTATCCAATAAAACAGCCAAATCTCCAAGACGCTCATAAATATCTCTATCTGGAAACCATTGCGAAGCGTAAGTTAAATATTGATAGGCCTTAGTATAATCTCACAAATATATATTCATTCATGCCTTTCAATAAAGACATATATATACAAAATCTTCTTCAATATTATCATAACATGAAGTTACTAAAGAAAGTAGTTGATCAGAAAACGCTTCAATAGATATAGTAGATTCTTTAAAAAATAGTGAATCAAAGATGGTATAATAATCATATACATTTAGTCATCATCCATTGATTAACAAAGATAATGTTTCCATCATTCATTTTGAGTCTCATATTTTTTCAAATGCTAGGTATTTATATCTTAGAACATCTTGATGAAATTTTTGTTCTTTTAGTTGTGAAAGTGAAAAAATTGCTTCTTGATACTTTCATTGATTATAAAGCACAATTCATCAAAGATATAAATACAATTCTTTATTTGGCTGATCTTTAGATTTTAAATATTCTAATCAGGTAAATGCTTCATCCCAATCACTCAACATAACTGATGAATAAGCATTTAGCTGATATCACAATAGATAAGAGTCATCTTCAAGGATGATTTGGCGAGAGATGTGCTGAACTTGACGATACCAACCCTTTTGGAATAATCAAATACTGAGTAACCCTTTTAAATAATACTCTGGCGTATCAACAAACGATTCATAACGCTCTATTGCTTTTTCATAAAGATCAAACCATTCGCTATACTTTTTAGATAGCTGTAATTGCTGTAATAACTTTTCATATTCTACAACATCTCATCTAGAAAGAGCTATTAATGAATAATAAAATATTCTGTCATCTTTAGAAATTAAATTTGATTCTGAATATTCTTCTATCATTTTCTGAAAACGAGCCAGACTAGTGAAATCTATCTCGGCACTATTAAATAACGCATAAAAATACGTCTGTACATCTATAGAATCGCTTAATCAAAGTTTTTGCATAGTTCATAAATGATCCAGTGCGAAATCATAATTTCTAAGATCTAAAGAAATTTGAAAAAGAATCGACAAAAGTGATTCATCCTTTGTTGCTACATATATACTTTTCAAAAGATCATATTGTTGTTTAGAAGAACGCATTCACTTGAGTGATTCTCCAATTGGTTTATCTCATTCAATAGCATCTTCTATTGCTTTTTCCAATTCAGTCTGTCTTTTCGCTAACTGATCCTTTATTGATTGTTGCTGAACATTTATCAATTCTTGATCTCTTCATTCTTCAACTAAAACTAGTTCCCTTACTATTTGATTTCTTCTATCTTGATCAGCATCTTTGTTTTGTAAAAAAAGAAATACTCATGCACTTATGAGAATCATTAAAGGCAAAAACACAAAAGACAGTTGTCTATTTTTTATCATATATATCACTGCTATTACCTAAAATAGTTTGAATAAATAGAAAAGGCCATAGCAATAAACGCCAAATACTAGGCTTCTCTCGAAAAAATGCTGGATATTGTTTAAACAGAAAAACTAATAGTCTACGAAATCTATTTTTTGTATTTTTACGTTCAAATGGAAAGAGCAATATGTCTCTTAAAAAATATATTATTGACATCTAGATCTTAATAAATATAAGATAACTAATTATATATAAATGAATTTACAACTCAACCATACATGGAAAAATGAAATGACAAAAATGAAAAACCACTATGATGTTTAGTCCCTATTGCTTGATGACTAGTTCTACTATCTGCTCATGAATACTCAAAAAGAAGTGCAGAAAATGTTGAACAAGTGCTTATGATCTGAGCATGAGTATATGTGGTAATGTTTTTATGAATACTATATTTATGACGAAAATTTAAAGATACTTAAGTAAAATACTTATAGATCTTTGACCATATATGTTCATTCACGAGAATATCAAATTTTTTCATAATATCACTTTACTCATACACCTGAAATTACACTCAATGCTTCATATCATCTAATTGATGCTATCTTTTCTGCCATTTCCATTAATTGACCTCAAAATCCTTTGCTTTGGGCAGTATTACTTTCTTTTCCTCATACAGGAGCGTTCAATTGTGCTACATTTCAATACACATGTAGCTCTCTTATCAGTGCTTTTCACTGCTCTACTCATAAATAATCAACAGACGTTCATGGGTCAGGCAATAGTAATCTAGTAAATCCATATAGGTATCAATAAGAATCCTCCATACTTAAGAATAATTCTTCTCAATTTGAAGATCTATAACGACGAACCACCATAAATGGTATACGTAGTGATCATGTTTCTACATGTCTATACTCTCTGCATCTTGTACACAAACAAACAAAATTTCTTTTTGCATCAATATCAAATCATTCTCAAATACAGAACGTTTCAATCCCATTATCTATTTCTCGATCTTCTCAAGATAGAGATGTATATATTTCAATCTCTCATGAATAAGGCACTTTTAACTTATCTAATAATTTTTTTTCTGTAGCATAAGCTGTTAGATCATCTCCTAATCTAGAATATTGTTTATGACGGATATGTTTATCATTATTATATTCCTTTTCCATATCATTCATAACTAGTTGCCTTAGGTTAGGTGTATTTGCTCATGCTACAACTTCATTTGTGTCAAAATCACGAGCAAGACGCTTTATTCTAGCATAAGGAGGAATAATTTCAGTTTTAAAAACTCTAATCAAAGAAACTAAGTCTTCATCTTTGATGGGGGTATATTCTCATGACTTAAACAAATCATACAATGGTGTATTTGGTATCACTGCTGTTGGGTAAAACTTTAATTCATCGGACTTTATCCAAGGAGTAGAAAATGCAATTTTAAATGTTTCTTCGTCCATTTCAGGTGTTGAAGTGTATAAGCCAGGCATATAATGATTAGAAATCTTAAATCCATATTGACGCAACATATGCATAGCAATTCTAATAGCTTCATTATTATGACCACGAACATTTGCTACATGAACTGGATTATGTAAAGTTTGTATTCCCATCTCAACTCTTGTTACTCATAAAGATCTTCGAAATTGACAGTTTTCATGGGTCACATACTCGGGTCTAGTTTCAATGGTTAGTCATATAACTCTATTTGGTGATGTTTCATTTATACGAATTGATTCGTCTACTGACTTCGGGTACTGTACATCAAAATTCTCGGTTACAGTGTATCTCGCTGATTTATCACTAGAAAAATCTACTTCTATATGATCCATAAAGGCAAGAAATGTATTGCATGCATCATAGAGACCTTTTATGAATTCTGTCTTATATGTTTTCGGATAAACATCCCAAGTACCTCAAAGAACTATCATTTCAATTTTGTCTGTTTTGTGTCATGTTAAAGTCAAACTTAACAATCTATTATATACCTGCTTATATGGGTCAAATTGGTTCAGTAATGCACGCATTGCTCATGGTTGAGTATTGATATAACTCTTTGGCATTGTTGCATCATTGGGGCAGAAAATACATTTTCAAGGGCACCAAAATGGTTTTGTTAGCACTTGGACAGCAACTATTCATGATTGTGATCTTATTCAACGTTTCTTTAAAAGTCATTCAATCCAATCATTATCTTCTATTTCTCCAGCTGTTCTCAATCAATAGAAGGTTTTAAGGACTTGTAAATTTGTGGGAACTTTATTCTCTCAGTTTGCTTTTGCCCAAGATCTTTTAAGTTTCACTACTTCATCTCTAGAGCGTTTTGCTTTAGATAAAGATAGTATCGAATGGATTAAGGGATGAAGTTTTTTCATATTCTAAATAAAGACAATAATTGATTTGTATTTATATCTAAATAGACTATTTTACAAAGTGTTTATTATACTATTTGGCAGATCAATGAATATATTGTTTAAACACGACATAGTATTTAATTCAAAAAATTTTACAATATCTCAAGATCGAGAAGTTCCAATTGAAGCATTTTTGATCATATCACCAAAGAGAAAAGTTCGTAGAATTGATGAGTTTTCTGAAGAAGAATTACATGAATTTATTTCATTATTATCAAAAACACGTAAACTAATGTTTGATGTATTACATATTGAAGATGTATATTTTTTTCAGAATGAAGATTCAAATCACAACTTTCATTTTTGGATTTTTCCAAGACATCAATGGATGGAAAATTTCTGAAGAAGAATTCAATCTGTTAGACCTATAATGGAACATGCAACAAAATATATGGCAGATAAGGCCAACTGTCAAAAAGTCAAAAAAATCGCAGCAACTTTAAAAGATCATTTTCAAAGGACAAAAGTAGTATAAAAAAACTTCCTTAAATGGAAGTTTTTTATATAAGTGATACTTAATATAATTTTACTAATTCTCTCTCTATCCAATTTACAACATATTTTTTCATTTTATCGTCATATGTTAATCAAGATGTTGGCATTGATTCTCTAACATCTTTAATCTTTTTGACTCATTCGATAATTATTTTCTGTCTACTGGGACTATTTTCTAATGAATCTAGAATGTCTGACATTCTATACTTCATCTTATATGGCACTAATAACTCATTATTTTCAACTAACTTTCATCTTAATATCCATCTTCATTTCAATCATTCTGTACATGCGAACACTGTCAATTCTTTTCATCATTTTGGTTTTAAAATTCATACATCATCTGGAGTTGTCTCATAAGATTCATCTATTGTGAATTTACGTAACTCATATTCTCAATCAACTTTTACATAAACTCGCATTTCATCTCTAGATATTGCATCTAAATTCATCAAATCTGCAAAGATACTCTTATACTTTCCTTCTCTATCTTTAAAAAAATTACTATGCCCAAAGATAACTGGATTTGCAACTTCTCAAGGAATTCAAGTTCCTGGATAATGCATAACTCATTCTGGAAGATAATCATTAATATCTATCTCTCTTCATGAAGTCATATCCTTGAAGTCTTTACTTCATTCTGGAACAAATACTACAGGTGTAATAAGTCATAACGTTGGTAATACAATATACATATCATCATTTCTATCTTCTTTATAAGGCAATATTCAGGTCCAATATTCAATATCCTCAGGAGCCTTTTCTAAAGGAAAAGGGGTAAACCATGTTGGAGATTGCCATTCTAATGCATCAGAAGATATAGTTACAACTCATTTATCAGCTTTAGGCGTCAATCAAAAACTTGTTCAAAAAAGTAGCATTCATATCAAAGATATTGAGATAACTTTTTTCATCACAGCACAAATATTATAAAATTAAAATAGTATGTTTATCCAGGGAAAATAGCTACTAACTCATGTTCAATGAAATCCAATAATAGTTTTTCTGCTGCTGTTAAACTATTTCACTTCTTCTCTCTAATATTTCATATTACTTTCACTAATTGTACTATTTCATATTTCTTTGCATTTGTTTTTAATCGATTTATTTTTCTAATTTGTTTACTTACTCTCCATCTTAGAGTGCTATCTAAATTTGCAAAAGGATCAACATATGGAACTGGTTTTCACATTGGTTCACCCATATAACTTGCCAGAATCATCCATCTTCAGTCTAATCAATGAGTACATCAAAAAATTAATGCATCAGCTCCTTCTTCATCTCGAGCCATATATTTAACTCATTCTGTTGGATTAACATTAAATGATTGATCCACTTGATATCTTTCTAAATCATAACCTCATGATTGATTTTTCACAAAATACCAAGCTTGATCACCTGGATCTAGTGCCATCAAACTAGCAAAAATACTTTTATATCTTCAAGCCTTATCTTTGAAATAATTACTATGTCAGAAATCAATACGTTTTCCCCAATATCATGGTTTCACACTACTTGCATATTCTATAATTCATGAAACTAGATATTTATTAATATCAATCTGATATCAATTCTTCATATTTGTGTAATCACTTCCTCATTTTGGGATTTGAACCACTGGTGTTACCAATCAAAGTTGAGGAATAACTAAGTATATATCTTCATATCTATCTTCTTCATATGGGAGGACATCATTAATCCAATAACTAGCATCAGTTGGAGCAGAAGACAAACTATGTGGTTGAAACCAGGTCGGTGGGGTATACACTAAACTAGCTGACTCCAAAAACAAGTCTCAATAAATTGCTTCTTTTGCTGATATATCACTCAAACCATACGCAGTACTACTGAACAACAATGTTGTTATGAGTATAAACAAAACACGAAACTTCATAAACGAATATAAAATAAATAAAAACAATAATAGTAAGATATTGAAAGGTGTTTAATTTACAAATGATAGAGTTAGGTTTCACCTTTGAAATATGTAAAAAATAACTCTAGTATATACACTTATGGCAACATTTTTCATGTTACAAGCGTATTGCTGTCTATACATCAGTACTCTAAATATCCATTTTTTTCAGCTTCAGATCGAAAAACGGTGATAATATCCTCTGAAGTATACTCTAAATCCCATCATTGAGCTATTCAAAGCAAAGCAAATAGGTTTCAACACTTCACAACCTTATTTGGATCCAAAGAAGTTCAAATCATTCTTTTTTTGACAGCATACAAAAATGAAGGATATAACACTTCTTCTTGTCATATATACGAAAAAGTATGACTTTGTGACACATCTACACTTCAGTCAAATAACTCCCAGAGCTTAAAAATTAATTTTCAATAGGTTATTTCTTCATTTAATGAGAAAAAATGTGATAAAATTCTATCATTCTCTATATTTGAAGTTTTCTTATCAATTATGGTTGCAACATCGATACTTATTTCTTGTTGTAAATCTCACTTAACTGAAGTTTTATTAAGAAGGAAAAAATTGATAAAATTCGTCAATAAAAGCGCTAAAATTGTTATTCTAACAAAGTGTACATTCTTTTTAAAATGAAATATAGTACCATTTCATAGAGTAACTATTGACAATAAGCAAAAGAAAAGGAATCAAAGAAGCAACGTATTCAAAATACTTATGTAGAATCACCATCAAAGCATATAGATAAACATAAATTGTAATAATAATATGCTACATATCGTGATCAATATAGTTAAAGAGATAGTCGATTTAGGCCTAATTTTAGAATAAAAATTTGAGTATAATATTACAATTATAAAAAATTGAACAAATGACACATAGAAGAATCTTTCATCAACAAAAAACCATCAAACTATACTTGGTATTAAACTTCATACTGATACCAATAAGGCAAATAGGTGATGGTGAGTCATATTATTTGGTTAGAATAAATCTTCCCAGTAAGTTTATGAATCTTCAGGATTTGAATATCAATTTCTTCGACGAACTAGCACAATAGCAATAGATAATAAGATAATTAATCAAGATATTAGATAGATTGAAATAGTTGATACATTTGACGTAGTGAAATATAGATAATAAGCTATTAGGATAACCAGACTAGTTGATATTAAAAAATTTATCATAAACCTTTCAAAAGCAGAAATATCTGATTCTGCAAAGAAAATATATCAAATTCGATATCAAGGAAGATAAAATAGCAATAATGATGCAGAAATAATTCGAATAATTTGAAAAAGAATTCAATCTTGTGGAAAAAGCAAAAGCACTAAAAGGACTCATAAAATCAATTGTGTGAAAAAGACTGAAAGTAATTTATAACGCATAATTTTAATTTAATATAGATATATAAATAATAACAAATTATAGCATAAATACAACCATTAAACTACACTATTATATAGAAATAGAATTATTTTTACATGTTTTATAAAAAGTTCCCTTTCTCATTTGCATCAGAAAGGGAACTCTTATTAAATTTTATGTAGTACTAACTAAGCTCTTCTTCTTTTCTTAGCAAGTAAGTTATTAGTCATAATCTTCACTTGATTAATCAATTATTAACTACTCAAGTTTCAGGAAGAATATATGGTAGAGTCAAAGGTTCTATTACAATAGGTTGCTTCACTGGCGGTATAAATGGAATTACAGGCTCAGGTTTAGGTTTAGGTTTTGGCTTAGGTTTAGGAGTTGGAATTGGTGTTGTAACTACTACCGTTTCCTTGAAACAGTCATGATTACATCCATCTCAATCTACATTATTACCATCATCACAAACTTCACCATTATTTATGATTCCATCTCAACATCGTGATGAGACTTGACATACAGTAGGGTCATGTGGAGTTGTTGATTCTATATGACAATTTCTGTCACATCAATCTCAATTTACATAATTTCCATCATCACATTGTTCACCATTTCTTGTGATTCCATCACCACAGTAATTACTTCCCCCTCTTCCTCAACTTCATCATGATGATCTTCTAAGAATATCTACAACTGCTTCATCATGATCATCTTCATCACTTCTAGAGTTGTTTATAATATTATTAACCAAAACATCATTAGATTTGTTTGAATCAACTGTACTATCTATATCTACTCAGTTGTCTCTCGTTATTTCTGCAATATTTTGAATTTCTCAACGGAAGTTATCTTCAACCATAAACGTAATAGTTTCTGTCTCAGATGCTCCTGCAGAAATTGATCCAAAATCTAGAACTACTTTATTAGTATTTTCTAAAATAACATCAGCTGATGATCTAACAAATTCTAGTCAATCAGGAATATAATCAGTTACTTCAATATTGTTTGCATTAATATCTCATTGATTAAATACTTCTATAGTATAAATAATTTGATTTCATTCATAATAAGAAGATGAAGGTACTGTCTTTCTTAAAGCAAGATCGTATTCGTTATCAGTTGAAATATTTATTACAGCATTATCATCATCATCAGTATTTCTACTTTCGTTTCATGGAATACTATCAATATCATTTCCATTATCAGTTTCAATTTCTGCTCGATTTACAATTCTTCAATTAGAATCATTATTTACAGTAAATGTAATTGGTATACTAACAGAGTCTCAAGCCTCTAGACTTCCAATTGTTGTTGTAGTAGTTGCTACTCCATCAGCGTTATTGTTTGTCCAGTTAGAATCATCTAGTGTTAATCATGCAGGTATATAATCTGTAATAAGTATATTACTTGCGTTAATATCACCTTGGTTAGTTACCTTGATTGTAAATGTAACCGAATCTCCTACATCGAATGTTGAAGTTGATCAATTTAATGATTTAGTTAATGCTAGATCATATACATCTGTTGTTGCAATACTTATTATAGCATTGTCATCATCATCTGTATTTTTACTTCAGTTAGATGGCATACTGTCTCTATCTACTCCATCATCAGATTCAATCTCAGCCCAATTTTCAATTTCTCAAGTAAATCAGTCATCGATAATAAAACTAATAGTTTCTGTAACACTACCTCATATAACTACTGGAGATAAATCCATAATTACATCTCATCATGAAGTAATTGTTACAGCATTACTTCCTACTGATGAACTAAGGTATGTTAATCAAGTCGGAACATAATCAATTACAGATACATCCATTGCATTTAAGTTTCATTGATTAATAACAATAATATCAAATGTTACAGTATCTCATGCTTCAAATGGTCATTGTGTACTAGAATTTAATGTCTTTGATAATGCTAAATCATAAACGAAGTTAACACATTCTTCATCAATATATCAATCACAGTCATTATCAACTTGATCATCACATACTTCTGTTACACTTGTTACACCTCATTCACATGTACCTACATCTGACCAGTTTCCATTTCAACATACTTGTGATTGCGTTCAGTATGAACAAACTCAAACATCAGTATTTCAACATCTAATTTCTTGAGTCAATTCTTCATCAATATCACCATCACAATCATTATCTATACCATCACATATTTCTTCTGATCATGATCATACAGTCACATTACATGTACCATATACATAATTTCAATTTACACATTCTTTTAACTTAGTTCATGTTGCTCTACATTCTCATGTTCAAGATGAACATGTAACTGTAGTATCTAATCATTCATCTACAACTCAATCACAATCATTATCAATACCATCACAAATCTCAGGACTTTCAACACAAGTTACATTATCAACTGTTATGTCTTCATAATCATGATCATCTTCGTCTCCTCCTCCATTATTTACTTCGTCGTTTACTTCATCATCATTTCCATTTGTTGTATCTGCTGTACTATCTACATCGTTTCCATCATTTCCTGAGATCTCTGCATCATTTCTTATTGTTCCGCTAAATCATGTATCGATTCTAAATGTTACTCTTCTTACTTTCGATCATCCTGCTACTATGCTTCCATAGTTCATATCTAATGATGTTGCTGTTGCTGATCATACTAACGGTGCTGTACTACTTGAGTATGTCAATCCGTTTGGTATGTAGTCTGTTACTACAACATTATTTGCATCTATCGTTCCTTGGTTGAATACTTCTATATCAAATGATACATAGTCTCCTGCTTGGAATGGTCCTGCTGTATTTAATGTCTTTCTCAACGCTAGATCATATACATCATTATTTACTTCTATTACTGTTATGTCTTCGTAATCATGATCATCTTCGTCTCCTCCTCCATTATTTACTTCGTCGTTTACTTCATCATCATTTCCATTTGTTGTATCTGCTGTACTATCTATATCATCTCAATCACTTCCAGAAATTTCTGCATCATTTCTTATTGTTCCACTAAATCATGTATCGATTCTAAATGTTACTCTTCTTACCTTTGATGCCCCTGCAGCAACACTTCCAAAGTTCATATCCAATGTTGTTGCCGTTGCTGATCATACTAGTGGCGCAGCACTACTTACGTATGATAATCAAGTAGGTATATAGTCTCTTACTATAATATTATTTGCAGTAACATTTCATTGATTCAATACTCTTATATTAAATGACACTAAATCTCACGCTTGAAATGGACCCGGCGTAGAATTACTTAATGTTTTTCTCAACGCTAGATCATATACTTCGTTACAAGATGCATCTTCATCAATATATCAATCACAGTCATTATCTATGTTATCATTACATTGCTCTGTTCCAGCATTTCCTGGTACTGCTGTACAAGATACATATTCCCAACTTCCATTTTCACATTGTCTTCCTTCTACTCATGTTGCTAAACAAGCTCAAACTCAAGCAGTACAAGCTCTTTCTTCGTTTAATCATTCATCAACTGCTCAATTACAATTATTATCTATACCATCACATACTTCGGGAGCATTCGGATCACATACTGGATCATCATTAACTTGAATAGTTTCAAAATCATGATCATCTTCATCACCTGTCGCAGGAGTTAAACCTATTTCATTATTAATCTCATTATCATTACCATTTGTTGTATCAGTTGTACTATCACTATCATCACCATTGTCTGCAATAATCTCAGCATCATTTGTAATTGGTCCATATGCTGCACCATTTACTTCAAATGTTATTGAAAACGAATATTGTCCTCAAGGATTTATTGTTCAAGGAATATAGAATATCGCTTGATTTCAAGAAACAAATGCATTAAGAGAACTACTATCATAAGTTAGTCCTAATGGAATATAATCCATAACTTGAATTGACGAAGCTGGAAGTGTACCTTGATTGAAAACTGTTATATCAAAGGTAACTAAATCTCAAACAGTGTAAGAGAATGGTCAATTTCAAGTAGTTTGATGTAATTTAATTAATGCTAAATCATAATTACCTATTGGACATTCACACTGAATCAGATTTCAACATCAATCATCAATAACATCACTACAATTTCAACTATATGTAGAACAAAAATTCGTTGGCGTACATTGTTCACATGCATCACCTACTCAATCATTATCACTATCTTGTTGTCATGGATTATGTACGTCATCACAATTATCCACACAATCGGCAATTCAGTCATTATCTGAATCTGGGAATCACTCATCTATTTGATTATTATTATTATTATCTACTCAGTCACATACTTCTGGATTTGTACATCATGCAGTACATTGCACTGAATTTCAACAATTATCTTGCTCTACTCAACAATCGTTTGCACCACATGGGTTGATTGGAATACATTGACATGATCAACAATAAATACTTGATCCACAACCATCAGATACCCATCAACATTGATTTGATGAACAACTGTTAGGTTCACATGTTTCACATGCGTCTCATATTCAATTATTATTATTATCAGTTTGAGATGCATTTGGTGTATTTGGACAATTATCTACATTGTCACAAACTCAATCATTATCAGCATCACTACATCAGCAATATTGATCCACAATACCATTACAATCATTATCAATTCAATCTCAACATACTTCTGCAACTGGAGTAACTTCTCATGTACATGCTCCTCGTTGTCATCAAGAACAATATTGTGTTCATTCTTGACAAGGACTATTGTTCGGATTCCCGTTAGGCATATTAGAACAAGATTGACTTTGTCAGTTAGTACAAACAGGTGGAGTTCCACATTGTGGAGATCCATTATTATTTGTACAAGTTGATCCAGGACATGGATCAGAATACTCACATAATCAATTACTATTACATATATCTGTTGTACAAACTATTCAATCATTACAATCTAAATTTGTTGTACATTCATCTCAAGCAAAAACTTGTTCTGCAGAATAACTTACATCATCTGATCATGTAGATCAAGTAGATGTCAAAATCGGCAGTACTCTAAATGCATCAAAAAAGAGCATAAAAACTAAAGCCAAACGTAGAATCATATTAACACTTTTCATAAGTGAAGGTATAATAATAAAAAATTTTTAACAAAGAAAAATTTCTATGCAAAAATATTTTTTGTGCATATATTGTAGTTATTATTTATATGTTTTTATTATAGTATGTCGATCAATTAGTATACTACTAATATACAAACTTATGACAAATTGATACTTTTATAGTAAAAAAAATAATAAAGTCAATACCAAATGTAATTTTGATAATTGTTTGCATATGTGTAAAAAATAAGTATATGTTTTGTATTTATCAGTAATCAAACAATATGAGCACCTGATTTATACATATTAATCAAGCGGTTAAAAAGTACAATAAAACAAGACAAACATTCTATAATTACATAAATAAAGGTTTTGTAAATACAAAAAAGGTAAATAATAAAGTATTTTTAAATGTTGAAGATATTGAAAAGATACTAAATGATTACATTGAGATAGAAGATTCATGAACTGTAAAATCAAAAGATAATATATCAAACACAACAATAGATAAGAATGTAAAAATAATTTCAACAATAGATACTAGTAGAAATGAAACAAATTCTAGCAAAAAACAGTGATTTAAAAATGATTTCATTGAAAATAGCAAAAAATTAACATCTCTATTTCAACATATCGAAGAAAACATTATAAGATCAAATAAGTCTCAGCTATTTAGTTCACAACAAATACTTTCTTGATTAATTCAAAATAAACATGGCGACATTCTAACTAGAATTAGTAGCCTACAACATACAGTAACAAAACACTCTAAAAGACAAAGAAAAGTACTATTTCGAATGTACTATCTTGTTTTTATAAGCATTAATATTTTCATTTTATGGCGCTTATCTTAGAGAATTAACTATCTACGGTGTTTTCTATGATGATGTAGAAGGTCAAAGATAATCTCATTTCATAATTCCTGTAACAATAATTTATAATGTTTTTTTAATGTCTCAAGATTTTGATGATATTTCCTCTGTTCTTGGCATGTTAATCTTAACACACCTTGCTTACTAATATGATTATGGTATTTTTCAAGTAATCGATTTTTCTGTTCGATTGTAAATAATGTACACTCATGTATATGTAGATAGCCCTCAGCTTTAGTCTCTTTTTTGTTCACATGCTGACCTCAGTGTCATCAACTCCTTGAGTGCTTTCGAGTAATGTATCTGGATATAATTGTATCAATTTCGGTTGAAGTTATTTTTTTCATATTATTGACATAATAAATATTGTATGTTTACTATTATATACATTTTACATACTTTATACAAAAAATATACATTTCTTTGTCTTTTATGTGGCGATAATTTATGTATAGATAGCAGTTTACTATATCATTATATAAATTATGAAAAATTCATTTTTTAAACATCTTTTTTTCTACCTTATCATAGAAATTTTTCTGGTAATAATAATATTTCATGAGTTACCAGAAATAGGATTAATATCAAAAATTTGAATTTGACATGCCTTATATCGATTGATCTTACTTATATGATGATTCATAAGAGCATCTTCATCAAAAGTCAAAGTGAAATTCTTTGCAAGTTATATACCTATACTCGCACACTTTATATTACATATCTACATATGAGCCGAAACAATTTCAGTTCATTCAGATTGACATGTAAGTAATGTAGTTCTTTTTCTGAGTATCATATGAATTTGATTAGTCATTTACCGATGAGAGTTATTGATTCATCGTAAATTTCATTGCGATTCACATCATGCTGATACTCATAAAGATTGTCATGATAAGGATTGTGAGGAAACACATTAAGATATACTTTAACTTTATATTAAATATGGTATTATTAGAATCAAAAACCAAAAAAATTGGCTATTTGTCTCCTAATTTCTCGGCAATGTGAGTAGATAATAATTATTATTGACCTGATAATTTTAATAATAAATCATGACTTGCTGTTATTTTTGCCTGTAATCATTGCCCATATGCAATAGCTACATGGCCTATTATTATACATCTACAAAATAAATATCCTGAAATTGGATTCATTTGTATAAACAGTAATAATGCAGATTATATTCAAGAAGATTCTTTTGAGTTTATGCAGATACTTAGTAAATCAAAAAAATTACAATTTCCTATTTATATGATGAATCTCAAGAAATAGCAAAAGAATTTGATGCACAATGCACTCCTGACAACTATTTATTCAAGAAAAACAACTGACAATTTGAATTATTTTTCCACTGACGCTTTACTGATAATCGACAAAATCCTGCATTAGTGAAAGAAGAAAACTTTGAGGAACACATTATAAAACTTATTGGAAATAAAGCATCAGATTCTATATGTCCACCTAGCAAGTGATGTAGTATTAAATGGAAATAACTAGTGAGAATCAATGGACGCATTATCAAATAAACTTTGTCGATAAGATAGTAAATTGATCCTTAATCAAGTTGTTCCTCATTTTTGAATATCTGATCTAGATAATCATGTTATAACACTTGTTGCACTAATATAGTAAGTATGTATAGAAAATGCATATTTTCATTGTTTATTTATTTCTCTTGCTCGAGCCTCCCATCTAGATCTACCTCAATTAATAATGTCCTCAGTTAACTCACCATTCCTAACTAATACACTGTAATCTGCTAACGTAGCTTTCTTTCTCTCTATTTCTAAATCTTTTCATAAGAAAAGTTGTTTAATATGCTTATGAGACTGAATTCATTTGTGGATTATTGATGAATCAAGTTCCTTTCAATAATATCTTCACACTAATCTTAACATATCATATCTTGTTTTTGGATAGTATCTTTTAATTCATGCTTTTTTGTCATTCATTGATTTAATTTTTAGATATTTTTTATAATACGTAGCATCTTTTAGCTGGCTTATATCAAGAACTCAATTTCTATAATCTTCAAGAATTTCAATTCCTAATAGCTGTTTTTTCTCTCAAATTAATCGTCTTTTCAATTCCTTTAATTCTTTTCATACTCAAGCTATATAACATAATGAAGTGATAGTAGAACGCATTTTGAGTGATTCAGATTTAGAATATGTGTTATTATATCGTAAAGCGAATTCTTTAAATTTTTGAGTAGTAAACACAAATTCTACTGCTATATCAAAATCTTCATTTACAGTGATTCATTGATGTTTACAAAATAAAATTAAATACTTATTGAATAGATCTTTCATTTGCCCAGCATTTTTGACATAAGGAGTTGTATCAACTCATAAATCATAGAAAAACTGGTACAAATGCTTTAGTGAAGATGCTTCTTTTCAAGCCACTAAACGTATAAAAGCTGTTGTATCCATTGGCAATCTATAAGGATAACTACTAGTGATTTCATTTGTCATCTCCGCTATCTTTCTATATTCTACTGCAATTCATGTTTTTGGTACAAAGAACTTTTTATCTGAATTTACTTTCTTCATCCATCAGAAAGCATCATCAAGTGATCAAGAATGAAATAATTCCTTTGCTTGAAAACTAGAAATCATTGGTTTCTTTGCGGAATACTCTGTTTCTTCTATTAAAGAAAGTATAAAATCAATACTATTTGAATCAGATTTTTTTCATCACAAAGGTATTTTTAAACTTATGATATGATTAGGATAAGACCAATCTTCATTTTTATAAATTTGATTTAGCAGCATTGAACGTTTTCTTCGATTCTTCACATTAAGATCATGTTTTGTGAATAATCATTCTTTATAATCTTGTCTTATTTGCTCTCAAGATGGTTTAGGTACAAGAACTTCTGATTCAATTCACATTATTTCTTTAAGTACACTAGTTATATCCATTTCCTGAGAATAAGGAGTATACATATTATCAAAAGCCAATAATCAGTGACTTGAGATCTGAACCTTAGAACTCTTTCATTCTGATTTTATTGAATCACTTCAATCCCATATTTTAGATGAGGATACATTTGCAGTATCTTCTTGAAGTCAAATTGCATTTACTAAACGACCTATCACTCAAGTGTAATCTAAATACCTTGCTTCATTTGATTGACTTAAAATTCTTGAAAAACGTTGCTCAGGGATAGTGGGAGAGTCTATATCATGGCTAAAAACCATGTTTGAAGCTGTTGGAATATGATGGCCTAGATTCATTTTGTTTATCGCAACTATAAATTTTATTTTCTCATCTTTGAAACTTTTTAATACTTGATCGGAAGATCAATGATGGTAAGGCGCAGCTAAAAAAGACTCTCACTGAAAAAAATCATTCTCCTTTATCTGATCATTGATATACACTGAAATACGTTTAGCTGTTGCTATGTTCTTACAGTATACGATTACTCATCCTAATTTTCAATCTTGCTCATATCGCCTTTGCATTCGCATTAACATATCAAATACCATTATTTCTTCATCAGGAAATTCAGGAACTACTTCAGAAATATCTTTTTTCAATTCACTGAGAATATGTCTTTTTTTGAAATTGTTACTTTCTAACTGAATTTGTTCTTTTGCATCAGCTATTTTTTGATTAAAATTAATTCACTCAAAAGATTGAATAAAATGATATTTAATTGGAGGGCTATAATCACTCTGAATATGCTCAGATAATCAACGATATACAATTGGATCTCAGGCCATTTGGAGTGTTCTTTTGGTGGGTGTTCATGTCATAGTAAGGAGAAATGATTTATGTCATGTATGCAGTTTTTGATTATCAATTCTACGTTTAATTTCTGGACCATAAGTAAGTCACTGCAAGCTTTGTCCTTCATCATAAACATAAAGATGTGGAGCTTCTTTTAAGATGGAATCTTGATGATTCGGGTTTAAATATTTATTGGATTTTAATGATTGTATAGTGGTAAATATAATGGATATATCCTTAGATCAATAGGCATTAATATTTCTTTGGTTTTTAGAGTGAGTATGAATTACATGAGCTGAAGTCTTCTGTTGGAAAGATTTGGAAAAAATTGATGGAGTCTTACTGTCTCCAATATATAATCATTCATAACCACGGTTAATAACTCATGTTTCGTGACTTAACCATACAATACGAAGATGAGATAGATCTAGTCCTAGCTTTTCAAGTTTCTTTTTATTTCCATAGATATATTCCTCAATTAATTTTCACGCCATGATGGTTTTTCCAGATCACATAGATGATCGCCATAATATTGCAGACTCAATTTCTTGAGGTTTCACACATACTTTTTCTCACGATACTCGATCCGATAGGATTCTATATGTAGTATCTAAAGCCTCACGTTGATGTCCATATAATACTATCTCTTGTTTTTTAATATCGTTAAGCGGATGTTTTTTTAATTTTGAATGTTGATATTTTTCAACAGACTTACTTGAATTCTGAATTTTAGATCTCTTTGAAAAATTACTTCATATTTTTGAAGCATCTAGATCTCATGCAACTAACGCTTCGAATAAATCTCATTTTTTTCTTAATTCACTAATAGACTTTTTGTATATTTGCCTAATCCTTTCTCTAGTTAATCACATTTGATTTCATATGTCTTCAAAAGTTGATTCATAATCAGTTCAGATTCATAATTTCTTCTTAAGTACATCAAGCTCTATTTCTGTTAGAATTCATGAGAGTAGATCAAATAATTGTTCGTTTTGTGTTCATGTTTGTATACTAGTATCAGGATTGTCTAATAGTGTATCTGATATAACTGCATGATAATCCCTTGAATCATCATTATTAGAAAATGAATCGTCTAAAGATCTTTTATTTTGGGATTCCATAAGATTTTGTACTTCAGATTTTTTCATCGTTAATGCCTCTGCTATTGTCTGATAATCTGGGTCTATTTGGTATTCATTAAAAAAATCATTTCTAAATGAACGAATTTTTCTCAAATCATTTACTCTATTTAAAGGCAGTTTCTTAAATCAAGATTCTTGTAATGCGGATATAATGGATTGACGTATCCACCAAACAGCATAACTTATAAATTTGAATCATCTAGTTTCATCAAAACGTTCTGCTGCTTTATATAATCACAAGTTTCATTCATTTATCAGGTCTCATAAAGATAATGATTGACTTTTATACTGCTTAGCAACACTGACTACAAATCTTAAATTTGCATTTACCAAGTCTTCTAGTGCTTTCTTATCTCAATTACGAATTTTTTGTGCCAACTCAACTTCTTTATCAATTGTGATCAATGGTATTTTATCTATATCCTTTAGGTACTTTTGAATACTTGCAGATTCACTGCTCGTTATTTTCTGATCTCCATGCCTTCATATTTTCAACTGCTTCATAGTATGATAATATATATATAACAGATTGATGCAATAAATTTTATTTATCAAGCTATATATTGACAAGATGATCCCTTAACTTAATGCTAAATCAACAGCTTGTTCAGCATGAATGTATGTTGTATCAAGTACTGGAAGTAAAGTATCGTCTTGTGTGATGAGAAGAGGAATTTCAGTGCATCATAAAATAACTCATTCTGCTCATTGTTCCTGTAAATCATTAATGATTGAAATATATGTTTTTTTAGATTCGTCGTAAACTTTTCATTGGCATAATTCATTATAAATCACATCATGCACGACTTGTCTTTGATCTACATGTGGAATAATAATGTCTAATCAATGTTGTTTTCTCAATCTTCATGAATAAAAATCTTGCTCCATAGTAAATTTCGTTCATAATAATCATACCTTTTGTAATCAAAGAGACTTAATCTTTATAGCTGTTGCGTCAGCAATGTGAACGATTGGAATTTGTAAAGATTTTTGCATATCCTCTGCCATCTTATGCATTGTGTTAGTACAAATAACTAACATATCAGCTCATGCATTTTCGAGAAATTCTCATGCTTTGATCATGATTTTAGTCAATTCATCCCATTTTCATTGATGTTGAAGAATTTCAATCTCATGAAAATCCACAGAATACATAACACATTTTGCAGAATGTAATCATCATAGTTTTGCTTTTACAAGTTGATTAATAATACGATAATATTCAAGTGATGATTCCCAACTCATACCTCATAGCAATCAAATAGTTTTCATGACATTTCATAAGGATAAAAAAAACCTATATAGGATATAGGAAGAAGATGTATTGATTCTAAACTTATAGAAAATGTATCTTCTATTAAAAGACTACGACACAAACAGCAACTAAATGTTGATTTTTGATCATATGTACATTTCTATAAATACGTATAATGTAAGTATATATGAGTTAATTTCAATAAGTTTACTGAATTATAAAAAAAGGGTAGAAATAAGTTCTACCTCCCTACCAATCTCCCCAATTCCTCTCTTTCAATTCTATCTAATTGACTCAGAAAATGTTCATCATGGCTTACCATAAGAATTGCACCTTCATATTTGTTTAATGCTTCAGCAATTACTGGAAGATGACGGAAGTTAATATGATTAGTAGGCTCATCTAAAATAAGAAGATGTGGTTTTTGTAAGACAAATCTTGCATAGCATAGCAGTCACTTCTGACCTTCAGATAGAGTATAAATAGGTTGCTTAAGAAGTTCACCTGTAAGCAACATTCTTGCTGCAGCTTTATATACCATCTGGTCTGTTGCTTCATTGGTAATCTCATGTAAGGCATCCCGTACAACCATATTCATATCCAAGGCATTAAAGTCTTGACTATAGTATCATACTCTCATTTCTTCAGCCAATACTGCTCCAGAATCAGCTTGTTCATTGACTAATCTTTTGAGTAAGGTGGTTTTTCCGATTCCATTTGGTCATTCTAGCAAGACTCTTTGTTTCTTTTTAAGAACTAAATTAAAAGGAACATCTATTGGTGTGTAATCAGGTCACATTAGAGACAATGAATTGATTGTAACAATCGGTCCTACAAAGTTCTCAAATTCTATAATAAATGGTGCTATTGTCTTATCATCTTTTCTCACTTCGACTTTATTTTCTTCCGCTTGCTCAACTTCTGCTTTCATTTTCTTTGCAATCTTTCTCATTTTTCATCATTTATTCGAGAATTCATTTATTTTGTCTTTAGCATGTTCTATTTGTTTTTCCATTCTTGCATTCTGTTTTATTTCTTTATCAATCGCTGCCTGTATCTGATCAACTACATCATAGTAATCTCATCGATATTGTTCCACTAACTTACGATCACGATTGAGATATAGTACTCAGTCTGTAAACATATTCAAAAAATCCGCATCATGAGAAATTACAATAACCGTTTTCTCATAAGAAAGGAGAAAAGTAATTAAATTTCCTATACCGTCAGCGTCAAGATTATTTGTTGGTTCATCTAAGAGTAAAATATCAGGTTCTTGAATGAGTGCATGCGCAAGCAATAATCTAGCTTGTTGTCATCAAGAAAATGTATGTAAAGGCTTTTTTACATCTACGCCAGGCAAATTCACCTCATCTAATACTCTTATGACTTTCCTATCTAATTGGTGATCTTTCTCTTCAAACGCTGTAGCAAAATACTCTGTCACTGTGAAGTCCATTTGATCTCTTGGAATTACCTGTCTTGAAATAGCAACTTTTGCATTTCAATCCAAGTTCACTTTTCACATCTTTGGTTTCAATTCTCATAGAATTAATTTAAACATCGTTGATTTTCCAGCACCATTCTGTCACATAATGGTTATTTTTGTATTTTCACGAACTGAAAAATTTGCTTCTTCCAAGATGATATGCTTACCATCGTTAAATGCGAAAGTCACATTATCAAAACGCAATATTGATTTTCCTGATTCAGACATAAACTATTATTGATTAAAAAAATCTCCAAATGGAGAATATATCGTTACAGTATATACTGATTTTAAGAGACAATGGTACTACTTTTTCATATAATTTTGCAGAGAATGCAATAAAAAAAATCACTAATTATAGTGATTTTTTTATCTGATTATACATACTAGTCAATATCATCGTCGTCATCATCATCGTCGTCATCATCGTCGTCATCATCGTCATCATCGTTATCATCGTCGTCATCATCTTCTTCGTCATCGTTATCATCTTCTTCGTCATCGTTATCATCTTCTTCGTCATCGTTATCATCATCGTTACCATCATCGTTATCATCATCGTTATCATCATTATTCCTCTTTAATCTAGCATTTTCTCTCATTTTTTTAGCTTTATCTTTCATATCAACAGCCTTTTTCTTGTGCTCTAAACTTCTTTTTGTATTTAATACGTTCATAGATAGATCATCTACATCAGACTGAGAAGATCAAGTAGCTTCTAACAACATGTCGTACAAATTACCTAGAATGTAGTGTGCTCTAGTATCTTCTGATATTTTATCTAGAACAAAATCCAATCTTACTAGGATTTTTTCTACTTTATCTTCATGTTTATCAACAATCATATCTACTCTTGTTTCCAATTGTTCTAGTAGCTTTTCATCATTTTGCTCCGGAGTATAAGCAAAAGTAGCAGAAGCTAATAAAGACATTGACAAGAAAATACCAATAATCTTTTTCATATTATAGGTAAAAATTATAAAAACACTAAAAATAGTGTTATTAATATATACGAAATAGAACCAATCAGTGTGACAAAGATAAAATAGTAATATTTGACATATTTAATTTATTATTTAAAATATTAATACTCTTTTTTACTTATTGAATGATCAAATGAAATTTTGAAATTTAGAAAACAACAATAATCATTCTAACGAATCTACAGAATCAGTTGCTGAGAAAGAGATACATGATAAATTTATCAAGAAGACAAAAGAAAACTTAAATATTCTTGAATGAGAAATTATCTGAAAGCAATCAAACGAAACTTTATGAGAAGAAAAACAGCTACAGATATTATTTGCACAAGAAGGGGTATTGATTCCTGATGAAACAGTTTCTTTACTTCCTGAAATGCGACATGATGTAACTATTGTTACTTCTTATATTCTAGAAAAAGCTTTGTGAGACATGTCTGATAAAAGCAAAACATTCAATCTACAAGCATTAAATACCAATAAAGTAAAAATTGCTGTTTTTAAACATCTAATATTTAACACTGCTTTCTCAGCAGATCTGATATTCTGAAAAGAAAATATAATGTGAGAAAATGTATTAGAAGAACAATTTAAGAATGAAGAAGAAAGTAAGAATGAAAAAACAACAGACAATATAAGTAATTTCATGAGGAATGAGCCAATATCGAACTTAAATGAGATGATTTCAAAAATAAAATCAACATTGGTAACTAAAGAATGACAAAAGAAAAATAATGTCAACATTACTGACGAAAATAAAATCATACATTCTTTAGATGATAATAGCACTGATAGGATCACTAAAGAATATGTAGACCAAGAAGGAACAAAAGAATACTGATGAGAAATCTCACATATAGTTTCAGGTTTTATGGATAAAATGAATACAATATCAACTGTTATGATGCCAGAGATAAACTACAAAGTAACAACATCATTAAATGAAAGTAATAGTCGATCAGACTTTCTGTCAAAAGTAACTGACAACAATATTATATATAATATCTTATGATTCATAATGGATCTATTTTGAAAGCAAAGCTTTAAAAAGATAAAAGAAGAGAAAATAATTGAAACAACATTAGTGAAAGTTTCAAAAAATTATATAAAAATAGAAGCGACAAATTGTCTCAAAGATTTTACACAATTAAATTCGAATCAAAAAGACACCAATACAATCTCAATACACGATAACGATATTCCTGACATTCCATTATTAGATAAAACAAAAGACGCATCTGAACAACTTAATAAAGCCATTCATGTAGACAATTTTTTCTCAACGATTGAAAATAGGTATGACCTTAGCTTTATTCGTTTCTCTCCAAAATGGTTAGAAACACATGCAAAAAATAATAATATTTCTAATACTGACACAAATAAACCTCTACTATTTAATAAGAAAATACACGCATGGGAAGTCAATAAACGTGCGAATCCTGAAGATATTAAGATATTAATGAAAGCATTTATAGGAAATGAAATATGAGAACTTTGAGATGAATCTGAAGAATTAAGAAATATCATTACAAGTGGAGATCATTTGCATGCTTATCTCTTTTGAGAGTATGTAAAAGGTAGATATGAGTACCATGATACATTTAAATCAAAGGATATTCATAAGTGAAAAACTAAGAAAACGACACTAAAAGATTTCGAGAATCGAAAATAATAAGCAGATTAATTGTTTAGTATTACCTAGATCTTCTTCATCAAGAAGGTCTTTTAGGTCTAGAGACTTTTCATACTGGTTTATTGTTTCTTGAATCCTTTCATTTATATCTTGATTTTTTATCTCAAGAAGGATTTGAATTTCTTTGATTTACATCAGAATTTCTTTGTTGTCAACGACCTCAATGTCTTCATCATCTTACAGGTTTTTTATTAGCTTCAGCTAATTCCTCTTTTGTTAATGTTGCAAAATCCAAGTAATATGGATGCTCCTTGTTCATAGGGATATCTTTATTGATTAATTTAAGCACTTGTTTGAGATATTTAATTTCAGATGGATCACAAAACATTAGAGCGTGTCAAGTTTCTCCTGCTCTTCAAGTTCTTCATATACGATGTACATATGATTCAGGCTCAACTGGAACATCATAAATAATAACATGAGATAGTTTACTAACATCAATACCTCTAGCAGCTACATCTGTAGCGACTAACACTTGTATTTCTCATGTTTTTAAAGCGCTCAATGCTTTTTGTCTTTGATTTTGAGATTTATTTCCGTGTAAAGCTCATGCCTTAATGCCTACTTTTTTTAAATTTTTCTCGACCTTATTCGCACCATGTTTAGTTCTGGTAAATACAACTGCAGAAGTTATTTTTGTAGTTTTAAATATATGATATAAGAGCTCTTTTTTATCTTGCTTTGATACTGTAAATAATGATTGATCTATAGTATCAACAGTAGAAGATGCTGGTGTAACTGTTATTTCTACTGGGTTATCAAGAAATTCTGATGCTAACTTCATGACTTCATCTTTAGTTGTAGCAGAGAAAAACAATGTTTGTCTCTTGCTTGGAATATATTTATTAATTTTTTTTATATCATGAATAAATCACATATCCATCATACGATCAGCTTCATCCAAAATAAGAACCTCAACTCTTGATAGATCTATATGTTTCTGATTAACTAGATCTAATAATCTTCATGGTGTAGCTACTAAAATTTCTACTCCCTTCCTCAATACTTTAACTTGATTCGTTTGCTTTACTCAACCAAAGATAACTGTGTTTCTTATATTTGTTTTACGTGAGTATTTACGCAAATTTTCTCATATTTGTATTGCTAATTCTCTGGTTGGTGTAACTATCAAACTACGGATCCATACTTTTTTTCCTTTTGTACTATTACTGTCATCATGACTAGCATCTAACAATTGTAACATTGGCAGTGAAAAAGCAGCAGTCTTTCATGTTCATGTCTGAGCACATCAAAATATATCTTTACCTTGCAATGCAATTGGTATAGATTGTTCTTGGATAGGAGTTGGAGTATGATATCATTCTGCATCTAGCACATCAAGAAATTTTTGGGCTAATCAAAGATCTTCGAAAGTTGTCATTTAGGTCAAATTAGTAAAACTTTTACAACATAATTTACCATATATAAGCATTTTTCTAAATAAACCTACGATAAATTATTCTAATATTTTGTAAAGATTCTAAACTAACACTTACAACTCAATTACATCTCCATCCTTTGGAATTACAACATTTCCATCATAGACACTATGCATATCCATTTTCATTTCATCGATTTGTTTGCTTCTATCTAATTCGATATCTTCTGCAATATGTGATAAGATTACATTTTTTGCATCAATCTGTTTTGCAATATTTCAAGCCTCTAAAGATGTCACATGAGCTTTACCACCTGGATCCATTTTCTTTTTATGTTGCTGAGCACAAAACGCTTCACACAATAACCAATCACATCACATATAGCTATCTAAATCATTTCTATTCAGCACATCTACTGCTTCATCTCAAAAAAATACTATATGTTTTCATGATCATTTTAATTGGAATCAATACTGCTCTACTTTTTTTGAGTGGAGGTTAATTGGCTTTATATTCCAGTCATAGATATCTATTTCGCTATTTTGATCTATTAGATGTAAGACAATGTTATTTGTTTCAATCTTTTTTTCATATCGTTCTCACCTTCACACAATATACATAATCTGTTTCACTTTTTCTGCAAGTTTCTTAGTTAGAAATATATTTATAGTTCCATCTCATATAACTCTTATTAAAAATGGCAGTCACATTAAGTGATCTGTATGACAATGTGTCATAAATAAGTACTTTGGCAGAGTAATTTCTCCTCTAAGCACTCTCTGTCCTAAACTCATTCATCATCAAGCATCTACATAGAGTCTTTTTTCTCACTCATATATTACAAAATGAGTTGTATCAACATTTGCATTAACTGCAGCACCAGTCCCATAATATTGGATAAACATTCTTTAGTTTGAAGATAAAGTATAACTTGAAATAGAATACTTATTTGAGTTAGTAAACAAACACTAAAGATTTTCTCTACTCTGACTAGCATTTAAACACTATTTACATATATAGTGGCCTTGCCAAAAAAATAAAACGGCACAAAGGTGCTGTTTTTTTATTGATTTAATAAGGTCTAACACAAATGTTCAATAATCTGAAAGATATAAAAGTAAATTTGAAAGCATGAATTACTGTGGCACTTATCAGTGTTCCTATAGCGATATCTCTAGCAATAGTTTGATGAGCAACACCTATGATGTGATTACTCTCCTGAGCTTGGTCATGAGTGTTAGCTGCTATATTTTGCAGTAGTCGTCATAATGCGTATGGACCAGCCGGATCTTTAGCTGGAATACTATTGCCTATCACGGTAGGGTACTGAGTCATCTATTTACCATTATTGGCTATTATCGCATGATTGTTTATCCTTGTGTTTGGTGTACTTAAGCTCACAAAATATCTAACGCTTATACCAGGATCATCGCTTCAGTGATTTCTTTTGTGAATCGGTTTAATCATTGGAATCGAACAAGTCCCAGCATTACTGGGATTAAATTTGGATTACACATTAGCAGAAGTATTTCAAAATTTATCTGAAACTAACTTTCTTGCCTTTGGGCTATTTTTACTCACAGTTACCATATTACATGTGTGTAGAAAATTTCTTCCTCAAGTTCCATGAGCTATAGTAGTGACTTTGATGTGAGTTATGATTGGGAAATATGCTGCTCAATCAAATTGAATTAATTTAGAACTATTGATGGATCAATATACTGATGTAACATTCAGTTTATTCGCATGATTTGAATGGAAAATGTATTTTGATGCTCTAAAAGATATTGAAACCTTAAAAGTTATGATAGTGGCATGAGTATGAGTATGAGTGATTGCGCTATTAGAAACTCTTATCTCAGCTAAGATAGCGATGAAAGAAACACGTATAGGCTACGATCCACAACGTGAAGTATATGGTTTATGAATTACAAATATTATTACAGGTTTGGTATGATGAATCCCAGTAAGTGCACTTGTTCCTAGAACTGCCGTTAATATTGATTCTTGAGCAACAACTAAACTTTCATGATTATTGATAGGTGTTTTTACAGGTATATTTTCTGCATTCTTCTTTTCAAACGCTCTACAATTTCTACCATTTGCCATAGTTGCTTGAATCTTAGTAGATATTGCACTTGGCATGATAAATCTATCCTTCTATCACAAACTTTGGAAACTTGAAAAGACATCGATCGGAGTTGTTCTATTAGTATGATTAATTTCATACTTATGGGATCCAATTTTATGAATTCTTATTGGTACGGTAATCTCACTATTAGTAGTTGTTAGAAGAGCTTTAGACTCTGATCTAATGGTAAATATCTTTCGTGACTGACATCATATAAAGAAAATGCAGTTATCCACGTATAAACACTTTGAAAAAAAATGAGATCTTATTGTCATTAAACTTGAGTGAGAGCTCAATTATCTAACGATCGAATCACATAAAGATGCTATGGAATCAATACAAGCTGCAGATATAATTGTGTTATGATTTGGTTATACTTCAGTAATCGATCTAGATGCTCAAGAAGAATTAGAACATCTAATAAGTAAACGACTCAGTAAATGAAAAGAAGTTTATATAACTTGATTAAGAGAACAAAATCTTAAAATTATGCAACATGGTTCCATCTATGATCAATTAAACTCTACAGGGCACATTTATGATAGCAAGTCAGCGCTTTTAGAGAAGATCTTAGATTAAAAAATATTACTGTTCATAAATCTTCTTTACATGTTTTTCTCTCTTGTAAGAATTAGCATTTTTTAATTTTTGGATACGATTTAAGCGAGTCATATTGACATCTCTTATGTCATCTAAATTAAAGTCTGATGAAAGTGTGTTTGCTAGATTATCAATATATGTTTTCATCTCACGATGATGGTCGGTATCTAAATATATGTTTCCAAGTTCATCTAGCTTCTTTTTTAAGAAGAAAAATCTCTCGACGAGTTGAGTTGAGGTTGTACTTGAATCACGAAACATTCTAAAAAGATTTTTGGTTATCTTTTCTAAAAGATTTATACATTTCTGGCGCTCAAAAGTAGCAATAGATTTTCCTTTAGGGTTCTTAGAATTTGATCATTTCATAATAAAAATAATACTTATATGCCTCTAGATAGCTAACGTTTTTAAAATTCACTGTAACATACTATTATTAATCAACATTATGCTGTAAATATACTGCGTATATAATTTGTTTGATTGCTTTTAGATCATCATTTGATCTTGGTCAATAGATCATTGCAGTAGTTGGACTTCTTGGGTGAGCTTCTCATCGTCACAGTGCTTCAATATAGGTGGATCGTTCTATATTTGGCAAAGCTATGTGAAGACTACCATCAGAACTAGGATGCAAATGTATTCGTTCTCATGCTGCTGCTACTGGAGCAGAAGAGTCTGGGGTAAACACTGCTCTAGCTCCTTTAACTGATATCTTTGTTTCTCCAGTAGTCATGCCTTTCAGGTTGCTCATATATTCTCGCAATTGTTCTTGAAGTGCAAAGGGAGCATTTTGAGTTAGTTGTTGATGTGCAATATTGGTGTTTTGTGGTGCATCAGATGTTTGTGGTTTAGCTCATTCACGATGTATATTTGGAAGATTTACATCAGGTGATTGCAATTGTGTTCTCTTACTTTCACATCCAACAAGAATGAAACACAGGAGTACTATAATAAATCATAAGAATCTCTTCATTAGATATATATATTCTAAAATTTATGAGTAATACATGATTTATATGTATATTTATCTTTTTATATGCATTTGCAAGAATAGAAATATTGTAAATCAATAATGAATAGTCGTCACAAAGCAGGTGTTATGTAAGTAATGCTATTATACCGTACTGTTTTTATTAGATAATTATTGATTTATGAATAAAATCATTTTCTATCTTCCTTTTGTAGGAATATTACTATTCTCAATTAGTCATGCAAAGTATAGTGTTGATCATATCAATAATACACTCTATCGAGATTGAGAGGTAGTAAGCATTTATGAAAAGAGTCCTCCCGTAATATGGTCTGGCACTCACTATCAACACCCTTTTGCTATAACTAATACATGAATCTATTTTAAAACGCAAAAAACCGATCTCACGCAAATAACTTCAATTCATCATCACTCATATTATTCTGACTGAGAGAATATTATTTATACAAAGAAATGAGATGATACATATAAAGTCATACAGCAAGATCCATCATCTTTTCAAGTTATAGATAATATACCTCAAACAAATGGAGGATTTTTTATCCAATCCAGTGAAAATAATACGTTTATCCCTTCTGATAGTCCTGTACATCGTTTTAGAAGACACTATTATACTCCAAGTCAAATATTTGATAGTAACTGAAATAAGACAACTCTAGATCTTACCTTAAGTAAAGCAGAAAGAATTGATTATTCTCACTATTATACGGATTGATCTAATATATTTACTCAAACTCTCGAGATTGTAGCAGATGAAAATATACAAAATTTCGAAATAAAATGAAAAAGACGAGCTAATCATCAAGGAGACATATATAACTTCTGACGTAAAATTGATAATGTTGATCGAGAGACGTTAGAGGTTCTTGTCAATGATTACGCTAAAGATAAAAACCATGTATATAATAATGGCAAAATAATTGAATGAGTCAATCCTCTTACGTTTGATAAACTTGAAGGTTATTATTATTCCGATTGAACTTCAATTATCTATAATGGAGAGATCTTAGATGCAGATGTTACAACATTCAAACTAATTGGTGAGAATTTATATGCTGATGATGTATATCTATATGAGAGATGAAGAAAAATACTTTTCTTTGACCTAAGTAACATGACACCAATCGAAAAAACTGATGCATCTTGAACTGTATTTAAAATTTGAATTACAGATGGTATATTCAATATTATGTGAGGACCTAATTGAAATCATCATATGTTCACTGATAAAATCCACCAACTTATAGATACAAAATTTATGGAAAGTATTATGCCAAAATATTCTAAAAAATCAATTTCGTCTACACTGACAATTTTACTTCAAGAAATACAAAAAGAAGAAATTCAAGATCTAAGTAGTATTTTATGATGAACTTTAAAAAAATTAAGCCCAATGTCGAGGTCTAAAGTAATTAAAAGGACTTTCTATTCATATATTCTCAAAAATATTGATAGATATTATGATAGTCTTTCAAACTAATCACTAATAGAATTAGTATACTTGGAGTGTTATATCCATATACTATTCTTTTATCACAAACCAATTACTTATATGTATACAAAATCAGATATTCTAGCATCAATTAAAAATGAACATCGTATCATCAAGCATTTACATTCAAAGCTAACTGAAGAACATCTTACTTATAAACCAAATGATCATCAAAGAACAGTAAACGAACTACTGCAATATCTTTCTCGTATGACAATATCAATGGGGACAATGTTTCAAGATAAACAGTATATTCCAGAAAAACAAAAACAATTGAGATTAGATTCGGAAGCAAAACATATGATCACAGATTTCCCAGTCTCTATGGATGAGCAATACACATTTATTGAGAATTATCTAAATTCAGCAACAGATGAAGATCTGGATACTGAATTAGATTTATTTAATACTGGCAATGTTATGGCTATCAAATCATATCTTTTAGATATTTTGTTTAAGAATTATACAGCTTATCGTATGCAACTATTCTTATACATGAAGTGAGGTCTATGAATGACTAACTTAAATACGACGAATTTATGGGGATGAATGGATCCAGCTACTGACGCATAAATATAATTTAAGAAACAAAAAAGCTACACTAGGTGTGTAGCTTTTTTGTTTGAAAGAATATACTTAATACATAATTCTATTTCTTATTTCCTTTTGATTTGTAATCTTTTTTTCATTTGTTTTTCTTATCTTTTCTATCCTTTTTTTCTTTCTTATCTTTCTTATCTTTCTTACCTTTGTATGGTTTCTTATCATAATCTTTCTTTTTATCGAATTTACCACGACCATACTTTCCTTTTCATCATGATTTACCTCATTTTCCATCTCTATCTTTTGATACTGATACAAGTGTTCTTCATGGTTTAGCACTAAAAATATCCAATATAATATCAGCTTCTGCTTTTGGACATGTAATAAAACTAAAATCATCTCTAATTGCTACATCATCCATTAAACTTTGTGAAACTTTTGTCTCATCCTCAAGTCGTTCTACTAATTCTCTTGGCCCATCAAGATCTTGATTCCTACCACGAGCTATAAACAGTCTAACTGAATTTGGATTTCTGTCTGAGAATGATCATGTAGGTTTAATGTCTTTATAGGTTGAAACATCTAGTTGATTACCAAATGCAATCGTCAATAAAGAAGAAATAATTTCTCTTTCTGAACCTACATCTAATAGTTGGGTTACTAATTTCTCATATGTATCTAATGATTCTACCGAAATAGACGTTTCTACTTTTGCGACTATATGTGTTTTTTTCTGATCAATAACTGATTCAACCGTAGGTACTTCCATTCTTACAATCTCAGCTTTTGTAGTCTTAGCAATTCTCCTCATTTTTCATTCATCTTTCTTTGTAATAAACGTAAGAGCAATTCATTTTTTCCCTGCTCTTCATGTTCTACCTATTCTATGTGTATAACATTCCGCATCTTGAGGTATGTTATAATTTACTACATGAGTTAGGTCATCAACATCAATTCCTCTTGCTGCTACATCTGTTGCAATCAAGAGCATAACTCTCTTGTTTTTAAATTTTTTTAGAACTTTTTCTCTTTGCCTTTGATTTAGATCTCAATGTAACGCATCAGCATGATAACCATTTCATTGTAACTCTTGAACCAATTCGTCACATTTTCTCTTTGTTTTACAAAAGACTATTCCATAAAAATCTGGTTGACTATCAACAATTCTTGTTAGCGCTTCTAGTTTATCTCCTTCACGCAAATGCATACTCATTTGTGCAGTATTTCAGGTTGTAAGTTGTGAAGCCTCAACTGCAACTAGTTCATATTCACCCATATAACGAGATGCAACACGTTTTATTGCTGCAGGCATCGTAGCAGAAAAACAAAGCATTTGTCTATCCTCAGGACATGCATCTAAGATTTCTTCTATTTCATCTAAGAAACCCATATTCAGCATCTCATCTGCTTCATCTAAGATACAGAAATCTATTTTATCTAGTTTCAGTTTTCCTCTATTAATCATATCAATCATTCTTCAAGGTGTTCCAACGACAATTTGAGGTCCATTGCTTAATTCTTTTATCTGTTTTCACATTGGTGCCCCACCATACACTTGAACAATAGAGATTCTTTTTGTTCATTTGAATGAACTTATTTCTTCAGATACTTGTACAGCTAGTTCTCTTGTAGGTGCAATAACTACTGCTTGCACATATTTCTTTTTGGGATCAATTTTCTCTATCACTGGGATTGCAAAAGCTGCAGTCTTACCAGTTCAAGTTTGTGCCTGTCAGATAATATCTTTTGTTCCACTAAGTAATAATGGAATACACGCCTCTTGAATTGGAGACGGAGTTTCAAATCATTTTTTTTCAAGCGCTCATAAAGTAGAGGCTGATAAGCCCATTTCAGAGAATTTCATAAGTAATAATAGTGAATAAGCAAAAAATCCTGTCTATGTTCAAAAAAAAGAAATAGAGAGAAATATACGGAAATCAGCCATCACTGGTGTACAATAGGCATATTAATCATGCCTTAAGAAAGGTCGCTCTTACTTTTTGTTCACATAATGGTCTAATTAACAGTACTGTAATAGTAATGATAGAAAAGTCAATTCAGTTTTTAAAGCATGTTTAAGCTTCAAAATATTGCAAAAGCATAGTGCATCATTAGATTTAGTTTATCTAATGAAAAGCCTTGAATCATCAGTAACTGAAAGCAAAGCAATATCAGGATTACTAATTCTGTGAATTTTAAGTTTCTTATATTTCTTTTTTTCGAATGAACAATTTCTAATATGGACCTTTGAAAGACATCAAAACATGAAAAACATGCTGTTTGATTATTTGAATTGATAAATGCAGTGCCTGAAAATGTCGACTTTGATGCATTATTACCTTAACAGCATGTCAGCACAATATTGATCAAAATAGATTTTGATTTACATCCAAATATAATCACATATCCAATATTAAACAATCTTTCCTTCTGTTATAGTATCTCTATACTAACATAACTTTTATTTGTAACACATTAAAACATATATGGAAAATTTAGTCTGATTATTGATTAAAAAAACTGGTCTCTCAAATCAAGTAGTAGATAATATTATTAGCCTAATACAAGAGGGAAATACAATTCCTTTTATCGCGCGTTATCGTAAAGAGATGACAGATGAAGCAACTGATACACAGTTGCGTGATTTCGAGGAAATTTATACTTATCAAAAGAAATTACTAGAAAAAAAAGAAGATATAATAAGATTACTTACTGAAAAAGAAGTAATAACTGACGAACTACGTGCTTCAATACAAGCTGCTAGTACACTATCACAATTAGAAGATATCTATCGTCCATTTAAAGATAAAAAGAATACAAGAGCAACTAAAGCTATTGCTAAAGGACTACAACCATTGGCAGATTTGTTGCTTGCCTGCGAACTCAGTACAGTTGAATTCGAGAACTTATCTACAAGTTATATAAAAGATACATGAGACGAAAAAACATCTGTGACTTCAGCACAAGAAGCTATTCAAGGAGCAATGGATATTATTGCTGAGATCATTGCAGATAATCCTGAATTCCGTGCTGAAATTAAAGCTACACAAGATCGCACAATAATTTTGGAATCAACAGCAAGCAAAAAATTTGAGGAACACAGTGTTTATGAGACATATAAGAATTATAGAAAACCCATCTCCCAAATGCCAAGTTATGCATATCTTGCCATAACTAGGGCAGAATCAGAAAAACAATTACGTGTAAAATTACATTTCAACGAAAGCGACAGTATTGCTATTGGAAAGAAGATCTTCGTACCTTCTCATGCATCTGATCTTAAAGAAATATTACATGAGGTTATTTTAGATGGAATCAAAAGGTTACTTCATCCATCTCTTGAAAGAGAATATAGATCTAATAAAAAATCCCAATCTGATCGTGAAGCGATTGATATTTTTGGTAAAAATGTAAAAGAATTACTTCTTTCTTCCCCTGTCAAACAAAAAGTGATTATGGGGTTCGATCCAGCTTATAGGACTGGTTGCAAAATAGCTATCATTGATGCTACAGGAAAATATATAGATTCTACAGTTGTGTATCCTACTGAGCCACAAAAGAAAATAGTAGAAACTAAAAAAGTACTGCTAAAATTAATAGCCGATCATAATGTTGGTCTTATCTGTATTTGAAATGGTACAGCATCACGTGAATCAGAAAAATTTATTGCAGAGTTGATTAAAGAAGAATCTCTTGATACAAAATATCTAGTTGTGAGTGAAGCAGGTGCCTCAGTATATAGTGCTTCAAAATTGGCAAACGAAGAATATCCAGACTTAGATGTAACAATTCGTTGAGCAATTAATATTGCTCAACGTGTACAGGATCCTCTTTCAACTTATGTGAAAATAGATCCAAAATCATTAGGTGTCGGACAGTATCAACACGATGTCGATCAAAAACTATTAAAAGAGAAACTAGATAATCATATTCAAGATGCAGTGAATCGTGTTGGTATAGATATCAATACTGCTTCTCGAGCATTACTTCAACATATTTCAGGTTTGAGCAATACTATGGCCAAAAATGTTATTACCTTTAGAGATGCTAATGGGAGTTTTAACAATAGAAAACAAATTAAAAAAGTAACATGAATTTGACCGAAAGCCTATGAACAATGTGCTTGATTTCTTCGCATCAACGCAGCAAAAGAATTGCTTGATAGTACAGGCATTCATCCAGAATCATATAAAGTGACCTATGAAATATTGGAAAAAGAGTTTAATCTTTCTAAGAAAACATTGAAACTTCCGTTCGTAGTTCCTATAGATATCGATATTGAAAATCTAGCGCATACATACAAGATATGAAGTGCAACTCTTCAAGACATAATAGATGAGCTTGCTAATCCTTGATTGGATCCTCGTACTGCTTTCGATGAGAAATGATTTAAATCAGATATACTTACCTTAGAAGATCTAAAAAAAGGTGTGCAACTAAATGGTGTTGTAAGAAATATTGTAGATTTTGGAGCCTTTATCGACATCGGCCTCAAAAACGATTGACTTCTTCATAAGTCCCAGCTAGGTAAACAAGTTCAGAATGTATTCGATGTTCTCAGTATTGGTCAACAGATAGATGTTATAGTCCTGGAAGTTGATCTAGAAAGAAAAAGAGTTTCTCTTTCACTAAAAAGTGATATCGTCTCAAAACGCCCTCAAATCAAGAAGAAAGTGAAGATCAAAAAATCTATCCCTGAGCCAGCTTCTTCTATAACATGAAATATTGTGTTTTCTTAAAGGCAGATTAGATTTATTGTATAAGATAAAAGTATTACTTTATATTTCTATTAGGTAAACTATAGTTAATTAAGTTAAACAAATCTCTGTTAAAAAACAAACATATAAAAATTGATAAATTTACAAACTTATATGCAATGTTCTAAGAAAGTATACTATTAGAACAGTCTTTCTACAAAGGACAATCATTCCTTCCAATAGCTGCAAACAATCAACATCGGGAGAAAATTGCTTCAAAGAAACAAAATCAAGAAGCAAATAACAACCAAGGGCTTCGTGACGTAGTTATTGCAATACCGAATAAGATCACCCCACAAGCAGCTCTAAGTCGACGTCCATTAAGTTTGATATTTCTATTTACTGCTCTGTCTGTACGAGGAAATATCTTTTTCAAGAGCCAACGATAAACAAGTCCAAAAATAAAACTTAGCAGGAACATAACTATGATCAGCCCATAGCCAAGTGGTGAAAAGATAAAACTAATAGGAGAAGTGTTAAAAAAATCACGCTTAATCTTGGGTATAGAAGCGTATGATTCTACAGTTTCTGCCCAACCAAACTTCTCTATTTCACCTATTGCCAACGAATACTTTCTATTGTTTTCTGGACTTGAGACTACAATTTTATATACCCCCTCTGGCACAGATTCTTTGAATTCTGGTCACATAAGATAACTATCATAACCAAAAGGTTCCAAAAACGTGTTTCGATCATAGTTCTTACCTTCAAGCATTGCCAACTCAGCAGGATCTTCCTGCTCACGTGAAATTAGTACACTAAGATCAGTTGGTTGCTCTGGGAGATCTGGCACGAGGATATTCACATACAATTCAAAATTTTCCGTCGCTTGTATCGTATATGTATGTGGCCCACTATCTAACACTTTATAATACGCTTTAGATATCTCGGGGTCCTCAACAACGATCTCAGTATTTTTATCAAGTTTTGGTTGATGCGCATACGCCAAACCTCAAGTAGTAAATAGTCATATGAATAAAAATAGTATTCGAAAGTATTTCATGAATATTCCAAAATAAAGATTAGATTTGTGACTGTTAATGTAGTAATACTAAAATACTTAGTAGTTTTTAGTGGAAATTATTTTATAGAGCTATTGTTTACTATTAATCATACGACAACAAAAAAAGAACAGTCCAAATGAGAACTATTCTTTAATATTATTTGTATCCCAAGGATAATCTTGAGAGAGATTAATTTAATTACTAATTGCCATTTCACGAAGCTGCTGTTGCATCACCCCACCGTGTTGAAGAAAACCATATTCCTGAGGAGACTCCAAAGCGACTCTTACTTGAAAAGCGATAGTTTCTCCAGATGATTTTATAAAACTTACATTTAATACGTCTGTATTCTCATCTATTTCACTTAATGGTATCTCCCAAACTTCACTTCCATCAATACCGAAAGTTTCAGCATTTTCACCTTCCATAAAGCATAAAGGCACTATTCCCATTTGCCAAAGATTTGATCTATGAATTGCCTCATAGCTTTCAGCGATCACAGATTTTACTCCCAACATATAAGGTCCTGAAGCAGCCATAACTCGAGATGATCCACAACCATAGTTTATTCCACCAATTACTATCAACGGAACATTTTCAGATTTGTATCGCTGTGCTGCAATATAGATACTTAACTCTTCTCCTGATGGATAATACTTTGTCCATCCTCCTTTTTGTTCCACCATAAGATTCTGATTAGTAGGATTAGAAAAAATCGTTGAAGAAAGGAGATCAGTATTAGAGCGATATCCACCTATACTTAAGATGTCCCGCAAGTCAAAGACTCCATGTTCATGAAGATAATCCATTGCTGCGGGTATTTGAGTAGGATTGCCAGCTGGAGATATTGCATCAGTACTAAAATCATTACCGAAGATTCCTAATACCCTTGCATCTTTAACATCAACAATAGGTGCTGGGTCTTTAGTTAAGTCAACAAAGAATGGAGGTTTTTTGACCAATATGTCATCTTGCCAATCATATAAAGGCCCACTTGGAAATTCAATTGCATTATATGACTCTGTTCCCTCAAATAAATCTTCATACGCTGTCTGATGCATATCTTTTGTAATAATAGCTTTTGCTTCTGCCACTTCCTCATGTGATGGTAAAAGATCTTTTAGATAAACACCATCACCAAAATCGTATGAGGTAATATCTATATCGATACGACCTGCAATTGCATAAGCAATAATCAGATCTGGAGCAGCTAAGAAAGAAAGACTTACACTTGCATCTTGTCTCCCAGCATAGTTTCTATTAGAAGACACAACAGATGTTGGAGTAAATCCTTGTTTCAATAACGCATCTCCAATCTTATTTAAGCCACCACTTTGACCAATACAGGCACCACAACCATATGCTGTAATACCAAAACCTAACTGCTCAATATATGGTTTAAGTTCAAGAGCTTCCAAATACTGATCTGCAACTTTTGAGCCACTTGCAAAAGCTGTTTTTACCCATGGCTTTATACTCAAACCTTTCTTTACGGCTCTCTTTGCAAGCAGCGCAGCACGTAAAATTGAATCTGGATTTGCTGTGTGAGTACAGCTCGCTATTGAAGCTAACAATAAAGCACCATTGGGTATATTAGTTTCATTCTCTTGGTATATTTTGCTTGTTGATATACTTAGTTCTGCAAAAGTTTCTTTAACTTTTTCATGCGCCTCGCTCAAAGGAACCCAGTTATGAGGAGTATTTGGTCCGCTAACTCCTCTTTGCATAGTTGATAAATCAACTATTTCCGTTTGTGAGTATGAGACATTAAATTCATTTTCCTCATTTCTCCATAAACCATAGGATTTTGAAAGTGACTCAACATGTCGATCTCTATCTGAGTAAGATAAGAACTTAACTGTTTCATCATCAACCATAAATAATGCTACTCTTGAACCAAATTCAGCAGCAACATTTGCAATAGTTGCTCTAGCTTCTAATGGAAGAGTATTTACACCTTCTCCTATAAATTGTACAAAAGCTCCAGTCACATCAATTTTCCTTAAAATAGGTTTTAGCGCTAAGCACAAGTCAGAACTGCTAATACCTATCGGAAGTTCATTGATGAGATTGATGGCTACTACCTTAGGTATTTTCATGCCAATGCGTTCACCAGCAAAAACCTTCTGAGCTTCAGAACCACCAATACCCCATGCCAAAATACAATTAGCATTGACCATTGGTGTATGAGAATCAGTTCCTTTACCAAATACAGGCACTCCATCTTTATCAAAAACAGGCACTAATTTCTCTGTATTGATTTGATGAATTACTCCCTTGTTTGGAGGAATTATGGTGATTCCCATTTGCTCACCAGCCCACTTAGCGATTCTGATTCGCCCAAAATTCAAACGTGTTTCATCTGCAAGATTTTCAGCAAGAGATCCTTTGGTTCTTACTGAGTGATCAAATACAAGATGAGTTGGCACTTGTGCAGTAATAACACTTGGATCTTTACCAAGTTTTGCTAGAGCATCTCTTTTTGCAGCTAAATTAGTTATTTCTGGGACTCCAGTATAATCCTGAAACCAAAGCATACTCGCTTTAGTTTGAACATTTACATGCTTACCAATTAGGTAAGCTTCAAATGCCGAAGCGTCTTCAGGTAGACAATGCCAAGCTAACAACTTCAATGAAGCTGGTAATTGGTTATACACTTCTTTTGGTAAAGGCAATTGTTTTGCTTCCACTGTGTATACATTTTTAATTAACGAATAATAAAGACCTTGATTCCCACACACAAAGGAGATCTTTACATATCTTTTATATGTGTTAGTCAAATTACATTGTAGTAATGATTATTTTAGAAAAATATAATAATTCCTATTTTCTATCAAGTTTGTAGCATAATCAAAAATTACTTTATCATCAAGTAAATATCTTTAAATGCTCGCATTTTCTAAAACAAGAAAATATGTAGCATATATGGATTACTAGTCCACTCTTTCAATAGTTATTTGTTTATTTTAATGAATCCCATTAATCTATAAAGAATATCTATATCAATTCAATGCATTATGTCAATAATGTATATTATGATACACAGCTAATATTACTAAGAATAGTTTGTATCATTGATATTATATCCTTTATTGGGCTGTAATTTGAATATATCAATATTGTCCTAACTTCTCTTTTAATTCTCCAGCCTCAAAGACGTCAAAAGATTTGACACTCGCTTTGATCTTATCTCAAACAATAATGTCTTCAAAAGCAATTATGTCTCATGAAGTATTTACAATAATGGTTGATCTTTTTTGTTGAGTATCTGGTAATAATGGAATAGTACTGAACCCTCACTGAATTGTTGAGATTTCTACAAAATTTGAAAACTCTCAAATATTTGCTTCGTTAATCTTCGTAATCGATCCTTCGATCACACTATCTCGATCCAGATCGCAAGATCTTGGATTTTTTTCACATGCTTCAAATTGTTCAGCAAATTCAGCACTAATTGTATAAGGGGTTGCTGGAACTGTATTCGAAACTGTATTTTGCGTTGAGCCACAACCAGTAATAATAAGTGTGCTCATAGTTATCGTTATAAGTAATATAGTTTTTTTCATGACAATTAAATTATATAAATAGAATCAATTATAATTATCTATTATATTATGTCAATATTGAAAACTAAAGATAATTGAATTCCTCTAAACAATAAATAAACTATCTTCATTTGCGTGATTTTATTATTGCTATTACTATGAATAAAATTGTATTATGAATCTTTTCTTTATTCCTTTTTTGTGGATCAATCAGCTGACATGAATGATATTCAGAACTGGATTGATGTCATACTGAAAACAACATAAGGCATTGTCATACAGAATGAGAAGCTTTTGATACAGATAGTAATAATCCAAGAATGATATATTGATCTGATGAAATATGTATATATGGTGAAATTGATTGAAATTGAGATCTCATACCATTGCATCCAAACGAATATTACTACACGGATTGTGTAGACAAACATTTTTGGTTCTCAAAAGATAACCCAGATTTTATTACCGAATCTTGAAAAACACTTCGAGAATCACAATTTGTAAATATAAATTATGATTATATTTGTGATCGTAGTCGCAGTCGTGTGGAAGTTATGAAGATAATTATTGAGACATATTATCAAGAAGAAGATTGTGAAGTATTTGATGATAATTTCTGTTTAATAGTTCCAACCTGTCAAGAAATTGCAGAAAGTAGGCTTTCTTTACCTGACAAAACAATCTTAAGTCATCTAGATAATCAAATAATGTGTGATTATTACAAGAATATCTATGAAAGAGCCAGATGTGAATATCTACTAGACACTAGAGTCAACCAATCATTAGAACAAGCCCCTACTCAGTTAGTAGTACCCACAAATACATCAATGCAAGTATTGGAAACTCAACAGACTACTACAATCGCACAAGCCAATTTAGAACCTCAACCAATTCTCGTGCCACAAAATAAAATCATAACATTATCTATAAATATCAAAGTCAAAATAGAAAAAGTTAAAGAAGTGCTAGATAAATCGTGATATAAATGAGATATTGTTGTTCCTTTGGTTAAGAAAATAAAAGAAAATCAAATTGTATGAAGCAAGAAGTATTTGATAGCTGATTATTTGATTTCTTTATATTAAATGATTCAGACTCAAAAAAAGCTACACAATTGTGTAGCTTTTGTCATAACTAAATCACATTACTCACACGTATCACAATCATCTAGATGATTTTTTTTCGTTTTATGAGTGTAGTAAATGATACATAGGAATGTTCTCCCTATCTATGCTCTATGAACTACAGAAGATTTAAATGTTCTGCTTTCTTTCAGGAACACATACATGTTGACATAAAATTTGTAATCCGTATTTTTGTAAAAAATAAAACTGTTAAACTATGGATAAAAAAGATTTTGAACTAATTTGTGTTACCTATTTAACTGGGATTATTGGTAATTTTGAGTTAAATTTAAATTTTATAAGAAGAACTCTTCAATCAGTATTACCCTTACCTGGTTCTGTGGCAGAAGATTCTTTTATTACATTTCTGGAAGAGAAAAGAGCAGAACTCCAGATACCAATAACTACATATCTTGCACTTTTCAATCAACCTAATCAAGATGAACATCTTGCAATTGTAAATCTAAAGCTTAAAGAAATTAGTAAAGAACTTACTAGTAAAATTGAATTTATGTGGGAAGAATCCTAATAAGAAATATTATTATTGGTAGCGGTCTTAAATAGACCGTTTTTTTATATGTTAGCTTTCTAATACCTCATACAACTACACTAAATATTTTCAATTTTTTTCATTGGGATACAATTGTCATGCTTTTTATGAGTCAGTGCAAGATCTATCTTATTGGTTTCTTCTAGTACTATGTATTACTTTATTTATAAGCGAAGATTAGAAGAAAGAGAATGTGTGTAATAAGTATTAAGAATTGCAATAAAGGAAAACTTAATTACATTATTTACGAACATGTTCTTTTATTGGGAATACCTACTATGCCAGCATGAAGAAAGAAAATAGATAGGACTATTTGTATTGATACTACAAAACTAGTTTGTGGTTGTATGTGACCAGTGAAACTAACTAAATCAGAATTAAGAAAGCTTGAGAAAGTAACACTTTATGATGATGAACTACAAGCACTCGCGTATAAAGACTTAGAAAATTTAACAATGAAGGAATCTGCTAAAATGATGTGAATATCTAAAACAGTATTTGCTGGCATTTATTCATCTGCTCGCAAGAAACAAACTGATTGTCTTGTTAATTGAAAAATTATTATTGTCCAATGTGATGATTAACTTTTAATAATATACAAAAAATGAATTATTGAACTATAATACCTTGACTACAAATTAATGGTAAACCTGCACCTTATGGTGTATTCAATGAAAGATGAATTCGTGCAACAGCCTGAATAATGATGCTTGTAGGGTTTTTCGCTTTCGTAATAGTCTTTACAACAAAAGACTTTGTATACTTGTATCCAGTTGTTATAGCGTTCTTAATTCAATTCTTACTATCTGTTGTTTGGTGACCACAGGTAGCTCCTTTTAGCATATTGTGAGAACGATTTGTTAGGAAACAAAAGCCAGATTATGTTTGAGCGATACAAAAACGCTTTGCTTGGTCATTATGATTAGCTATGGCAATAACAATGACTGTAGTAACTATATGATTCTGACTTACTTGATTCATACCTTTCGCAATCTGCATAACCTGTTTGTTCCTTATGTGGATGGAATCAGCACTTGGTATTTGTGTAGGATGTAAAATCTATTATTGATTGATTAGGTATTGAGTATTAAAAGAACCAATCCATAGACCAGCTTGTCCATGATGAGCGTGTGCAATAAATTTTAAAAAAACTACATAGATGAAATACGTTGTATGATGAATACTTCTTCTCTTACTAGTTTGATGATGATTTTTTTATGTAAATCAAAAACCGATTCCCAACAATGGAACTACCCTAGCTTCTGATGAATTTCAATCATTAAGTAAAAACAATGATTACATTCTGATTGATATTAGAAATGAACGAGAACTAGAAGAAACATGAGTAATAAAGTGATTAGATAAGCATAAAAATGTGTATAATCTTGAGCATGTAGCGGACTTAGAGAATATGGATAAAGATGGGAAGTATCTCTTTTATTGTGCCCATGGAAATAGAAGTCGTATGCTTAGAGAGCACCTGATGACTCTATGATTCACAAATGTGTATGACTTAGAATGATGAGAAGCTAAACGAACAGAAGATTGATTTTCATTAGAATGATGGAAATAGTATGAAAAAAATATCAACCATATTAGACTGGATAGTATTTATATGAATACCTTTGGGATTATTCTATTTTGCAATACAACCAAATATGTATCGCGATATGGTTCACCGATGAGAATGGTCACTCAATCTACTCTATATTATTATTTTTATGAAGCCATTTTTAGTAATATTTGGGCATCCTATACAGTACAAGATTCTTCATTTTAGAAGACATCTTGGAATACTTAGCTTTTGGTTTGCACTTTTTCATACATGATGAATTATCCGATTGAGATGATGGCGAGATATAAATATGTATCTTTGACGGAAAAATTATCTCTTTCGATGATGATTAGCTATGATAGGAATGTTAATATTATGAATAACAAGTAACTATTGGTCTATCAGGATGCTCAAGAAACGATGGAAAAGAATACAATACTTAGCATATCCAGCATTATTTATGACAATGCTCCATGAAGCACTCATACCAAGGACTGTTCACTTCGAATGATACGAAGAAGTTCGGTTTACCGCAGGAGTTTTTTGAGTATTCATTGTCGTAAAAATAATAGAATACTTAATTAGGAAAAAGAAAGTGCCATCAGCTTGGAGTCTTTATATCAACAAGAAATAATAAACTAGAATCATTTTTAGAATTAAAATTCGTAAATTCTAAGACACAAATAAACCAAAAACAACCTAGTCTAATTAAGGAAGATATTAATTATATATATCAAACATTATTTCTCTCTAGCAACTTTTGCCCAAATCCAAATTAGTCATACAACTATGCAACAGGTAAGTACTCAAGTAAGAAGAACTCGCTTGGATACATCAATAATTTCACTTCATTTAAACAAAAAGAAAAATAAGATACATGACAGAAGGGATATAGATCCAGAGATGAGGAGGTAGATAGAAATATATCATGCTTTTAAAGAAGATATAAGTCTTTCTCCTGCTCAGAGTAATTCATACACATCGAATCTCTCTCTTTGGAAAATTCATGCATAGCTAAACAGAGAAAAGATTGCACTCAAGGCATAGAGCAACATCAATCAAAATAAGAAGCTAAGAAGCAATCATATACGTTGCACATATTCTTTTACTTGTGCAATAACATCTCAAGTATCTATGATTGAGACATTATTTCACATGAGAGAAACAATTTCGGAGGTAACTACTGATTTACGATTTGCTTCAGCAGTCACTTGGAAGAACGATGTTTTTGGTGCATCTTGAAATTGACTTGCTACAAGTTGAAAGTAAAAGAAAGGACGGATCCCCTCCCTGACTGAAGACCTTGTATTCACAACCGTCAAAGGAAATTCTCTTCCTGCAATAGAGATGACAACTTTATCTTTAAGTCAAAGTCCAATACTCTCTGCAAATTCTTCATCTACAGAGAGATCTCCTTCTTTTAATAATGGAGTTCATGAGGTAAGTGGTATATCCTGTAAATCATTACTCGTCATATTGAATTCTCTTGCAAATCAACGTCTTTCTCATCAGGATCAACTCTGTTCAAGATACTCTTTCAAAGGACGTCAATTAACTGAAACAATCCTTCCCAAAATTATATTGAAAGCATCATCTACTGGAAATGAAAGTTGATCGATCTTTTTGAGATCATCATCAAACACATTTGTTACAAAAATGGAATCTCATCATGCAGTTAATCATTGTAGTCTTTCTTGTAATCAACTATATGTCATCACTGTCCAACTCAATAGTATCATAAGAACAGTACATCATCCAGTTATCATACTACTTTGGGTACCAGGTTTGGTTAAAAATCTGAGAACATCTCGTTTAGCAAAACTCTTTTTTCTCCATCTTGCCTTAGTTCATAATGTAAACATGAGTGTATGCAATCACCAAATACATCATCACACTATAATTCAAAGCACTGCTCCACTTCCAAGATGGATAAGCACGGTAGATAGATTTCCTACAAGAAAAAAATACGAAAAAACAATGAGCATTCCTCAAAGAAGAACTTCTTTCCAAGAAATTATTCTAGAAAGTGGTAAAGGACTTTTATCAAGCAAAGATAATGGACCTTCTCTAGTTGCAAGCCATATTGGCAATGAAGCAACTCATATCGTCAAGAGTGAAATACCAGCGATAACAGGAATATATGTTTGAAAAGATCGTGAAGTTGATCACAAAAGATCTAGTGAAAGAAGAATGTTGGTAAGAAAGTAGGTTCCAGTTATTCATAGCAAAGCTCACAACAACAGACATCAACATACCCACAGTAGACTCTTGGCTCGTATATCACGATTACGAAGTCAGTATATTCTCATAATCTGAAGTGAAGATTGATTCTCATGAACAATACGATACCCCAAAAACATTAAAACACACACTTCAAGAAGTAAAAACAGAAGACTTATCAGTCACAGATATCCAGAGAGAGATTCTTCTACCGATTGAAAGACTCATTCACTTTCTTGAAGTGAACTCACACGCAATCAGCTTCACTCTCATAAATTGTCTTTTATTTCTTGCTGAAGTTGATTGATCTGAGTTTCTCAAGCATCTGGCAAAGCAATGAGAGTTTTATAGGTCAGCCTACTTCATTCCACTAGAAGACCCAGTTCTTTCACTAAAGAAAGCGGCATAATAATCTGTCTTCCTCAATCAAAAACACTTAATCAAGCTCATGGTGCTGAAGAAAATATAGCTCAGATTGGATAGTTGCGAGATTGTATCGTTAGAGAAGGGCCTGATTCTGTAATTGAGAGTCCTTCAAATAACGCTTGTGAAACAAAGATTAAATTTGATCCACTCATCTCACCTTCAAGCTCCAGTCAGTCATAATCACCATACACAGGAAAATATGTATCAACTCATCGAAGAGATACTAGTAATGGTCAAGTATTCGTCGTGAGTGTATAATTCATTTCCACCTTTTGGGAGACTATTCATTTTTGTATGATAACGGCATCAGTAATTTCCATAAGGATAACCTCATCCAACGGAACACTTCATTGGATGACTATATCACCTCCTACGCGTGGAGCAACTTCTGCTTGCACTTCATCTCTAATCACCTCTCCTGCTCGTGCAAGAATAAAGGTAATAATAATCGATACGACAATCAAAAAAGCAATAAGAATCAGTGAAGATTTTGATCTACGAAAAAGTGATGTTGAAAATAGTGAAGACATTGAATAAAAAAGATGAAAAGCTTAAAAATCAGTAAATTTGGCACCTAGGTCTTTCATCTTGATTATTCTATCTGCTCGAGTAAGTAATTCTGGTTCATGAGTAATCATCACAATCGTGACTCAAGTCTCTTTTTGAAGATCTTTGATAAGCTGCATAATGTTCTGACTATTGCCAAGATCTAGATTGCCTGTTGGTTCATCAGCAAGCAGAAGTGGTGTTTTGTACAAAAAAGCTCTAGCAATAGCTACTCTTTGCTGTTCTCATCCACTCAATTGATCTGGATATATATCTATCTTCTTTGATAATCCAACAAGATCCAAGAGTTGCTCGACGGTGTATCTCTTTTCTCCATGCGAAAAATCACCAGGTAATTCAAGGTTTTCTTTTACAGTAAGTTGAGGGACCAGATGAAATTTTTGAAACACAAATCAAATATTCTCTGCTCTCCAGAGGGTGCGTTGATCCTCTGACAAGGCATGTACCTTAGTATTATTTACCATAACTTCTCCTTTATCGGCAGTATCTAGTCATGCAATGATATTGAATAGAGTAGTTTTTCATGATCCGCTCTGTCAGGTAAGCATCACAAACTCTCAAGTCTGTATCTCTAGTGAAAGATTTTTATATAGAACTATAGTTTCTGATCATTGAGTAAATGATTTTGATAGTTGCGTGAGATGTATCATGGGGAAAGAGTGTTTAAAATGTTTCTATTGAACCAGTTCTTGTAAGGTCTTTTCTACAATAGGAAGGATATTATTAACTATAACGTTATATCCTTCTTTGGTTGGGTGAATACCGTCTGGCAAATTGAGTTGTTTTCTTCCCCCTACTCATTCTAAAAAGAACTCAATACAAGAGACACGAGGATTTAATTTGTATGATGAACATATATCTACATATATCTGCTCAAATGTTGCTCTATACTCAGGTGAGTTATTGAGAGGAATTTGCATTCATCACAGAATTAAAAACAACTCCTTCTCGAGAATAATTTCCGAGATGGTCGTAATATTTTTTTTCATCTGATCTAGTGGCATTCCACGGAGTCAATCATTCGCACCTATTACCACAAAAGCGATATCGTCTTTATTTGCTGATTCTAACTGTCGATCCAACCTTGTTAAAAGTCATTTTGATGTATCTCATGAAATACCTCAATTGAGGACTTTTATATCATATCATTTTTCTAACAGCATTGATTCTAACTGAGCAGGATATGAGTCTTCACTAGGTAATTGATATCATGCGGTCAAACTGTCTCACAGAGCATGAATAGTTGTACGAGGAACTGTTAAGATAATTTCTTCAATTTGTTCAGCTTCTTTCTCTCTAACATCATTATTTCAAAAACATCATGTAAGTGTCACTGCACTTAGAAAGATCAAAGACACTATAGATAGTTTCATATTATTACGAAAACTAAAGATCATATTAAGGTAATGAATTACGGCTTCATTGCTATTGGTTACATTAGGTAAAACTACCCCATAACTCTAAAATCAAAGAGTTAGAAGATACAAACTTTACGGCTGAACCAAAACTACCCTAGTATAGGGGAGTTTTAAAAAGATGTTTTTATTTTAGGCCTTACTGGTGAACATCTCCTATAAGCCAACATCATAGTAGAAGAGAATAGTAATTATCATACTATTCTTTGTTATATAAAACCGGCATTTTTCATTTCCACTTATTCCACAAATCTTCTTCTAATATTAGTCTCATCATAAAATTTCAAACGTTGATACGGCTTGTCTTTCCAGGGTCAAAGATACCACTTCTAATTGGTGATTCATATGCTATATACTCTGTTACTTTGTCCTCGTTTATGAGAGCATCTGGACGAACAGCTACCCAATTTTTATACGGATTGAGTCTAAGGTAATCTGCTGCTTGTTCATTATCTAAATGAAGAGGGAAAAAAGTACGAAGCAATCGAATGACAACCTTTTGTTTAGTAGATATAGTTTCATTTATTCACCTGTTTGTATTAGCTACCGTGTTCATAAGTATAATTTTAATCTGATTTTCTCAAGACATTTTTTCTCTTGCTAAGTATACAAGCTTCATAGCATCAGTAACTAATTTTCTTGGGTGTAAAAACATACCTGTAAATGTAAGATTATGACCAAGACAAGATACAACTGCTTCACAATCAATCAGTAAATTCACCATTTCATCTTCATCCATCTCAGAAATACTTGCAGTAATAATAGCTAGTTTGCTGTTCTTGCCCCATCAGTCTGGAATCTTGCTTGTACTACGCACCATAGCTTTTACTTCCTTTCAGGTATTTAACAGTTGTTGTACTACGTGTTTTCAAGTAGCGCCACTGGCTCAAAGTATAAGTACTGACATGATTCAATATTAGCATTAAAATACAATTAAGCTACACAAATTTTTACTATTTCTCTTCACGCAAAATTTTTTCCATTTTACGACCTTTTGCCAATTCATCAATCAGTTTTTCCATACGTCTACATTGTTTATATACGTTAAATTTATCTTCAATTTCTTCAATACGATACCCACAAACTACTCCTTTGATCATATGTGCGTTGGGGTGAATTTTTGCTTTCTCAAAAAATGTTCTAAATGATACTTTCTGGTTGATAAGTAATTGTAATGTATGTTCATCAAAACCTGTAAACCACTTTATCACTTCATGAAACTCTTCTTTTGTTCTACCATTTTTTTCCAACCTATTCCAGTAAAGAGGATAAATAGATGCAAAAATCATAGCAGCAACTTGTTCATTTTTTTCTGCTGTAACTTTCATTTTTCCATTGTTTAATAAACCTTACTCTTATAAAGAAATCATTTAATCAAAGCAATACGAAGTAAAATTCCATTGATTATATGATTGTGTTTTGATTGGGGCATAATATAAAGTTGCAAGATTTGTCCTCAAAGAGCTTTATTACAATACTGAACAACTGCTCTCTCAAGAGTTTAAGGAATTTGGGGAGTATATATGATCTAAATATCTTAGGAAGGACTAAAATCGTAATTTCTCACATATACTACAAAATTTGAAATACTATCATCATATTGATGAAAGAGAAAAGGCATAACGTCTTTTTGTAGCAAGGTGATGTTTTGATTTTTTACCACTCAAATCAGATATGATTTTATCTCTTCTGAATCACTAATTTGTAATTTCTCTTGCAAGAAACGTATATCTGGTTTTATACCTTTTCACATAAGATATACTACATCGTAGTAATCCCTTCATTTTGCTCTTTTACGTTCTCATATAGTAAGTATCTTATGCGACATCAATAAAGAAGCTGAAGCAACATGGATGACACTTTGTATACCAAATCATGTAAGTATAGCTTTTTCTGGTTCAAAATCATATTCTTGGTTATGTGTATCTATTCTTATAAGTAGCTTCTCTTGGACTTCTTTTCTTGTAATTGGAGCTAAATCAAATGAAGACAGTATTCACAGGAATTTAATATACCCGTGCATAGCATCTTTATCTTTCGTGGACCATTCTACTTCAAATCCATATAGCTCTAATCATTTCACACATAATGCTATCAAATCAGAAAATTCATTTTTGGTTATTCAAGAGTTATCAAAATCTAAATCTTCAGAGAATCTTTGGGTTTTATGAAAAATTCTTAATGCTGTTCATCAAATGAATTGCATTTTTTTTGCATAAGGAGAAGTATATATGAAGTGGAGAATGAGATACTGAAGATATTCTCTAAGCATATATCTTTCTTGATGTTGTAGTCATTGAGGAAATGCTTCACGAATTTCTTGCATATTAAGCATGATCTATATAGTCAAGAAATAAAGAAACTCTTTTTGTCATAGCTTTGTTATCAAATCTTTTAAGATACAAATCAAATAGTTCTCTATCCACTTGTTCATGAAACTCTGATGGTAAAATTCTCCATTCTTGAAATGCGGCCTTATTATCAAGCTCATTATGATAATAAAAATAATCTAATAGAGCTTTTTCAATACTTGCAATATAATATCATCATGAGATTGATCCACTCAACTCGTATCACCAAAACAAATCTGTATCTATAGACCTATAACTAAATAATCCAATATCTGAACTAATGGATTGTGTCTTCTTCGTAGTAATCGAGGTCGATTGTATAATGGCTTCGGGTATTAGATTATACAAATTTAAAACAGATTCTAAACTAATATATGACGGCTGTACTATTCTTCATGCAATGTGATATATATCTTTTTCTGATGTAAGACGATCTGTGAAAGAATATCGTCATCTTTTGAGTTGTATGATATGACCTGCTTGAGTTCGATCTAGTAAATTTTGTGTGCTAAGTGAATCATCGAACATCAAAAGTTGCTGTGTACTAAACACAGGAGAGCTTGGAATAACAATTAATACTTCAGAATAGCGCATTTTATTTCCTCAATGTAAATTTATTTATAAATAACTTTATGTAAAAGAAATATAATGATTATTTTCTAAAATGCAAATTTCAATGCTACTATCTGGATATACAAACTTTACCTCTGGACCAAAATTATCCTACCCTAGCTGAAATGAAGGAAGAGATTAGGAAAATAGGCTTTGCTTGAGAACAAGTTATATAAGGCATTATCAGAGCAAAAGAAAAGCTACACTAGTTGTGTAGCTATTTTTTATCAGAATGAGAAAGTTGAACCAAGGAAGCAATAAAAAGAATAATCTATTTAACTTTATTAAACCATTTCTTTGCACTCTCTCTAGGATGAGGACATCATGGTCGACAGCAAGGTCTCTTTTTTCATTCACGAATATCTTCACAGAATCTAATCAAATGCTTCTCTCTAGTCACTTGTTTTTTAACTATTGTAATTCGACATATCCATTCATTACGAGCCAAAGGAGTTAAGCTATTCCATTTTTCTAAAACATCTTGATTAGTAGTCAAGACATCTCATAAATCATCAGGAACTTCATGAACAACTCCAGTTTCAATTTTCTGAAAAGTCATCTTCTGAGTATTTGAAATAAATTATCGTTTTATACCATTTACTATTACTCATATAAAAATAAATTACAATCATGCTTTTGATACTTATTGCATCTATCTGCAAGAAAGAAACAATACTACAAACGCAGTGATAGATTCATTTTTTGGACATAATAAAAAAGTTGTGAATACTAATCAACACAAGCTTTTTTTCTCAGAGCATCTTATACAATACTGAACAACTGCTCTCTCAAGAGTTTAAGGAATTAATTACTTGCCTATTATTTAGGACCGAAGGGAACTAAAAAATAGATTCAAGTAATATATGCCGAAGGCTCTGAGAGTATATGAGTACAAAAAGAAAAGCTAGTATAGTCAGAGACTTGCTAGCTTGGTATGTATATTTATAAGCGTGTGTTAGTAGAATAATATATAGTAAGTAATACCAAATAAATGTATATGTAAATATAACTATTTATATTATTTTTTTGATTATCACAAAGTTCTCAATATACTTTATGTATTTAGTGGGGAACAATACTTATGAAGATACTTATATCTTGAGCTTGAATAGCATGACTAACCTGTGCCTATCGACTACAAAAGTTTGGCTTTGAACCAATCGTAGTTGAAAAAGCAAAGGAGCTACGTGATGAATGATACATGATTGATTTTCTCTGAGAATGATTACAAATTTCAGAAGCAATGTGAATTTTTCCTGCACTTCAAAAAAAGTGTGAGCAATTTAAGTGACTAAACGTATTAAATGACAGCTGAAAGAAAGTTTGAGGGTTTAGTATAAAAGATACACAAGATTATATGGCAACAAAATGACATAAATTTATATCAATATCTCGTGGAGACTTGGAAAGAGAGCTATACAACTCACTTCAGAACAAGAAAGCTATTCGTTTTGATGATTACATTACCTCTCTTGAGGAGCATAGCGATTGAGTTCACATTACTTTTGATAGTGGGAAAAATGACGTATTTGATATTGTAATTTGAGCTGATGGAATACACTCTTCAACACGTGAATTTGTACGATGAAATGAACAACAATTTCTTTATTGAATGGATTCAAAAGTGCTTATCACTCGCCTATGAGGAGTATGAAAATTGAGAGATTATGAATGATACGCTAAATCTCATCTAGCTCCTTGAAAAATGATGATAACCATACCTACAATAAACGAAGATTTATTAGTAATCTGCTGAATAAATACTAAAGAAAAATTGTGAGACATCAGAAAGAATTCTCATAAGTTTATCAAAGAGAATTATTCACAATACTCTTTAGGAAAAGAAGTTTGTGATTGATTGAAGGACGATACATTTGTATTCGTAGATGATATAGCTCAAGTTCGTATGAAACAGCGATACAAATGACGTACTATTCTTATATGAGATGCTGCAAGTTGTCCGACTCTACTCTCTGGACAATGAGCTCATATGGCAATGACTCAAGCATATGTACTTGCTCATCAACTCTCATTACATAAAGATTCGTATATCAAAGCGTTTGAATGACATAATGAAGCTTTGTTTGAATTGGTTAAAGAAAGAATGAAAAGAGCTAAAAAACTTCAATGAACTGTAATACCAAAGAATTGGTTTATGACTAAAGTGAGTTATATGATATTTTTACTTATGAAGTACAAACGAATGATAAATCTTTCGTTTGCTCCTTTCGCAAAACCTAGCTTATTTGATGAATGATACCCTCTAGAAAGACAATAACACTCACATGTTTTAATTTTATGAGCGCAAGATGAATCTTTTAGTTAATGTGTTATACATTGTAGCTGGGTTGATACTTCTTTTTTTTATAGCATTATGAATGGGTCGTGTATTCAAAAAAAGATGACAAAAAGAATTTGATGAAACAGCACTTTTACAAGAAGGAGGTAAATTTATAACAAATACTGAAGGGAGAAGAATTGAATATTTTGTGTACGGTATTGCTGATATAAATGCACCTGTTGTTGTGAACATCCATGGTTCATGATTAGAAGCACTATTTGAAAAATGACTCTATGAGGATATTTGTGAGCAACTTAGTGTAAGAGGAATTGCTATTAGCCTACCATGAATGGGATATACTGATATAAAAATTGGACGTACGGTAATAAACTGGGTAGAAGAAGACTTAGAACCTGTTCTAGAAAAAGAAAACGTCAAAGATTTCGTTATAACTGGACATTCACAAGGAGCTCCTCACGCTATGGCTGCTGCTTATCATTGCAAAAAGAGATGTACATGATTGGGGCTAAACGCACCTTTACTTCCAAACCATGTAACTAAAGACATTAAACTAGAATGAGCAATAGGTGCAGAATCATTATTAACTACTGAGCAACTGCAACAACCATTGATGTCTTGGTATTTTACTTTTATGTATCTGATTTTTGAGATACTCTCTCCTTGGCTTACTCTACAATATCTTTTCAATTCCACACCAAGAATTAAAGAAGATGTTACATTAGTTGAAAGGATAAAGAAAAGCTCCAAAAGAAGTTTAGTCCGTGGCTCACTTGGAAATACATGGGAAACAGCAAAAGATGTCTGCTATGATCGGTGATTTGATCCTCGTTTGATTGATGTAAATAATATCTGCATCTGGCATGCAAAAGATGATGCTCAATGTCCGCCTTCAATCGGTAATCGACTTGCGAATCATTTCTCACAAAAAAATATCGACGTTACTTTTAAGGATGAAGCTCAAGGCTTTGGCCATTTTACCTATTGTCGTGGAGAGTATCTTGAGCCTAACAACAGCATGATACATGCTTTGACACAAAGTTTGAAAGATTAAAGCATTACAATTCTAAAATAAGAAAACACTCTAATAGTATTTCTAGATTATATTTTGAGATTGGAGCATAATAGCAATTTGCAAACTTTTTTCCTCATAGCGCCCCATTACAATACTACACAACTACTCTCTCAAGAGTTTAAGGAATTAATTACTTGCCTATTATTTAGGACCGAAGGGAACTAAAGAATAGATTCAAGTAATATATGCCGAAGGCTCTGAGAGTATATGAGTACAAAAAGAAAAGCTAGTATAGTGCAGGACTATGCTAGCTGGGTATGTATTATTTATAAGCGTTTATTAGTAGAACAAGAGATAAATAACACTGTAAATTATTTCATTAGAATCATATCTCTCTTATCAAATCTAACTTTCGCAAGAGAAGCATAAGTATCATCTGGATGCCTATATCAAACAGCGACAACAACACAACTCGTTAGAGTCTTTTCTTTTAATCACAATATTTCATCATATTTCTTCGGGTCAAATCACTCCATTGGGCATGCATCTATACCTAATTGAGCAGATGTAGAAAGTAAAAATCACAGAGAAATATATACTTGTTTCGTTAATCGGTCTGCGGTTTCTTCATCAGATTTACCCTCCAAGAAACCAAGTATCATTTTTTTATATCAATCCAATCCATCCAATGTCATTCATCTAACATCTGCTATTTTTTGTATGTATGAATAAACTCGGTCAGTTCCCATATCTAAGGTCCTGCATAAAACTATTAAGTGTGATGCATCGGTAATTTGAGCTTGGTCTCGTGAATATGGTTTTAGTTTTACTCTAACATCTTTTGATTCTACAACCACAAATCATCGACCTTGAAGTCATAGGCTTGATGGGCTTAATCTCAATGATTCCAAAAGAATATTCAAATCGGTTTCAGAAATTTTCTTTTCTGTATCAAATTTCTTCGTTGCGTATCTTCGATTCAGTTGTGATATGAGTTTATTTTGTGTTTTCATGTTATAAAAATATATAAAAACTAACTAAGCTCTTTCAATAAAGTTTCTGCTGCCAACTTTCCTAATTCATTAGAGGCCAAAGGACTTGCTCCTGTGATTAGCTTTCTATCAACACATACAGTCTTATCGGCCTTTGTGTTTACTATATTTGCACCTAAACTTTTTAATCTTTCACTCAAACCCACTGGCATCTTTCCTGGCAAATAACCAATAAAGGGAGTGAAATTATCAACAGAATCTGGGAATACAGCCATATCATATCACTTATATATGAATTCTTGATTGTCTAAGGTAGTTGAAAGTAGTGACCCTGGTCAATGACAAAGAGTGATAGTAAATAAGCTATTTTCTTTAGCCCAGTGTAAAATTTTACTAACATTCCTATCTTCTGGAAGTCCAATCATAGCACCATGACCACCTGGAATAAATACAGCTGCATATGGATCTGCATCATCAAGTGATTCCTCTACAAAATCATGTAACTTCATAGGCTTTTCAAAGTTAGATTTGTATTCATCATACAATGATTTTACATGTGTATCCTCCTTTGGAAATGCCCACATTTCAAAAACCACTGGTTTACCTGTAGGTGTAGCTATTTCAAAATCAAACCCAGCATTCTTAAGATGTAACATAGGCAATATTGCTTCTACTGGATGATTACCAGTAGAGAACTTTTTGCCATTCTTCATCGTCATGTTCTTTTGTTCAGTGAAAATAACAAGAATCTTTGATTTCTTTCATTGATATTTCGTGTAAGAAATATTTTCAAAATCAGTGGTACCTGAAGTTCATAGCTTGAGAGCTATTTTAGAGGGACTATATGAACCATCTGATTCTAATTGAGGAGCGATTCCTAGTAGCTTTCTTATTGTATCCAGCATAGCAATATTGATAAGGTAAAAGAAGTTATCTTGCATATATCAACTAAGTTACTATTCTATACCTAGTATTCAATAGCCACTCGTTCACTAGATTACCTTTTAGTAACTTAAAAAATATTATGAAAGACGCATCTTTCAAAGTACATTGAGAAGATAGTCCAATGTATAAACTTTTTGAACTACTAGGGAAGAAACGAATTATCAATATATCATATGTGATCATGCAAGGTTGCAATTGATTCAACGAAATAAAAGATGCTATACCACAAATGAGTGGTAAGATATTATCTAATAGACTTAAACTTCTTCAGCATGAAGGACTTATTGTTAGAGAAGTAGAAAAGGAAACTCCAATAAAGATAAGATACAATTTAACTGACTTATGAAAAAAAGTTGCTAAGAAAGTTTGTGAGATGTGAAAGATAGTTGATGCTGCAGAATAATTTATGCATAAAAAAATCACCATAAAAGCAGTTGTGAACTATGTTTTGAGGTTTTGGAGCATAATAACAAAGTTGCGAACTTTTTTTCTCAAAGTACCCCATTACAATACTGAAGGACTACTCTCTCAAGAGTTTAAGGAGTTTTGAGAGTATCTATGAGCTGAGGTCAAAAAGAAAAGCTAGTATAGTCAGAGACTAGCTAGCTTGGTTAGTGTTGTTTATAAGGGTTCGTTAATAGAACAACCAAACTACAAGTTTAATTCACCACAATGAGAAGAATAGAGACTATAGGCTCAATCATTCAACCTTGTAAAAGTTAAATTCTCTCAGTCTGGTGACATAACAAACTCTTGAATAATTTCATATCAATTAAATTCTTCTCAATCAATAACCATATAACTTTGTTTTTTATCAGAGTTAGTTCAATAAAAAACATATCTACTTAAATCATCATTAGCCTGAAACCAAATAATAGAATGATATTTTTTGCTTTTGATATTGTTTTTTAAAATATAACTCATATCTCATTCACCAATCTCAGATATATATTTGTTTCCGTCAGCCGAAAGATATAAGTTATCTATATTATTTGAATCTTCTAAACTGTGTAGAATTCAGTTTGAATATGTCTTTCGTCAAACGTTCCGTTCATAAAAAGTTAACACATCATCTATAGATTGATAATTCATATCGTAAATTCTGTTAGATGAAGAATAAATTTTATCTCAATTCACTAAAATAACATAGTCTCAGTCAACAATTCACACTATAGCATAATCATTACTATAATTAGCAAATTTAAATGAAACTGCATCATCTAATCATTCTATATTTTTTCAATCTTTTACAATTAGCGATACTCAATCATTCTTATACTTATATGAGTAACTTGTGCCATCAAAAGAAAATCATATTCATGATACAGATTCATAAGTTCATACAACATCTCAATTCATAATTAAAGTTCTTTCATCACCTATAGCATCTACATTCCCCGTCAAAGAAACCAACATATAATCATCTCAATTTACTGCAATTGGTGATACTCAATAAGAATTAACGAATATACTTGTATCTATGTTATCATAAGGTCATTTAACCTCATAGTCTAATAGCAAATATTCTTGACTACCTGTTCATCAAACAGCATAAAAATGTTCGCTGTCCTCAGTAAAATCAAAAGTGGAAAGAGTATCAAAAGAATCAGTTACAGTTCAGTCAACTGATACATGTCTATCTCAGTTAGTATTTTTTCAAATAAATCAAAATCTCTTTCAAGTATTTGAGTATTTCAAATCATATATGTACTCATAACCTCAGACACACTTTTGAAAATCATAAGCAAAATCTCCTTCTTTATTAGAAAAAAATAATATTGCCAAAGCAAATAACACTACTAAAGAAATAATATATTTCATGAACGAAGATTAGTAAATATAAATTATAATAAAAAATATCATCGTAATATAAAGGCAAACAATACATAGATTATTTAGTTAACACAATGCCCATTCTGCAAACTAAATGACGTAAAGTATATAAGATACATAGTTTCAGAGTACAGGAAACATTAGTTCTAGAATAATTGTTTACATATATGCTCTATTATAATATATGTAAGATAAAAAAATTATAAAAAAACCACCCTAAAGGTATTCGTGAACTATGTTTTGAGATTTTGGAGGTGAAAGGAGGGATTTTGAACATAACCTAAGAAACATCTTTAATTTCGTTAGTAGTAGTAAAAGAACCTTTACTACTGCTCTTTTCGCATTGTATATAAGAGATTTCTGAAGCAAGAAAGATATAGCTAACTGATTGACCAAGAAGCAACTAATCTACTATGATTTAATGGATTAGATAATCAAGGTAATGAGATATGAACATTACATTTATATTTATATTCAATATGAAAACAGCAAAAGGAAAATCTAGTTCTAAAATGAATGCAGTAAAACATTGATTAACAAGTAATGCTATGATTACTGACGAAGAAAAAATCATCTTTAATAACGCAAAAGATGAACTCGATAGGTTTTTCAAACCTAAATGAATTATTGAAGAGATGTTGATTGAGAATATTGCTTTCTATTTTGTAAAACTGCAAAGAACAATCAATATTGAAGCAATGCAAGTAGTTTTACAATGAATGGAAAATGAAATAAATTATTTAAATGAAACTATGCCTAATCAAGAATATTTCTTGGAATTAGATTTATGTGAAGTTGAAAACGAAGAAAGAAACGAGAAGTTAGAAAAAATTTGAGATATAAAAGATAATATGTTAAAAATTCAATCTGGAATAATAAGTAATGATTGAATTGAAAGTTTGATTAAAATTCAAAGATATCATACGTCTATTGAGAATAGATTATATAAGGCAATTAAGCAATTCTACGAGATTAGAAAAACTTGAATTTAATTTCGTTTCGTAAAAAAACTCACTAAATTATGTGAGTTCAGTATATTTCTACTAGCATTCATTATTATTTATAATATATTTTAATCATATATTAGTCGCAATATGAATGAATGACACTATATATAAAAAAATGTGATTGTCAATCATTTGTATAAAAAAAGAAATCCCGTCTAAAGATGACGAGATTAGTAAGAGTTATAAGCGACCTTGAAAAAAGTACTAGATTTATATTATCAAATTTACTACCATTCAAGACCTGATAATTTAATATTAATCAAATTAAATCCTATGTCAAATAATAATTTACCTTTCTTTAGAGAAATATTTATATCATCTCTTCACGAATTATTCGAATTAGACACTGAATGAATTTGTAATGGTATGTTTGAAAACAATATGTTAATTCACTTAGAAGATTTTATATCATATCTAAATGAAGATGAAGTAAGGAAAGGACAAGTCTGAGTATTGTTAGATGAACTTAATTATTTAATTGATACAGATGTGATTTTTCATAAGTACTTTAGAGTAAAGAGCAATTACATTATCAAAGATATTAGGAAAAATTTTCAAGATAACAAAAATTTAAAATTACTAGCTAATCTAAAAATATTATATGTAAATTTAAATGAAGAAAAATTTAATTATATACAATGAATATATCATTATCTTAAATTATTTTTAATCGAAGATAAAACTTGAAAACTTTGAAGTGATTTAGATAAAGAAGTTCAAGTATTAAAGAAACTCACATTAACTTTTAAAATAATACTATCAAAAAAATTCTGATACTCTAGAAATTTTTTAAAATCACGTAAAAAATTGATAAATATCAAAGAAATTGTAAATAAAGATGTTGATTTTAGTAAAGCATTTAAAAGGCTAACTAACCTGTTGTTAAGAAATGATAATAATTATACAGTTCTCTTTAAGATTAAAGTTAAAAATCAATTCAATAGAAATAAGTTAAGTAAAGAAGATTTAAAAATTCTACTAAATGATGTATGATTAGGCACTATCGATTTATCCGAAAAAGTTTACAAGTCTGAATTTGCAAAAGATATTAAGGAAAGATTTGATGATTTTTTCCAACTTACAAATGAAGAATATATTGTTTCCGTATCTGCATTATGAAAAGACACCCATACGGCTATACAATACGCAAATAGTGATTTTTCTGAAAAATTGAGTAAAGTAATATTGGAATTTAATGCAATGGAAATTGTTAGTTATACATCAAATATTCTAATACGAGATTGAGAGGATAAAACGAACTATAGTTACTGGTATTTTTGACAGAAAGAATATCTTAATAGAAATTACTGAGCCATAAAACAAGTTAGAAAATTATCAAAAGTGCTTGAAAGTAAAAAAATTGAAAAACAACTAAAAAATACAATCAATAATAGTTTAAGATACTATAGATTGTATCTTAACTCTGACACGAATGAATTAAGACTATTAAATCTTCGAATTGCTTTAGAGTTAATATTCTCATCTACCAGTAATAGTGAAAGTAATTTTGGAAATTTATCAAAGTTCTTCTCTGATTTAATACCAATGAATATGTTAAGAATACATCTTGATGAGATGAAATTTTATATTGAAAGGAAGAAGAAATACGAAGATGAGAAATACAAATTAACGGGTTATTTCTGAAAAATTCGCAACAAAATTTTAGCTAACAATCCATATAAAAACAAAAAGAAAGTCAATTCGTTAAATGGATTTTGAATATTCAAGTATCTAACTGAATGATTACTTGAAAGTGATAAAACTATGTGGCCAAAATACTATTATTATAAGTATAAAGTATTAGGTGAAATATTATCAGATAAGTCTAAAATATTTGAATTTGTAAAACTATTCGAGAGAAAATCAAAATGGATAATTAATAGAATATATAGAAATAGAAATTTCATTGCTCATTGATGATGAAAATTACAATTTAAAGACACGTGAAACATAGAATGATTAGAATATATTTACTTACTTTTTATGGACAACTTAATAAATATATTAAGCACACCACAATTGTCGACAATTACAAGTTTTGATACTTATTTTGATAGAACAAGAAGAAGTTATAATCACTATATTGATGGAATAAATTCAAAGAATGAAACTACAATTAAAGATAAAAACATAATCATTCCAAGTATAATATTCTAATTTCCATAATTAAAGGAACATATCAACATTAGAAATCATCTATTCAATTATCTCAACAAAAGTTCAATCTGGCTTAAAGTTAGCTGAAACTTCATTCAAGACTAATGCTCAAAAGGCATTATTTCATCTGAATTTCAGATTAACACGTATATACTCTCAATCTACATAATGAGTAGTTGATACATGTTCATAACTCTTGGGGTCATTCATTGATTGAGTGATTAAAAACTTCAACATAACATTTTCATTTGTTCTCTTATTTACTAATTTACTTCAATTAGCTTCGCTATTTTTATATTCCTCCAATTTAACTTTACTATCTGCTCAAATTCAAATTAACAAACCAGTAATTTTTGTTTTATCAACTCATAGCTCAACTGGTAAGTAGTTTAATGAGATATTATCTAGTCAAAGTTCTTCTACATATTGTTGTTCCTGAGTATTAATATCATCTGCTCAAACGAACCAATCAACGATTGGAGAAGTTAAATCTTTAAAATTTCATTCAAGAAAATAATCTCAACTTAAATTTCGAATAGCATTATAATCATCAGAAATTTCAGGTTCTCGAAACGATTTTGGCTCACCAAGAATTCACTTTACTTCGTTGAAATTTTTTCATTCAATTGAAACTAAATCAAACAATACCTTTGGAATTTCTATTTCAACCTTCTCCTCTATAACTACTTCCTTAAAGAGTTCTTCTTCTATTTCATTGTCTTTAGTCTTCTCTTCTACCTGAACTGGCACTTGTTCAACTACTTCTCATTCATTTATCTTTATATCGTTATTGTCAATTTCAGTAAGTGGTATTGAGAAAAGTCATCGAATAATCAAAATAACTCACATCAACCAAGTTAAAATCTTAAAATTTTTAGGTTCTAATTTTAATAGTACTCTCAAGGCAGAATAATGTTTTGTTGAGATTACTATAGAGAATAATATAAGTAATATACTTAAAATAATACTTCAGCTAGATAACGCAATTCAAAGTCAAAGAAGTCCTAACACTAATGAAATTAAAAATGTGATATACTTAATCATAAATTTAAAATAAAAAATAAAAAATTTCAAATAATATAACACTTTCTTAACAGAATTCATTATGATATTTTTAATCGTTTCAATGTCAATTTAGTTGAATTATAACAGATTTATTCTGAAAATAATTAATGAATAAAACCATAACTAATTTTTTAGATATACGAGGAGATAATAAACTAGTAAATTTTTTAGAATTTAGAGAAAGTAAAACTTTTTCAGAAATAGAAAGTAGATTAGAAGCCGTAATTAAAGTGCAAACTAATGAAGTTTTCGTTGAACAAGCAGATAATCTAAGGATTGATTACAAAAACGTCAAAGATGGATATATGACAATTAAAACAAGCCAATTTCTAAGGTATCTCATTGGTCAAAATTTATCAATGTTAGTGAATTCAGAATTCTGAAAGAAACGAAGCTCAAAATTCAATAAAGTATATTTTTCTGAGAATAAATTATTAAAAAATCATTTAATCTATTACATTGCACTTTCTCTTATAAATATAGAGATAAGATTATACATATTAGACAATGATTTGATAAGAGTTTGTAATAGGGAGCAATACAGAAAATCATTAATAGTTGATAAAGAAAAATACTGAACAATACAATTGTGATTTAATAACATTGCACATTATACTTTTTACTGAAAAAGATGTGAAGAAATAATTGAAAGAGAATATCATCTTTCAATATGAGAAGAAAAAATTATTCGTGAGCTTAGATTGCCTAAATACACTCAGAAAAACGTTAAGATTGATATTAGATGAGATTGAACTCTGAGGAGTATGACTATCAAATGAATTGAAGAAAACTTAGATGAATATTGAAAACTAAAAAACACAATCAGTCCAGACTGATTTATTGCACTTGATAAAGCATTATGAACACCGACTAAGATAATAATTGAAGAAAGATTTAGTCTTGATAAACCCACTCAAAAAAAGTAACCTTAGATACCCTCCATTGTAAGGGATTTTTTCTAAAGGTAGTTCACTAAGCCCCCATCGTAGGGTTGAACAAATAATTATTCCAAATGGAAAATGTTAAAACAATCTCACAATGAGAATATTTCTATAAACTTCTTAGTATTTTTGCAGAAATAGAATGAGATTGAGAAGAAGAGAGCTAAGCTCTCTTTTTTTCTTGAGAAAGATGTTCGATTTAATATAAGTAACATAGATAAATTACATTTATTTTGAACATTTAGTGATGAGCAATATTGAATACGTTATTTATTGCAGAAGGTCTAGTGATGAAAGTTCTGACAATCAAATTCAGTCTATACCAGACCAAATCAAACTATGTAAGGATTTTGCAGATGAAAAATGATTTACTATAATGAAAAAACCAAAAGATTTTTCAGACTTTGAAGACAGTAAACAACTACTGAATGAGAAAAATGATATAGATATAATAAATAAAAGAATTTACGAAAGCATAAAAGATGAATTTGTAATTAGAGAAAGCTGAAGTGCAAAAAAACCCGATGCTAAAGAAAGACCTAAACGACATAACCTAATGAATTGGATTGAACAATGAAAAATACTTTGACTTATAAGCTATTCACCAGACAGACAAGCTAGAAATATGCTTGATTGATGAAGAATTATCGAACTTGCAGATGACGCAAAAGTAGACCTCCAATATAAAACATTTCAGTTCGAGAATAATGCTTCTTGAAGAATGATGCTATGATTTCGATTTGTTTTCTCTAAACAATATTCAGACAAGCTATCTGAAGATATTTGAAGATGAAATAAGACTACAATTGAAAGATGAAAATCGATGTGAAAGTACAAGTATTGATATTATAGAGATAATGAAGATGGTTTCTACAAGCCACATAAGAAGTATTTTCCTCTAATGAAGCAAGCTTTTGATATGACTTTATATCAAAATAAATCAAATGAACAAATTGCCGACTGGCTTAATGCAAATTGATACCTTAGAGAGTTTAAAAAAGATAATAGGAACTCGAAAGTCAGTGCAAAAAGACTTTGAGATGTCTGGAAAGATGAATTTTATTATTGAATATATATAAATGGAGAAAATATAATTGACTTAAGAGATTGAATAAACCCCTATTATGAAGCAATGATAAACCAAGAGGAACATTGAATTCTAATGAGCAGAAGGAAAGATAAAAACAATTATGCAAAACCAAAGAAAAGACAAGAAAGATACGATGCAATAATTCCTTACATCAAGTGAACAATAACAACTGAAGATGGTTATGCATTATCTCCATATATCGCTAACCCAAAAAGGTTTGAAGAAAAATTATCTGACCTAAAAAAGAAAAATCCAAAAACAACACTTTGAGATATAGTTACATCAAATCAAATTCGTTGTAAATGCTCTTCTAAGCATTCTAACTTTAAATGATTTGAAATTCTTTATAGCGATATTGAAAAAGCTTTAGTTTGATTATTTTCCACAATTCAAATCAAGAATAAACATTACACAAACTATATAAACTTCATATCAAGTGAATTAGACCATCAAAGAACACAAAACACTGAAGAGAACAATAGAATTCAACTTGCAATAAACAGAATTAAGTGAGAAAAAACAAAATATATTTCTAAACATCTACATATAAAAAATATGGATAATGAAGAAAATAGAATTTATGAAATGACAAAAAAACAATATGACGATGAAGTTAATTTATTGAGAAAAGCTATAATAAAGTTAGATGACAGTGAGAGAAACATTATAAAAGAGTTTGAAATCTTTGTGAAGGTATTGCAAGGAGCACCAGAATATTTTAAAAAAGCAAGTTATGTTCAAAAAAGAAAAATCACGGACTTAACAATATCGAACATTACCATAACTGCTGAAAAACAGGTTCAATTAAAGCTTAGACCGTGATTAGAAGATATTTTTGACGCTAAAATCCTGAATGGTGGAGGTGACGGGAGTCGAACCCGTGTCTAGAAGACATATAAAGTAAGTACTACCACAATAGTTTATGATTTACTTCCCGTAGGCTAACCTAGCTGTCACAAACAACGCTTGGTCTCTTTTCTAGTACACATTTCATCCCCTGCACCATGGGTAGTCCTACAATAACGGTCTAGCAAGTGTAGGCTTGTGATCTAGACCTCAGTTAACGAATCCGAAGATACGTGAGAAATTACGCAGCAAGTGCGAAGCTATTGAAAGCATTTATTCTCAAGTTTGAGTTAGCACGATAATGTGCGGTCGGTTATT
>CALDTY010000002.1 GCA_937923605.1 Candidatus Absconditabacterales bacterium
GCATATTCCTTTGTTACATCCATTTCTGATCAAGCTGGTAATCATAATTTCTCCATGATTGTTTGTGCTATCTCAACTTTTAATGCTCATAGTTCTCCTTTTATGTTTGTTTCTAGTCAGCTTTCTAATTGTTTCAGAAAAGTATCAAGATTATCTTGTTTCTTCACATCTTGACTTGCTTTGTTTCTATTTAACTTTGGTCCTCATGCTGGCATTTATTTTTTGTTGATTAAAATGATCTATAAAGTGATGTTTGAATATAAATTACAATCTTATCCCCTAGAAAATTCTTGAGATGCATCTTCAGATATATTTTTTTCTTCTTTTGTAAAAATTATATGTGGTCATCATGACTTTCTAGCCTCTAGGACACCATTTTCCTCAAATGTGTAATATCATTGTCATTCCATATATAATTTTAATGAAAAATCTTCCCACTTCTGTGAATTATAGGTTTCTTGATTAATAACATCTTCCCTGTACGTATACATATACGTCATAACATCATCTACGATACGTCTTTCTTGAAAATCTACTCATAAATCATCAAATCATGGGATTTTTTGTTTGGCAGCAGTAACATCAACTGATTCTTTACTTTTTGTAAACGTCATTTTGTGTGGTGGATTCGATGTGTCATCAGTAGAAAAAATAACGGTTTCTCCTTCTCTAGTCATCGTATATCACATCTGTGAATATATACGATCAGCATCTTCTACAAACTCATTAAAATTTTGATCATTAACTGAAAATCATGTTTCAAGTAAGGTTCCATCCTGATTGAATATATTATTCTGAGACATTTGAAGATCATATTTTTTTCAGAATGTATGCCTCACTGAGGTAGGATGAAGACAAAATCATACTGCAATAACATATCCCAAGCATTTTTCTCGAGTCAGACCTGCTTTCTTCTTTTGTTTTTCATCATCCCGATCAATTTCTGATGTTCCATATAAGGAAACTAAAATTTCTGGAAATGCTTCCGCAAATTCTTCTCATGCTTCTTGCATAGTTTGCACTGAAGCTAAAGAGATTTTTTCTTGAAGTTTTCAAGCATCTTTTCAAATATTGGACGGCTTACTAACATCTACTTTTCTATGCTTAAAAGGATTCAAAAATGCATCTTTATTTTGAAGTGCTCTTGCAATATTTCACATCGTTCATGGCTTTTTTGCAAATTTGCCTACTGCACTAGAGATTCCTCTTCATAAACCAATTATTGCACCAGAAGTGACAGCTCAAATTACGTATTCTTTTCATGTTGCTGCAAGGTACTGTTTAGTAGAAATATCTCATCTTGCGAGCAATTGCTCTAATGTAGGATTATCATAATCAACTGGACCATTATCTAGGCCATTTGCAATTTTAGTCGTCACATATTGTGTTACCCTTCATCATACAATTCAAGCTGCAGTTGATGCAGCGATCATTGGTATTAAACCTCGTCCTCAAGTCGCAATCATTACTAAAACAGCTGCAATCAATGCTCATAACATTGGAATTCATTGTGTTATTAGGAATTTTTTCAATGTAGCAGGATCTGTATTTTCTTTATCTAAAATTTTATCAAGTACTGTATCAAATTCTCATTTTGGCTCCAGACTCTTTAATAATCTTTTATATCATAATATACTTTCTTGTAATTTTTTATCTTCGTCGGAAATTATATCACCTCAAAAAGTTTCATTGTAAGATAGGAATTTTTCAGCACATGCTATACTTTCAGATAAACTATTTCTAATGTCTTCTATAGAATTACGAAGTTCAAGCGCTTGTGGAATGATGTTATTTTGTAATGAATACGTAAAATCCATTCATTTTTGTACTCATTGTAGACTTAACGCAAAAGGGGTAAGTTTCATCTGTACTAATCAAAGTGTATTATGTAACGAAGAAAGATTTTCATCGTTACGAACGATTGCTCATACTGCATTTCTAGAGGCATTGACGATATGGATTGTACTATTTGGTATAGTACGAACAGTATATTCATCGTTGGTATCTCTTAGTAAATATCCATCATCATCATCTTTCAAAATGCAAGTTGAACCATGTTCAAGAACTCTTCACTTAGGTAAAAATACATATTTTTTAGTAAATGTTGAGTAGGTAAATTTTGTATACTCATATTCTGTAACCAAAAGGTTTTTGAATCATCAACCAGGAAATCTAACTGAACACCAAATATATCATTGGTTCATTAATTGTTTTTCATCAGGAGTTATGTTCAAAGACGAAATACTTAAATCACTTAATGGAACAAAATTTGCAGGGGTATATTCCTCACTAGTTTTCCAAGCTTGAATTTGATCAACAACATCATTAAGCTCCGACATTTTATTTACTTCTTGTGTTAGCATTTCAGAATCATCATTCGCTATGAGATATTCAATATATTTTGTATATTTTTCATTTTCTCATAAGTCATCATTTATTTCAAATGTAGATCAATCTCATGTATATTTGATGCCTGTTCTCAATGTAGTAAGTCCTGGAAAATAATCGTCTTTCGTCTCTTCTTTCACTACTCAAGAAGGAAGAAGATCAAAAAGAACATATTGTTCAAGTATAGATTTTTCAATAACTCAAGACTCTACACCCTTTCTGAGATAATTATAAAATTTACTAGCAACAATTGTCTTCTTTGAGAAAATAATCATCTTCTCTTCTTCTGTCTTTTTATATGCGTCCATCAGATCTATCTGGGCACAAATAATTTCTGTGCTTATCTCTTCTCACAAACTTGTATAATCCAAGCTTCCCATTAGGTTGAAAATTTTCGCAATTTGTAAATAAGGAAATACATATGTACTAACTCCAGATTGACTATTAGCAATCCATTTGGTTAGAAAATTTGCTCATGTAGTATGTTTTAATAATGATTTATATTGGTCAAGATACATCATATAGTGATCTTTGACTCTATTTTGCATCTGTTTTTCAAGTCATACAAGTTGAGTATTAATCACTGAAGTTTCTTGAGTAATAGTTTTTTCATACTCAGCATATCTATAGCTTTTTTCAATGAGGACCTGAAGCTTTATTTTTTCATTATTCTCAGATTGTATCGCAATTTTTTTATCAACGTCATCTTCAGTAAGTCAGTATTTTTCCATCTTTCAATTTGTTTTCGCTCATTCTCGTTGTTTTATTAGCATTCGATGCTTTGCGTACTTAAAATATGGATCTGACCTACCAAATTCATCAACTATTTCTTCTTGGCTTCCTTTTTCTATAAATTCTGATTGAAATAAGCTATAATTTAATGACTGTATCTCTTTCATTAAATCAATCTTATCTTTTAAACTTAAGGTAACTCCGAATCAAATTTTTGATTGAGAGTGGATTCGTTCAGAGAAACTTCTTTTTCATATTTTACAGAGACGATCAACATAAGAACCTCATAACATCTTAATAAAATCAATTCCATTTTTTTTATTAGACACTGTTTCTTCTAGGCGTTTATATTTAATCGGATCATTGAGCAAATCATAGAGCGCGTCTCGTTCTTTTTGTGAATCAATTGTTTTACTGTCATATCAATTTCATCATAATTGTGCAATCGATAAAATACCCAATCAATCCAGTCAATCTCAAGTAGGGATTTCTGATGTTCATTCAACTGATAAAAAAGTCTCTTCCATAAGAGAAAACTTAATGTAAAGATATTCTTAAGTATATTTGAAAGAGATGAATTCTGCAAATTTCACAGAGTATACTCTTCTTAAAATGATCTTGTGAAACATGTATATTCATCGAATCAAAATGCTTGATAATAAGATATATATGCATAGCCTTAATAATATTCTCTTTAGTTTTGTCATACTAACACAGATGTTTAAAAGAATTCTTTTATATCTAAGCCTACTTTCACTACTCTCAGCTAGCTTTGCAAATGAAAAGTACTCATTTGAAAAAGCCGAATCTCTAAAGCCATTAATTGATCGAAGAGATTACAGTCCTTCAAGTTTTCAAGAAGCACAACAAGATAAGAAACCAATTTTTATGTTACTCACTGCTCCATCTTGGTGTTATCGATGTCAGGTTTATGAAAGTGAAGAATATCTTTTTGATCCTGAGATCATAGAATTACTTAATACTAAGACAATTCCCGTGTATGTAGATGCTGATATAAGACAAGATCTCACTAGAAAATATCTAGAATGATGATGGCCATCAACAACAGTCATGACTCCTGATGGAAGCCGTATTTATTGATACTCTGGACCAAGACCAATCGCAAACATGAAACAAAATATTGAAAATGCTTGGTCACATGTACAAACTTTATGAACATGATGAATTCTTCCTGAAGTTTATAGGACAAGCTCAGTACCAGAACTTTCAGAACAATCACTTACTAATATTCAGAATAATGTATCTCAAGTAGCTGTATCATGATTTGACAAACAATACGGCGGTTTTTGAACATCGAAGAAGTTTCCACAATGAAGGATATTAAAATACTTTGTAGACCAGTATAACCTAACAAAAGAATCTAATCGAATTGAGATGGTACAACTTACTCTAGAACAACAATATACTTCTCCACAAGAGTTAAGCACAAATTACAACCTTTATGATCCTATTGAATGATGATTTCATAGATACTGAACTACAAGAAATCGAGACCCTCCTCATTATGAAAAAATGCTATACGACAATGTTAGATTACTTGATGCATATCATAACTATTGGAGAACATGACTCGATGATCCATATGTAAATGAAGTTTTAGCTTGAACATGGAAATATTTGATCAATGATTATTATGATTCTAAGAACTGATGATTTTTTGCTAATACTGATGTAAATTGAGAAGCTGCATATTACGCACAAAACCCAAGACCACTACCAAAAGCAAGAGTTGAGGAAACAAAATATACTGATCGGAATGCAGATGCGCTTGTCTCCTTGTTGTCAATAAGATCTAGACAAGATATAGACATGCAATTTCAAACTCCAACATGACAATATACAGTTACACTTAATCAATTAGACAAGATAATTATTGATACTCTACATTTTCTAGATAAAGAAATTATGACTAAACAATGAGCATATCACTATCAACAACCTGATGGCAATACATGAGTAAGATGAAGTATAATTGATCAATGATTACTTGCACTGGCATATATTCACGCATACGAAATATATGGAACAAATTCATATCTCAAAAGTGCTCGCTCCCTTGTGGATTATTCTTTAGAAAATTTATACGATTGGTATGGATGATGATTTTTTGAAAGAAATAGTCCTGACAGACATCTTTATGCACTGAACGATTTTGTAGATCTAAGTAAACCTATAGCAGAAAATGGAATCTTTGCTTATGCACTTACTAAACTAACAATCCTTACACAAGATAAAAACTATCATATTGCTGCGCATGATACCCTCGCTTGGATGTCATCACAAGCACGTCAATGATGGCTAGATAAATGATACTATAACATGATTTGAGCGAAAGCATTTCAAGATGCATGATTATTAGAGACACTTCCCAGCAATATTCAACTGATAAGAGATAAAAGACAAGCAACATCTCGACTAAATGGATACATTGATGGTTCTGCATATAGAAATACATTTGCCTTATCGTGAGTTTGATTAGAATCATATACACATAGATGATTTTGGCCCTTTGCGCTACTAGCATTTTTAGCAGGAATGTTATCTTTCTTATCTCCTTGTACTCTACCTGTATTGCCAGCTTATGTAGCAAACATTCTACGTAACAAAACATGATCAAACCGAAAAAATATAATATGATTCATGATCTGACTTATATGAATATTCACTATCTTATGATTGTCAGCCACTGGTATTTGAAAATTCTTTCATGGTTCGATAGAAATTCTTGTGCCATTAATATGAATTGTGTTAATTATATTTTGACTACTTCTTATGCTAGGGGAAAATTTTTCATGGTTTACACAACGAATACCTTCTTACGCACCTTCCTCAAGTTCAAGTATACTTCTTGGCGCAAGTATGTGAATAACATGGACACCATGTGTATGACCGATATTACTAAGTATTCTTGCCGTAGCATGACTGCAATCTCAAATACGACAAGGAGCAACTTTATTAGTGCTTTATGGACTTTGATTAGCCCTGCCATTATTGATTGTTGGTTTCTTTTATGAGCGTATTCAACATCTTAAACGATGATTTCGGTTAGCCTGAAAGCCGGTTCAATTCGCAGGACAAACTATTCATAGCAATACACTCATTGCTTGATGACTCTTATTATGAGTTTGATTACTTATTGTTTTTGGTGGTTTAGATATTATTGCAATGCGGTGAACAAAGGCATTTGGTAATAGTCGACTAGGAGAGTTAGAGAGAACTTTATTACAATAAATTATTTAACTCAACTTAACTGTCTTTGATTTAAGTCATAAATCTTGGAGCATATTATATGATTGCAAATCTTCAAATTTCGCATGTGCAAATACCATATCTAGAGGATTGAGATCAGCAATAAATGCATCAGGAGATACTCATAACTCTAATGAGAAATTATTAATATATTGAGTGGTATTATTTTCATGAGGTGGCGCATACGTTGAAATGTATTCACTAATTGTGTCATAAGCACCGTACATTTTACTATTACCCTGTTGTATATTTACTATTTTTGCTATGAGAGCAATAACTCATTCTCATGGCGAAGAAAAACGAGTAAAACGTTCACTAGAAATTCTCTTTCATCAAAATTTTGTGTCCTGTAAATTTCATGGATTAAAATTTCTCACTGCTGGAGTTGCTCAATACTTACGAATTGCTTCAGTCCTGGAAATTTTCTTCATTTGTACACTTATATCCATATTTAAAAAATCAAAACGTTTTGAGACTAAATCATTAGTTTTCTTCTCTTTACTTGAACTCTTTTTTTTCTTCTTTTTCCTTTCCTTTATTTCTTCCTCTGTTTTCTCCTCTTCTACTTTTTCTTCTTTAGATTCGATCTCTTGTTTAGAATCTAACGCAATATCTTCATCTGATAACTCATCTTCATCATCATCCAATAAAGATCATCAAACTAGTCATAAAAGAATTCCATAAAGTCTTTTGTTTCTAAGAAATTTTGCTATCTCGTTTCTTGCATAATTTAGGACACTGTCTGATATATTTTCACCTTTTCAATAATTGTCCATAACTACCTTTGCACTATGGTAATCGCTATCTTGTGTCAATTGCATATAGTATTCGTTTTCATAATGATTCATCATGTTTCGTGCATCGCTTTCAGTAACATTTTCCCAAAGTCAAAATTCTGGAACAGTAAAAACTCATGAATTTTGCAAATCTATACTAGTTCAATCTTCAAGCTCGAAACTAAATCCATTATTATCAATCAATGTTCACTTTCTTTCACTCCTATCACTTCAAGCAGAAGAATCAGAGAATTCAAACACGAGTGAAATACTTCAATCTTTTTGTTTTTGAAACATATACACTTCATTATTAGCTCAATATAGTGCAATAGTACTTCATTGATTTAGATTATCAAATTTGTTATTTAGAGAATGTAGAGACTCGCCAGATAATTCTTGGTTCGTTTGACCAAATTTCTTTTCTATCAATCACATTGTATGTGGAGACCACACAAGCAAATTCGTAATATTGTATTTTTCAGAAACCTTCAACATTTTCTTATTATGATTTTCTTTTTGCTCTTCAGTCAAATTTGACCAAGTCTTAGTAAAAAACGCTATGTCTTTAGAACTTATTCAATTAGCTACTCATTGAAGCACTAATGGATATTTAGTAGAATCTATATCATTCAAAATAGTTAAGTCTCAATTTTGCAACATTAGTCAGTCAAATATCTTTTTCATGTCTTTCCTGATTTTTTTTCATACATGAGATGTAGATGATTCGTTATTGTACATCATGCATAACATATGTAGTTTATCATAAGAAATACCTCATGGTAAGTTATAATTTCCTGCTAACTCGGAAATTCATGTCTGTTTTGCCAAGTCAATTCATACCTTAAAATTTGATTCATAAACCTTTTCATATGAATAATATTGATCATTTCGTTTTTGTTTATGATCTTGAGCGATTGCTTCGTACAATTCAAACCATTTTTTTGAACCCAGTTCAACATCCATAAAATCTTTATCTAAAATATTAGTAGTAGAATCTTGAGTACCTTTCTCCTGAGCTACCTCTGATGATTCCTTTCACTTTTTATTATTCTCTGGTCATTTTATTTCTACAATTTGTACACATCTATTGTCCGGTTTACCCGTTCTATCTTCCATTTTCTTTGCAGTATGGTCACTTATCACATCTACAGCATCAGAAGGAGATTTTCATGAAATATGTTTCCACAACAAGTCTGTTTCCAAGCCGTAAGGTTCACCATAATTTTCACTGAATCAATCTGATCAAATAACAAATTTATCACCTGGATCTAGTTTTATACGTTGTCATACAGTCACAGATCACTGCTTTCATGATATTGAATTTGTTACCACATTTTCATTTGGTGGAGGCAATGATTCATCTACAGAAATATGTTTAACTTTTCCATTTTTATCAAACACTACCAGTTTACAATCTCAGGCATATGCGTAATCTAAATAACTTGATCCTCACTCATTGAGTACTTTCGTATACATAAAACATGCTCATGCATCCTTATTACTAATCTCTTTTTTCATACGCTTTTGAGCTTTCTTTATTGCTCAACGAATATCATTTGGCGCATTCTTTATTTCTTCAGCTATAATTTGTGCGGCGATATCTCATCATTCATATCATCCCATTCCATCAATAGCAGCAAATACTCAGTTATCTGGGTCTGATACTAATCTATCCTCATTTAATGGTTTGTAATTAATTCATTCATCTGTATGTCATGAACTAATTAGACTATCATTCTCTTGTTGCTCTAACTTACCATCCTGAATAACTTCTCAGTTTGTAGATGATGGTTTTCAATAATCCAGACTTGATGTTCAAGAGACATGTTCGTTCTTATCGAATCATCAAACCTTCTCAATTTCAGTCATCTTAATTTGTTTCCAAACTTCTCAATCATTTTCAGTTCGTTTCACTTTTAGTTCATCTCATACAACTTCAAAGACTTCTGCTTCAGTTTTTACCTGTGTACCACTGCGTGGAATTAACACTTTATCTCAGATAGAGAATCAAGGGTTATAAGATTCATGTTTAGAAAAGTGTGATTTTCTAGCCAATTTGATGATCTTATTTCTTACTGGGGCATATAATAATGCAGGTGAGGAATATTTTGACATCATCCATACATCCAGTTCAAATTTTCAATATCATTGACTAATTTTACTTTGCACCTGAGTCACAAAATCATTGAATTGTATAGATCATCCATCAAAATCTGTAATATTCTGTAGATCTGGATATGCTTGGACTCATATCTGTAGATCATCGAGTGTTTTTATCTTCTGTAATGAAGTATATTTTTTCCATTTCAATGTTAACCAACATGGAATATTAAACATACCTGCAGATGTTCAAACTCTATCTCATGACAAAGTGATAACTTCAACAGAATACTTTGATGAAAACGATGAGAATCAAGAGATTAAAGAGTTATGAAAGTTCCGCATAGCATCTACAAGTCATCTTATAGGTCAACTCTCATTCACAATCAGGTTATAAGTTCAATACGAAATCTCTTCCATTTTTTGGTCCAATGCTTGTTGAACCTCCATAGAAGGATCTACTTCCAAAATAGAACTTAACGTATTCAATGATTCTGTTGCTTGTTCGACGTTTATGGTTGATGAAATACCCTGTATATAAGAGATTTTATCTGCGTCTGTTTCAATTCAACCATTATTTTCTACTCAGCTATACATGACAGAAATAGAAACTGTTCAACGTCAAGAACCTATTTCTCGTTGTTGTGATTGCTTATTATAAGATCATCAAATTGATTCCATATGCATATCAAAATCCTTTGGCTGTCAATCATAAGCAAGATTCATTACACGAGCATTTCACTGCCCAGAAAATTCATAATGTCATATTTTTCACTTTTTGATGCGAAGTGCCTTTGATAAAGTATAACATCATCAAAGATAATCTCACAACAATAATTCAACAGAAGTATCTTTTAATTCATCTCAAAATTCATGTCGAAATCTTTGTCCATATGATTTAGCTACTCTACCAAGACTTTCATCAGAAATTCATCAAAAGAAATTTTGCTTCTTACTTACCATCTTCACAAACCAATGATTGGGTTGTTGAGTTTGTAGAACATTGAATCTAGTCTTCAAAATCTTTGATGCATGACCAAATCAAATTGTTCACATTGATCACCAAATCCAATCAGATCAAAAATGTTTAATAAATTCCTTTCAAGTCATTTGCCCATCTAGATATTTCTCAATATCGGTTTTAATAGCATATTCTGGTGCGATTTCACCGATCGTAGCTGCCGTTAATCTATATCATATTGCTCATCATAATCATCATAAGATTCATGCTCAAATTAGTCATCATACTCCCGTGGACGCTAATGCAACTGCAAGCACAATTGCTCACAGCAATGGTAATCAATTAGTAATAAACCAACTTTTGAGAGTATTATCACTAAATTCTCATGATAATAAACTCTCAAAAATCTTATATAAATTTGCCTTTTTAACATCATTAACAGATGTTAGATTTTTTGGTATTATCATATCTACAAGAATTGTCATTCATTTGATATAATTCCTCATTTCAGTTCCAGCTGACGTTGATAATCATGTTCATAATAATCATTCCATTTCAGATATATATCATTTAAGTGTTTGAGCCTGAGAAAGTAGAGATCAATAATTGTTTTGCATAAATCATAAAATCTGATCCTTTGCCATCGACACAACTTCAGGGGTTGGTTTTCATTTAGCAAGTTGAGCAAGAGGAAATAATCACTCATTGAGTGTATTTCATATATTTTGATATAAGTCCATCGCTGGATGGTTTTTAAACTGTTCAACTGCAGCTGTTTCGGTCAACTGTCTTGCTTTCATATCTTTTGCATCTATTAATTTCCATTCTTGATCTCATTTTCTATATTCTTGTATAGATTGATATTCAATTCATTGTTTCTGCTCCCTAGCTACACATACAGTCTGCCATGAAGGCCTTAAAATTCAATCTTTATCTTGTTGTATATGAGGATCAAAAACTCGCTTTTCTCATTGGTTCAAAACATCTTGTGGAGGTTCTTTTATGTCGATCATATCCACAAAACGAATTCAAATTCAAGGAACTAAAATTTTCTTAAATTTTATTTGAATTTCAGCATCGGTTAATCAAGGTATTTCTTCTTTTACTTCTACAATTACTCAGGCATTTCCAACTTTAGTAGTAGATTTTGTATAAGGTCTATTAAGATTTTTAATATTTCTAATAGTGGTTATATCATCATGAGACAAATCTGCATGAATCGAAATTCATCCTCACATAAATTGTTCTCGTACACTAGCATCTGGGCAAGCTGCTTGAATCTTTTCGACCGACTCTGTTCGTTCTCAAGTTTGAGATTCCACTTGATCTTCAGATTCTAGATACACTCAACTGATGATCGCATACGATTCTGAATTTGGTTTAGTTTGTTTTAAATACTCTCTCAAAGCAACAACAGTTTGCACAAATTGCTCTCAAAATGTCATTAAAATGTCTGACGAGTATCTTGTTGCCAAATACACAAGGTAAGATTCTTGTTCCTGTAAATCTTTTCATTGATAATGTTGAATTCGAATCAATTTATCTTCATCAGCCCTTACCTTTTCAATATACTGCAGATGTAAATCCTTATGAACTCATTTTAGGTTGTGAAGGTTTTGTAGTAATCATCATGTAAAACGAATTTCTAATTCACCTTCTCAATTCTCAACAACTTCTTTTGTCCCAAAAATATCTTTATATTTTTCTACCTGTATCCATTCTTCTGCAGTCAACTCTTGTTCTGCAACCAACAATCATCCGTGTCATCCATATAACATAGTATTCTTAAGGTAAGTCCAAATTCTATGCATAAGTCATCACTCTTTTATGTTTTTTAATAATGCATCAAGTGAAGTTTCAACTAACTCATGTACTAATCAAATCTCTCATTCTATATCTAGTAAGGTGATCTTAGTCTCATTGATCGTAAGTAATGAACTATCGTCTTCTACACTTCATTCAAAATAAGTCACAAGATCATCTAAATCGCTATGATGCTTTTTATCCAAAATACTCTTATTGTACTTAGTATATTTATAAGATTGAGCATGTTTTTGTTGAAACAATAACTGCAAAAACGAACGAAACAACGATCCATCTTTTTTTCATTCTAAACTTTCCAAAAAATCTTCTCTTTTTTTTGATGAAGATAACTTGCTACGTCAAAAAACTTTTTTAAATTCTTCTTTATTTATAATATTATCCCCATCGTCTACCTTTTCTAACAAAGACTTATTCTTCTTTTCTATTGACTTATTTGTGTACTCAGAATTAAATTTAGCATAGGCATCTTCTTGCATAGTCACAAAAGATGCTTCACTGAAATCCTCTCAAGATTTTTTATTAAGAAAATTAGCGTAACTAAACACTTGATATTTTCCAGATACATCTTTTTTGTTAAGAAGGATATTATTTGACAGTATTAGTAAATTACCATGATGATCCTTCTTAAAATCAGTGCTATAATCAATCATAATTTCATATCAAGCATCCGATACGTTTTGGAAGGATCAATCAATATATGCAGTATTAAAGATTTGATCTTTATCCATGTCTGACCTTAGATAAGCTGATGATAAGATATGCTGAATGTCGCGGGCACGAATTTCAGTATCATATAAACCATATTTTTTATTTAGCTCATATTCATAATCTATTCATGGGAAATATAAATCAATTTCATTCTTTTCTAGTTTAGTAAATCATCAAAATGAATAACTTTTTGTTTCAAGTGAGTTTCACTTTAATGAAACTTTTTGTCTTGATAGATCCAATAAGACATAGAATGCTTTTGATTTTTTTCTATCTCAAAGATATTCTCATAAAATTTTGTTTACACGTCATTTGGCGAATGTTTTATATGCAATCTTCTCCTTCCAATCTAGTTTTCACATAATAGACTCATGTATAAATCATGGGAAGTCTAATGCATTTGGAAAGGAATTTAAATTTAGAAAATTCTTATGCAATCAGTCAATTCATTCCTCAAGTCCAGTATAAATACGATCTAGATCTAACTTATCTTTATATTTTTGAAAAAAAGAGTCTTTCATCAGCATTGACGAAAGTTCATTATATAATGCATCAAAATGAGATCAGATGCTTCATAGTGATTCAATAGTCTCTAATCAATGTTCTGTTTCATATAATCTCACAATTATCTCTTGTTCAGGTTCAGTTAAATCACTTGCTCATTGTTGTATATTGTTTCGTTCCTTCTCAATAATAGGCAAAAACGGTTTTAATAAAGATGATTCATCTAATGATCATGCAAATGTTATTAGCTCATCCTTTTCCCATGATGTAGATAAATTCAAAAGATCTTTATATCATCACAAATTATCAGCATCCTCAATTCTATTATCTATATTGCCATTATAGGTCATAATACAATTTTAAAAAATTAAATTCAAAGTAATAAATCATCTAATCATTCTTGTTCTTCTTTTCTAGATTTAATCTCTTGTATTCTAACATACTTAAGCACTTCGTATGATTGTAATAATTCTCATTTAGCAAAAGAATTTTCTGTTAATCTAGCTATTTTTAATAATCACTGCATACAAGTATCTAACACTTCCTCAGTAATCTGACATTTTCTAATCAGTAATAAAAAAGTTGAAGCCATAGTACAGTATGGTTTAATTTTTGTAAATACCTCAATAAGAATCACTTTTTTTTCCATATAAAATTATATGTAATTTTTTTAGAAAAAGCAAATTTTTAAGAAAAAAAACTCTCAAAAGAGAGTTCTCTATTCAATGGTAAGCATTAACTAATCTACATATTTAGCCTAAGTAATTCTAAAATCTACGAAACCTTCTTCATCTGTCCAGTCAGTAGATACTGTCTAAATTGTTCAGCAACTTTATAAAAAATATCACGTTCCTCATTCTCCGAAAGTCATTCTTTATATCCATATGACGAGAATATGTCTTCAACCTGATCAGATTGAATTGGATCTCTAATATAAAGATGTATATCTCAATAATCATGCATTCCCATATTTAGCAATCACCTCATTCTTCTAACCATTCATCTTACACCTTTGTGTCATAAATCATTATACATTTCAATTGGCGCCTCTATATCTAAATAGAAATGAACAATAGGTACTTTCAATAACCTCGCTGCTTGAATATATCTATAACTATGTCTAAATTCTTTTACTTTTCTTTGTTTAAGAGGTACTAACAATTCTGGATCATTTTTATCTCATGTATACTTGAGAATATCTTCATCATGTCGTTGTTGAGCAACCCTACCTGCACCAAATAGCATTCCAATTCATTTATTCTCCAATACATGAGGAAGTATAATATTATCGAATAAATCCTTTTTATCTATTTTTTCTCATCCCTTGTTAAACACATCCACAGGCACTACTCATTCTATATCTTGGACTTCAGAAGTTCCTAGTGATTTCACCTCCTGTCCTTGCTGTTTAAATTGATGAGCAACACTGAAAGCACACACACCATCAGGTATTCATGTTGGATGATTTCAACAAAAAAAGTATCCTGTTCATTTTGGCAACTTTTCAACACCATGTACATGCAGCTCAGGAAAGTTCTTCTGTTGAAATTTTACTAGATTGTCCAACGTTGGACTATCAAGGAAAAATTGAGCTTTTTCTCAAGCTTCATCAATTTTTACACTATTCCAACGCAATATTTGAGCAACTACTTTTGAAACACCTTTTGTTATTCTAGGATATTTTTTGAATTTAGGTTTTGCTGACATGATAAAAGATTCTATCAATTTATTTCAATGTGATGTAGAGTATTCCATATGGCATATTACAGTAAATATGTATTTTATAAAGGTGTAAATGGTTATGTCAATATGTTTTTCACCTTTTAAAATCTAGTCATTTCTTCACAGCCCCCTAATACAAACATTATTCACAATTTATGTAAAAAAATTACAATAAAAGAGATAATTGACTTTAAAATTAACTTAGTTATCGTATTTCTACAAAGTTGCACACAATACAAATAATTTAACAGGCACAAAACATTAATTAATCATTGAGCTCTTAGCTCATATTTCTTAAATAAAATTTCTTAAATAAAATTTCTTAATTAAAACTTGATGTATGAATATCGAATTCAAACCACTTATTGATTTCTATGAAAAAGGAAATAATGGAAATATCCAAGTCAAAAATCTTGTTAATGGAGAATGGACCTCTACACGGGAGACAAGTAAGATTATATCTCCTTTAAATGGAAATCAAATCTTTACAGTCCCTGAAACTCACTTAGATGAAACTGATCCATTTGCTCAAGGGTTAAAGGATACTCCTCAACATGGACTTCATAATCCATTGAGAAACGTGCATAGGTACAAATCTCTATCACAAGTATTCTTCAATGCCGCTGTTTATTTAGATACTGAAGCCGGTCTCAAATACTTTTCATTCCTCGTTCAAATGTGTATGCCAAAATCATATAAACAGTGCGAAGGTGAAGTAATTGTGACGAGACAGTTTTTGAAAAACTATGGTGGAGATAGAGGAAGATTTTTAGCAAAAGGATTCACATCACCTGGAGATCATGATGGACAACAACCTCATGGATACAGATGGCCTTTTGGAGCTACTGTAAACATTGACCCTTTTAATTTTCCTATTGAAATACCTGTTTTACAAACAGCTGGATCTTTACTAACAGGAAATCGTCCTCTAGTTAAAGTTGATAGCAAGGTTGCAATCGTCATGTATGAATTTATTCGTCTTTTGATTGCATGTGGTCTAGATCCACATGACTTAGATTTTATCAACTGCTCTGGCAAGACTATGGGTGAATTCTTAGTGAAAAATGCAGATCATATTGAAATGTGTCAATTCACAGGAAGTACAGGAGTAGCAGATTTTGTTACATCAACTCTACAGGGAAGAATAAGAAGAGAAGATGCAGGCTTAGACTGGAAAATTCTTGGTCCTGACATTCCTCATAAAGGAATGCAGAAAAAGATTACACAGCAATGCGACCAAGATGCAAATGCAGCATCAGGGCAAAAATGCTCTGCTCAGTCATTAGTCTTTATACATAGAAATTGGTTAAAGACTGATATTTTTGAAGACCTAAAGTTTTTGGCTAATCAAAGAACGCTTGAAAATCTGACAGTTGGACCTATCCTCACTTGGACTACAAAACAACTACTAGATCATATAGAGAAAGTCCTAGCGATACCTGGTGCAAGATTATTATTTGGTGGAAAGGAATTAGAGAATCATAGTATTCCAAAGGAATATGGAGCAATTAGGCCAACTGGGATCTTTATACCATATAATCAAATTCTCAAGCATCCAGAGTTAGTTACAACTGAAGTTTTTGCTCCAGTTTGTATTTACACATCTTATCAAGATGAATATATTGATGAGATGATTGAGTTTATCAATAATATTGAGCACAAACTTACAGCAGCAATCGTAAGTAATGAACAAGATTTTATTAGAAGAATTGCAAGTCAAACCAACAATGGAACTACGTATGTAGGACTAAGAGCTAGAACTACTGGCGCTCCACAGAATCACTGGTTTGGACCAAAACATGCTCTGGCAGCTGGAATCGGCACAGATGAAGCTATTCTAATCACATGGACCTGTCATAGAGAGATTATCAGTGACAAAGCTTTAGTAGATGAAGCTTATGAGTTTGTTGACGTAACTTAGAGTATATTATTACAATCCAACAGTGTTACATATCACTGTTGGATTTTTTTCATAAAAAAATGCCATGTTGAATATTCAACACAGCATTATAAAATATTTTAATATTATCTAATCTTCATCTATAAAGCCAAATTCAATTAGCTTATTTCTGAGTTCCCCATCTGTGTTTTTATTCACAGTTATTAATTGATGGTTATCAGGAACTTCTAATGTTCCTTCTTTCAGTTCATTTGCAATGTCATCACTAGCTCTTCCTGTACCACTGATAACGATAGTTGGCCATCCATTTTTAATTGATCTCTCAATCTCTTTTCTCGTTATCCCTCCACCATTCCATGAAATGGTACCTATCGCTTCAAAAGCAGCGTACTTCTTCCAGTTATCCATCATTTGAAAGTAAATATCCAAATCACCATCCCAGTCCATTCCTTTCTCTGGACCATCTTGGATAAGTAATATTCCTGACATTGATGGATTTGGAATAGTACCAGACTCATCAAGCACCAAAGTAGATTCTCCCTGTAAAGATAAGTTATCTGTTCTAGGAGTAGTACCAAGTGCAACGCATGTTGGATTTTGATTCGCAATAAGACCAGGGATATCAGTCACCATTGGATCTAGAGTACCATCCTTATTCACAGATCTTGTTCCTCCTGACCAAAGTAATCCAGAATATCCTTTAAACTCTCTAGAAAAAAAATCTAACATTTCTTGTTTATCATCATCTGACATTCCTTTACAACCACCTGTAATTCTTATAGCTACTTTTTTACCAGCGCTAGTTCCTAAAAGAGCAAATGTTGATGGGATTTGATCTTTATGTACATCCATAATCATTAAATTCGTTTTGCGCCCTTGGGCGGAAACGATTTTCGCATTTTGTTTAGTCATAATTTATTTTTGACTGTGAAAAAATATTGTTAAGCATGTTTGTTTTGTGAATTACGTATCACATTAAATTGTGGCTTAATTGCACCAAAAGAAATAAGTGCTGAAGTTAAAGAAGATACAGTATTATCACAAACAAAGACATTTTTATATGAACGTAAAAATGTTTTATTATTTGCAAATAAATCTGCAGTTCTGCCACTTCCATTAATTAGTAAGATATTAAAGCCCTTTTTTGCTGCAATTTCAATCTCATTTTTAGTAGTCTCACCACCATTATAAACCACTGTAAGATTTGGTATGCTAGCAAACTGATCTAGATCAGCCATAATCTGATGACAAGCTTTCCATTCAATATCCCATTTTGAATTTTCATCAACATTCTTTTGAATGACTAATGCAATATCCTGACATGGGTGAATAATAGTACTATACTTGTCATCTTTACTTACAACAATCCCTTGATCTGTAAAAAGTAATGTGTCAGTCTTAGGTACAACTCCTAATAAAATTGTTTCTGGACTTAGTTCCTTTATCAAATATGGAATTTCAGTGATTGAAGCTTTGATTTTAGATGTATCTTTCATTATCATTCTAGTTCCTCCAAATAGTATACTACCTTTGTAAGTACTAAATGATGATAACAATACTTCATTCATACCAAGAGCATCCTCATTTGACATAAATCCACATCCTCCAGTAAATCTGGTAAGGAATTTATCTGTAGCAGTTGTAAGTAAAAGAGATATCTTTGTAGAAATCTCATCCTCGTTCTGAACAAACAGACGAGGCACAATATTCGTTTGTTTATTCATTTTTATGTTTTTATATTTAATGTAACTTATAAAACAATAAATGTAATTGTCAATATTAAATCATATCACAAAAACCACATAAAGTAACAACTAAAGGTTATCAAGATGATGTAACTATTGTCTTGCAATTGAAGATATTTTAAGTATAAATACAGTGTGACCTAGGTTACACGAATCTTCTTAATTAGAAGTCAATTACCACTATCATACTATTCTGCCTGCTAAAGTTAGAGTAAATGTTACATTGGAATTGGCAACTGTCACGAATTTAAACTGTGATGGGAGCTTTTAAATTATTATTAATTACACATGCAAGGAACAGTTAAGTTCTACAACGCCGACAAATGATTCGGTTTTATCGTACCAGAAGATGGTAGCGAGGATCTATTCTTTCACATCACACAATGTAGTGAAGGATACGAACCAAACGAAAACGACATCGTAACATTTGTTGTTGGTGAAGGAAGAGATGGAAGAGCAGCTGCTCAAGAAGTTTCTTTCACTGGTGAATCAGCTCCTGCTGAAGAACAAGAACACCAAGAAGAAGAACAAGCACAAGAATAAGTTTCTTACGCTAACTTCAGAAAAAACCCTCTTCGGAGGGTTTTTTTGTTGCAATAAGAAATGTTTTCTCTATACATCTGTTCTGTCAAAAAATTATTTACTAATAAAAAACTTTAAAAACAAAAAAAAGTATGATTACACAACAACTAAACAATGTCTTTAGTTTATTTAATGACCATGTCTTAGGTGAACATCTTGGTCAAAAAGCGTTTCATTCATTTGATGCTGCGCCAGGGGCAAATGTCGAAAAATTAACTAAAGATTCCCCAATTAGTTCAATTATTTCAAATAATGAAAACAATCTATGCTCTCTGTTACCAGAAAATGTGAGATACAAAACAGTAATAGAAAAAGGAGATTGCCCATTAGTAAGAATTAGTTTCGCTAGAGATACAAGTCATAACCCAATCGTTATTCTTAAACTGTATCATAATATTCAACAGCATAAACAAATTTTTGTCTATGACGCTTGTACCAAAAGATATGAAGTTGATCAGTTTTCTGAACTTGGAAAAGACATAAGTACACAAAATTTACTTCCTGAGGTTAGAAGCTCTCTTTCTAGAATTTCTTCAACAATTAATATGTTGATTGCTAAGAAAAAACAATCAGGAAATAGAAGTGACACTGCTCTTGCAAAAATTACAAGATATGAACTTGTAACTGAACTAAGAAAACAACAAAAAATTAAAATTGAAAAAGTTTTAGAAGAAGTTTAAAATGCTTTTTAACTGATTGCATTATATTGCCTCATGAGGGAGACGGATTATTCCGTCCCCTCATTTTTTTTATCTAAACTATTAAATTCTTTTTTTATCAGTAATGTATTAAGTACTTATTTTCATAACATTCTATTAGATGATTATTTCTAAATCACTTTTCAAAGAGTTTATTAACATGCCTCAACTAGCATGGTTCTCAAAAAACGATAAAGAAACTTATAAGCTAATTAATGAAATTAGATACGCTGGTATAGATGGTCAAGCTGTCGGTCAAGCTGTAGAAGATGCAGTAATGGCATTACTAGCTGATAAACATATTGTATCAGTAGATACAAATAACTTATGATATACTCATCGACATCAAAATTATCACAAAAAAACGCAAGAAGCTATGGCAACCAATGCAGATGTTATCTACCAGCCCGGTTTTCTCGTGAATAATATGTACTGCAAGTGTGATTTTCTTGTGAAAAATGAATCATGAACTTATGATCTACGAGAAGTGAAAGCAAAAAATAGCATCCGTAAAAAAAGCAAAGCAGAACCATTATTAGATGATCTCATAGCAGACATATCATTTCAAGATTATATTTTGAAACAAGCTTTATGAATTATGTATTCATGAAAGACCTATATTCTTCATTTAAACAAGCAATACGTAAAGCAATGAAAAATTAATTTTAGCGAACTTATCATCAAAGATGATGTATCAGAGGAAATGATGGAATCATCATTAATAGAACGTATAGTCGAAACAGTTGATGAAGCTATTCCACTAACAAAAGAAATGCTTGATATAAGATATCCATACACTGGTCAAGATCATTTAAGTTATTTTTGAACTCCTCCTCCAAAAGATAGTGTGTGGAAAATTCCTCGTATTTGGGCAAAACTATGATCTATTTATCAGCAAGAAAAAAGACGAATCACAGATTTAAATGAAGTAGATATTGAATGACTCAGAAAAAGCAACTGAGAAGAAAGTTCACTAATGACCTACGTAAGATTACGACAATCTTGAGAAACAAGTATAGACAAAGATGCAATAACACAACAATTCGAAACACTAAAATTTCCTCTATTTTTCTATGATTATGAAACTATCTCTGCGCCTATACCAATATTTGAACACACACATCCTTGGCAGCAGGTTATTGTTCAATACTCTTGTCATAAAATAGATGAAGATTGATCAGTGACTCATAGTGAATGACTGATTGAATCTGGTCAACATGATTTTAAACCTATTATCGAAAAACTCCTACAGGACTTAGAACATTGAAATGGTACGTATGTAGTTTGGTATGAGTGATTTGAAAACAAAAGAAATGAAGAAGTCGCAAAAATGTATCCAGAATTTGAAGCAGCCCTGATGAAAATAAACGAAAATACGTTCGATCTTATGACCGTTTTTTCCACATGGAATTACTTTGATCGTCGTTTTCAGTGATCAAGTTCTATTAAAAAAGTCTTACCAGTACTTACAGATATTTCATATGATAATCTAGCTATTCCCAATGGAGCAATTGCCTCAGGAATTCTAAGCAATCTTGCAAAGTGATTACTGCCTGCTGATAAATTAGATTCAATTACTCAAAATCTATTAACCTATTGCAAACAAGACACCTGGGCAATGGTAAGAATTTGGGAAGAAGTTAAGAAAAAATTAACTCAATCAACTTAATATTGACATAGGTATCAAAATAGACATCATAATCTCACAAAAATACATATTATGAAATTAACAACATTATTCGTCCTAATTGGACTTCTATTCACTAATTCTAAAACAGATCTTCCATCAAAAATTCCTGATTGGATGATCAATGCTCATTCACAGCTAGAAGTATTTAATATCAATCATCCAGTACCATCAACATTTTTCGATAACAACGTAAAGAAAATCTTGAAAGATAGTTTTCTTATTAATAATCCTAATATGTTGCTCAAAATTCACTCAATGTCTTTGGAGAAAGAACAAGATGGCTATGGATTTAAGAATATGTGGATAGGAATTGGTACTGCATACGGCATGCTTCCTGGAAATGGTAACTACTGGGAAGATATAGCACCTGGAATGTTTCCAAAACTTACAATGAAATATGTTGGTGAGCCATTAATCAAAAATCGTGAATCCCAAACAAAACTATATGAATGGGCAAAACCAACAATAATCTCTTCATTCTCTAGTAAATCTGATATTGCGCAAGCCTTAGACATGTTTGCAATATGGAAAACGAATATCTATCTTGCCAATTATGTCATGGAAAATGAAATTATTAGAACAAAACAAACTAGAATAGATTCATTGAATCATAACCAAATAGAATACAATATATTTACATCAACTGATTGGTTAGGACGTGATGATACTGATGCAAAAATGTACGCGTTTTGGCATCGAAGAATCATCTCTCATCATCAATCTGGTTCTGGTTTCAGTGTTCATGATGCTAGGTTTTGGTCTAATACCGCTTATGACCAAATGTACAAAAATTCTAGTATCAAGGCTAAGGCTATTTGTTTAGATTGGATAATGAAATGGGGTCCAAATTTTACTGGTCCTGATGAATGTAATATTGATTCAAGTTTATGTGAAGAATAAAAAATTATTTACTATTTAAAGAAACCTCTGCTTTTTAGTAGAGGTTTTTTTATTCTACCAATCAAGTACTAAATTCATTGGTCCATCTAGTGTAGATGTAACATGCATCATAGCTCAAAATTCTCATGTTTGGAGAGTAATTCATTTTGCAATTAGTTCTTGAATTAGGTAATCATACATTGGTTTTGCTTTATCCGCTGATAGTGCATGCGTAAAATCAACGCTTCATGCTTTTTTATTTCTTCAACTAAGAGTGAAATTTGAAATAATCATAAGTTCTCAATCTATGTCACGCAATCATAAACTTTTTCTACTTTCTTTATCACTAAATATTTGTAATTTTTCAATCCTTCTCACAAATTTATCAATTTTTTCTTGTCGATCTTGATCTATATCATCTTTATGTATTCACACATAAACTAATATTCCTTTTTTAATAGTTCTAGTAATGCCTATATCTTGTATGAAAACAGATGCTGAACTAACGCCTTGTATTAGAAATTTCATAATATGTGACTAATAAATGATACTTAATTTCTCAGAAGAAAGAATTCTACTATACCTTCCTCTATCTCAAAAGATTTATGCAAGTCAGCTGAATCTAATACTTTTCTTCAAAGTGAAGAAAGCAAGGCTTCTGATTTTAGATAATCTTCATGGAAAGCTATTATTCAAGACAGAGTGTCATTCTCTGTTATAAATCAACAGGCTACTCTATCACTAACCTCATAATCTGCTTCTTTTCTCATCTGATTTAAGAAACGGGATATTTCACGAGCAATTCATTCATGCAATAATTTCTCTGTGAGAGAAAGGTCTAATTCAATCATGACTCCATCTTCTACAATTCTGTTGTCTCAATCGAATCATGAATATCTAACATCAAATTGGTCTGCAGAGAGAGTCCAAGAATTTGATCAATCTTCTACAAAAAGCTGACCATCATCAAGAATTTTAGCATTTCATTGTTTTGACGCTGAAATAATACGTCATGTATCTTTTCAAAATTTATCTCATAACATGTTGCCTAATGGAATATACTGAACTACAACCTGCTGACCTTCATCAAGCAAAGAAATAGATTTTACATTTATTTCTTGTGCAATTGTATCATGATATTTCTCAAGAATCTTTTTCGCTGAACTCATAGTAGTGTCGGATAATTAAATACTTACAGTATATAATTTTTGATCATAAAAAAAAGTGGCAAATAAAAATTTACCATCTACTTTTCAATCTAGTTTAACGATTATTTTTCGCTTGTTTTCTTTCATTTTTTAACAATTGGTTTCTTGATTCATGACATCTTTTTTTGATTATAAATTCTTCTATTTATAAATTCCTTCATTTTTAAGAGAACTCTCACACGAAAAACTGACTCAATTGAAATAAGAGTTTGTTTTGGTAGATTCATCTTAACTCCCTTCATGATAAGAAAATCAGTAAGAAATCATGCATTTTCAGAGGATCATGCTGAAACCTTAGTCTCTTTTGAGTAATGCAGCATCATATTATTATATTCACGAGAGATTTCATCAAGATATCATAACAAATTTTGTTCATTACTTTGAAGGTTGCTTAGTTTGAAATAATTTAATATTCCTAAAGCAGCATCGATTTCCAAAAATAAAAATCAAGGAAGGTCGATTTCAGCGATTTCTTCAATCATTTGAATTCTTATTTTATTGGATAACTTTTGTTCAGATAGGACAGCCATGGTATTTTTTTTATATTTAAAATTTTTGTTACATCGTATATTTAAGTATCTATACTAACAACTTTCACCTCATGCTTTGATTGCACATATTCTACCAAAGATTGATCATGAGTAATAAATAAGATTGTGTTTCCGGCTTTGTGACTTTGAATCAAAATATCAGCTATATTCTTGGAACTTTCTCGATCTAAATTTCCTGTAGGTTCATCTGCAATAACAAATTCTGGGTTGTTGATAAGTGCTCTTCAAATAGCTACTCTTTGTTTTTCTCAACCACTTAAACTTGGACTTCTTTGCTCTCTTTGCTCCTCCAATCATAACATCATGATCATTTTCTCTACACGATCTTGAATACTAGAGGGAGCTCTCTCACTTATCTCCAATGGATAACGTAAATTTTGTGCTGTAGTTTTCCAATCAATTAATTTGAAATCTTGGAAGATTACACCTATTCATCTTCTGTAATCCTGCACTTCTGTATCGTTATATCTAGCAACATCATCTTTTCCATGAAAAACAGACCTAAGAGGTGGTCTTAATTGTCTCATAAGAAATTTTACTAGAGTTGTCTTTCAAACACCAGACTTACCCATTACAAAACAAAAGTCGTTTTCTTTGAGGGTAAAATTAAAATCATTGAACAATGGTTCTTGATCTTTATATCACCAGGTAAGATGTTGAATATCAATCAATGGCATTCGAGTTTATAAATACATAAAGTAAGTGAACATAGAACAATATAATTGTATATATCTAAGTGAAAATACACAAAATAAGCAAAGATTTAGGTGAGTTCATGCTTGACTTTTATAATTAGTAGTAAAAACGTATTGTAAATAAAAAAAACCCACCACTTCTGGCAGGCATTGATCTTTAAAAAAAATCATAGATTTATCCACTTATACGAAGTGGTATTGAATCTTCATATTTAAAAGCAAATTCTAGTTCAAACATGTAATCATTCGTAAATCCTGGATACTTGTTGCTAATTTCAATTTCGTTAAATTTATTCTCATCAGATATAAACTCACAGTATACTGAACTTTCAGAAAATCTTTTTAATTTTGGCTGTTCATCAGTATTGAGTTTATAAAATTGAGCTCTCAGAAATCGATCTTTAGTTGCGTCAATGATAAATATACCCTTTCGGTTAATTCCATCCAATACAGAGTACATCATCACATTTGCTCCGAAAAATCTTTCTCCTAAATCAATCAATCCTAACTCTATATCATAAATAATATTTATGAACTTATGTATTCCAATTGGCAGCTGGAAAAAATATGATTTAAAATCAATTTTATTTGAATCAATTACTTTTTGAGACACCATTTTTCCCATTTTTGACGTATCAACTATTTTAGATATGTTTTCACCTTGTCGCTTAAGTTGTGTATCATATACTACAAACTCTACAGATCCGTCAATAGAGATATAACTAACGAGAAATCTATCCTTAGAAAGGACAAAAAGATCTATCACCTTTTTGCAAACTGTAGAATAAAAATCATTAGCAGCAAGATTATATATCATTATTTCACTGAATACCTCATCTTGAACATTGTCCAGTATTAATATTCTATAATTTCCTGTCCACGTATTCTTTTCATAGAAAGCTTGATTAATAACTTTTTCAGATAAATCATACGGTCCAGATGTATATAGATATCTATTTATCTGATAGATGATAGTAGTTTCATAATCTATAGATACTTTTTTTAGAGAAGGCTGACTATAATGATATATATCATCTCCTATACTTAAAATAATAGTCTGTTCAGATTGATTATGTTCTGTAATTTTAACAACCTGATCACTTTCCAATCTGATAAAAGGAGAACCAGTATCAATTGCTAATTTTCTGTACAACGCATACATAGATAAAATTCTATATCTCTCTATTTCTATCGTTCCTTCTTGATAAATGAAAATGTGATCAGAATGTTTAAATAAACCAGTGATTATGAAATTCATGTATTGTTTTCTATTTGGATCGTTATCACCACATTCTGACTTCATTGGACATCCTAAGTAGAAAATCTTCTCTTTAAGAAGATCATAAATTAGAATCATGGTTCCCCATTTTAATTCAACACTGGAATTTATTGGATTGAGTACAATATAGAATATTTGTTGCTCAAAATCAAATAATGATGCTCTATAGTCAATAAATAGATTAGATTCCAATAATGAGAAATCATGTTTAAATTTATTATTAGAATTATTACCACTAAATAATTCTTCAATTATTCTTCTAGACTGTTGATAGTCTAATTTTTGTTCTGTGTCTGATGACATAATTTTTAATTTTAAATTTACAATAGATCCGCTCTAGAGCGAACCGAAATTTATGTTTCCCTTTGGTCAAGGCGGAAACATTACCTAAGTTACTTTTTTAAAGATCATCTTTTCTATATAGATTAACACCGGTATATCAAGAGATTATATTGACTTTAGTGTTTTTTTATGTATACATTTATTTTTATATTTGACAACGTTTATGGAGAAAATTAGGATTTACTCACTCATCTGACCAAAAGAAGATAATGCAAAAATGGAAAAGAAAGAAATGTATAAACTGAAAGCTAAAGTCATAGATCTTCCATCAGATATTGGCAACATTGATCTTGCCAAGATAGCTAAAGAAACATTTGATGTTCTAGAGGAAGAACAAATCATCTATTCATGAGTTGATAATAGATACGTGTTACATGATGAAGCAATACAATACTTTAATGAGATTACATGACGAAAAAAAATGTTTACTATGTTCAAAATAAGTATAGCACTAGAAAAGATAAAAGCAGAAGTCATCGAAGCACGTCCTAACTTATGAATTGCTTCTCAAGGTCTTGCATTAATGAACTTTAACTAATATATCTTCTAAAGTGATCTAATTCTTGTTAATAAGTCTTGCTTGTGTTCATGAGTAAGGCTTTTTGATTTCATAACTACTCTTTGAAGCTTATATATTTGCTGGTGAAGAAATTTATGAACCACAGCTGTTACTTTCTGTTTATCTAAATCTGCTACCTGAACTTCTCGGAACATTTCTGCTTCTATTAATTTTTCTTTTGTTCATCACGAAAGATCTTGATTATACACTTCGGCCAATATTGTTCTTGGAAAAAAAGTTGCTAACTGTGCTAAAACTGATGAATATTTTTTGAATATTTTTTCATCACATCAAAGAGTGAGAGCAAAATCTTTATACATTAAAGATCCTAATAGATATTTCTCTTCTATTTTTGAACTTGAATCTGGTCTTTGCTCTTTTGCATCATCATGATATGTATTCTTACGTACACTAGATTTCTTTACTCGTTGACGAAATTGTTTCCACAACTGCTCTTCATGGACTCAAACAGCTGTAGTCAGCTGGGTAAAATACATTTGTAGAATCGAATAATCATCTATCTTAACCAGTAATTCAAAGACTAATTGTATCACTTTTTTTCTTTCTACTGGATTTTGAAGGTCATATTTTTGTAAATATTTTTCAATTGCTCGAGCAAATCCATCAATTGAAGATTCTTTGAGCTTTTCTTTCCACTGTTCGCTATCATTAATTTGTATAGTTCATGATCATAACCATTCATCTACATCTTTATATTCATCAGGAAATTGTAATATTTTAGGAAATAAATCTTGTTCATAAGCAACCTTAAGTCATCTGATAGATGCCTCAAATCAAGCATCGTCATTATCAAAAGCAAAAAGCAAGTGTTCTGTATGTCTATGAATTAGTTTTGTATGCTGTGGTGTCAATGCAGTCCCACAAGTTGCAATACCAATTGGTAATCAATACTGATATAAAGCAATTACATCCATATATCATTCAACAATTATTAAGTAATCAAATGATTTCAAATGATTTTTGGCTTTATCCAAACCGAATAAAATTTGTGATTTGTTGTAAACTGCTGTTTCAGTTGTATTTAGATACTTAGGATTTTGATCTGGATCTAATGCTCTTGCACCAAAACCAACTACGTTTCATATATGGTCATGAATTGGAAATGTAAGTCTATTACGAAAAAAAGAATACGTTTCTCAGCTTTTTCAGAGTTTTGCAAGTCATGCATCGATTATATCTTGGTCAGAAAATCATTTGGTTTTTAGTAACGCAATCAGATCATTGTAACTGTCTGGCGCATATCATAATGCAAAAGTTTCAATAGTTTCTTGAGATAATCATCTTTTTTCTTTTATATATTTCTCAGCTTTGCTTCATGGTAAATTCTGTTGAAAGAATCAATTAGTACGTTTGTTAATCAGTTTTTGTTTTTCTTTCTCTGATTTTGCTGCAGCGTTTCTTTCAGGATCTTTTTGGTATGATGAAATATCAATACTAGCATCTTTAGCTAGCATTTGAAGACTATCCCAAAAATCTATACGCTCTATTTCCATATGAAATGTAATAGCATTTCATCCTTTTCCGCAACCAAAGCATTTAAATATCTGCTTATCTTCTGCAACAGTAAAAGATGGACTTTTCTCTTTGTGAAAAGGACAAAGACCTAGTCGGTTTTTGCCTGCTTTCTTAATATCTACATACTTAGATACTAGATCTACTATATCAGTACGACCTAGAACATCATCACGCAATGAAGACATAACACAAAGAATACTAAATACATCATAGAATAAGATAAACTAGACATTTTTCAATGATAAGAGATGGATATCAATAACATAAGATTTCTATTGACATTTAGATATAAATAATTATAAGAGTGTTGCAATAAAAATATGTATAAGTCACAAATTAATTGGTGGATTCCGATCAAACGTGGCAAATTAACAGTTCTATTACTTGTTTTTGATATTCTTGTAAGAGAAAGAGAAATCAACGTAAGATCATTAAAAATTTTTTGACAATTCATTTGCGTGTTTAGTCAAAAAGAGATGTCTCCGCAAAGAGATATCTCATGAATTAATGTCTTTAGCCGACATTAATATTGCCCTTATAGCTATAAAGGGAAATCCGATTCGCATAAGACATGGTTTCGGCATTAAATTCTGAAAAATTATATTTCAAGCAATATTGTTTGGAATAAGCCCAGGTTCGTAAGAACTGGGCTTTCTTTTTTGTTGAAAGGACTTATCAAATTTGTATAGCATCAAAATCTGGTACTGCAAAATTCTCTCTGCTCTTTATATCATTAGGAAGTTTAGAATTCTCTTTTCTAAGAGGGTATTTATATTTTTTGAGCGGTATTTTAATCTTTTCTTCAACTGTATAAATTGCTGCTGCGTCTACCTTCTTTCTTTTTAATAAAACTCACATCTTTTTCTTTAAACGTAGAGCAATATATTTAACAATATCTTCCTGAGATATTAGATCATCTCATATATTATCTAATATCATTCATGTCAATTTATTCTCAGGCTTGAAAAATAAATTTGCTCAATTAGTATTATTTCATACTTGATAAAGAGATAAGGTTAAGTCAAAAGATTGTTCTCATCAAACTTTTTCTATATCTAGATTTACTAATTCATTCATAATAATTCAAAGAATCTTCTCATTCATAAATCAACTCAATTCTTGTGGGATATTTCACTCCTTTAAAATACGAGCTAATTCACCTCACTTAATTTTAATCTCAGAGTCACTCTTTGTATACTCTCACTTTTGATCAGATCATTTTATACGTCTCCTTTCTTGAGAACCTAGAAGATTAGATTTTTTTGGACTATTAATTCAATTTACTAATCTCTTGCGATAATCTTCAATTGCTTGAGCATAAATTCTAAAATGATATCTAAATCTTGCTGCAAAGTTTTCATCAATCCCTAATTCATTCAGAAGTTTTTCTTCAAAATTTGAAAATGGAAGTTTCGCAGGAGGCCCTTGAAATGTTGTTGTTCATATAGAATCCGGAAATGCTCTATATACATTTACATCATCGGTTTTCTTGTCTCAAAACACCATTTTTAAAACTTCTTTTTGTTTTTCTTGGTTGGCTTTCTTGAGTCAAACAGCTCAAGTATTATCATACGAAACATATGTTTCTAAACGAACAGGAGTTCAAATATCATTCGCAAAAGTTGTTTCTAATTTTCTGAAAAAATCGGTTCAAGAATTTATCATCTCTCTTCTTAATCCACCATCAATATAAATCTCTCTTTGTTCGTAAGACTTTTTTTCTTTGTTCAAATACACTAAACTTACTGCATATGCGGCAATTCCTACTTCTGGATTATTTACAGGCACTATGTTCTTAAAAATTAATTCTGAATCATCTTCTAAGAAAATTTTTGTTCATATTTTTCATCAAGATAATATCTCATTTGCAATGTAACTTTCGTCGATTTCATTTCTACTTAAAATAATTTCTGGAACTGTATGTAAGACTGAATTGATTCATTTTTCTAGATCTAATCCAGAACAATCTATTACTAAATCTAGCTTTAACTCATTATCATTTCTTCAATTTCATAAAAGATATTCACTCTGCTGAGTAGTTAAATCTGAAGTATTATTAATTCTACCATCTAGTCATAGAAGTATCGTTCAATTCGATCTTTTTTTCAAATACTCAGAACGTGCATTAACAGAGAATATTTTTACGTCAGTATCTATATCTTTTTCAGACTCCATAAATGGTGCAAGTAAACTATACCTAGGTCTATCACTATTTAAGCTCTCTTTTGTGTAATTAGATCATATCCAAAATGTCTTAGGCAACTGAATTGTCTGTCTTGGTGTATTGGATCCATGTACATAAAGATGCTCCAATCAAACTTTGGCTGTATCTCATTTTCAGATAAATCAAACATTTGCTCATCTTAGAATTTCATGTAGATCAATCGATGGGTTTTTTGCCATACGTATAAAATCCAATCATGTCATGTATCTTGGAAAATTTTCCAACTGTCTAATTGGCACTATATTTGGATCTCTATAATCTTTTGATGCTTTGTATTCATTGAATTCTTTTTTAAGAGTTGTTTCATTTAATCTATTTTCATCAATAATATCCAGTGTTTCTTTATTTAATCATGAAAATCATCTCTTTTGAGGTCATAAACCAGTCAAATAAGACATATCATTTGCTTCAATTTCTATTATCGAGCCATCGTTTTTATTCTTAATATAAAATGTATATCATTCTCATTGCTTTCATTCATGAGTTATGAGTTCTGCATCCATCAGATAATTTACACTGGAAAATTTTGATAGTGCTTCAAATCATCGATCATTATCTCCAGAGTACATACTAGAGTGCATATCAGCCTCTCATAGGATACTAAACATGCCAGGATGATTGATTGATCATGGATATGTAGGATATGTAGGATACATAGGATTTGTAGTAGTAGCTGCTCTATTACGTGAGTTAGTCATAAATCATTTTTCAGCACTTCATCCTATATTAAAACTTCATCAAAAATAATTTTCTTTACCAATATACAGAGTATCATCTATTGAATCACCATATAACCGACTCTCAGTTTCCGCCATAATTCATCAATTGATTCATAGTCAAACACGAAGTTTAGATAAAGATATCTTGTTTCAATTTTCTTTTATACGACTCCACAATTGTTTACTTCTCTGCCTTGCAAGACGAAGAGCTTCATCATGAAATAATCTTCTGAGAGTAGGTTCTCTAGCGATAGAACTCATGAATGATGTTAATTGTCTATGATGTATATTTCCACTCATTGATGTTTCCGTCTCATGTTTAAATCTATTACTTGGAATATGCATAGATTTGAATTTTTCTGACAAGATCGGATTTGCATTAATTATCTTCATGAGTCCATTCATTTCTTTGAGTCTCATAATTCTTTTGCGTTGAACTTTAGTTCTATCTTGCTCTAGGAATTGGTACATTGCTTCTTCAAGCTTAGCTGCAGTTTCTGATGATCATTGTAATGTGGCATAAAGCACTTCAAGAATATCATCTATATGTTCATATCAAACCGCATCTGTTTCTAAGTCATAATGTAAAGATATGAATTTTTCGATATCTATATCAGATTCGTTATATCATAATTTATTTTCCATTACTAATTTGAATAAATTTCTTATGTCGTCATCTTTTATTAATTCCTGTAAACTTGTTTTTAGAAAACGCAATAATGACTTACTACCAATATTCAAAAATGCTTCTGCCAAAGCCGCCCTTGATCATGATAATTGTGTTATAAGCCCAAAAGTATCTTTGGTTAATTTTATTTTTTCAGCATTCTGCACTGTTAATGGAGAAATTCATAATAATCAATACGTTTGTTGTTTAGATTTATCTATTACTAGAGTGCTAATCATATTACTACTTTCTGATTCTGCATTCAATTTATTAGCTGAAGTTGATACTCACTCTTTATCATCATATGGCAGGTCAAACAACTTATCGAATAAGTTTTTTTCTACAGTTCATAAAAAGGTTTTTCATACAAAATCATTAATTACAATATAACTTTTCTGTTTATATCTTTCAGGGAGATTATTGAAATTCCTCGTGTATATAAATCACTCCAAATTTGGGATAATAACTTCTCAAATCGTAAGTGTATCAATGCGTTCCGTGTTAAATTGTCATTTTTCCAGAACAATGATTTCTGATGTTTTCCCCTGTCAATAAAAACTAACCAAATCGTCTCATAAAATCGCTACTCCTCTAGCTTGATCAAAAGACAAACTTGCGTTTGTTATATCACGTCTCAGTCTTACTAATCATGCATCGTCAGGAAATTTTTCTAATCATTGTATAAGCAATGAAACAGCATCATTAAGTTCTCAAAACTTCACTTTATCATTACAAGAGTCTAGAATTTCTTTGGGATTTTTTTGAATCTCTTTTAATCACAATGCACCCAACTCAGTTATCTTTTCTAAAGAGACTGAAGCTAATAGGTTATTCTGTTTAGCGTCTGTAATAGGTATGTAGTAATTGTCAGTACTAATTGCAACTGCTTTAAATGGTCAAGCATCTACTTCAACTTTATTTTTAATTATTTCCTCATTACTAGTAATGAAGCTAACAATATCAAAGTCTAGACTTCATCATCTAGGGGATATCACAACTGAATTTTGAGATGTTCCATATAAAGAAATCATATTGGAACCTACAAATAATGTTGAAGCACTTTCAGAAGTAAGAGCCTTTTCAATTATCCCTATTCAAAGGGAAATTAGTCATTTGTCTTCAGGGTATGCCTTGATTCCATCTATTAGAGCTTGGATAGCATCATTTAAAGCTCCTTTATTTAGAAATTCATTATACTGACCTACAACTTGATCAGCAGATGCTTCATTCAAAATAATACCAATTTCTTCAAGATCTTTCCTTGCTTTCTTTATATTTTCATTTAACTTAGCAGATACTTCATTAATAGGTGTATTGGGAAATTCTTCGTCAAGTAAAATATTTGCACCGAATCAATTTTCTCATATAGATCATAATATTACATCTCTATTTATACTTTTTCAAGCATTGTCAGTTTCCTGTTTTTCTCCTAATGCTACGGCATTCAATAATTCCTCATATTTTTCATTATCTACCCTTTTAAGAAAAGTTGTTGTAAATCAATCAGAATATTTGAGGAAATAATCTTCTCTAAAGCTTCTATCAACAGATTTTCTAGAGAAAGCAAATGTTCATAAAGAAGTCTCATACATTTCCAAAGCATTACTTATAGTACTGATTTGTTTCATAGACTTAAATTTAGCAACATCTTCAGATCAAATAAGTAAAACAAAATCACTATCACCATATGTTGAAATATTAGAAAATGTTTGAGCAACAACTCTTGTATCACCTAAAACATCAGTAATCACCTCATCATATGATTTTAATCATGATAATATTTTTTTTCATAATGAGATATATGTATCTTTTTGGCTTGAGTTAGTAGTATTTTTAATTCACTCAATTATCCTATCAATTCATGTATTAGTGTCAGATTCAGTTATTGCTTTTTTAATATCTATTATATCTGATCTAACCTTAATCGTTGGATCAGTATCATCTAGGTTTTCCTTGGTAAACGAGGTCTCTATATCTCATTTAGATATTGTCTGTGAGGGTTGACTAATAGCTATATTTAAACGATCTCGCAGTTGTTCACTTACTCATGCAACAAATGAAGTTCAATTCACTCACTCGAGTTTTATGTAATATTGTCATCCTTTTGGTAGTTTTTCAAGTCAAATTTTTTCTTTTTCCTTTGCTTGATAAGAAAATTTCTTATCTATACTTATTTCACTAAATCAACTATTCTCATTTAATCTTAGATTATAAAGATCACAATTTCATACTGTTCCAAGTCTATATTTTCGTGATCAGTAATTACCTTTCTCTGCAAGATTATTTGAGAACCATTGTCTAAAATTAGTTCCTTTTATACTTTCAGATATAATTTTCTTTCCAGTTTCAAGTAGGTTTTCTCGTTGATTATCAATTTCCAATCACTTTACCAATCATTGCATTGCAGAAACTATATCACCTTGCTTTACAAGTTCATTTATACGCTCTTCTACTAACCTCTTAGTCATATCAAATGTTTCAGAAATCTCTCAACTGGTTCATCCAGCCTTTGAAACACGTTCTGATCATCATAACTCCTGTAGGAGTTTAAGATAACTTTTACTAGTTTCCATTTTTATTTTTATCTAAATAGCATATATATAATGATATATGTTAAGTGTGATTTTGTCAAATATATTCCCTCTACTTTACTAGCAAAAAACATTCAATTTCCTAAACTTAACAGTATTTATTTATCAATTATATCATGCCAGAAATCATATGACCAGATGGAAAAAAATACTACACTGAAGATCATTTTTCTTGAGATTGAGAGAAAAACACATCAACTAAAAAATGAGTGGAAATGAAATTAGACTGAGTAATTGACTATGTGTATCTTATTGGATGAGGGTTAGCAATATTAATTTGACTATTTATGTTGGCAGAAATAGCCTTTTGATTGATATTATTATTCTTATGAAGCACTTGAGTCAATTATTGGATGATGAAACATAGGTAATTTTATTATCAAAGTAAAAATGATCGTTGATATACAGAAGACAATTAGAGACTATCTAACATCAGTTTATCATTTATCGTTAGCAACTTGCAAAAACAATAAACCTCGAGTATGTGAAGTTCATTTTGTCTATGATAATCAATTAAATTTATACTTTAGATCTAGACCAAGCAGAAGACATAGTACTGAAATAAAATTAAATCCTCATGTGTCATGAAATATAGTTGAATCTCATGAGATAGACGCTAAAGTCAGATGAGTGTACTTTGAATGAAGCGCAAAATTACTAACCATAGAAGAATCTATAGATGTATTTCACCTATTTGAAGAAAGACTACATAAAGATAGATCAAAAATTGAAGAAGCCAAAGAAGAAGACTGACATAAAATATACAAAATAACCGTAGCAGAACGATCACTTTTTGATGCAAGAGAATCTAACCCTAGTCAAAAATATTCTTTACCTCGACAACAGCATTCATGAGAAAAAATGATTTAGAAAAACTTGTACAGGCAAATATTATTTCTGCTGAGAAACAGCATGAAATAGAAGATTTTTTGAATTCTCATTGATGATTCTGATGATTTCAAAAATCTCTTACTACCTTGTGATCATTCCTCATTGCTTTATGAATATTCTCGCTAGTTGCACTAAATCGAGATGGCATGAGCGATTTATGAAAGATTAGTATTCTACTAATTGGTATCATAATTAGTTTTATTGGATGAATATCACTAAAAAATAATGACAAAAAACTACTTTGATCTAGTTTATTGTTTCTTTCTTGATTGATTTTATGAGCAGCAATTTTTCTCATTGCACAAATATACCATCTAACTATCTCTAATGATATATTGTTGCTTATTTGGATAGTTTTAATTGCACCGCTAGTATACATAGCAAAACAAAGTGAATATTATTATTTATTGATGCTCTTACTTAGTTGATTTGTGTTACAATTTGCTTTCTCACATCATTTCCCAGATCCAGATTACAGAACAATTATAGTATTATATATTATCTTTTGATTTCTCATGATACTAGCATGATATCTACATGACAGACGGTATTCAGAAAAATTATTAGCAAAGTTATTTAAGATTTTCTGAGCAGATCTTGCTGTAATTGCTTTCTTTGTATTTATAGTCAGTAATTGATTCGATTGACCATATACACCACCTCAGTTTATAACTATATTTTCAATCATATTGTATGCTGCGTTTATGTTTCGGAATCTAGTAGCAAAGCAAAAAGAACTGATTTTAATTGGGATGCTTTTTATTGTAATGATAGCTAGTATATTTCTTGATGTAACACTTCTGTATTACATTATATTTATCTGATGATGTTTGTTGATGATATATCTCGGATATTATAAATCAAATTCTTTTCTTTCAAAATCAGCAATGGTATACCTATATATATTCTTACTATATCTATACGGTATTTATTGACGAGAGTATCAAAATAAAGCTCTCTTCTTTATAATATGATGAGTACTGATGATTTGATTATGAGTATGATTCTCAAAGTTACATACATTCTTACCAAACTATTTACAACTAAATGAAAACAATGAATAAAACTCTACGATTAGTTCTCGGTTCTTGGATATTGATTCTAGGTTGATATGTGATTACTCAAGAACGAAATATAGCACAATGACAAGAAGTTTTTCTACAAACAAGTCCTGTAGATCCTCGTGATTTTTTTAGATGAGATTATGTTATTTTGTGATACGAGATTCAAAATCAGAAGTGTGATGCCTCAGAACAAGAGTGATATAGTATGCGAGATCTAACATGAAGATGAAAAGTAGTGTATATCACATTGGAAAAAGATAATCAAGCTGTAGCTCGTGCAACATGATGTCAAACAACTCGTCCTGATTCATGACTCTTTATCAAATGATACGAGAAATATGGTAGTATAAATTTTGGCATAGAGAAATACTTTGTTCAAGAATGATCATGACTTGAACTAGAAAATCATGTTTGAGATATGTATATGAGAACAAGAATAACTAAGAATTGAACCGTAAGAATAAAATGACATGAGTTAGCTATTGAAATGTAGATTAAAGATCTATTTCAAATCTAATTTCTTTTTTTGTAGTTATATTATCAATACATGTTAAGATATCTGTTATCTTAGTTTCACCATGATGAAGATATTTCTTTATATCTTTATGAAATAAAGTATCTACAATTTTCGGATTAAGAAGATGGACTGATTGAGATAACTCTTTTGAAAGTCATCATGCAAATCATCTTATACCAAACTTACTTGCTTGGTAGATAGCTCAATTTTCCATAAACTTTTTTCAAGCCACACTTCAGATAAAGATCAATGATCATTGCTCTTCAATTTGTCAGATAATATTATGTAAAAGCTGTATATGTGATAACAAATTCACTTGCATCATTTCTTCATTTTTCTTTTGAGATAAGCTGTCAAACTTTCAAAAAGCTCAGACACCAGCATTGCAAATAACAACATCAAAAACGACTTTAGAATCAACTATCTTTTGAAAAACATCATTTCTTTTTTCAATTTCAGATAGATCACACGTATAATGCTTATATAAATCATTTTGCAGCACATTAGTTCTACTAATTCAGACTACCATATTTCATGTATTTAAAAAATATTGAGCAATTGCCTTACCTATTCAAGATGATGTTCAAGTTATTAATATTCTCTTCATATGATTGCCTAAATAATAAATTACAATTCATCAAAACTAATTTTTGCTTTTGGAAAATATTGCGTAATCAAACTATACATCTCTTTTCTCTCGTTTGAATCCACTCTCAACAGTCATCATTCATTAGATTTAAGCATTGGCCGCAAATCACTAGCTGGATTCTTCTTTTTCATTTTTTTAAAATCACTATTAGTTAAGAGAAATCATCAGAAAAAAATACTAGAACAATCTTCAATATCAATCGCATCAATTAATTGGTTAAAGAATGATTCATAAATATTCAACCATCATCATATAGGTATTAATGGCATAATACGTAATCAAACTTTCCATCAAGACTTCAATAATATATTGATAGCCTTTATTCTCTTTTGCAATGATGGTGTTCATGACTCATACATATCTATAATTTCCTGTGGATTGAGAGAATAAGCCATTTCTGTCTTTTTGGGGGCATTCATTGATATTAGAGGATCAATAGAAATTGCCTTTGTTCTAGATTCTACTTGTATATTTTGTAACGTTTCAAAAAACGGTATCCAATCACGATGAAAATGTGTCATAAACTCACTAGCCAAAAGATCTGTCCAGTTGCTAGGATATAGCCAGATATCGTCATGTCAATTTTCTTCTATTTCTTGTCTAACCCTTGTCTGCATTTCGTCAGTATTTACAAAAATTGCGGGAATATCTGTACGAAACGCTCATTTTAAATAACAATATTCACAATCAAATAAACAATTTAAAGCTGTTCTCAAAAAGTAGGAAGTGCTTCAATATCAATAACTCTCTGGGACTGGCAAGAGTACATTTCATGTTTGTTTAGCCAAAAGCAATGATTTTTTGTGTTTGTATGGTATTTGCTTATCAAATAAGTTTTTGTAATGTTTGATATACACTTTTTGGGCATTCGGAAATATCTCACAAATCTCTTGTGTTAATTGATACTCTCTAGCTTGGTCTTCAATATAAATAATATTCATTAGATCAAAGTTTTTAATCAAACCGTCATTGCATTCATCATGTCTTGCTTATCAATAGCTCAGCATTCTAAACTACCTACTTTATCATAGGGCACTCTTAAGATCGTACATTTTATTTTTAAGCGGTCAGCTACCATTGCAACTCACCAACTTTCCATATCAACATAATTCATTCAAACATTTTTCATCACTTGAGTATCATGTATTGCCGTGTCAGTGGTATACATAGATTCAAGAGGTGCAAATATTGCTGAGATAGGCAATATATACTCTTTTGTGTTTGTAGCATGTCTTGTATTAGCAACTTGTATAAGTGGTGCTGCACTCTCAAGATAACCACAAATTCAAAAGAACATAATTTCTTGTATAAGTTTATGTTCACTTAGATATTGCGTCAAACTAAAAATTGTTTGAGCAGATCAAACTCAAGTTGCGAGATATTGATATTCTTCATTAACTCACCAGAATTGTTTAGCAACACGTAGTTCTAGTGGTAAAGCTGATGCAATTAGTTTCATATGTATCTTATAAATAAAATGATCCATAAAAAAAGCGCCTGTATAAAAATATACAAACGCCATTAGCATTACTAAAAGGTATTTATACTGACACTACTTTAATCTAAATCTAATGGGCAAAGTATATCTCACCCTAACTTTTCTTCCCTGCTGCATACCTGGAATCCAGATCGGCATGTTCTTTACAGTGTTCATTGCTTGTGCCCCACATCCAGCCCCAATATCTCTTGCAATATTAAGTTCTGAAATTGAACCATCTTCATTTACGACAAATTGTATAATCACATCTCCTTGTATCCCATTCTCTCTAGCAATTACAGGATATTTCAGATGTTTGTAAATATACTTTAGCATTGCTTCTTTCGAGCAAATATACAAATCATTCTTATTGAGTCCTTGTGTTTCGCATTCAGACATAAATCGTGGCATTGATGCTACAACTTTATAGATTTCTTTCTCTTCATCATCTTTGTTTGTAATCTCTGGCAAATCTATTGGTTTAGGAGGAATAGGTTGACCTATACCATCAGATGTTCCAATGTCTGATATACTCTCAGAAGGAGGTTCTATTACATCATCTGGATCAATAGTTTCATCTATCAAATCTGGCTCAACTATGTCATCTGGATTCACTGTTTCTACTTCAGGCTCTGTCGGCGGAGGAGGCGGAGGTATATTCTTTTGCGGAGGATCCTGAGTTGTTCTAATAATCATGGTTGTATCAATCACTGGATCTCCTGTTTCATATATTTCTACATAAGCATTTGTCTCTATATTAAATGCTGAAAGTACAGCTATTAATATTAAACTAAATGAAAATAAGAAACTTATTCTTGTAAACTTCAACGAAGAGATTTTCTCTCTCTTATTCTGTACTGTAAATGTTGTAGCAAATGGGAATAAAATAAATTTCATAATACTCCTCATCAACACAACTATCCTAGAATTTCCAACTGGAAATAAATGCTCAAATTTATTGTAATCTGTTAATGAAGACAGATACGTGTTACTGATTTCGGGACGCTTTTTTTTCATGTACACAATATAGATACATAAGATCAATGCAATTATGCCCAATGTGAGCAAAAAATGCATAAACGACATCCCACTGGTAATGTTTGTTAATGGATTCATAATCTTTTATTTTTGTGGTGAACAATAGTTTATACTCGTAACATCACTATCGAGTATACTCACATAATAGCAAGAGAAAATATTGAATTAATTGTATTTATAAATTGTCAACATCTATCTCTACTCACAATTACGACCTAATTCTTGAATATGTGAAACAACAAAATCTAGATCTTGATGATCAACTTTTGGTGAAATGCAAATCATACGGAAGAAGTTTGGAAATCATTTTATATGAGTATATGTAGTCATTATTTGTCACTTGCGCAACATCAGATCTTTTATTCTAGATGTAAGAGGATGGATTACATCATGATGCTTCATGATATATGCAAGATTATCTTCATGATTAGTATTGGGTAATGTTAATTGTTGAGGAATATACCAAAAACATACGTTAGTACTTTGTGGTTCCTGGTAAAGATACAGATTCTTTGACTTTTTAATCTGATCTACAAGGTAAGTAGAATTACTAAAGGCCTTACGAACTATATCTCAAATTCATGTGTCTCCTAGAGATTTTCGCATTAACCAAAGTTTAAGAACATCTACTCTTCTTCCGCATTGAGTATATTTATCTCATGTATCATATCCTACTCCATATCATTTATCATCATTAAATAAGTACTGGGTCTTTAAGGTATTACAGTTTTTACTTATATCTGATCTTTGAGTCATCCAAACACTACATTGTTGATTTGCTCACATCATCTTATGAGCATTCCACGCAAAAGAATCTACTTCCTGAATTCCATCTATCTTCTTCTTGAGGTCATTATCAAACATGACTGTTCATCATCGGATCATATCTACATGCACTCGAATATCATATTTCTTTCAGACAGAATTAATTAAATTCAAATCATCATATGCTCATAGCACAGTAGTTCATAATGTTGCATTTATCATCATAACTTCATCACCACTATTACGAATTTCAATGATTTTTTGTTCCAGATCATCTACGTTCATCACTCAATCATTATTAGTTTTAATTTTTACAACTGATTTTTTTCAATGTCACATTAACATTGCAGATTTTGTAATACTATAATGTGATTCTTCAGACGTTAAAATATATAATTTTTTGGAATTATATAATCAAATTTCGTTGATTTCAGGGTCCAGAGCATACCTAGCCATTTGCATAGCGTACATGTTAGAACTTGATCATCAAGGCAACATCAATCCATCAAAATTTCATTTTCGCTCCACTAATCAAGCCATGCGTTCAAAAATATATTCTTCCATCAAGGTAAATAATGGACTAATCTCATATGTTGCCATAGAAGTGTTTAAAACTGCAACAATCCATTCTGCTAATATTGAATAGATATTTGCTCCAGCATAAAGCTGATTAAAATACCTGGGGTGCATAGTAGCAACACTGTGATCTAGTACTCATTGAATGGCCTTCAAAATTGCTTCGTCATTTTCTCATTCTTTGGTTACAGTGAAATCAAAAAGTAGTTTCAGTGCCTCAGGATGTTGAAAATCTATTACCTTTCTAGTCCTTCCTTCAACTCAAGAAATATAGGTTTTTATCATCTTAACAACTCAATCTACAAGAGCGTCATATTGTGTGCTTCAATTTTTCATAGTTTAGATCATTGAATTAAATATTTTCTTGGCCTTCTTCCATTGTTTTATAGTCGCCACCTCAACTCACATATTTCTATTTTCTTCAGCAACCTCAAACATTAAAAACCGATGTTTCAATAAAATTTTTTGTTGTTCCAAAAACGAATAATCTGGATCGTACATCCATGTTGGTTCTCCGTATGTTGGGTTCACTTCCATCACTTTAAACTTTCATTGCAATAATGTTTCTAATGATTCTGCTCTAATATCAAAACGTCAATAATGAAATCATTTTATCTGTTTAGCTAAAGAATCAATTAATACACTTAGTTCTGGTGTTACATATTCACTTCTATCAAGAAAAGTTGATCACATAGAATGAGTTCAGATTTCTACAACTTCTAAACGCACTCCTTCTTCTAAAACTGTTTGCCACTGAGATTGTAATTTCTCTTGTAGCAACTTAAAATGATATTTAGCTCTTGGATGTAGATGCACTAATTGTTGCAAAGTAGAAATTCAATCTCCTTGTATAAAAAGAAATTCTTTTTCCACTATTCAAGTCAACATCCCCTTTTCATTGCTTGGTTTACGAATGTAAAAGATTCATAGTTCTAATGGATAAGATATGAATTCTTGGAATAACCAAGATCATCGTCTTTTATTTTCCTCAATATATGCTGGCAAACCAATTTTAAAATCTTTTTCAGTGTGAAATATTTCAATTCATAATCCCCTAAGTCAATTATCTGGTTTCACAATCATTGGAAATCATAAGTTATTCTCTTTTAGTAACACAGATATCTTCTTGACGGTGAAGTCATCTTCTTTAATAAAAACTGTCTTCGGAACATATTGATCAGGAAGTTGTTCTAAAATCTCCCATTTTCCTGATGGATATAGTCATCATAATGGAAATCAGGGATTAGTTCTTGTAAACCAGAGTGGATGGGATCAAGTTATCCATTTTAAAAATCAATATATACGAACTGATATATAACAAAACCAACCAGGAAAGAATTCTGGACGAAGTTGCTTATTATATTCTCAAAAAAAGTGCTTAAACATTTATTCAGTAAAAAATCAAATTATAACCTCCGAAATGACTTCAGGATGAGTAAAGTGCAAAGGATGATCTGCTCATTCAACTGCTTGAAACTTAAAGTAATCTGGTGATACTCTGGCTTTCATATACTCAACATTTCCATAAGGCACTAATGCATCTTTAGTTCCATGAATAACTATAAAAGGTTTACTGACGCCCGTGTAATTTTGAACTTCATTTGTTAGAGAATCTGGATGAGAGAGTTTCTCATCATTTGCAACTCGCAACATTGGTCACATTAAAAATTTCAAAGGTTGATATTTTAGTATATGAGAAATTGGAAAGGTAACTTCTAATTCTGGAGACAAAGGTCATGATACCACAATCCCTCAAGATAACTTACTACTATAATCCATAATCATTTTTGCAGCAATCGTTGCTCAATAAGAATGTCAAACTATCAATGGTAAAGGGTCCGACTCAATCATCAACGTCTGCAATAATTCCATATATGTATCACTATGTTTTTTTATGCTTTTTTCTGAGATTCACGCTCAAGATCTTCCATAACCCAGACGATCTACAACAATAATTTTTCGTCACTGTCAAAATCTTTCATCCTGCAAGACACCTGACCAATCGCTTGAACTTCAAGGCGCTCCATGTATCAATAAAGCCACATGTTCATATCAAGGGTTTGATAATTCAACTGCGTGGATTTTCCTATCATCAATAGTATACATTCAATCTTCAATATCAGCAAACATTTCTCAAAAAGTTTTTTGTAGTCAATCTGATGATAGAGAAAAGAATTGTTGATATGCAAAAAATCATCGAATAATTAATAGAACAACTATTACTAATGCAAAAATAATCTTAGCTAATATTTTGATTATTTTCATACTTATTGATATAATTCAGTAAATGAATCTTTTTATAATTCTACACATATGCGAAGCAAACTTTTCATGCTTGTAAAGTATATCTTAATTTTTCTCATAAGCATTCTTATACTTATCTTTGCATACGAAACAATTTATTCCCCTACCGATTTCAATGCATCCATTTGAACAAATCTGGGAAATGATTCAACTGAGTATAATGTAAGTGACTGGAAATCACATGTATGATATCTAGAAACATTTGAATATAGTAATCAGAAAATCAGATATATTGATCGTTGAGATCCAAACGGGACTCCTTTATTATTGGTCCATGGCACACCAACCAACTCTCGATTACGAAGAAAAATGATACCATGACTTATTTCTTCTTGATTTAGGGTGATAGCACCAGATCAATTTTGATTTTGAGCTAGTGATAAAATTGATTCTCATGAAGAGTTAACAATTGAAAAACAATCTCAAAGATTAATTGCACTTATGGATCATCTAAAAATAAATACGTTCTCAATTGCATGACATGATCAATGATCACTTTGGGTACAAGAGACGATAACTAAAATTCCTGATAGAATAGATCATCTAATAATTATGAATAGCATTGGAACACGAGAATGATTTCATCCACCAGCTTGATTTGGTTCTGAAAATTTTTCTACAAAATTTAGCTGACGAGCAATGTGAAGTAGATTTTTTTGAAGAATATTTGCTTATTGAGCAATGGCTTGATGATTAGATAATATAAAATTTGCAACAATGAATATGGTGAACTGATACCTACTACCGTTATTTAACTGAACCAATAGTTGTTATTATGATTTTATTACACATTTTGATGAAATAGAAGAAAAAATAACTACTTGGCATACAATCTTTCCAACTCTAGACATACCGACTACTATTATCTGGGGGAAACATGATAAAATACTTGTATGAGAAGAACAAATACCAATTCTAAAAAAACTATTCTCTATAGATGAAAGTAATATTCATGTATTGGAAAATACGTCACATTTTATACAAGAAGAAAGACCAGAAGAAATTGTAGAATTAATAAGAACCTTTATAAAATAATAAAAATTATTTTTCACATATCTCATGAAGATAAAACAACAAACTCATAAATATTCATGTTGACCCTGTTGCATCCTAATGGCGCTTGATCATTTTTGAATTGAACATCAGTATTCTGAATTAGACATAATGAAGATGTGCTGAGTATCATCATACAAATGAACTACTCCACATTGAGTATACAATATCCTACGTAAACTTCTTCCTGAGTGAAAATGATATAAATGCACATTGCATACATATTGAGATTTAGAAACGTTTATAAAACAAGACAATCAATCAATAGACATTTGTTTAACAATGTATGAAAGGAATAAGAATCCAAATCATTCGAACACAAACACTGATCATTTTGGAATGCACTATATTATAGCGCAACTTGATTGAAACATTATACATATGCATAACCCATTTTGATTTGAACAAGAATTCTCTCTAGAAGCATTTCGAGATAGAATGTCTCTTGATAAAAAATATCTTGACCGAAAAGAAAAACGATTAATCAGACTATGAATCGTAAAACCCTACACATGGATAAGAATTAAAAAAAGGCCACTTAATAACTAAGTGACCTTTATATAAGTATATAGGTTAATTTTGAAATTTATGCTTCTGCAAATCAAACTTATGGAGCTGAGACGCATGTGGCGACATAATTCCAATTGACAGCATCCAGTAGACATATAATGCAATCACAATTTGTAGATTTAATAATCCCATCATTCCAATTAACATAGACTTTGGAAAAAACCCAAACACAATCCAAAAATATAATGCACCAATTCTAACTTCTCTTTCTGTAAAAAAAGTCGTTGAATACCTAGAAATAAAGTACGTTGCCCAGGCCTGTCCATCAACATTTCCCGTTCTACTCTTTTGATAGGCAATATATCTGATAGTAAGCCAAATAGCCACCAACTCTAACATATTATGCTCTGTTGGAAACATATAGTGACCTCCAAAGATAATTACTCCTTCACACAGTAGACCTAAGTATTGAGTACTAGTGCTATACTGATCACTTAAAAATTTAGAAATCGTATCAATAGGAAATAGTGGGCCAGCCAATCCTGATAGATTACGCATTAATCTAAGACCACATTCACTAATAACCATAGTAATGATAATTAGCGCAATTATTTTTACTGCAAACATATATCTAATTTTTTATAGTTTTAATTATCCCACATATTCGTATCAATTTGATGCAAACATTATCATAAAGTTTATAATTTTAAACAACAAATTGTCAATACTAACCTGATTAGTTAAATATTACCGACTAAGTTTGATGTCGGCAACAACAACATTCATTCCTTGGATGTTGCCACTTACATATTGAGCAATTGCAACCTTACAGTTACAAAACATCAATCCACATCTTATACTGTTCGTGACTGTATTGTGAGCAGTATCCTGAACAATGATACTTTGGTTTTCATATGCATGGTTATGACCTAAAATAAAGCACTATATAAATCTTAATAAAGAACGAACTAATGAACAAGATATCAAACAGCATACACAAAGAAAATCACGACTCAAACGTAAGGCACATGCCCTCCACCAAAAGATGCATGTTTTAGATAAGCCTCACATTCTTTTTGTTACAGTTTTTATAACAACATTGTTACCTATCCCTGATTTAGCGGTTATCCTGCATGTTCAAAAGAAAATGAACATTCTCATGTTCTTTTTAGCTACAACCATAGGAAAAATACTCAATTATATACCTTTTATCTACGGAATAGAATTTGCAAAAATCTTTTTTTAAAAAAAGAACCTATCAATGATAAGTTCTTTTTTGAATAATATATTTCGTTACCTATACTTACTCTACTTCATGTCCTTGTATGAGAGTTGAAAGACCTAATCCAAGATAATTTTCAATAAGCACATGTAAATATAACAATTGGTCATAAATATTTGTATCTTTGTTGGATGGATTATCTTGATCTAAATTAATCGTACCATCTTTAAAATCCCAAAACTCATCATAAACAAACCCAAATTTACAGCCACCAATAATTATATCAAAACAAGGAAATTCTTCAGATGAGGAGAATTTCACAAAAATATATTAATTACTTAACAATAGTTTACTTTTCAAACAACCTTACATATTCTCCATATCACATTTCTTCCATATCATCTAGTGAGACAAAATCTAAAGCTGCAGAATTGATACAATATCTTTGTTTTCCTCCTGGGCCATCATTAAACACATGCCCAAGATGCGTATCATTTTTAGTTTCTACTTCAGTACGAATCATTCCATACTTTCTATCTTCTTCTAGAGCAATCAATAGTTGATCAATAGGTGTAGTAAAACTAGGTCGTCAAGTTCCACTTTCAAACTTGTCAGTAGAACTAAATAATGGAGTTCCGTCCAAAATGTCGACATAAATTCAAGCTTCTTTATGATCCCAATACTTATTATTAAATGGAGGTTCTGTGCCTTGTTCAAAAATAACTTTACGTTGTAAGTCATCTAATCATGCTTCCCCAATTCATCACTTAAATTTATCTTGCTTTGGTGTTGTTATATCTATATCGGCAGATTCTCAATCTTTCTCTTTCCAATTATCTTCTATATACCCAGCTCTTCATGATCATTTTTTATATCTATTGTAGTGTGCTGATTGCTTAAGATAGTAATCTTGATGCTCTTGTTCAGCTGGAAAAAAAGTTGTAAAAGGTTCTATCAAGACTGCTATATCCTCATCAAATTTACCCGAATTTTGTAAGGCGTATTTTGATTTTTCAGCAATACTTTTTTCTACTTCGTCTTTTACATATATTGCAGTGGTGTATTGATATCCTCTATCAGCAAACTGTCCTCAAGCGTCTGTCGGATCAATTTGATATCGAAACGTTTGTACAAGTTCATCAAATGTAACTAATGAAGGATCGTATGTCACTTGAACTCATTCTCTATGCTTTGTTTTCCCTGATCATACAGCTGCATAATTTGCAGTCTCAGCTAATCCTCCCATATATCAACTAATTGCTTCTTTAACTCATGCCATCGCTTCATAAGGTCATTCAAGACACCAAAAACATCATCCAGCAAAATAAGCTACTTCAAGTGATGATGTGTCTGCATTTTCTTTATCAAGCTTACTAGTATCAATCATTTGGACTTCCTGTCTTTTAGCTTCTCGTGGTTTCGTTTCAGTATCTTCAAGTTTTTGTACAATATCATCTATTCAAAATCAACCTACTCGTCTTTTAATTAATGCTCCATTAGTATCTATCTGAGCGAAACTTGATTGGGTCAGAACATTATACTTTTCCAATAAGTCTTTTTCTTTATCAAAATCAACTTTGTAAATTGTTAGCCCATCTGGCACTCAACGTTCAATAATGTCTTGATCAATAACATTACATGTACTACACCGATCTGCATGGAAAAACAATACTAAGTCTCATTCTTCTTCCAAAAAATTAGTATCTTGAGTATACTCTTTATACGATGCATGAACTAACGATGTATGTGAAGTATCTGAATTTTTATCAGATCAAAAGAACTGAAAGAGAATAATAAACAACGCAACAAATAGCAAGAAACTTCATATCATCTTTATCATACTATAAGGTAAAGAATAAATTATCTTAAATATACGAAAAAAAATCTATTATATCTAGTTCGAAATTAGAATGTTTTTATTTATACACATGATACTATTTTTACATTACATTCTAAATAATGAAAAAGATAATCTCACTTATTATTGCTATCTGCTTATGACTAACAAGCACTTTTGCAGCATATCAACCATCAATGGCAGAGGAAAAGAAAGTAATTGCTGCATGAAATGTGTTGCTACAAATTGTAGACATGAAACATAATGGAAATTATGACTTACTTTTAGGTATATTAAAATCTTTTGAATCTAAGGTTGCAACAGACGAAAGAAAAGTATGGATTCTAGATACTCTAATTTCATTGACAATGGATAAAATGTGAATGATGAATAATGATGATGATCATAGCAATGATGATATGATGATTGATCTAACAATGCTAGAAAATGTTGTTTGAACAGCGACTATTAGATGAATTTCATACACATGAAACGAAAAAGGTTCAGCAAGTAATACAACTAAAGAAAATGGGAATCACATTTATGCAGAATTCGAAAACCTTCCAGATGCATGAACTGACAACTTCTATGAAGGATGGATTGTTAGAATGAATGGATGACTCAATGTTCTATCTACATGAGAATTAGAAATAAAAGATGGGAAACATGTAAATGATCGAATGAGTACTACAGATATTTCTGACCATACATTCTATGTCCTAACTTTGGAACCTAATGACAATGATCCAGCTCCAGCTGATCACATATTAGAAGCACATGTAAGGTAGCAATACGATACAATCTAAAAAAGAAAAGACCAAGCATGGTCTTTTTCTTTTTATACATAAGAAAAATCATATACTCTTTGTATGCAGTTTTCACAGACATGAGAAATTCGAAAACGAGATAACGACAAGCACAAATGAGCTTGGTATTTTTTCTCTTTTTCAAAAGAAATTTCCCAACAAATCAATGAACTGACCACCGATCGTCCTCGTAAATGATTTGGATCAATACGTGTAGAAGCAGATGTCGCTTTCAGCAAACGAAAGACCAGCGTCTTCCCTGAGAGCAAATCATGATGTTATATTCTAGCAATCAAAAAACAAATTAGAAATGAATTAAGTATTTGAGAGTGAGATACTATTAGTGTAAGTATTCGTATACTTTAATATTTCTCAAATTTCCCATAAAAAAATATATTTCATATTCAAAAATAATTAGTTTCAATCTTTTTCAGCTTCGAATGATTCATTATTAATTTATCAGTTGTATGATTCAGGTTACAACCAGCAGCTATACTATTTTGAATTGGATTAAATGCATGCTGTAGATATGCAATGAATAAATTGTCTGATAAAATATGCTCTATAATAATAATTCTTCATCAAGGTTTCAATAATTCTACAATTTTATTTATATCATCATCATACGTTCAAATACTACATAAAACTAAAGTACAAACTATTACATCAAATTGCTTCTGAGCAGTTGTCGAATTATGTTCAAGGTATTCATCAAGAGTAAAAGGTAGGATTTCAATGTTTTCTATATTGTATTCCTTACTTTTTCTTGCCATCATCTTGGACGGTTCAATAGCAGTCACATCTGCATCAGAAGTATAATATTGAAAATTCACACCTGTTCATGATCATATCTCTAAAACAGTTCCAGTCGCATCAGACAAGAGTCTTTTTCTTTTCTTTCATAGCATTGTACGTTCTTTTTTTTTCATGCAAAAATCATAACAATATTCAAATATATATGTACAAAGATTTTTCATAACTTATTAACTAAATCTCATATATAAATTATACTACCTCAATTTCATTTCCTGCAGCATATCTTGTAGTTCATAACTCTTTATGCATAAGTGCTTGTGTTTCAAAATCAACACAATGCATTGGGCATAACTGTGGAATTTTTTCATCTTTAAAATATTCTATAGTTTTTTTAATTTGGACTTCTTTTTCACTGAACAAATGAAATCATCACATAACCATATATAGATCATTTCAAAGCACTTGCTTAGCATATTCACAAATATTCACTATTCAAGAATGGGAACATCCTGTAAGGAGTACTATTCCTTTTTCAGTATCAAATGCGATTGCAGAATCATCAAATACTCTGGATCATCTATGCATTATATTTTCAAAATCGTTTGAGATTCATATCTCTCATAAGTACCACATTCATGGAAAATATTCAATAGGTTCACGAGACGTCTGCATATTATATGTTGACTCATCAAATAACTCTTCTTTTTCTTTCATAGAAACTAATCAATCAGGATGTATCATAATGTTTTTTCACTTTGCAAATCATGAACTTAGTAATCATCTCACATGGTCAGCATGATGATGAGAAAATATTACTTGATCTACGTCATCAAGGCTAACTCATAAAAATTCTGCATTTTTGAGGAAAATATCTGATTTTCAAGAATCGAATAGAATCTTCTTTCATTTATATTCAATCAATAAACTTAGTCATCGCTCAGCTAGGCAACCATTTTTGTGACAAGCGTTTTCTGTAAGGACAGTGATTTTCATGAGAAAATAGTAATATTAAATATGTTTCATCACCTCCACAACTGTTTCTACAACAGATGGATCAAACGGATCGGGCAATAATAGTTCAGCATGAGGATCTTTAATCAATTGTGCAAGTGCGATTCAAACTGCCTGCTTATGATCCATTGTTATCTCTTTTATTCTTGCTTCCAGTGCTCACTTAACTAATCAAGGAAATACTAATGTGTTATTGATCTGAACAGTTACGTCACTTCTTCCGGCACCATATATGGCTGCTCATCATGCACGTGCATCTTCCTCTATGATTTCTGAATCTGGATTACTCATAGCAAAAATAATTGAATCTGTATTCATTGAAGCGACATCTTCTGTGTGAACAATATTTGGTTGAGAAACTCAGATAAATACATCTGATCATTTCATTACTTGAGATAATGATCATGATTTATCTTTTATATTATATAATACAAGTTCTTGCTTAAATTCATTTAGTCATTCTCTTGAGCTACTCAGTGCTCCTTTACTATCCACTGCACAAATTTGTGTGGCTCAATGATGTGCAAGCAAATGAGCAATAGCTGTTCAAGCTGATCCCGCTCAGGCGATAACGATATCTAATTCCTCAAACGATTTTCCAGTAACTTTACATGCATTGATAAGTGCAGCTAGCACAACAATTGCAGTGCCATGTTGATCATCATGAAATACTGGAATATCTAATATTTCGTTTAGTTTTCTCTCTATCACAAAACATTTAGGAGCTTTAATATCTTCCAACATAATCATACCAAAAGTAGGTGATATATTTTTCACTACACTAATAATCTCTTCAGTATCCTGCGTCTCTAAAACGATCGGAACAGCATCAATTCATGAAAATCACTTAATGAGAATTGCTTTTCATTCCATTACTGGTAGTCATGCAGCGCCTCATATGTTTCATAATCAAAGCACAGCTGATCCATCAGAAACAACTGCTACACTTTGTCATTTCCATGTGTAATCATATACAAGAGATGGATCTCTAAGTATTTCCTTACATGGTGCGGCTACTCCTGGAGTATAATATATAGAAAGATCTTTTTTATTATTCAAAGGTACTTTAGAAATTACTCATACTTTTCCTTTATGTTTTTTGTGTTCCTGTAAAGAAACGTCGTGGATAGTCATAATATGATATATATAAATTGATATACTATACTGACACGAAAGTTAGTTTCAACTATTTGAGAGAAAAAAAATGAAGCAACAAATGTTGCCTCATTTTGATAAAAAATACTCTCTACTGATCTAAGGTCCGTAAACCTTTATCTTCAACAGTTCTGAACTGTATAAACTGTTTCTCAGATTTGTCACCAGATTTATTATCTCTAGCTAAGTACTGAAATTCAACCCATCCATTTTCGGCGTTGTTTTCAATTGCTTGTTCCCAAACACTTACCAATTTATCAAATGTTCCCGTTACAGAAATCTGTATTTCCAAATCATTATACAAAGCAATAACTTTGCCAAGCATTTTCTTTCCATTCCAGAGAACCGGTTCTCCAATCTTAGCACCCTTTTTATGTTTCCTTGGAATGATTCTAATAACCTCAGCGTCTTCGGTCGGTATATTTTTTATTTTAATCACTTCAGGTAATTTTTTGTTTACTGCGCCAATAATATATGGTGATTCTGCAGCCCTAAGTATAACTCCTTCTCCACCAAGATTAATAACCCCATCAAGATGTTCTAGTACTTCATCACGTGTATGTACTAATACATAAGGTATCATCTTATAACCAAAATCCGCTGTTATCTTTTCTCCTAGAGCATAACGATCAATCGCTTTCATCTGAAACTGATCTTTATAAACTATGTCATAGTAAAATGGATACAGTTCTTGCATTCTATTCACAAGACTCAATTTTTTTATTAGTTTGTCAGTTGCAGGTTTCCCTTGGTCTAAAGATTCTCTACTTTTTTTTCTATGCAGCAATTCAAATCTTTTAATTGATTCATTATTATACTCTCCTAACGCTGACATAATTGCTTGAACATCATAACAGTGCATTCCATCACCAACAAGTTCTGCACTCATAAATAAGTCATTCAATGCCGCCATCTTTGTGGCATTTTCCATATGTGAGTAAAACAATTTATTCACAAATGGTTTTTGAGACTTAGACATTAACAAGCCCTTATTCTGATGCATTCCCCATCCATCATGCTTCTGAGATAACATCCATCCCCCTTTAATTGAGGCTAATGTATGATCAAGGTGTTCTAAATGTTCGTCATTTTTAATTCTAAACTCTTTTGCCTTGGTAAATGCATACTGTTTAGTAACAGTATTGTAATCTTTTGCCATAAATTATTATTTTAGTTTAATGATCAATTAATATAACACATAAATGTATGCAATAAATGTAAAATGTCAAACCGAACTATAGATTTATCTATTTTCTATATTAGATACACTAAAGATTAGAATATTATTCACTATACTGCTGTAAGCAAAAAAAATTTACATTTTTCATCAAATATGTCACCTTCCGAAAAAATAAATGCTCATACAGACGTTATCCTTGTCTGATGATGAATCATGTCTGCCACACTTGGTATATTCTTGAAGCACCTAGAGCCTGATCTAGGTATTCATATTTTTGAGCGTAGGGATAGTGTATGACACGAAAGTTCCGATGCTCTTAACAATGCTTGAACATGACATTCAGCATTGTGTGAGTTAAACTATACTCCCATCATAGATGGTAAAGTAGATACTAGTAAGCCAGATAAAATTATTGAAATGTTTGAACAATCTAAGCAATTTCGATCATATCTAGTAGAACAAAATAATTTTCCTAGTGGTAACAAATTTATTAACTGGGTTCCTCACATGTCATTAGTGTTTGGAGAAAAAGATGTATGATTCCTAAAAGAACGTTATGAAAAGATGATTCAAAATCCATTATTTTCAGATATGCAATATTCTGAGGATCACAATAAACTAAAAGAATGGTTTCCTCTCATGATGAAATGACGCAGTAAAAGTCAAAAAATTGCTGCCACTCGTAGTGAACTTTGAACTGATGTGAATTTCGGTCAACTCACAAGAGATATGTTTAATCACTTAAACACCTATTCTGATGTTCAAATTCATACACAACATGAGATCACTAATCTCACGCAACTAGATTCATCAACTCGAGACCTAAACATCAATAATCTTTCTGAGACATGAAATCAAAAAAGCAAGATGTCTGCTAATTTCGTATTTCTTTGAAGTGGGTGAATGGCTATACCTTTACTCGCAAAATCTTGAATTCCTCAAGGAAAAAAATATGCATGATTTCCGGTTGATGGACAACGACTAATATGCAACAATCCTGAAATCGTTATCCAACATCACGGAAAGGTATATGGGAAAGCTGCAGTATGAGCTCCACCAATGTCAGTACCTCATCTAGATACTCGTATCATTGATGGTAAAAGATCCTTACTCTTTGGTCCTTATGCATGATTCACAACAAAGTTTCTCAAAGCAGGTCACTGGACTGACATGTTTCGCTCAATTAATATACATAACATTATACCATTGATACAAGTTGGTCTTAGAAATCGACCTTTAACCAAATATCTTATTACTCAAGTTATGCAAAATAAAAAAAGTCGCATGGATGCTCTTAGACAGTATTTTCCTGAAGCAAATGAAAACGATCGATATCGTGAATATGCTGGAAAAAGAGTTCAGATTATAAAAAATGATAAAGAACAATGATGAATTCTTCAGTTTTGAACTGAAGTTGTTGTGAGCGATGACAAAACTCTTTCTGCCTTGTTATGAGCATCACCATGAGCATCAACATCAGTATCCATTATTCTAGAATTGTTAGAAAATAGTTTTCCTGAAAAAATGAAATCAAAGAAATGGCAGAATAGTATCAAAGAAATTATTCCCAGTTATTGAAAATCGTTAAAGAATAATCCTGATTTAGCAACAGATATTCGCAATAATACAAACAAAATTCTGTGAATATCAAAACAGGGATTTATGGAAAAAATAAAAGAATAATGTAATCTCTAATCTGGCAAAATATGATCTCTTCATAAGATTTTTTTCTTTGTTTCTTTTTGAAAGTAATAATATCGATATATATTTTTACATCCATGAATTCCTGCGTAAATAATTAATGTCAAAATCAAGAATCAAATAGATGCTTTAGAAATAGAAAAAGGTACAATAAAAATTCGTATCCGATGTAAAAAAATTCAACTAACCAGTTTCTCAATTTCATTTGATATCTGACCATATTTCTAGGCCAAATAAAAACAAAAAATTGACTAACGATAAAAATAAAAAAAGCAATTACCCATGTGTTTGGAATTAATCATAAAAAATACATAATATGAAAACATATTCCCCAGAATGAATAATATACGTAGATTAGTTTTTAAAAAATCATCTAAAGTTCAATAAGGTGATATAATACATTATCTTTAGGTCTAGCTTTCATATCCATGATGTATCTACGAAATCGAGATCTCTGACGCTTTGCATAACGATGTGTATTGCGTTTTAATAGTTCTTCGCAACGATCAATGTCATACTCTCATTGAAGATATCAAATCACTTCTTTATATCAAATTCAATTCATTGCTGTATGGGATAGATTATATCACATATTTAACAATTTTTTATTCTCTTGTATTAGTGCTTCATCATTTAACATGCTTTTAATACGTTTGTTAATTCTCTTATTTGTATCTTCCTTTTTACGCCACAATCAAATCATATACAATGGTCGTTTAACTGGTAATTCTTTAGCCAGTACAGATTTCGGTGTTCCAGTCTTTTCATAAATTTCAAGCGCACGTAACAAATATCTAGTACTATTAGGGTGATGTTTAGTAACCTCATCTGGATCTACAATTTCCAATTGTTTGTACAAGTATCATGGAGACTTTTCTTCACGTTGCATCATTACCTCTCTCCATTCCATATCGGGAGCGACTTCAGGCATTGAAAAGTTTTTGTAAATCGTATCGATATATAATCATGTTCATCAAACAATCATAGGAATTTTTCCAAGTTTTTGTATTTTTCAAATTAAATTTTCTGCATCAACTTTCCATTGTCATGCAGTATATCTCAGATCAGGCTCTATTATATCAATTTGATGATGCATAATTCATTGTCTACTTTTGATGTCTATCTTGTCTGTTCCTATGTCCATGTGTTTATATATTTGTCTACTGTCTGCAGAAATGACTTCTCATCAAATTTCTTTTGCAATCTCTAAGCTTAGAGATGTTTTTCATGAAGCTGTGGGTCACCACAAAACAATAACTCAATCAGAGTTATTAGTTATAAATTCAGTAATATTATCTTTAAGCAGTTGTTTTTCTTCGATCATATTGAAAAAATGTATTTAAACTTGCATCATTAATCTCCTTAGGAGTATTCAATGATAAAATTGTAAAGAGCTTATCATGTAAAATAGACTTTAAATCATTTTGCTTTTGAATCTCATCTCTACTGAATTGATCCTTAATACCCAATACAAAAATTTTATTTAGTATCGTATCTATTGAATGAGGTCTATTTTTTTTAAGTCGCATATGAATAAAATATACATGTTGAGGCTCCATTACATAGATTATATCATTTTTCTTAAGCAATTGATACGAAACAATTTTAGGGACATGAAATCGATTTTGTCATTCATTCTCTCGTTTTTTAATTGCCCTACAAACCCATTCTGGATTCGTGCCAGCACTATCGAACATATGTTTATTAGTTCCCTCTAAAGTGGAAAAATACTGTTCAGCACACGGAGAACGATCTTTATTAGCGCTACATATATAAAGAACTTCAGCCATTTTAATCTTGTAATATAAGAAATACTTCATGTTTTGGTTCCGATCAATCAATCTTTTTATTTTGTTTTAAGTGAATACGATTTTCTCATTTAACTAACTTTGAAATAACTGACAAAAATGTATCTAAACCCAATTCCGTTGTATGTTTATAAATAATTCAGACTGAAATCTCTACATCAAGTCAATCTTTCTGTTTATTGATAACCAGATCATTTAATTTCAATGTCCTTACTTTAGGATCATCACTATTGGCCTCAATTGCAAAAAGTTTGTATACTGAAGTTCATATAGTGGTCTCTTTCTTTCAAAAAGTTATAGTCTGTCCTTCTGGTAAATATATACTCGCCTTTCAATCTTCCATCTTCAATTCAGCTATTTGATCTTTTATTATATCATTTGTATACACCCAAACATCTAAGGTATCTGTATCTAAATTATTTTCTAGTCAATCTTGAATAAGAGTATCTTTAAGAAGGATATTATTTATTAGAGTATCTTCTTTAAGTGTTTCAGCAACAAGAGTATCAAAAACCTCTTGCTTTGTAGAATCAATCTGTTGAGAAATTGCTGTTGATGGAACTAAAATCATTAAAGAAGCAATCCATTGAGATAACTTAGACATAGTTAAGTAGTAAAATTCTAAATATTCTTAAAAGTTTTCATTTCTGCCTTCAAATCTTCTATAATCTTCATTCAACTTGGATCTATTCATCTTTTTATAGCTATATAGTATGATAACCAATCTACTTGGTATATTCAAGATATAATTTTTGTCAATATTGAAGATCATTGTAAAATAATTTCTGTTTGTCTTATGTTTCTATCATCAAGAACTTTCTTAGTTAATTGAACTCTTTTTTCATTTCTAGGAAATGCATCAGGATCTGTGAGCCATAAGACATCAACTATATCACTTCACTCTTGTCGTCATAGTAATTCATTATGATTATGTTCTGGGATTATATGGTGATGAGCAAGCATACGACTATTTTCTTGAAGTTGTTGTTCTGCACGCAATGCGACAGCTTCATAACCAGAAGTAGTATAAACGAAGGGTAATCTATCATAAAGATAATCTGTTATTTTCTTCGCTTGCAACTCAACTTTTTGAGTGTGGGTATTTGATCGAGATGAAAACCAATCTAAATCTCATTTTACTCATTCAATATGTCATAAACGCTCAAAAAGAGCAAGCTGAATTCAAAAACTATATGGCAAGGCTGCTCTAGGCTCTATTCAAGTTGGCATTTGAGCATAAATTTGTCATCAAGTCTGACAAAATTCAGCTAAAATTCAGCCTGAAGTTAGAGCAATCATCTGTGCTCACTTATCTAATGCATCTTGCATAGCACTAACAGTTTCTTCTGTGTTTCCACTATAAGAAGCACATATCATTAGTGTTGATGAATCAACCCAGTTAGGAACTTTATATTGCGTTACAACCTCTATTGGTAAACTATTATCACCATAACTAACTAATCATTTTATAACCGTCAATGCCATTGCACTTCATCACATTCATACAAGTATAATTTTATTATACTCTCAAATATTTCACAAATCGATTTGGTTTCATATGATATACCCTTCTTGTAAATATTTAGCAAACTGTTCTATATGTTGTTTCATACGTATAAGTAAAAGTTAAATATGAAAACAATATCGTAAATCTTAATTGTTACAAGAATAAAATATTGACATTGCAGATAATTAATATATCTTCTCTATGAGAAAACTACATATTTCTTAATCAAAAAAAGTATGTCAATATGAGTACGCAGTTTAAAGTCAAAAAAATTACGGAGTATGTTGAAGCAACGATGACTACTTATAAAAACGGATTCGTTGTATATCATCACAAATCAACTAAGACATTACCTAGTCATGGAGGAACATTAACTCTCACTGAGATTCCAAAAAAGAAAACTCAAACTTCGATCAAAAGCAATGAAGAGGAAAATGTTCAAAAAACTTCTACAGACTATGTCCAAGGCAGTTTATTTTAAGCTTACTTGTTTACCTAGAGAAAATTAAAGAGTTTGGCTCATTTAGTCAAACTTTTTTTATCAATCTATTATTTCTCAAAACAATTTGAATGGTCACGTATCTGTAATACGAACATTTACGAACTGTCATTTTTGAATTCAACTTTCAAATCACATTGATGTAGTAAATCATTTAGTTTCATCTTGTTGAGAGCGAGGAATAACAACGCTTTTCATATGGTTTGAGTATCAAATAAATGCCCTATCTTGAACATCACGGATAACTACTTCTGTAAATTTTCAAATTTCTTTTTTATTATTCTCTTCTGAAATAGCGATAAGTGTCTTATTTAGTCTAGAATGACGGTCTTTTTTGATCTCTTGAGGAATATTATCTTCATATTTTCTTGCTCCATATGTTCCTGGACGTGGGCTATAAATTCAGATATAAATCATATCAAACTTTCCGTATTGCGCCATTGCTAATGACTCTTGAAAATCTTCTTCAGTTTCATCTGTAAATCAGACAATAATATCTGTTGTAAGAGATATATCTCTATCCAATAACCTAATACTATCAACAAATGCTTTGTATTCATCAGCTGTATATCAACGAAACATCTTTTTAAGAACTTGAGTTGATCATGATTGCATTGGCATATGGATATGAGGACAGATATTTATATTATCATTATGTAATGCAAAAATATTATCATCATAAAAAGTTGGGTATGGAGAAGTATACCTAAGTCGCCTTACTCATGGTAATTCACTAACTGATTTCAATATTTGATAAAAATCTGGATGTTTATTCACAATTTGACCTAATAAAACTATCTCTTCTACTCATTGTTTAAGATGATGTTTAACTTCAGTCATGATTTCATCAAATGGTCTATTTTTTTCTAGACCACGTGCATATGGCACTATACAATAAGCACAAAATTGAGAACATCCACTACTAATTGGTACATATGCTGTCTTTGTATTTTCAGTAAAGATTTGATTAGCATTATGAGGAATAATTGATTGGTATTCATTTACTACTTCGATATCTGCCTCTCTTATTCATTCATACCCAAGTTCCTTTATAATATATGGAAGCATTCAAACATCATTAATACGAAAAAATAGCTCTACATTAGGAAATTCATTCTGCATATGTTTGAACAAAGGATCAAATGCATGATTTATATAAAGTAAATTATCTGGAGCAGGTTTATCTCCAAGAACAAAATCACGAACAATATCTTTTAATTTTTTATCTTCTTCAACATCAATCAATCAAACCATCGTAGGAGTAGCAGTCACTACGTTTTCAACAAAATTACCCTGCAAGTGCTTCTTCGATTTTGTTGTCCTAGTCTTTTTAAGATTTAAATTATGTTGTATCATACATCAAGTAAGCCAAACCCTTTGAGTATTTCTCAACTCTTTTAACTGTCATCGTACTTTATCTTCAGACTTTTGTCTCACACTACATGTATCTAATATAACAACATCAGCATGATTCTTATCTTCTACATATTCCCATCAACAATTATGTAAAACTGCTTTAATTCTAGCAGAATCAGAGTAATTCATTTGACAACCGTAGATGATGATGTGGAATTTCATATGTATATGCAACTAAATGTTGACATAGAAATATATGAATCTTAGTTTAAAAAACCACCTCACACTCATTTTAGACTTTAAAAGTTAATTTTTCTTTATGTTTACCAATTTGATAATTCAAGAACATGTCATCAAAAATAAGCTCATGTTTGTGGTAGAAAGTCTGGAAAACTAATATCCATGTATCAAGATATTTCATGTACAGGCACGGTTAGCATTTTCATTTTAGTCTCAACTTTCTTCTCTCAAATCTTATCAGCCAATACTTGATCTATCTCAGTTAGTGGGATTTCTATCATTTGAATTCTATGATCACCAATAATTTCATGTTCATTTCATACTGGTTGAATATTTCAAAATACTGGTGAAAAAGTTGATTCATATATAGCTCACCATTTTGATCATCATGATCCTCAGTTTCTTCATACCTTTCATCATGCACTAGCACTACTTGAATTAGATCATCCACTTGTTCCTCCTGTAGTTGTTCATGGAGTATCATCGCATAAGTCACCTACTGAATCATTATCACTATCAATTTGATTTGGATTTGGTCGACTAGGACAATTATCACAAGCATCACTTGCTCCATCTCAATCACTATCAATATATCATTCATCTATCTCTCAATTTCAGTTATTATCTACTCCATCACATACTTCTTCATTCATACATTCTTTAGATGACGTTTCCCTTACATCCCAAAGACAACTCATTTCATTAAATGTAGCAGTTGTATAACATAAGGTTTCTGGTTCTATTGGTTCCGTTCCTGTTACGTCTCGCATACATGTTTCTGTATTTAGTGTCGCTGTCTCGTAACATGTTGTACTTGGTTCTGTTGGTTCCGTTCCTGTTACATCTCGCATACATGTTTCTGTATTTAGTGTCGCTGTCTCGTAACATGTTGTACTTGGTTCTGTTGGAATATTTTCTCATGCACAAATTAAATCATCACAGGAATCTGGAATTCAATCATTATCAATATCAATGAAAGCATCACAACTAGACATAGTGGCATCAGAACTATATTCGCAAGCTGTATTTGTTACATTACATACACCATATGTATTTTCACAAAGGTCATTGCATCCATCTGAATCATCACCATCTGATCAATCATCACATTCTTCTCAAGCAGCAATATTTAGCACTGAATCTCCACACACTGCTAAACTACAGTCTATATTACAAGTACTAGACTCTCATCATGTATCACAATCTTCTCCATATTCATGAACTGAATTTCCACACTCTACACATGTAGAAAAAAATGCTTCACAAGATGGGAATCTACACTCTTTAGTAGATCAATTCCATTGTCATCAGAGACTATTACACTCAGTATTAGACAGTTTTGACACAGCACCCAACAGTCATCAAATTGTTCATCATAATGATCCACATACTCATGTTGGAGTATAACACTGATTTCATATAAAAAATCATCATACTCCATTACATTCATTTTTTGATATTCAATCGCATTCATCATATGTAATACATGTATTTCAACCACATCAAGTCTCCAACTGACAATCAAAGCTACAACCATCTCAAGACAAAGTATTTCCATCATCGCATCATTCTCATGACTCTTGAATACTATTTCAACATGTTGATGCATACACCTCTGGTGCATACAATAAATTTATATTATGATCAACACCTCAAAAATGATATCATGAATGCAATATTATTCCAAATAGTCGGAAAAGACTTACACACAATCAAAACATAGCATGCAAAATAATTCTTTTAGATGTTATCATCGTAATACAATTTTATTATTAAAAATTATATATTTGCTCCAGTTTGAGGTAAGAAAGTAGGCAGATCAATATCTAGTTGTCCTGGTGACACATTGTCGGCAGAATTATGTAATGCATCATTTATAATTTCTTTTTTAGTCTGAATATCATTTATTATTCAACTATTATCCTCTACAATCTCAACTACCTCAAGTACTTCAACAGAATTAATTTCAACCTCAGCATCCTCTCCTCAAGATCCTCATGCGATTAGTCCAAAAATAAATGATTGGTTTCATCAATCTGAAGCTCATCCAGTTCCTCATCATGTACTTCATCCCGTACTTCATCCTGTACTTCATCCCGTACTTCATCCCGTACTTCATCCTGTACTTCATCCTGTACTTCATCCCGTACTTCATCCTGTACTTCATCCTGTACTTCATCCTGTACTTCATCCCGTACTTCATCCTGTACTTCATCCAGTTGTGGTTCATGGAACATCATCACAAAGATCTCAAATTCCATCATTATCAGTATCAATTTGATTTGGATTTGGTCGAGTAGGACAGTTATCTATTGGTGGACAAATTCAATCACCATCTTCGTCTCCTCATGCATAATCCTTACATTCATCACATGCGTTCCCTATACCATCTCCATCAGTATCTGATTGTAATGGATTATTTTTATTTGGACAATTATCACAAGTATCTCAGTATTTATCTTCATCAGAGTTTTCAAATCATTCATCAAACTCTCAATTTCTATTATTATCTTTACCATCACAGACTTCTTCATCACAATACATAGTTATACGAGTTTCGTAAGATCATTCTGCAGTTGGTCACTGTTCAGAATAAACAGTATAGCTTAATTTATAGTCACCATCAGCAACGTATCGTTCAGAAGTTTCATCTTCATAATTTACTGGAATAATGTAACTTAAATCATCTTGAATATCTATTCCGCTAAGGATTCGAGTTGTAACTGTAGATCAACTTTGAGATATTTGTACTTGGACATAATCAATATCTAAATTATCTGACTTCGTTACTTGACCATTTATAGGTCATGCACATTCATACGGATCTACGATACTTAATTCGTATGGTTGTCATACACACTCACAATTTTCGTTATATATATCGATAATTGTAGTACTTTCACTATCACTACATGTAGCATTTAGCTCACATGATCAGTTAGTATCATCAACACAATCAGCAATCCCATCTTCGTCTGAATCAGTAAAGAACTCATCAATAACTCCATCTCAATCATTATCTAATCCATCGCAGACCTCTGGTTCATTACAATTTGCAATTCAATCTCCATCACTATCTGGATATCCATTATCAATTACTCCATCTCCATCATTATCTACACCATCACATTCTTCAGTATCTTGGCAATCTTTGATATCATCTCCATCAGTATCTGGAAAGAACTCATCAATTTCACCATCCCCATCATTATCTAATCCATCACATGTTTCTATATCGCGACAATCAGGTATTCCATTTCCATCTTCATCTGAGAATCATTCATCAATTGTTCAGTTACCATTATTGTCAATACCATCACAGATCTCTTGATCCTGACAATCTGCAATTCAGTCATTATCACTATCACCGAATCATTCATCAATTGATCCGTTTCAATTGTTATCAATACCATCACAAATTTCTTGATCCACACAATCCGCAATACCATCTCAATCTGTATCAGCGAATCATTCGTCTACTAAGCTATCTCAATCATTATCTACTGCATCACATGTTTCAATATCAACACAATCAAGCGTTCAATCTCAGTCGACATCACTTGTAAATCATTCATCCACTAATCCGTCTCCATCATTATCGATTCCATCACATTGTTCAACATCTAAACAATCAAGTTGACCATCATCATCAGAGTCTCATGAGAAATCTTCATCAACAAGTCAATCTCCATCATTATCAATATTATCACATGTTTCTACATCTATACAATCTGCTATTCAATCAAAATCTGTATCAGTGAATCATTCATTAATTAGACCATCACCATCATTGTCAAAAATATCACATACTTCGATATCAACACAATCCTTGATATCATCGCCATCAGTGTCAGCATAACCTTCGTCAGTCTCTCAATTTCAATTATTATCTAGTCAATCACATTCTTCAGTATCAACACAATCTGCTACACCATCTTCATCAGTATCAGCATATCCATCGTCAATCAGACCATTTCAGTCATTATCTAATCCATCACATACTTCTTCATCCATACAATCTTTAATTCCATCTCCATCTGTGTCTGGGAATCATTCGTCAATCGATCAATTTCAATTATCATCTAATCAATTACATATTTCGGCTTTAAAAACACAATTAATCTCACAATAACTTCAAGAAGATCAATTTACCGAACCTTGATCACATTCTTCTATATGATTTCAGTAGTTTTGAACAACTCCATCTCCACATACTTCTACTCTACAAAGGTTATCACAACCATCATTTGGTGTAGTATTGCCATCATCACATATTTCATTATTTGCTACCTGAATAACTCAATCTCCACAGAATTCAACTTTACAAAATTCGTTACATCCATCTCCTGGATTAGTATTATGATCATCACATTCTTCGTCATCTGTCGTATCTGCGGATTGATCTACACCATTTGGTTGCACATCACCATCTCCACAATATTCTACCTCACATGTATCATTACATCCATCTCATTCTACTAAATTCCCATCATCACATCATTCGTTAAGATCAACAATATTATTTCAACATTCCTCAAGCATACAAGTTGAGCTACATCAATCTCAATTAAAAATTGCTCCATCATCACATTGTTCACCTGTGTCTACTTTACCATCTCCACATGCTGGAAGTGGTTCTAGCATACATGTGTCATCACATCAATCTCAATTAACGCTATTTCCATCATCACATGTTTCTCCAAAATCTACAACATTATTTCCACATTCTTCAACTTTACAGAACTCATTACACCCATCTCATGGATCTGTATTATGATCATCACATTGTTCATCATCAGTAGATGAAAGAACATTATCGACACCAGTAGGTTGAATTGCTCCATCTCCACAATACTCTACATCACATGTGTCATTACATCAATCTCATTCTACCAAATTTCCATCATCACATCATTCATTTATATCTACTGCATTATTACCACATTCTTCTAATTGACAGAGTGCATTACATCCATCTCCAGGGACTGTATTCGTATCATCACATTGTTCAGTTCAATCATTATTTACAGCTCAATCACCACAATATTCTATATTACATTGATCATCACATCCATCTCCATCAATTAAATTATTATCATCACACGCTTCACCTAAATCTTTGGTGCCATTTCAGCATTCTTCAATTATACACGTCACATTACAACCATCTCAAGGCGCTGTGTTTCAGTCATCACATGTTTCTCATGTTTGTATAATTCCATCCCCACATGCTTCCGGTTTACATGCTTCACTACACCCATCGTTGTTATCAGTATTACCATCATCACAAACTTCACCAAGACTTACTTGAATAGTATTATCTCCACAGTATTCAACTTCACATGTAGCACTACAACCATCTTCATTTGTATTATTTCCATCATCACATACTTCAATATGACCTGAGAAATTTTGAATAGCTCCATCTCAACAATATTCAAGTTCACAACTATCATCACATCCGTCACCATCAATTAGATTCCCATCATCACATCACTCATTGATATCTACAGTACCATTTCAACAAATTTCTAATTGACAAAGCGCATTACATCCATCTCAATTAAAGATATTAGTATCATCACATTGTTCTCAAGTATTGATATTTCAATCACCACATACTGGATCCGGTTCTAGTTGACAAATGGAATCACATCAATCACCATTAATAAAGTTTCCGTCATCACATGTTTCTCCAAAATCAACTACAGTATTTCAACAAACTTCAATTTTACATAGTTCATTACAGCCATCACCAGGATCTGTATTATGATCATCACATTGTTCATCATCCGTTGTTCACGCAGTAAGATCAACTCAATTTGGTTGAATAGCTCAATCACCACAGAATTCAATCATACATTCGTCATTACAACCATCTCATTCAATAACTACTCAAGTACTTACATCAAAATCACACTCTTCTCCAAAATCTACAATATTATTACCACACACTTCAATACCACAGTTTTCATTACATCCATCTCCTGGAGCTGTGTTACCATCATCGCATGCTTCTCCTGTTTGAATTATTGAATCTCCACATGCTTCTGGTTGGCATAATTCACTACAACCATCGTTGTTATCAGTATTACCGTCATCACATAGCTCTCACATATTATTCTGGACTATAGCATCTCCACATGATTCAATGATACATAGTGAATTACAACCATCTTCATTAGTATTATTTCCATCATCACAGAATTCAACATGTCCTGAAAAATTTTGAATAGCTCAATCTCAACAGTACTCTACTATACAGCTATTATCACATCAATCTCAATCTATTTTATTTCCATCATCACAAGCTTCTCATAAATCAACTATTCCATTTCCACAAGCTTCAGATTGACAGAATTCATTACAACCATCACCTGGATTTAGATTTGCATCATCACATTGTTCTTCTCATACAAACAATGTATTTCATTGACTATCATTAACTCAAGTAGCATTCACTGCACCATCACCACAATATTCTACTATACAACTATCATCACAGCCATCTCAATCATCAAGATTTCCATCATCACATTCTTCATTAATATCTATTTCACCATTTCAACAAACTTCTATTTCACATAAAGTATTACATCAATCTCCATTTGAAGTATTCCCATCATCACATGCTTCTGAAGTTTGTAAAATACCATCTCCACAAGACTCTGGTTGACAGAATTCACTACATCAATCATTATTCGTAACATTACCATCATCGCATGATTCATTCAATCAAGCTTGAACAACATCATCACCACAATATTCTGGTTGACATATTTCATTACATCCATCATCATTGAGTGTGTTACCATCATCACATATTTCTCCAAGAGGGGTTTGAACAATTTCATCTCAACATATTTCATCAAGACAAGTTAATCCACAACCATCTCAGTCTTCTAGTACTCAAGCTACTACATCAAAGTCACATTCTTCTCCAGGATCTACGATATTATTTCAACATTCTTCAATCATACACGATGGACTACAACCATCTCATCAAAGTGTATTTCCATCATCACAGAACTCTCCTAAATTCAAATTTCAATCACCACAAACTGGATCTGGTTCAATCATACAATAAGCATCACATCAGTCTAAATTAATAAGATTTCCATCATCACATTGTTCACCTATATCTTGAACTCAATTTCAACACGCTTCAATTTGACAACCTGCACTACATCAATCACCTCATGAAGTATTTCCGTCATCACAATATTCTCATTCTCCTGTACTAGGAACTAGCAAGGCAGGCTGAATAGCTCCATCTCCACAGTATTCATTTTCACAATCAGAACTACATCCATCACCATCCATTGATGATCAAGTTGTTACATCAAAATCACACTCTTCTCCAAAATCTATTACATTATTACCACATACCTCAACTTCGCAGCTTGCATTACATCCGTCACCGACAGTAGTATTTCCATCATCACAGAATTCTATATGAGATCAAAAGTTTTGTACAATACTATCACCACAAATCTCAACTTGGCATGTACTACTACATCAATCATCATCATCATCATTTCCATCATCACATATTTCTCACATTCCTAGTTGGATTATATTATCACCACAATATTCTAATATACAAAGTTCATTACATCAATCTTCATTATTAGTATTACCATCATCACAGATCTCAACATGTCAGCTATAATTCTGAATTGCTCAGTCTCCGCAATATTCAACATTACACTCATCATCACATCAATCGCTATCTAATAGATTTCAATCATCACACTCTTCTCAAAGATCCATATTTCCATTTCAACATACTTCTACTTCACATGTAGCATTACATCAATCTCCATTAAAAATATTACCATCATCACATTGTTCTACATAAGTTCCAAAATTTTGTACTGAACCATCTCAACATGCAGGAGGTATTTCAAATTTACATCGACGATCACAACCATCTCCTCAAACAAAATTTCCATCATCACACATCTCTCCGAAATCTACAACATTATTTCCACAATATTCAAGTTTACATGTAGAACTACAGCCATCTCATGGAACAGTCCCTCCATCATCACATTGTTCATCATCTGCAGTACCAAAGACTCCATCTAATCACAATGGTTGTCCATACCCATCTCCACAGTATTCATTTTGACAAGCATTATTACACCCATCACCATCAGCAGCATTACCATCATCACATTCTTCACCAAAATCAATCGTATTATTTCAACATTCCTCAATTTCACACTCATCATTACACCCATCTCATACATTCAAGTTACCATCATCACACATTTCAACTCAAGTTCTAATTGTATTTCATAAACTATCTACTACTCATGTCGCATTAAGTGCTCAATCACCACAGTACTCTAAATTACAAGAATCATCACATCCATCATTGTCATCTAAATTACCATCATCACATGCTTCACCAAAATCTAAGGTGCCATCACCACAAACTTCTAGTTCACACGTTTCTGAACATCCATCTCATGGCACAGTATTAGAATCATCACACTCTTCAGTTCAATTATTGTTAATCGCTCCATCTCAACAAAATTCCAATTGACACTCATCATCACATCCATCACCGTCATTTACATTACCATCATCACATAATTCTCATGTATCTATAGTACCATTTCAACATACTTCTAATTTACATTCAGCATTACAACCATCTCATACATCTATATTACCATCATCACATTCTTCATCATCTGCAGTTCAAGCTAGTAAATCAACTCCATCTAGATGTAATGTTCCATCACCACAAACATCATCCAATTCTGACATACAAAGACTATTACATCAGTCTCCATTAATTACATTACCATCATCACACTGTTCTCATGCATCTAGTATTCCATTTGCACAAGCTTCAATTTTACATTCACTATTACACCCATCTCCAACATCAATATTTCAATCGTCACATTCCTCATTATCTGACAAGGTCAAAATATCTAAATCAATTCAACTTGGATGTAGAACTCAATCTCAACACGCATCAGCCAATTCTAACATACACGCACTATCACATCAATCTCAATTTATTGCATTTCCATCATCACATTGTTCACCAATATCAACTTTTGTGTCTCAACAAATTTCTGTTTGACATGTTACGCTACACCCATCTCATCATGTAGTATTGCCATCATCACATAATTCAAATAACGAAGTTCAAACAACTAATAAAGTAGTTTGAATTGCTCCATCACCACAATATTCATGTTCACATTGTCAGCTACATCCATCACCATCAGCTATATTCCCATCATCACAAACTTCTCCTGTATCTAATACAAGATTTCAACACACTTCTAACATACAAAGGATATTACATCCATCTCAAGCTCCTAAATTTCCATCATCACACTCTTCTGATCACTCTACTATTCAATTACCACAAGATTCTAACAGACAGTTTGCATTACATCAATCTCAGTTCACTATGTTTCCATCATCACATTCTTCATTTAATCATACTTGAACTACAGAATCTCAACAATACTCGATTTCACATTTTTCATTACAACCATCTCAAGCATTTAAATTAGTATCATCACATTCTTCTGATCCTGATCTTAATGCATTTGATTGACTATCAATAACATCAACTCCATCACCATTTATTGCTCCATCTCCACAGTATTCTAATTGACATTCGTCATCACATCCATCATTATCATCTAGATTTCCATCATCACATGCCTCATAAATATCTACAACATTATTTCAACAAGCCTCAAGCTTACATGTTGCACTACATCAATCTGCGTCCACAGTATTTCCATCATCACATGTTTCATCATCTGAATTTCACGCTATTCCATCTATACCATTTTGTTGTAGAGCACCATCACCACAATATTCTATTACACAACTATCGTCACATCCATCTCCATCCAATAGATTTCCATCATCACATTGTTCATTTAATGAAGCTTGAATTATTCAATCTCAACAGATTTCAATTGCACACATACTACTACATCCATCACCATCATTTGTATTTCAATCATCACAAACTTCTCATAATCAAATTTGTAAAACTGAATCTCCACAATATTCATTTACACACTCTGAGCTACATCCATCACCATCTCTAGCTATACAACTTGATGCATCAGCACAATCTCAATCAACCAAACAGCTAATTCAATTTGCACAATGTAATCAGTCATCGCATATTTCAGTAGCATCAACAAAAGTATTTCAACAAACTTCTGTCATACATAAAATATTACATCAATCTCAGTCTCACAAATTTCCATCATCACATTGTTCTGTTCATTCTATCAGTCAATTACCACAAGATTCTAACAAACAGTTTGCATTACATCAATCTCAATTTACAACATTACCATCATCACAAGTTTCTCATCAAGAAACATGTAATACTCAATCTCAACATGTTTCTACTATACAACTTGATGAACAACCATCATATGAGTTCGTATTTCCATCATCACAAGCTTCTGTTGCTTGTTGAATTCAATCACCACAAACCTCATCTAAGCAAGCTTCACTACATCAATCATTGTTTGCAGTATTTCCATCATCACAAGTCTCTAATACTTGAACAATAGAGTCACCACAAACTTCAATATCACAAGCATCATTACATCAATCATTATTTGCTGTATTTCAGTCATCACATTCTTCTCAGGCTTGAATAATACTATCACCACAAATCTCATTTTCACATACTTCACTACATCCATCGTTATTTACAATATTACCATCATCACATGCTTCTCAAAAGTCCAATGCATTATTTCAACATTCTTCTAAGACACATGATACATTACATCAATCTCCGTTTGCAGTATTTCCATCATCACATGATTCTCATGTTTGAATTATTCAATCTCAACAACTTTCACTTTCACATATTTCACTACATCAATCATTATTTGTATTATTTCCATCATCACATGCTTCTCCAAAGTCTACTCTTCAATTACCACAAATTTCTGGCTTACATTTATGATTACACCCATCTCATTCATTTAAATTTCCATCATCACATAATTCATCTCCAGATCTAAGAATATTTCATGCACTATCAATAACATTTACTCAATCTCAGTTTAACGCACCATCACCACAGTATTCTATACTACACTCATCATCACATCCATCTCCATCATCCAAATTTCCATCATCACATGCTTCATAAATATCTAAGTTTCAATCTCCACATGCTTCAAGCATACAAGATGCATCACATCCATCTCAATTAGAAGAATTTCCATCATCACATTGTTCTGTTCATCAATTTACACTTCCATCACCACAATACTCTAATACACAAGTTCCACTACATCAATCACCATCAGCTAGGTTTCCATCATCACATGCTTCATTTGGATCTACAACTCAATTTCAACATACTTCAGTTTTACAAGTAGTTCAACATCAATCTCATGGAATAATATTTCCATCATCACATTCTTCATCATCTGTATTTCAAGTAATATCATCATTTCCATCTGGATCTAGATTTCAATCACCACAAATAGGTGTTGGTTCATCCAGACAAATATCATCACAACCGTCTCCATTTACAAGATTTCCATCATCACATTGCTCTCAACTATCGACCAATCAATTTCAACAAATTTCTAATTTACACATTGGATTACATCAATCGCCACCACTAGTATTTCCATCGTCGCAATCTTCTCAAGTCTGAACAATAGAATCTCAGCAGACTTCTTTTTGACAGAATTCACTACATCCATCATTATTTAAAGTGTTGTTATCATCACATACTTCTCATGCGTCTATAACTCCGTTTCCACATACCTCAATCACACAAATACTATTGCACCCGTCTCCATTTCAGTTATTTCCATCATCACATTCTTCAGTTCATTCTATTAGGTTATTGCCACATGCTTCATTTTTACATAATGATGTACATCCGTCACCATTGGTTGCATTTCCATCATCACATTCTTCTCCCAATGCTACTTGCAGATCTCCATCTCCGCAGAATTCAATTTCACACGTTTCATTACATCCATCTCAAGGATTCACATT
>CALDTY010000003.1 GCA_937923605.1 Candidatus Absconditabacterales bacterium
ACTACTTCTTTCACAAAAGCATTAATAGAAAATATTCAATTAGTTGCATAAGTAATTATTATATTTTAAAAAAGCCTTGGACGTTATGTCCAAGGCTTTTTATTATGTTGCATAGTTTAAGTTTACAAGTTGATTCAATCCTTTTTCATCAAAGCATGATCTATTTCAAAATCTAGTCAGCTATGATGTTCAGCTATATAGTTTATATCATGTGGTCCTTCATATCATGCTACTGAAGCTCATGGCGATGCAGCTGCGTTGGATATGATATTTTCATGATTTCAGTTTAGGTTTATTCAGTATTCTTTTCATCATCAAAAGGTGGTAGTATGAGTTGTTCTATCTGTTCATATTGCTCTCAGTCACGCATCTACTATATCTTTTTCCAAGTGTTCTAATTGAATTTGAGGAAGATAACTTCTCACTTCTTTATCTAGAAATCTTTTTGGACCATAGTAAGGAAGTTTATATAATAGATTATTATACATATGAGCAGCATACTTTGGATCTTTAAGTAGATTGATAAATGTAGGAATATCAGCAGGACGCATCATTTTTAGGAAGTCTATCATACTTCATGTTTTATCTTTTTCTAAGAAATACGTTGGTAGTGCAGTTGGTCAGACTCTCACATTATTAGAGTTATTCCATTCTCAGTCTAGGTGTGCCTTTGCATATGGAACTCATTCTTTCTGGACGCCATATATTTTTGCCATAAGAGGAGATGTGAAGAAATCAGGTCTAATTCTATAATAATTTGCTGCCATACTTATGATTCATTTATTTGTATTATATCAAAGTTTATTGTTTCGTACTTCAGTGTACGATCCCATAGACATAATAAGAGATTTAGTAAACACGGAAGTCCCATCATCAAGAAATATTTCAAACAAATCACCAGTAGTACTACGTCTTTGAATATCTTTTACTGAGCGATTGTATCTTACTTCTGCATTTTCCTTTCCATGTTTCAGTCATTGTTTAACATAGGCTTGTGCTGCTTTTCCGAAATCTATTCTCACTCATTCTTCATTACGAATTCAAACGATCGGATTCTTTTTAATATCTCTTCAACGCATGAGTTCTGGTTCTAGATGGCCCATTTTGTCTTGAGGAACGAATGAAAGATTTTCATATATTCATAGTTCTTTTAGAGAGTCATATCTTTTGGTTACTATATCAATTTCTTTATTTCATACTCACACAAGCATTTGTGGTCACACACTATAGAACGTGTTTCATTGTGCAGATTGGTTTTCTGCAAATTTCTTTAATGGTTGTGATTTGTTGTATGTATGTGCGGATTTCTCCATATCGTAATTTGATTCTATATCTCATATATGAAGAGTTTGGCTATTTTGAGTTTCATTAGAATTGAGAAGTCCAGCTCAAGATTTTCTTTCTAGTAGTAGAACACTAAGATCTTGCTTTGTATATTTGCAAGCTGCATGAAAATTACTAGCTCACTGTATTCCAGCTCCTAAAATTGTTATATCCAATGGATTTTTTCTAGTTCATTTTTGCATATGTATAGCACAAATAAATACTTAATGTAAATATAACAATAAGATACCACCTTTTCAATAGTGAATTAGTATTATATATTGACATATATAATAAAATAAGTATAAAAATCAATAGTATTTACCTAATATTATCAAGAAATGAACCAATTATATACTAAGTCTGCAAAAGAAGTCTTTCCAATTGGCCAATGAACTTGGTGAATTTGAGGCTTATATGATGTGGTTGATTGAAAAAAGGTAAAGGTTAGTAACTATACTGATAAGGAAGATGTTGATGCAATGGGGTATGCATTTGATAATGGTATAAATTATATAGATGTGTGTCATCATTATGGATGGTGAAAGTCAATGCCACTTGTAAAACAAGCATTAGAATGACGTAAAAAAGATGATTTTTTCATCAATGGAAAACTTGAAATGGATTATACATCACTTGATCAAATTAAGTCGTCAGCATATCGTTATTGTGAAGCCTTATGTATAGATTATATTGACTCTTTCCAGTTTCATGCACCTCTCACTCATATACATCATAAGTCTGCAGTTGAACAAGTGAAAAAACTTCAGGAAGAGTGAATAGTAAGACATGTAAGTATTAGTAATTTCAATCAAGAGCAAATCCAAGATCTTCTTGATCTAGATATGCATCCAATAACTCATGAAGTATATTATAATCTAGCGACACGTTTTAATGAAGAGTACTGAATTATAAAAAAATGATATCGTCATGATATCAAAGCAATAGCATATAAGCCACTAGATAGAAATGCACTATCTTGAACTAAGATTCCGTTATTGAAATCATTATCAGAAAAATATGAAAAGACTGAGAATCAGATTCTTTTAAATCGAATAGTCCGTGGAAATTGATTTCGCACACTTACAAAATCTTCTAATAAGAAACGTATTCAAGAAAATATTGATGCAGCTTGATTTTGGATGAATTCAGAAGATGTACAAGCACTTAATAAGCGAAGACCTGAAGGATATAAAACACCTTTAGTAGATCGAGATTGAAATTCTCCAGAATTACCAAGAGCTTGGAAGGTAGGATAATAAATAATTAATCAGCTATAGTATGATACAAGGGCATAGTAACTCATGCTCTTTTTAAATTTTCTTGTTCAATATCATTGATACGTTGCTTATTTTCTTTGTCTTCATACTTGTTGAATCATTGAAACCAAGCAAAGTAATTATTGCTAAGGTCATCTCTTTGTTCTTGAGTGATATATGGAGTAGTAGTAACCAACTTTTCAACCTGGGCCATTAATGTCTCTGTTTCGTGCTTACTATGTTTAATCCTTCTTAATGCTTTAATATTTGTGTCATCATAATTCATACTTGTTACCATATCACGTGTATTTTTGATATATACTTGTTGATGATATAGTTGTTCAATAAGCTCATCAATCACAATCAATGTTGCTCATTTGCCTTCTATATTTGAATCTACTATATATTGTTTTAATACTCACGCACGCATAGCAGGGATAGTGGTATTTGTATTTATATGGCTTGAGATATAGGATTTAAAAGAATTATTTCCTTCTGGGTAATGTTCTAACATATCATCAAAATCCTTCATTTTACTGAGTACTTCTTCTTCGTTTTTACTGACATGCATAAATCTTGCTTTAACTTTTGCAACTTCAGGATGTGATGCCCAGTATCTATATTCATCACGAGACTGTTTCTTATCATTTGGATGATATCATATTACTCTCATGATATTGTCTCTATTACTTGGGTCTTGATAGGCTTCATGTTGGAGCATTCGGTCAGGAATGACTCCATCTCTTTCCATCTGAATAATTACTTCAAGAGCTTTTTTAAAAGTATCAATTCCAAATTCTTCTAAGGTTCTTCATACGCATTTTTTGATTCAGAGAAATTTTTCAAACGTTTCAAATCAAATTTCTTTTGGTAATAAATAATCAGAAACAGTTACGGCAAATGCTTCTTGATATGTATGTAGATAGACGAATTTATCTTCTGTTGTTATTATTTCTCATGTATCTGGATCCACAATTGCAACTCATCAAAGAGGTTGATGTGCATTGTCATGTCATAGATATCATATAGCTGTATATCTATCTAATACATCTTCAATTCAAAGAGGTGAGTAAATAGAAAGACTTGATTCAAAATATCATTTATCTTTTTCGCTTCGACGCATTTTTTCTGTCTGGACTGCTCATCAAAGTATTTGTTCGACGAAACTTATTCATTTTCTATATGAAGGAGATCTTTTCATAGCTAATTTGTGTGCTTGGTAGAGCATAGGTGCATTGTTCTTTTCAGCTGCAATTTTCATCATTAGGTCAGATTGCAGTGGTTTACTCATTAGATCTTGCAGTTCATTATATTCTTCTTCGGTTCATGATCTTGGAGATGTTCATTCAATTGAAGTATATTGATATTTCTGCTTTAGAATATTTGCATGCAAAACTAAACTTGGATCTTGAATGAGTCATTCATCTGCAGATCTAAGCAGTTCATCTACTTCGATAAATCACTGAATAGGATTGAATTTATCAAAATCTAGTTGCACTTTAGATGGAAATTGTTTTGTAGGGTCAATCTCAGTATAGACAATATGTTTAAATTCTGGAGTCACTCCAATTGAAGGAGCAGAAGAATTAATATAAGTCATATTTCCTTTTGGTTCAAATCATCATTTGTTTATGAGAATTTTTTCTGCACTTTCTAGAATATCTTCCTTGGTCTGTTCTCATCAGCGAAATCAGGCAGCGAATCATTCAATATTATACATTTTAGTTTCCATACTTATTGGATGAGGTTCTAAGTTTCTTGCAAAACTCATAGGACGTAACATCGCTCTAAATGGCATCATTAATTTTCCGTCGTGCCAAAAATGAGGTACTACTTCTATTGTGTCGATCGTGTCTCTTACCACTATTTCCAAAGGATATTCTTCTTTTTTTCCATTGTTTAGAACATTAGTTACTGTAGCTATTTTCTTTTTTTGAAATTTACTTGTGTCATACAAATCATTATTTTCTTCTATTGTCATATGAGTAATCCCATCATCATTCTTTTCGTCGTATAGTTTTCATTCAATAAATCCTATCAAAGTTTTATGAGTTACAATATCTGATTCAATTTCCGGGTAATTGGTAAGAGTGTTGTTTGTAGGAATCTCTGGCATTTCTATTTTAGTTCATGTCTTTCTTGCTAACTCCATCCCTAAGTGAATTAACCTTCATCATTTTTGAGAATCATCGAAATATCAATTTATAAGATCTTGTAAGCTCATATATTTTACAGCTCTTTTTCAAGAATAGTCAGTTCATATCTGAGTCTTTGTGTCTAAATTTACTGGAGGTCTTACTTGTACAATTTTCGGTAATCAGATTTCTGCGAGACTGGAAACAGCTGTATAATAAGCGTTTTGAGCTATGGTAATTCATGAAGAATCTCTTGTGAGTCCTGTTTTTTCCATTAGAGCTCTATCTAATGCCCCTTTTAGATCAATATCTCATTCTTTTCCACTAAAGTTAATTCAAAGACATTCATCTACGTATCCTCATTCTATTTTTTCTTCATTAATTCTATTTGGGAGAAGCTGTTTTCTAGCCACAATTGTTGGACGAATTGACGTATTTATTGCAACCATGATTTCATCTCAGCTTCAGTCTTCTTTTGGTCGATAAAAAAACGGTAAGATATCAACTACGTCTTGATTGGAGGGGTATGAGATAATATGAGGATGTATTTTATGTTCAATTGTTTCTCCAAAACTCTTTCCAAAATCATCTGTATTCTGCCATACTGTAGGCTGAATAGCTTTCAATTGTATATGTCATGATTCTATTTCTCAACTTTCTTGAAGCGAAGATACTTGTATTTCATTTACAAGTCTTGGATCATTATCAGAAACGACTTCCCAAGAGTTATTATTAGTTATGTCTTCGCGAATCTTTGCTCATTTTTCTTCGATCTTTGGTAGTTGAGAGCTTACTAAGTCTTTACTCTTAAAATCATCTGGAGATGCCATAGTATGTGTGAAATAAATATTGACAATATATTTATTATATGTATACATATAAATGTAAATTAATCAAGTTAATCATTAAAAGTAAAAAAATATGGAAAATAAACTTCTAGTTAGAGGAGATGTTTTTAAGTTAGTCTCGGGACATATGGTCCAAACATTGATACCAAGAGGAGTTATTAAGCGACTTGAATTTGATTCTACGGCATTGATTATGCATATTGTTCAAATCGGAGCATATTATGATATGACTAAAGATATGGTGGAAGCTGATTTGAAAGCTAAAGCTGAATTTATTGCAATTTGTACTAATGGGTTTGTTGATGAAGTATCAGCATTAACATTTCTCCAAAATCATCTTGGGATTGAGAAGTTGGCTAATTTTAAAAAAGTCAGTTTTGATTCAATGAGTCTGCTAGGTGAGTATGTAGTAATATCAACAGATGATATAAGTAAAGGTGAATTAAATACACAAACTCTTCATGCAGTGCAATTAGATAACGAAGGAACTATACACAAGGATTCTAGAGTTATTGCCTTCCATCAAGGTGGAGATGGTATTCCAACTATTTCAACTTTAAAAGTTGTTAGAAGTATGAAGATTTCAGATGAGGTAAGAACCCAATTACTTGATTCATTTAAAGAAACTAATACATCTTTATGATGCTGAATTTTCGTTTAATAATGATCGTTTTAAAAAGCTATAGCAGTTCAGCTATAGCTTTTTTATTAGATGTATAATTCTGCATGATGTCTCATTGCCCATTCTATTTTCTTGATTTCTTGTTTTGATCTTCGATCTGACTTTACTCAATCAACTATTCAAAGGTCACTTGAGCCTATTGATTCTCCTGAAAGTACAATTCATTTCCAGGCAGTAGTAGCTGCAGGTCCACGCTTGTCTGCTGGATTAAAATCTGGAGAATGTGGATCTTCTACGTAGATAGTAGGAGTTTGATTAATTTTGATTCATATTTTATAGTCACCTATTTGTGCGGTTATATATGTATCTCAGTGTATATCTTCTTGGGCATAGTTAATTTTTGAAGCAATATAAACATCAGTTCCTACTAGTCAAGATGACTCTTCCATACCTTCTCTAAGTGCACTAATAATACTAACTTTCTCTGACTCTAATCAAAATCTCTTTGCAATAGTGAAATCTTCTTTATCGATTCCGCCTCAAATTCGTCATGGACCTGCTGGATATTCAGTTCTCATTCATACAAAGGCATAATTTATATTGTTATGAGTTTTTTCTAAAATTAAATCTACTGCAGATGGATTTTCAACTTTTCTAAGTTTTGAAAAATATGCTAAACTCTGTTTCTTTAGTGATTCGTCATTGATGAAGTGTTGAATAATTTCACTGTTCTTATCTAATCATGTATAAGTGCTTAATTCTTGTTCTCGATCAACTACAGTACTCTTTTCTTCTTTTTTTTGATCTAAATTCTCTCGATCTGAATGATCTGTTCCTTCTGCTCGATCAACTACTTGAGTTCCCTGTTGATTTTTATCTAGTGATTTGTGGTACATAGCAATTTGAAATGCCATTGTGCTTTCAAAACATTTAATTCTTGTATGTTCAAGTTGTTCTTCATGATTATTGAAATCAAATGAATACATAAGTAAAGCATCGTTTAATTGATGTTTTATGCGATCTTGAAGTTGTAAATGATCTTCAAATGTTACCGTCACTTGTTCTAGTCCACATTGTTTGCATAGTAATTCTAGAGTTTTTTTTCTTGTGAGTTTAGTGAAATGTCATAACTTATTACTTGTAATTAAATTAACGGGGGTGTCGTTCTGTATTGACGATAATTTTTTTGCCAGATGATGATCTACTGTTCATGAATTAATAATAAATGTTTCCATATGATTGAGTAAACAAATGAAAGGTTTATGATACGTGTTTTGGGTCTAGTAAGAGATTCTCAATAAGCGCATCAGAAATTAATCATGGTTTGGTTACTATAAATGCATTATTGAGTGTTGCAGGTGTATTGTAATTTATTCCATTTGTTATGTCTCAATTATGTGTAGAAAATACATTTAGTCAAGATTCTTGAGCTATCAACTCTCATGCTGATGTGTCTCGATAATGAGTAGCACGATTTTGCATAAAAAAGTCAGCTTCGTCTTTTGCTATACTAGTAAATTTTAATGCGCTAAACATTCTTGTTTCTTTAATATCTGGATAGATGTTTGAGAGTTCTTTTTTGATCGATGCGTGTCCCTCTGGTCGACTATTAAGAAAACGTAGGGGAGCGGTTTGAATGTCTCATGTCATTAGTGAACTTCGTTTCTCATCAACATGCATCTTTGTTCATTTTCATTTTTCAGCACTATAGAAGACTTGCTTTTGTGGATCATAAATTACTGCATAGACTGGCCTATGATTCACCATATATGAAACACATATGCAAAATTCTCAATTTTTATTGAGAAAACCACGTGTTCCGTCTATTGGATCAAAAACCCAATATCCTCCAGTCCATTTACTTCTTTCCTCGAAGCTAGGCATAATATCTTCTTCTGAAAGAATAGGAGAATCAAATACTTTTATGACTGCCTCAGATAGGATCGCATTAGCAAGCTTATCTGCTCTTGTCACTGGAGATCAATCGTCTTTTTGATTGGCATCAAAATCTCATGAATCATATATCTTCATAATTTCTTCTCATGCATATTTCATGACAGGTAGCAGTTGTTTATCTAATGAGTTCATGGAGTTTGAAAATATAAATTAGTTTAATATCGTTCAATTTTTTCAGAGAATGACGTTTCATAATGACTTCTGAGCTAAGAGTAATCTTTTATCATGATATTTTTCATCTTTTTTATAACTAATTTGAACATATTCTTCTGGTGGATAAATAGTGATCTGTTTAATGTTATCTACTTTATTATCTGGATGAGATCAATCATGTTTGGCGTGTCGATTATCTCTTCATCTTACATCCTTTATAGTCATTTCTTCTGGGACTATGTAACATCGATCTAGTCATACTGCCCATGCAGTAGTAATTCCTAGTAAATCGCTTCTTAGATCCATTAACGGTAATCTACCATTTACTGCTTGTCCTGATGATCAGATTGGTGTATTGATTAGTAATTCAGAACACAATATGTTTACCAAATTTCATGTAGTTTTAGAGGTAAATTGAAAGTCATGAAATCAACTTCAAGATTCTCATAAAAGAACGTCATTCACGAATATTTTCTCAAATTCTTCTCCTGATTCAGTAATGCTTTTTGTTTTAATTAGAGGTATATCAATGATATCTAACTCATCTAAAGAGCTTGGAAGATTTGGCGTTTTCATGTGATTGAGTAAAAATCATACTGTTCCTGCATTTATTCAAAAGAATGGTTTATTGTATAATTTATACTTCTTAAGCATCTTTATCATAAATCAATCTCATCATCAGACAATAAATAGATCAGCATCATTAGGGTTGTTCACAATAAGAATATCTGTTATTTGTTGTTGAATTAATTGTTGAATATTGTCTAGTTTTTTTCTTTTTTCTAGATTTCAATAATCCTTATCTAATATTACATGATATTTTAACATCTAATCTTGTTAAGAAATAAACAATGTCTATCTTGCTCTCACAACTGGATATCTTCTTCAAATTCACATGTTTCTTGATTTTAGTCTCATAATAATTGGATAGAATTCTCTACGTTTATACTCTGTATATCTTATTTTTTTTGCATAATCTTTTGCTTCTTCTAGGGTTACATCGTATTCTTCGCTTACTTCATGAGGACTAGCTCAGTTTCATAGTGCATCAATTGCATCGCTTACACGATGGTAATCAAATGGATCTACTTGGTCTACATTTAATTCAGCTGATGCTGGTTTACTGATTATGTTGGTAGGAATGGCTTCATTTTTTGTGTTTATATATTCTGCTAATTCATATACTTCACGTTTATTTAGATCTCATATCAAATTTACGGCTCATATCATATCTCCATGTAACGTACCATATCACATAAGCATTTCGGTTTTGTTGCTATTATTGATAATCATGCTTCATGGTGTTAGATTTGATGTTTGCATAAGTATCTCTCATCTAATACGAGCTTGAATGTTTTCATAAGCAATTTTTTCTTCTGGAACGTTATGACTTAATTTTTTTCACAACTCTTTTTGATTTCGTTCCTGAATTGCATCAAAGCGAGTTTGAATTTCACGTTCTTGTAGTGTGATTCAAAGATTCTCTGCCAAGGTGTGAGCGTCAGTTTTTGAATTTGTACTATGTTTACTTGGCATATATAAAGCAACGATATTCTCTGGAGAAAGTACTTTTGACAGGAAATAGAGTGAGATGGCTGAATCTATTCATCATGAAACTCATATCACAACTTTAGAAAGTCATGTTTTTGCCAAATAGTCTTTTAGTCCAAGTATCATTGCTTGTTCTATTTGTTCATACTTATTGCGAGATATTTCATTCGCTTCAGCTGTTATGTCTTTTTTGCTTACATTCATGTCTACAATACTAGTGTCTTGTTCAAACTGTTTTGCTAGATGAACAAGTTGTCCTTTGTTATCAACTATAAAACTAGATCAATCAAAGATATTATCATCTTGTGCACCAATTTGATTGAGGTATACTACATTTGCATCTCGTGTGGTTGCATGTTCTTTCATAGCATCTATCCTTCTTTCAAGTTTTCAAGTAGCAAATGGAGAGCTAGATAGGTTGAATATATATTCTATTCATTCCATGTCACGATTCTCTAATACTTTGTTATCATGTAGAGGATTGAACAAGTCTTCGCAAATGGTAAGCGTTGCTTTTATATCATTTCAAATGTTAAAATTTACATATTTACGGCCAGGGTGTAACTGTCTCGATTCGTAGAAAACATCATAATCACAGAGATTTTCCTTGTAAGTAGTGCTTATACTATCTTTTGTGATCGCAGCTGCAGCATTATATTTTCTTACTCATCATCATGGTTGTTGATTTTTCTCATCAGGTTCTATGAATCAAAGTATTACTGTAAGTTCATTTTTGATCGTCTTAATATAATTATGAATCGTATTTACAGCTTCGTATTGATCCCTTATCAGTTGATCATTTTCATAAAGATCATTTCAAGGTGATCAGGGGAGTGTTAGTTCAGGGAAAACTAGAACATCACAATTTTCACCTAGTTTTTCAATTGTTTCTATGACTTTATCTGTATTTTTAGTTACATTTCACAGTTCCATATTAATTTGTCCAAATCAGATTTTCATAGTAATAAATTACAAATAAAATGAATTAAGCTGCAGGTTGTTGTATGTTTGATAATAACATTTTTCTAACATTCTTATGAACTTCGATTGTTCTTTCACTTTTCACGCTAGGTAGAAGTATTTCTTTCATACTTTGTTTAACTCTTTTTCTGGTATCATCTAGATACATTAATTCGTCAGTTTGTCAATAGTAAAATAATCAATTTTCATATACTTTTGTCAGAAGTCTCTTTCAGTTTACCGCTTCATCTTCTTGAACAATAACTCTTTCATCTTCTCTTATTTCTATATTTGGTTTTCCAGGTATTGGCTCTTTTCAAGGGCTGTTGGAGATTTTTCACGTTGGTCAAAGTATTGTATTAGTGAGTTTGAATCCTGCTGATACAGCAGATCTAACTTTGTTTTTAGCGATAAGAATTTCTCAACTTCAGAAAATAATCCATCTTTTTGGGTTAAATCAAGCATCTTCTATTTCCTTATCAATTTTTCTAAATTCATCTATACTTTCTATTCCTTCGATAATTATTTTATCTCTTGTAGGATCTGTTAATCAAGCTTCTTTTTGAAGTGTGAGGGCATAGATTGCTTGTTTAATTAGATCTCCGCTATCTAGTCTCATAGATACTATCTTTTCTGGATTATCTCTATATTCTTTTTTAAGTTCGATAGATTTTTCTATACCGCTATAAGAGTCAGCCATATCAACTAGTAATGAAGCTTTATCTGCGGTTTCTATTGCGTTTCTAAATGCTTCATTTTCACTAGCATAGCTAGATAAGTATCTATGTCAGATAGTTCAAACAGAGGTTAGTTGAGGATAAATAACTGTTGCAGCATCATTTGATGTGTGTGTTAATCATCATCAAATATACAGTGATTCTAATGCATCTATATGCATCGCTTCATTTACTGCGCCTCTTTTTCCCACTTCTATCATCCTTCAATCTGATATAATTTCATCTAAATATGCTGCATCTGTAGCCACAACACTTTGATAAAAAATAGGAATAAGACAAGGTTCAAAGTGAGCAGCTATTTCTCCTGGTCATGTCACTCTCATGAGAGGTTCTTGTGGTTTCAATACTGTTCAATCTTCTACAGATGTGATAGTAAGTGGTATATATCCACTATTATTGTCTATAATATCCTGTCGCATTTGTTCATTGAAATATGATACTCACTTGGATTTGTTTACGGTTTGAATTGCTGCTTTTGCGAAATCTAGTTCTGATTGAGTGATTGGATGTTGAAATAATGTTTGTAAAGTATTTCTCACTCAATGAATAACATTGAAGCTATTGTTTGGTGATTTCCTGAAGGTGAGTGTAAACGTTTCTTCTTGTATTCCTTTTTCTCATCTCATATGAGCCATAGTTCTATTGTAAGCATCAGTTTGTAGTATTCTATTTGCACCAACAATATCTTTTCTGACTTGAATGTTTTTTATGTTCTCAAATTCTTCGTAGGTAATTTGTGGAAATACTTGTGTTGCATTCACATATGCTGTTTCATTAAAAGTGTTTGTTTCCATAGGTTGATGTAATTAATGTAAAATATACAATAAGTAGGAGGTAAAAAAATATATCTCGTTAAAACCCAGCACCATCTTCTTATCTCTTACTTATTGTTATATATACATAAAGTAATTTAAAATGCAAGAGATATTTTAAAATAGTTTCTAATTGCGTTTATCTTTAATTATTTTCTCTCTTCAAACCGTAAAGAATTGAATATCATTTCAGTACGTTTGCTTAGTCCAATGGGTTGCATCTATCACTTTATCTAGCTGTGCTGGATGACCTTTGAACTCAATAAAGGTTCAACTATAGTCTTTTGAATGATTCTTATCTCTTCATGCATATATTTCATCTTGTTTATTTGTAAACATTCTATCAACTGAAAAAGTATTATAGATACTATCTTTTGCAATTTTTTTGACAAGTTGATGTGGTTGCCCATTTTCAAAGGGTAGTGTATATTTGTGTTTATCTATAGGTGATATTATATCTTTATTGTTAAATAGTTTATTGATTTCAACTCTGAATGATCTTGAATATATGATTTGAGTACTTACCTCGCTGTGGTTTTCGTAGTCAAGACTAATTCTCTCTCTCTCCCTTACTTTTCCTTTCTTTCAGTTCAATGACAAAAGATTTCGCTTCTTATTATAGTAGGTATCATTTAATTTCCATGATTGATATGTACCTAAATCAAATCTTTTATTCATGTCTTGGATGATTTGATCTCATAATCATGGTTTGGTAACATATCATTTTGTTTCAAAATATTTTTCTTGTAAAGCTCATTGCTCAGAAAGTTTCTTTTGAAATCTTGAATAGAGGTATTGTCACCCACGAACTTCTGTTTCAATCGCAAGTCATAAGGCCACTCCAAAAGATCAAAGTGTCACTGCTAATAATCAAGCTGTATTAATATCAGGAAATAACTTTTGTCAGGCTATCATAAGAGCTCCAAAGTAAGGATCATGAAATGCCAGATCCCTCATGAGTGATGGTTTTCCTGATTCCCAGATTCTGCGAAGGTAAGCTTTCTTTTCTGGAGTTTGTTTTCCATATTGTTCAAAAGCAGAACGTGCAAATAATCAAAGTTTTTCAACTCAAATGGTTCATGCAGTGATTCGTGCGCTACTAAGTGACATCTTTTGCAATAATGGAGCTATGATTGAAATTATTCATGCAGAAATACTTTCATCCAATCATAATGAGCTATATAACTCTTTACGGAAGCTTGGACTTCATTTAATATACTCATCTGGAAATTTATAATGTAGTTTTTCTTCCATACTATATGATAAAATAACGAATTGACTTATACATAAATAAAATTATAAGTCAATAGTGGTCATTCATAAATGACCGAACATTCACAGAAACAAATTACTCAAAAAAAATAGAAATATGAAACTAAAATTAGTTGCCCCAGTGGTACTTGGAATTGTGCTTATTTCTCTGGTGGTCTTATTTTTGCCACAGGAATTAGCGAATTATTTTGTATTTAATACAAACAGAAATCAACCTTTTGATCATGGTTTGGTTACCAATATACTTGGACATGCTGGACCAGAGCATCTTTTCGGTAATGCGATGATGCTACTCCTAGTTGGGCCTAGTGTTGAAGCTCGATATGGATCTGTAAAGTTATTAGGAATGATCTTATTTACTTCAATATGTATCTGTATCTTACATTATGCTCTAAATCCAAACGTGGGTTTGTTAGGTGCGAGTGGTATTGTATTTATGTGTATTACCTTAAGTGCTTTTACAGGTAATGGTGATTCTAATAAGAGAATTATACCAATTTCTGCGATTCTTATTCTAATTTTGTATGTAGGTAACGAAGTATACAATTGTCTTCAAGTAGACTCTGTATCACAACTTGCTCACATTGTAGGAGGAGTATTTGGATTTTTATACGGAATTATTCTTAAACCAAAAAATCAAGAAGTAGCATGGGAAAAAAGTTATTAAAATTAGAGAAAGAGGCTGATAAAATTTGTACAAAGTTATGGCCCGAAACTTCAACCGCGGAAGGAAAAGAAGATCTTAAGCGACGCATGAGTGAGGTTGATAGAAATTTAAATGGTAGAGAGTTGGAGATTGCATATGCAAAAATGGCTCTATCTTTAACTCAAAGAATTAACGAGCATGGTGGGTCTTTTTCAAAATATCTTAGAATGGGTATCGATTTAATTAAAAAAGATGCACATATCTATACTGGGACAGGAAGAAAGAAGCATATTGCTTTAGATCTAGGTAGCCATGATATGGCTCATATAGGTCACTTTATACGTGCACAAGTTGTAAGAGATAATATTTCTATTCCTGTTGATGAAGTTTGGATGACACCAGCTTTTAAAAATCTTGGCAGTAAAGTACTCGAAAAACCTAAGCACAGGACTCATATGATTAATCTTGGTCTTGAATTGAAGGAAAATCGGGGAATTAAGATGTTTGATTATGAGATTAGAAATAAATATGAGGGATCTACTTTTCATTTTCTTAAGAATCTTGAACAAGATAAAGAACATGAAGATAAGATTTTTTATCTAGTTATTGGTGCTGACATTGTTGATGATGTGCCAAACTGGAGAAACGGACATCATTTAATTAAGGAAGCTACTTTTATTATAGTAGGTAGGCCTGGCTATTCACTAAAACGTAATGCCTGGTATACGCAGTACCCTCATTGGATTATTGAATCAGATAGACTTATTGAGGCTAGTAGTTCTAAGGTTAAAGAATTTATCGAAGCAAAGAATGAAGAAGCAATTTTAGAAATGTTGTATCCTCAAAATTGGGAATACATTAAGCAAAAAGGACTTTACGGAGCAAAATAATTATAAACGTTTAAAAAATAAATATGAACAAAATAGTGACATCAATTGTTATCTCAACTGGGATGTATGCAACAAAATTGCTTATGGATTTCGCGGCTGAGAAAGTGCTTTCCAAGATTACTGAAACTGAGGTAGAGGTAAGAATGGAATTCCATCTTGCACAAGAAGGATATAAAGTAGAACAAACTGAGAAGATAGTTTCATTTAATGATGGCCATATAGGTTCATTTAAGGTGAGACTCAAATCTGATCTAGAAAAACCATCTTTTAATGTCAATGTGCGACAGTTTGATGATGGAAAAATACAAACGTTTAAATAAATAATATAAACAAATTACATGTATAAATTTTTCTATTTTATTTTCCGGCATTTGGGAAAAATAATTATTGTAGGTGGGGCAACTTACTTATTTAAGGATAAGATAAAAGACAAAGCATTGTCTAAACTCAATAGAATTCATCTGCATCGAGAAATACGAGATAGACTGAAGGATGAAGGTTATGAGATTAAAAAAAATGATATCACATATGATCCTAAAAAGGACGTATATCGTTTTACTGCAACATATAATGATAAGCCATTTGATGGTATTGCTGAAGTGACAGATGAAGGTATTGATGTTTACTCGAATCGATTAGACGCTTAAATCTTTTACATTAATAAAAGTAAAATCCCGACTGTAAATACCAGTCGGGATTTTTTTATGCATTATATTGAAGTAACTTACTACTCATAGCAGAGTGACTTTCAAAATACGTATCAAATTTTGACGTAAGATGATTATCTACTAAATCTTTTGTTGATTGCAGCGTAATTGATTTACCATTTTTTGTTGCGGTAAGGTTTACTATTTGATCTAAACAAGTCATTACTAGATGTTTTTTAACGTTTCCAACATAATTTTTGTCACATGTTAATGCGTATTCTAGGAGATTTAAATCTAGAGGAGCACTTCTTAGTTTACCTTGCCAAGGATTTGTAACATTCGTTTCATTTTCATTATTTTGTAGCTTTAATGGTAGATGTTGGTTTGTCATCGGACCATTACCATGACGAGACTGATATGCTCTTGAAATATAATACATTTCAGGATCAGGTAGCTGTAGTTTTGTAATTATTTCTATTGCATTTTTTGAAACAGTATTTGATCTTGTGACGTGAGGAAAGAAGCCATAATCCATATCTAGTAGAACCCCTTGCGAACCTTCAAATATTAATGAATCAAAGGAATGAAGTATGTTTTCATCTGTTAAAGTAATTAACTGCTTTGACTTGTATAATTGTTTAACAAACTCACTAACATGAACTTCTTTCAGATGTTTTTCATAATATTCTATGGCTTTAGAATCTTTTTCTTTTGACAAATCAGATACTTTTTTAGTATAATATGTGGCAATGTTTCTTAGTTTCCCTTTAATGTGCATTTCAGGTAAAAGGAGATCTTGAGCATATAAAGAATAGATTTTCTTCTCTGATCTTTCAATTGTTGCTGCAAACCCAAGTCCACAACTTCCATGCTTAAGTATAGACTCTCTAGTTCTATTGAAAGCTATATCATAAGGTGTCGTGATCATACTCAAATTATCTATATAGATTTTTGGAATATATCCAGATTTTTTTAATGATTTATATTCATTCATCAAGCCTGTTGGGTACCACGTGCAGTATTTGCTCCAGTAAGTGGGAACCCCATGAAGGGTCCCACTACCGAAGTTTGAAAACACATGTCGAATATCACCACTCACAACTGTATGTCCAGCCTGCTGGCCACCTGAGAATCTAATTACTAACGGATTGTGTTGTTTGGAAGCTAAATATGCAGTTGTTAAACCTTTCCCTTCATCTCCAAATCCTAATCCAATGATGATACTTGTTTGTTTCATGTGCTTGTGTTTAAAATGTTAGTGAATTACAGTGCTACAACTCCTTTTTTCTTCCCTTTAGAAAGAACAGTACTTGTCTTAGCAAGTGCAGTACCAACTTTGCCAGCAGTTATCGCATCGAAAGAACTTAATACGTCTTTTCTGTCAGCTCCATTGGTGATTGCTACTTGAGTTGCAATTGTCTCTGCTACTAGTTCATAATCATTAAGAACAATCAAATTCTGTCCTAGTAGGTTTCTCCAATCATTAATCACTCCTTTTACTGAGCTATCTGAACTATTTTTTCCATCATGATTTAAGTGAATATGATAGACATGATACATTCTTTTAGTCTCTTCGAGTAATTGTTCTGCGGTAACATCCTCTCCTTGACCGCCCATAATCTTTGCTACCTCGTCGGCACTAAGATTCATATAGGTTCTCTCATCTCCAATTGTAAATAGAAAGCCTTTTTCGCCTCTCTTTTCAAATGAATCAAGAGAAGTATGCCTTGCAGCAAATAGCCAAGCTAAAAGGTATGATTCTTGTCCCCATGGTCCACCATTTCCTTCAAGGAAAATTTTTGTTAACCAAGTATCTAATTCATCATTTCCAGATTCAAATTGACTGATCTGAAGGGGGGCTGCATCACTTTTATGGTCTCCTATGGCACCAAACATGATTTGAGGGTGAGCGGTTCCGTGCTTAATCATAGTATTCATGAGTGCACTGAGTTTTCCTCCTCGAACTAGTTTATCTGGGACGCTTCCCATGCTGCCTGTAACATCTAGTTGTACTATTACTGGTACACTAGTTGGATGAGCATCCGAATCTCTAGATTCTCTAAATTCAATCCCTTTTGGAGTTAATTCAGTATCTAATGATCGAGATGTAAATATCTCATCTTTTGATTTTGTTGACCTTGATTCAGTCAACGTGTCAAACGCATCGCTTGACCATTTTGAGTATCCCATATTACATTGTTTTGATATATCTGATTTACAGATATAAAGTTTTAAAATAAATAATTATAATTCTAAGTGCCAGTATTTTATTCCAAAGTTTTTTTCCAGGATATTTCTCCACTTTTTATATGACTCATACGGTGATGAATAATCTTGGGTAGTGAGAAATGTTATAGTTTCTGAGTTGGTGTCTTTTTTTAATTTAATACCAACTCCAGAGGTGTCTCCAATTAAATAGATAGCATTTTTTTTCGCTAATTCGTTATCAATTAGAGGTATGGCAATCTTCTTATCAAAGATACTAGGGGAGTACCAGCGTTGATATTTAGCTGAAATTGTTCGTAAACGTTGTCCTATTTTTGTCATATGATAAAATGAACATACTACTATTCCATGGGTTTCTGGAACTATAAGTACTGACTCAGGAGATAAACCACAATGTGTATATCCAATTTGATGTAACCACGCATTAAATTCTAGCATTCTAGATAGAATCCAATTAGCGTGATTTATATCTAAAGTATTTCCTGATATTGGCACTGATCGTTTCTCCAATTCAATTATGAGTTGATTCGATTCAAATTTCATTGATTTTGGGAGATAGCGTTGAAACTTTCTTGAAGCGCTATCACTCAATGACATTAATTTCTTATAATTCTCGTAGGATTTTTTGAGTAACTCTGGATCACCTTTATGGATAATCTGTGTAGATTTCCATGCAAATGTCCCTGCATCATCTTCATATTCTATTCCCTTTTTGAAGGTGTCCCTTAGTTTAGTTAAGTATTGTGTTGCTTCTTTTGCCTTCGGGTGTTTGCATAAATCAGGATATATTTTTTTTGCAAGACTCCTAAATTCTTTCTTGAAATTTGTAGTGTCTATTAATTCTGAAAGTAGTTTAGCGTTTAAAACTTTCTCTATTATTTCATCAATTGATAATGTATCTATACTCATGATATATGTTTTAATTGTTAATGATCTATAATGTGCCAAAAGGCGTATCCAAATGGCACAATTTGTATATTTTACAATAACTATGATGTAATTTTTTTTAACTCTTCAAATAATTCTGAAGAAGTTATAAGATGAATTCCAGTATTCTTCATTTCTTCAAGTGTTCTTTGGGTTGTATCAGAGTTGACTCATTTTATTGCATCAGTTATAACGCTAACTTCGTATCAATGTCATTTTGCATCTAGAGCAGTTGCTCAAACACAATAATCTGTTGCTACTCATGATATATATACATGATCAACATTAGCTTGTTTGAGTAAATGATTGAGAGTATTGTCGTCACCAAATCAAGAATATTGTTCTTTCTCTGGATTATTGCCTTTATGATAAATTCGGTCTATTTTGTTGCCTATTGAATGATGTAGATTAGATCACCAAGTGTCTTTTACACAATGGACTGGCCATGAATTGTCTGTGTAAGTTGGCTCTTTATCATGATTTATGGCAAATGAAGAATGATCAATTGGATGCCAATCTTTAGTAGCAAAAACATTATAAGCGCATTTTTTAAATTCATCATTAATTGAAGAGATGATGGGTCATAGGTGAGCAGCATCTACGCTTAAAGCTCATTTTTTTGCAACAAAATCATTTTGAAAATCTACAATAATGTGTGCAATCGAGTTCATTGAATTTATATAATGTAAAATATACAATAAGTAGTTGGTAAAAAAATATTTCAATCTTGGATGGGATGTTCGTAAACATACTATATATGTTAGAATGCAGCCCACTTACTAATAGATCTTATGTGTGTTAGACTGACCTATTAATTGCATACTAATAATTAAAAATGAAATTGCAAGAGCAATTATGTATATTATACAATAAGCTATCTATCGTACATAGATTGACATAGTCTACATAATCGTTAAATTATTATTCTTGAGTCATCTTTAATATGTCATTAAATTGATTATGTGGTGCTTTTTCGAATGAAGATAATTATTAATAAAATAAATAAAAAATGAAAAAAGAATTAATTAAACTAAAAGATGAAATTATCGCTCATATAGTTGAGCTTCACATATTTGTAGAGATATTTTTATGCTGTTATGCACCAGTTTTTATTCTCTTAATTGTGTTAGGAGCTTTAGATAAAATGGATATCCCATTTAAATGGTTAGTTATTATTCCATTAATCATATCGCTTTGTATATATTTACTTGCGACATACGAAGCAATAAGTTCTTGGTATCGTAGAAATGTTATCTTTAATCCAAAATGGAAACATTTAAAGAAAAAACAAAAATAAATATTTAGTAAAATTCATTTTAAAAAATGATTATGAATAATGAAACATTGCTGGAAGGAGCATGGATAGGTATTTGTACAACAGTCTCGCTAAGTGGACATCTTTGTATACTTAAGGCATTAAAAGTTATTTCAATATCTTGGTTCGTCGTATTTTACCCAATTTTTGGAACGTTATTTTTTTGCATTTTTGGAGTAGTGGTTATCCTTGCAATGATGGAGTATTAAGTCTACATAAAAATCTCCACATACAATATTCTTCAAAAGCATGTTTATAGATATAAACATGCTTTTTATTTTGAAAATTTTACTATCTTTTCATTTATCTCTTCTTTTTGTAAATGTATAGTTGGAATACTGGTTAGATCTTTCTTATACATCAACAAATTTTTTGTTTGGGTTTGTATAAATTTATTATACCCAGCTAAACAAATTTCTCATCTTGTTTTGTCAGAGAAGTTATTAGAAATGCACAACATAAGCGTATTTCCAACGGTATCAATAAGACAATCCATTTCATTCTTCCAGTTTTCATTTGTAGTTTTCAGGTAGATATAATGTTCTTCTAGAGAGTCAAATCATTTACTTGTTGTGTGTTTTCTGTCTTGGTGTAGAATTTTAGGGTCTACAAGTAAATATTTTTTGAAATATTTCTTATCTAGAAACACGCTACGATATGTTGATCGTTTCTCTTTTCAAATTTGTTGATAGATATGATGTTGATCAGTGATTGATGTTAACGCATTGAAAGTCTCAACTGTTCTAGGAACAGTATGTCATTGTCTAAGATTATTTTCTAGAAAATGTTGATATATTTTTGGTAGTTCTTTTACAATATGATCTTCTTGTGTAAACACTCACATTTCAATCAATGCCTTCAGATCTTCTAAGTTTTTCAATACTCAAGATATATCACTTATTTCTCCATCAGTTCACATACCAAATTCCCATATCAAGCTATCTATGTTAGTTTCTCATAGTATATGCAACATACTGTGATCCATAATTGGTGAAATGACGTCATTGTCTTTATAGATTCTTGCAAAAATATCTCATCAAGCATCAGTTCAAATAAGTGCATCATATCCTTGTTTTTTTACAAACTTATCTAATTCTTGATGAGTCGCTTTATTTCATCGTTTTACAGAAAGTTCATATGCGTTTCTAACGTTAGGATAATGATGCTTAATGTATTCTGGGATACTGGTGTCATGAAACGAGATCTGCTTTTGACCAGATCAGACAAATCTCTGCATATTCTTAGTGAGTGGGTTGATGATCTGTTCTGGTTTTCAATTTATGATATGTGTGGCTCAAGGGCTAAGAATTCACATAACATCCATTTGTTTTCATTTTCTAGTAAGATGCTTAGATCAAGCTAGCTTTGACCAAAGATCATTTCAACCTCAAGTTGCAATGCCACACATATTGTCATATGTAGAGAATATTTCATCTACTATTCTTTCATTATTTTTTTTGCTATTCATGACGAGGGAGAGCTTCTAAAAAATTCTCTGCAAGAGCTGGTATTTCATCTAATCATTCTGATCTTTCTAAGTATGAAGGAAGTCACTCATGACCGTATCTTCATCATAAAGTTCACAGAACTAGGGCACCTAAAGAATCCACATCTCATCACATAAGTAATGACTGTTTGTATCCCTCAAATGGTGTAGTACAATGTTTGAGTAGGTAAATTACTGATTTTGCCGTACTTGTACACGTACCATTTAGTCCATATACTTCTTTTCATTTTAGTTTCATATAAGGGTTTGGTTGTGGTCAAGCGATCAAAGCTATGTGTTCATTCTTTAATATATCAGGGTGAGGTAGTTTATTTATTTTTGATAAATCATCTGTTAATACTCAAGAATAAGATTCAAGGAGTGTGTCAATTAGCTGTCATTGAATAACATCTTCAATTAAGATGTGTCTTATAGCTTGAACGGTAAGTTTTGTGCATTCACGTGAGAGTAAGTGAGGATGAGTAACATCTGCAACGACATCACAGTACTTGTTTCTAAGTTTCTCATCTTGAATAAAAGCTAGAGGCAAGCATCTCATAAGTGGAGCATTACCAGGATCATCTCTAGATCCTTGTATGTTACGTATTTCTTCAATAGTTTTTAATGTTTGTCATTTTTTTACTTCGAACATGTCTTTGATGATTCCATATCATTGACGGAGGTCTCAAGTGCGAGCTACATCATCATGTATTTCTTGTAGCATATATTTCAGTAGAAATTCTTTATCAAATGGATCATTACTTGAGAGTAGTTTTATAACTGCTTTAGTATCTGCTCGATCGTCAGTGTAGTTTCATGGGCTATAGTTCTTTCTGTATTCTGGTTCTCTTAGATCTATAAAGTCGTCAAAATGAATTTCATCTTTTATGATTTCTGAGCTTATCATTTCTGATCATGCTAGTCCAGCATCTCACTTTAGATCTCAAGCAAATGACTTATTTATCTTTTCTAGGGTTATGTTCATGTTATTTCAGATGATAAAAACTCAACTCCTCATGCTCAATTTCTATTCACTTGTTCTCCTTTTAGTAATGATGCAATTGCATTTGAGAATAGTTTGTAAGAGGGGAGGACTGTTACTCATTCAAGAGTCTTTGATCTAGTTACAGAATCTGAAACGATAATTTCTGTGACTATATTTTGCTCAATATATGGTTTCAGTTTATCATAAGCATCATTATTAAACATTCAGTTTGGGGCAACTATTCTAATAGATTTAGGTTTGTATTTTATAATCTTGTCAACTACTTTACATATAGTGCCTCAAGTGTCAATTATATCATCATAGATAATGATATCTTTTCATGTAATTTGCGCAAAGCTTGGAAATATCATCACTTCTTTTACTGTATTTGAAATCGTTTTATCCCTGTCTTTAAGGGCTACATAGTTATTTAATCATTGATCAGCTGCACTATTGCTTATTTTATTGCTTCATCATAAATCAGTGGACCCTATTTCAACGTTGGTTCTGTCAAGATCTCTCATTGCATACTCCATCATCCATCGGTATTCAAGATTTACTTTTTTTAAATTATTATCGTTTCACATCCCAAATATTGCTGGATTATGAATATCTAAGGTAATAAGATTCTTGGTAAATCCATCACTTGCGTCCCTCATTACTTTTTTTGCCATAGTAGGGACTTTTTTTGTACTATTTTTGGATCATGTGCCGTCATTCTTGTCAGATCTTCAGTAAGGAAAGCAGGGATAAATTATATTTACTGATTCGGCTCTATTGTCTTTAGCTATTTCTATTATATGTTGATAAAACATATACTTACTGTTGAGATCAGCGCTAGGATCATCTGTAAAGCAATCTGCGTAGACTCGTACTTGTTTTCCTTGAACTGCGACATGTAGATCTCCCTCACTCTCATTTAATGGTGTATCTTTTATTTCTGTATTTCGTGCAGTGTCAGCAAATTTATCATAGGGCATTGTGTATGTTTGCACATCTAGAGGTAGGAGACTTGTTAGTTCTTCTTTTATTTTTATTACTTTTGATTCAGTGTCAGGGGCACAAATTAGTAGGATATCTTGTGTATGAAGAAGTTTTTCCATAATAGTAGATAAGTGATAAAATTAGTATTGTGTCATACTTTTCACTTCACCTTTTAATTTTTCACGTCCCTTTAATTCATCAAATTCTATGATAAAGTAATTTCACATAACTGTTCCTCATGCTTGCTCTACAACTTTTCATCAAGCTTGAGCAGTTCACGCAGTGGCCAATAAATCATCAATAAGTGCAACCTTTCGTCACGGCTGAATATCGTTTTTCATTATGCTTACTTCATCGGGTCAGTATTCTTTCATATATTTTTGTGTAATAAGCTCTCATGGTAATTTATCTGTCTTTCTGCAAAGGATGCATGGTATTCATAAATTGATAGCAACTTGATTTCCATGTAAGAATCATCTAGCATCCATCACCATTATTGCATCTGCACCTTTTGCCCAATGAGTAAATTGTTGAATAACGTGTTTGTTTATTTCACTATTTGCAAGTATTGGTCATAAGTGTTTGTAATCTACTCACTTGAAGTCATGTGAACTAATATAATCTTTGAGGTCAATGTCTGATTTATACATATCCATTCTTCAAGTAATTTTTGTTAGACTGTGTTGTATGAGAGATGAGACTGAAATTGAATCATCAAATTTCGATGCGTGTCATAATACTCATGACACATATTCCTTTGTTTTTTGTAGAATGGTCTCTTTGTCGATTGTCTTTATTTTTCTTGTATAAATGCCACGATAGGTTTGGAGAGCATCATTTCGTTTGTAATTAGTAATTGTTAAATTAACAATATCTTTTGAGCAAAAAAAATCTTTTTCATCAGGTATTTCTCAAATTACCCTATATGTTGCAATTAGGGTATTTGTTACTGCATCAGCAGCTTCATCAACAATGTTTTTAGCATCTCATTCAAGTAATGCTTCTTGAAACTCTCAGTTCTCTTGAGTTACTTTGTGAATAGAGGCGTCAGTGTCAATAAATGCTTCGTCTTCTAAATCAATAATGTGTTTGATTGTTGAGAGATAGCTCATGATAAGACTGGTGAGAGATAAAAGTGCCAACCAGGCTTAATGTATATTACACAATAAGATACATAATGCAAGAGAAAAATATTACAAAAAAAGCAGACCCCATTAATGTAGGATCTGCTTTGAGATTGAGTTATTGAGTTAGTAATGATTTCTGAAAGAAATCAATGTTGCTTGCTAAATAAAAAACATCTTTTCCAATAAATTTAATATTGTTATTTAGTGTAAGAATATCTTTATTATCGCTTGATAATATAAAAGAACTTGAGAGCGGTTGAATCAATATAGAACTACTAAGTTTTATCTCGATCAGCCATTGATCAATCTTTCCATATCTATCAAAATATATACTTAGACTATCCACATTATTGGTGCTTCCGTTTGATTCTTTTTTAGAAAGCTGAAGTTTTCTGCAATCAAAGTAGCTTTTTAAACTTTCTTGTTTCACTTTTTCATATCGAAATTCTGGATTCCATTTAAATAACCAGAAGAGGATAAGAGTAATGACAAGAATACAAACTCCAGAGGAAATTATTAACCAAAATAGAGCAAACGAAATATACTCTTCAATTGGTGTGATAATCATCAATATACATGCAATAATACAGTGTACAAAAATTGGAACTATAAACGCATTTAAATAAGTAACTTTATTGTCGACGAATCTTTGAAATGAATTTTTGTTATTAATTCTTTGATTTAGTGCATCGATTTTTCTTTTTAGCGCGATTACGTGCTTTAAATAATCTTCCTTTGTATGATAGACTATCTTATTTTCTTTTTTCATTTGTTACAAAATTTAATATTTCAAATGAACTAAACATATGATCAAGCGCTTCAATTATGCAATGTTCAAATAAGATTGGACTTTTGAAATCATCTAACTCTAAATCAAGAACTTTGAACGCTTCTTGCATTAAGTTGGGAAAATGTTCAGGCAACAAATTTATTAGAAATTTGTTAGCTTTAAAAATGAGTTCAGGACTTGAAAAAGGACTCTGTTGAACGGAAATTCCAGTCACTATAACTCTAAACATTTCCAAACATGTAAACCGAAAAAGACAATACTCATTGTATTTCAAGAGCCCTATCTTCTCTTTAAATACTGTTAGATAATTTTCAGGTAATGCGGAATGTAGTAATTTTTGCGCTTGTGCTTCAAAATTTATTTCTGTGAAGTTCATATTTCTTTTTTTTGATTATTAATGATGATCTACGAATAAATACATCATAACAATATATTCAATAAAGTCAAGTGTTGAGTGTTACTGATTTTGCATTCTTATAAAATATCAGTACATATGTTGTAGATTTTACACTAATATTATTATGCCATTAGATTTTATTAAACAAGAAATTTATCTAGCTGTAGATAATGTTGTGTTCTCAATATACAAAGGGGAGCTTTTGGTGTTATTGGTAGAAAGAATTAAAAATCCAGGTAAATGATCACGAGCGTTGCCTTGATGATTTGTCGAAGATGATAAAACATTGAAACAATCGGCGTATAATGCATTAGAAAGAAAGACTCAAATTAAGAATGTGTATTTAGAACAGCTATATACATTTTCTGCAACTGATAGAGATCCTAGAGCTAGAGTAGTATCTAGTATATATATGGCAATAGTTCATCGTCAAAACATCAAACCACTTATGACAGATGAAGCACCTTCAGTCGAATTTTTCCCTGTAAAGAAACTACCAAAGTTAGCGTTTGATCACAATATGGTGCTAGAATATGCCTTACAAAGACTACAGTATAAATTAGAATATACAAATGTTGCTCAATACTTTTTACCTGATTTATTTTCGCTACGTGAACTTCAAGATGTGTATGAATTAGTCATGAATAATGAATTTGATGTGAGGAATTTTAGAAAAAAATTACATTCCTTACATATGATTAGGCAAACGTGAGAGTTACAGACTAACGTAAACCATAGACCGGCAAAACTATATGAATTTGTAGACAAGGAGATCAAAGTTTTCGATGTTCTAGGAGTATCTTAATTGATTGTTGCACTAGTGTTAGAAAAAGATAGTATACAGGTCGAGGTCGCCAAACGACTGAGGAAAATTGAAAATCACTCTTTCTGTCAAAAGAGTGATTTTTTAATTATGTGCATTTTTTAAACATACTTATCGTCAATATAGTTCTCATCATGTAATTCGTTTAGATACTCTATATCTAGAAAGTTGGAAAGGGTAGTCCGATAAATCGTTTACTGAATTACCTCATTCAATGGTGGTTAATCAATAGGTGAGTCAACATTCACGTGCAACTTGAGTACTCATAGTATTATATAATCACATTGGGTAGATTATCGTATTCATTTGAACGCCAAACAATTGTTCAAAATATTTTGTGCTCTCACAGATTTCGCTTCGCTGAGCTTCTCGGTTTTTTTGTTGCAAGTCTGTATGAGTGCCGCTATGTGATTGTATTTCAAAAAGTCATGAGTCAATCATCCAACGTATCTCATCAAACAACATAAACGAATCTACTCTAGTATCTTCGCTGAATGCGATTCTATCTGCGACTATTCATAAATTACTTTTTATATTAAATTCTTTTGCTAAAGGCAATAAAAAGTGGTAATTATCTCGTCGTCAATCATCGAAAGTTAGTAGTATAATGCGTTCATGGGGAAAACAGTCAGATGATTGAAACTGTTCTAGTTCTGATAGGAACGCAGTTTGTATTTTTCCTTGGTTTTGCAAAAGATTTAGATGTTTATAATGTTCTCTAGCTATTTCTGGAGTGACACTATTATTATATACCACGCTTCATTTAGCATCTCGTCGAGTTGGTCTTACATAATGATACATATACATTTCGATATTTACCTGTGCTTGAGGTATACAAGTTTGAGTCGGTTGTTCATGGATAATCTCTGGCAATAATGAACGGGGTTGAATCGTTGGTAAATATTCTGGGTCCTCGAGTGCGCTTACTGAATTATGAACTTTGGTGATTTCATTTAAATCCACTTCACAAGATGATCTCATTTCCCACCTTAAAAGATCATCGATAACAAAATTTTCATTTCGAGCAACAGATGACAAACTTCAGCTATTTACAAGTATAAATAACAGTCAAACTATAGAAAAACCGAAAAGTATATGTTTATTAAAGTTATTATTATTGCCTTTCATTATGTTCGGTAGATAAAATTTGCGAAAATACCTATTTTACAGTAATATATAGATGTTTACGAATGTTACGTATTATATGTATTCAGCAAATAATTCCAATACTTTCTTAGCTTACTATAATCAAATTGATAAATATTTGAGTTATATTTTGTGATTACAGAAATATGTGCCTTATCATGAAAGGGTGACGATGGTGATAAGATGAAAATTTGTTATTACACATTTTGTAAATAGATTTGAATCTAAGCTGAGATATTTTTGAGATTTAAGAAATCAGCTTGTGCACTGATTTAGACTAGATAATAAGCACTATCTTATAGTGTCAGATCATGCATTAAAAGAAATTTCTTCAATACATGACGAACTTATAAAACCACAAACTATTGCTGATATGTTTGAAGGAAAGATTTCTTTCGCATCTAGTAGTGATTGATTAGAGGCAGTGTTAGAAGGCATGAAAAAGAAATGACTAAAGTATTTACCTATTTATGATAATAAAGATTTCAAATGAGTACTCTCATTTCAGGATATTTTAGCGCGATTAGTGCAAGAAAAAATAGTAGACATAAGTGATCTAAAAATTTCTGATGTAGATATTACATTTTCAAAAGAATATATCTTTGTAACATGAAAAACGAGTATTTATGAGATGCAAAATATTTTTGCTGACACAAAGGATGTTGAAATTGTATTGGTGACTCCAAATTGAGAAGAAGACGAAAAGATAATAGCTATAGTAAGTGTTCATGACTTAGCTCACTTACAAGAAAAGTATCTCCGTTTAGATGCTAAAGTATAATTTTATTTTTTTTGTAAAACATGAAGAAACTATTCATCATGATTCCAATTTTACTCAGTATTGTGTCGATCTCTTTTGCTCAAGGATGATCACAGGATGATCCTGCATTTGAGTTATTACCTGAGGCTACTGATTGGGATGCAGTCAAAAATGATGTAAAAGAATTGTGAGAAGTTAATTCTAGTAAAAATTTTTCTGAGTTATATAATAAAAAAGCGAGAGAGTTGTGAGAAAATACATGAACATGAAATCTTAAAAAAGATTGCTCATGACTTGGTAACCAATTTGCTAGCTGAATTATGAATCGGGATACTATTTTATGTTTAGCTACTCAAATTGTGCGTTTCGTGTCAAATATGGCAATGGTAGTTTGAGCTTTAATGATAATTTACGCTTGATACATCTATGCAATGTCTGTATTTAATTCAGATGCATTTGGGGTTTGAAAGTGACATGAAGCCATCAAACGAGCGATTATTGGTATTGTTGTTGTGATACTATCTTATGCAATTATCAATTTCTTTATTGAAGCGTTCTTATAGAAAAAGATATATAGTGAGAAAAGAGTATGAATAATATTGTACTTCTGTCTTTTTCCATTTTTAATTAATTTTCTACTAGTATATTGTGAAAGATATATGCGCATATCTATTCTTAACAAAATTTAAATATTAAATTATGAAAAAGTTTTTATTTTTTAGCATGATAATCATGCTAGTGACAATGATTACTTCATGTTCTGATGATTTCGAACAAGAAGTGCTTGATGTTACAGTTTCTAATGATGAGTCTATTGAAGTTTTAGATGTAACCAAAGTTATTGCTGAAAAACTTGATGAAGTAGCTCTTATTGAGGCAGATGAGCTTCAAAAAAGATCTAGCACGAGTTATTATTATCCGAATCCAAATGGAGGTAAATGTGGTAATACTTCATATTTGTTTTACCTAAAAGATTATGGTAATGATCCACAAAGGGCATTGAAACTAAAATTACCAAATGGAAATACAGTATATCTTAATATGCAAAGATGGAATGATTATCAATACATCTCGGTTAAGATATTTAACTGTGGAGATGTAAATTGGAGTATAGTACATAAATCTACTAAACAGCAGCTTATAAATAATTATAAGTTGAAAAACACTGGCGTTGATATTAGAACAGCTGGGACTTCTCGTTTAGGTTGGGTATTTAAGTATGATGGAAGTTCTTGGCAGAATAGGCAAGGTTGGAGAGAAGATACAGGGAGTCCTGCTCACAAGAATAATGATATGTATGCTCAAGATTGGAATTTTGGTTTTGGCGATGGAGATAGAGGGAAACCAATTAATGCTCCATTTAGTGGACAAGTAATATTCGCTGGGTGGAAAGGTAACTGTTATGGAAATGTTGTTGATTTAGTGCAGCAATCTGGTAAAAAATGGGTAAAATTTCGAGTTGCTCATTTAGATAGAATTGATGTTTCTGTAGGTCAAAGAGTCACTAGAGATGACATTATTGGGACTGTTGGAAAAAGTGGAAGTGATACATGTTCGGCTTATCCGGCATGGACATCACATTTACATGCAGTTCTGTATAAAGTTAATACAAATTTTTCAGTGACTGCACCTTTAGAGTATAAGTTTTCATATTAGAAACATTTTGGAGGGGAATTTCCCCTCCATTTTACTTTTATATACACTATGAATCGTTTTATTGTATATGTGATTAGCCTTACCTTGTTCTGTTGAACTGTTTTCTGAATTACAGTGTCAGAAATTTCTCTAAATATCGATGATGCAAAGAATGTATCATTTGCAGCATTCTATTTAGAAAAGTTACTTGACGAGAATTCACGAAAAAGAAGTGAGATGATAGAAACGGTAAAACAATTTTGAGTCAGAAGATGATTGCAAGATGATCCAAAATATATTAGTTTACTGAGTATCTTAGATTTTAAAAATAGATGAGTCGTACTCACAATGCATGATGATACATATTGATTTCGGAAACAATATGCTTGATGAGTTGAGCTATTTGCATTACTTCAAGAAGATACAACATGGAATTCATTTGCTTGTGAAAACAATAATTTACTCGTAAATACTGTAGAAGAATGTAACCAGGTTCAAGCTTTAAGAATTAGTGATATACACTTAGTATGACCAAGTAGAATTATGAACGATGATGAGTTATTCTTTTATTTTAATGATTATGCATATTTTTGATGTATTGAGTCAGATGGAAAAAACCGTTTGCAAACAAGACGACATATATGAGATTCCAGCTTTGTAGATCATGCAAGATCTGGGAACTATGATTTGACTAGTCAAAAGAAATGATATATCGCACAAATTCTTCCATTCATAGAATGGAATTATTGATCACATGGTCCGGCATGATTTGCATGTCAAAGTGCTTTCCATCGTTTACAGAGAATGTAATAAAAGATATCTTGTAAAAATCAGTCTTATAGCTATATTTGATCTATTGTTTTTTTAGATTATTTTTGCTGTAATGAAAATTGATTGCTCAAATGTTAAAAGAGGGACTATTTTGAATGTAGATGGAAAATTGATGAAAGTACTTGATATATCACACACTCACACATGAAGAGGGTCTGCAACTTATACGTTTAAATCAAAAAACATCATCGACTGATGAAACTTGAATCTTACCTATAAGTCAGGAACTACTTTGGAACAAGCTGATGTAGCAACACAAAACGCTGTATTCCTTTATCAAGCATGAGAATCGTTTAGTTTTATGCTCAACGACACATCTGAGATGTTTGAAATAGATCAGGAAGATATTGATGATGTGATTCCATATTTAAAAGAAAATCTAGATTGTTTCTTGATGATTTATCAAGACAATGTGATTTGAGTTATATTGCCTTCAGTAATAGAATACACAATTGCAGACACAGTTCCTTGAGTAAAAGGAGATAGAGCACAAGCTGGTAAAAAACCTGCTACCTTGGATAACGGACTCGAAATACAAGTCCCTCTGCATCTAGAAATTTGAGCAACTGTAAGAGTGAATACTAGCACTTGAGAGACTGCTTAAACTATACAATAATATAAAAACCATAAGTTCGTCTTTCCCTGAATGATGAACTTTTTAAAACAATAATCTTCCCAAATGAGAAAACGTAGATGAGTCTGAAAAGTATTTGAAAATCTCAAAGTAGAGTCACTCTGATATGGAGGAGTGGGAGTTTCTAAATTAGAGGATGGAAAAAAGGTTCTCATAAAATGAGCTCTACCTGACAGTGTTGTAGATGTGCGTATTGTCTGAAAAAAAAGAGATTACTTTACAGCTCATATTATTAATGTTCATTCTGTCGACCCTAAGTGGCTAGATGGAGACCAAAAGTGTCCGCATCATTTATCACCTTATGCATCTGTAAAAGAAATTCCGGAACACGCCCATTGATGTTGATGATGTAAATGGCAGGCAGTATCTTATGATAAACAGTTGGATCTCAAACAATCTATTGTCAAATGATGTTTCTCATGAATAGTATCAACTCCAGAAATGTTAGATATTATCTGATCTCCATTGATTTTTTGATACAGGAATAAGATTGAGTTTAGTTTTGGTAAGTATTTAAAAAGAAAACCTAAACTCGAAGATTGAACCAAATCTAAAGAATTTGCTATTGCTCAGCATTGGCAAATGTGATTTCATAAACAAGGTGAATTTTCAAAAGTAGTAGATATTGATCAGTGCTATTTAGTGTCAGAGCAGATGCATAAAGTATTTGAAAGGATAAAATTTGATCTTAAAAAGAGTGGTTTACCAGTGCATGATGCAAAAACACACAAGTGATTATTGCGCCACTTGATGGTGAGAGAATGAGTCCATACAAATCACATTTTAGTCAATCTATCACTTGCATCAAAGCATTTCACTGACCATCCTAAAGATCAACAAATACGAAGAAATTTACTGAAAGATTGGAAGCAGGATGTGCTGTTGCATGATCTTATCACAACGTTTATTTTAAGTGAAAATAATGGTTTAGCTGATATAATGAGGGATGCAGATACTACTCACGAAGTTATTTGGTGAGAAGGGAAAATATATGAAGAGTTACATTTTCAAAAAGAAAATGATGAAAAGGAAATAGTTCGTTTTGCGATCTCTCCAGCATCTTTTTTTCAGACAAATACAGTGTGAGCAGAAATTCTATTTGCTACAGCAAGTGATATGTTAGGCGAGGTAACATGAAATATAATAGATCTATATTGCGGTTGAGGATCTATTTGACAGTGCTTACTCGCTTTGTGAAAGGGAGTAAAAGTAAAGTGAATTGAAATTGTGCAAGCAGCGATACAAGATGCACAGTATAATGCAAAGATAAATCATGTTGAAGATAAGACAGATTATTATGTTGGGAAAGCTGAAAAAGTCCTTAAACAGGGAGTTATAGATGATCAATTTTTTATCTGATGAGACGTGATTATTGTAGACCCTCCTAGGGAAGGGATGCATCCAGATGTTGTTGCTTTTTTAATAGATATGAAAAAACAACATTGATATCGTCTTTGTTATATTTCTTGTAATCCAACAACTATGGCCAGAGATATTTCCTTATTAATAGATTCATGATTATTTTCATTTAATGTTTTGCAGTCAGTAGATATGTTTCCACATACGCATCATATCGAATGTATTTGAATTTTGAGTTAAATAAAAAGAGCCTAAGAAAAATCTTAGACTCTTTTATTTATTGTTACTTTAGAGTATACACAAAGTACCTTTTGTGAAAGCATAAATAGCTGCTAACAAAACTATTGTTTTTTTAGTTGTTCTAAGGTATTTTATGGTATTTACTTGTTTTATCGCACAAGGAAATTTCATTATTAATAGTAATGTTATGCCAATTGCATAAGAAGAGATTAAATAATTAGTACAATCACCTTCTTTTTCTGCAATTGTGTTGTATTTTACTGCAATGAACATTAATGGAGCAAGAACTATAATTCCATATCTTCTCCAAAGAAGTCTCATTTTTTTGCGTTGCACCATATTCTATTTTTTATTTATGATTTCTCTAAATTTTTTGCTATACACTAATGCCCAAGTTACATTTTGTAATACAAGAATAAGTAATGTTGCTTTAAGTATCTCTTCGGAACTTAAGCCACACCAAGCTAGTATTTGTAATGATACTCCTATAGTTACAATTAAAAGCGCAATCCATGAAGCCAGAATTTTATCTTTATCTGGATTAAATTTTTTCAAAGATTGTTTCTTGTTAAAATCTTCATTCATTTTAGTGAGCCGATTGCAAAAGGCTTCCCTGTCTTTGATGAGTTGCAGACACTTTTCTTTGTTTGCTTTCTTAAGGATTCCTTTTTTTAGCTCATTCTTAAGAGCTTTCTTTGCTTTATCTTCGTCAGAGTAGTAGGATCCAGATTTTATTTCACCTATGGATAAATGAAAAGAATTTGGGAATCCGTAATCTCTGTAGATAATTTCCCAAGTTTTCTTCATATATTCTCTTTCTCCATCAACCTTAGGTGATTTTATTTGAGTTTCTTGGATCCATATATTAAAAGGTAAACTATTTGTATAATAACCATTTTCTATATCAAAGTTTTCATCTGTCATGATAATAAATATTTTGTGTTTTTCTAATGATGTCTCAATACTAGTATGTATATCTAAAAATATAAGTCAACATAATTCAACAAAATTAAAATCGTTCTTTATGAAGAACGATTTTAGGGTTTGTCGCTAATGTTTAATATAGAATAACCATATATCAACTATTTTATTTTTGATATCAATATGAATTACAGTCATATTTGTGATCATTTTTTCTTTTCTCATTTTTGAGCTAAATTGACTAGCATGATGATTTGCATTCTTCGAAGCTTCAGAATTATATATATCATTCGTGAAACTGATCTCCATTGTTTCAAAACTTGTGAATTTTCTCTGATAGTTTCTAATATTCAACTCATTTACATTATGTATATTTTGCTGAATTATGGCTGTAATATCAGATCGTAATTGTGGGATGATCATTATTAAGAAATCGTTTACAGATGTATAATCCAGGTAATTGTAATTTATTTTCATTTCGTTTATTTTATTTTATTTAAATCCATTTTATTGAGTATATTAAAGAAGTCAACCATTCTTTACATTTAATTTGATAGTTTTTTTTGACTAAAAATGCTTTTATGATTATACTTAAGCTAATTAGAAAATATTTACTTTGCAACAAAAATAAAAATGTCTAACAACATATATACAGATTTATTGCAGAATTTTTCTGCAATTTCACTCACTCAATTGAATGCTCAGGCATCTTTGATGAATAGAATTGAATCAAAATATCTAATACATGAAAACCAATTATGAGAACTGCTAAAAGAACTACAAAAAGATTTTAGAATACTGGAAATCGGTGGTTTAAAAGTATTCTCTTATGATAATATTTATATGGACACTAAAGAACTAGATTTCTACCATGCGCATAATAATGGTGATTGAGATAGAGTTAAGATGAGGACAAGGCATTATATAGAAAGTGGATTATCATATTTTGAATTTAAACAGAAAAAAGGAAATGTATTACGTAAATTTAGGTATGATATTGATATTAAGAATCATGGAGTATTGGATTTGACTGCTCATGAATTTATCAATGATGTATATTCATGATTATACAATGAGGATTTCTGAAAAATCGTTTTTCCATCATTGAGAACTTCCTACAAAAGGTGCACACTGGTACATAAGGAAACTGCAGAGAAGATCACTATCGATTTCTCTATTGGGTTTCAGCAAGTAAGATGATCTGACAAAGAGTTTACTCTTCCTAATCTTGTTATTATAGAATTTAAAGCAGAACAAGAAAAATCGGCTACAAAAGATATCTTTGATCGTTATGATCTTAAACCAAGTAAGCCAATGAGCAAATATTGTTTGTGAAATTATTTTCTTTGAAATGTAGATAAGTGGGATCGTTTTATGCCTACAATTAAAACGATTGAAATGATATCAACTCGTTCTGAAAAGAATATAACCCACAGGAAACAATTACAGAAATTTAAAACAACGCAACTCAAAAAGTTAATAAAAAAATAATTTTTTATATACTGATGCATTATGGAGACATTTGATATTTGGATGTTAATAGCAGGAATAGGACTATTGCTTTTTGGTATGGAGACATTTGAAGAATGAATAAAAGCGCTTGCTGGAAAGAAAATGAAATATTATCTAGAAAAATATACAAGATGAGCAACTAAATCATTAAGTATGGGAACATTCGCAACTGCTATATTGCAAAGTAGTAGTTTAGTGACTTTATTATTGTTGGGTTTTCTTGGCGCAGGTTTGATTAGTTTACAAAATAGTATATGAGTGATTATCGGGGCAAATATTTGAACTACAGTAAGTAGTTTATTGGTTTCTTATCTGTGATTTTGAGAATTTAAAATTGCTATGTTTGCTTTGCCAATTATTGCTGTTTGAGGTTTATTTATCCTCTTATGATCAAAAAACGAAAAGCTAAAATGGGTAGGAAAATTAATGGTATGATTTGGATTATTGTTCATCGGAATTTGATATATGAAAGATAGTGTTGATGCACTCAAAGATAGTTTTGACCTTGCTGCCTATAAAGATATGTCGTTGTGGTGATTTTGACTTATATGAGTTTTTGTTACTATTGTGATTCAGTCAAGTAGCGCGATGAGTGTGATGACTTTCGCAGCATTAGCGTCATGAATCATCACTTTTCCAGCATCTATTGCTATAGTTATGTGAAGTAATATATGAACTACGATGACTTGAGTAATCGCTTCATTAGGTGGTGTTATAGCAAAAAGACAACTATCGTTTGCACAAGTTTTATTTAACGTTATTTCGGCTCTAATTGGTATCATATTCTTTTGGCAACTGATTAGCATTACATGAACATTTATAAATATTGAAGAAAATCCTGTATTCGCAAATGCAATTTTGAATACGATATTTAATGTATTCACTGCGTTGATTTTTGCACCATTTTTAAAACCGTTCACAAATTTAGTAAAGAGAATTATACCAGATAAGCTTGATTCTCATCTTGATTTAAAGTTAGATACATTGAACCCCTCAAAAGCAGAGGAAATTAACTTTGATATATATCTTTCAAGCGTAGAATTTGATGTTTCCACAATTGAATCACATGTATTACAATATATTAAAGCACCTTTTTCTGATTCATATTCAGGAATAGAGCATGAAAAGAAGTATGATGATATACAATTAATGTCTGATAAAGTTTTTCACTTTTTATGAGAGCTTGATGCACCAGCAAGTTTAGAGCAATGATTGCAGACCAAATTAATATCCTTAATCAGGTCTTCAAAGCACATCAAAAATGTTAGTCATAATATAGAAGCCCTTCGTGCAGATGATAGAGTAGAATTTAAAGAATTATATTCTATGCTTAAAGATGCCGTTGATGGTTACGTGAATGCACCTACTGTAGACGCAGCAATGGGATATGGTGAAATGTTAGATAAATACTATAAAAGACACCTTGATTCTATCACTGCTTTAGGAAAAAACGCTGGAGATGAAGATCTAGATAGTTCTTCGTTGATAAATATGGTGAGAGAAGTAGAGGAGGCCATTGGAAGAATTTCTGAATAAATAGATTTAGATTGTTTTTTCAAAAAAATAAAATCCGTTTCATGATTGAAACGCATTTTTAAGTTAATTTTTTCGACTTGCATAGAATAACTTAGCAAGTGCTCTCTCTTTTTGAAATAATAGAATTTCCTTCTCAGTTGGTTTATGTTTTGTATATGCACCTGGAGAGTTCACTGACTGACTAGCTTCGTATTCAAACCTAAAATCGGGAACACCATCTTGATAATAGCCAATATCTTCAAGGTAGATGCCGGTGCCTTTCAAATAAAGTTTACTAGATGTTTCTGAAAAAGTAAATTCTTGATCAACACTATTTCGATAAATCTCTTCTGAATGATTGATCTGATGATTACAATACCATTGCATTCCACCGAGAATGAATGGTAATGAACAAAGCAAGGTCCATCCTAAGACACTTAAGGTCATATAACTTTTTATCTTTATTAATATTTTCTTCATATTTTGTTTATTTTATGATTAACTTTATTTACATTATGTCAAATATTGTCTTAAATTCAACTAAAAAAAAGAATCAACCAAAATAGGATAATTCTTTTTGTGAAAAAACGTAATTAATTATCTTAATGTTGCATTTTTAAATATGCTAACATCAATTGTATCAGTTGTCTCTGAGGGAACATAGTTCTGATAAAAATAGATTTTAAATAGAGTACGTGGATCACTAGAACTTTGATCATTAAGTTTTAGTCTCTTAAGTTCATGACTCCTAGGATATTCTTGAGCAATCTTGTATCCAAGGTCTAAATGAGTTCCATATTTAGATGAGTGAATAACTGAAAAGAATATATACCCAAGATACATTATCACAAGAATTGTTGAAATCTTACCTATCATTGTTCTGTTATCTTTTTTTCTAGCCATAGTTTTTTATTTTTCTACTTTGTTTGAAGAGTGATATTTGTATATACATAAATACACAAATGTCAATAAATATTCATCACTCATTATTCTTCCATAATTCCAGGAACGTCAACAAAAACCATATCAGTCTCAAGATCTGGTCGTTCTAAATTCATTTGTTTTTCAAATGCATCTACAATAACTTTAGACATTTGATTTATCTTCACATGATTATTGTCTGATTGAATCACATGCCATGGAGCAGTTTTTGTATCTGTTTCTTCAAATACTCGATGGTAAGCATCAATAAATTTATCATATTGTGATTGTTTAAAAAAGTCTCAATCTTCATGTTTCCAATATTTTTCAGGATTGGTTAATCTTTCTTGTAGTCTTCTTTTTTGTTCTTCATGTGATACATGAAGATAAAATTTAATAACAATAGTTTTATTATCTTCTAGTAATTTTTCAAAGTTATTTATATGTTCAGCTCTTTTTTTTAATTCTTTTTCCTCCATAAAATCTCAAATATAGGGCACTAGTAAGTCTTCATAATGACTACGATTAAAAATTCAAATCATTCATTTCTTCGGAGTTTGTTTATGAATTCTTCGTAAAAAATCGTGTGCAAACTCTTCCTTTGAAGGCACTTTAAATGAGGCAACACTAGCTCATGATAAGTTTATTCATTGGAATGTCCTACGTACAGCACCATCTTTCCCGCTTGCATCCATTCATTGCATTACAATCAACAAAGAATACTCATCTTGAGCATACATTTGCTTTTGAAATTCGATGATTTTTGCATTTAGCTTTTCGTTTTCTTCCTTTATTTTCTCCTTTTGATCCTTATTAAATCACTTAGGTAAGGTGTCTATAGATTTCAAATCAATCATTGGTATTGACAAATATTATAAAATAGTTATACAATGCTATATATAAAGTATACACAAAAAGGTATAAATATGCAAAAATATAAATATAAATTAATGAAGACGACATTCATTTTTTTGTTTTTTGAAAAACATATGATAATAGGCAACATTAAAGAAGTTGAGATAAAGATATTGGGGATAAGTTATCCCTTATTAGTTAGAAATCTCAAAAATAATGGTGCAGTAAAAGTGTCATCAGAATATCTACGTGATTGGTATGTAGATACTGCATCAAAACAACTAAAGAAAAAATCAAAAATCGCAAGATTAAGATCTTACGGTGGCAAAAAATTTGAGATTACCATAAAATCAAAGATACATTCAAAAAAGTATAAGATTCGTCATGAACAAAATATTGAAGTACCTTCATTGGAGGCAGGGAAACTTATGCTTCATATGATGTGATGTTCATGTCTTTGGTACAAAGAAAAAATTAGGGTCACATACCAAATCTGAAAAACGAAATTCGATATAGATTTTTATGATGATATGCCGCCAGTTCTTGAAATTGAATGAACTAAAAAAGAAATTCAACATTGGATAAGAAAACTTCGTTTACATAATCATGATCAGGTAACTTGGTGAACTAAAAGATTATTCAAGCACTATGGTCAAAAGGTTCAAAAAATGAACCTTCCTATGAATCAAGTCACTATGAGCTAATCATTATTCGAAACGAATTTCATGTTTTGACTTTTTGATTTTAGATTCTTTTTCTCAATCTAAAATATATCTCACTTCAGTTGTCAGAACATAATTGATTGCAGTTTTCTTTGATTTTTCTGACATATGGTTTAATAAATACATATCTCATCAAGTTTTGTTTTTTTTATGTATATTTTCAAATAATATAGGTAATGAGAAGGAAACTTCTTTTTCGATATCTGGAGCTAGCGTAAATCATTTTTTAGTTTGATGAGAAGCTAATATTTCTGCATCTTCTTTTCTTTTTCATACTATCGGATCAATATCTTCAGCAATTGTGTATTGGATTGATTTGATCTTTATTTTTTCTTTTGAGTGAATAGCCAAAATCCCACTAATCTTTTTGCTTGTTTTCGAAAAAATATGCTCAGCAATTATCGTTACCTTTAGGGCAGAAAGTATAGTAGGGGTTTTTATTTCTTTTATTTTTTTTGTCTTTTGTTTAAGAGAATCTAATCGTTTCATGGGAAAATAGAGAATAAATAGAGTATATGTAATTATACTGTGTTATACTAATATTATCCACAAACAAGGAATTTGTCAATTATGGAGTAAAGAAATTTAGAATATATGACTTGCTATGATGCAATTAATCTACTATATTAATGGAGGTTTTCGAAAATATAAGCCTTAACTCCCGATATCTATCGGAATTTTTTTTTGCAAAAGAATAAGTCCACTGAAAACCACATATCATGTCTAATGTTTCATGACCTTAGCTTTTGCATAAAAGTAAGATAGAATATATATTTTATCTATTATTGAATTATCATGGAACATATGAAATTTCATACAGCAACATCTCTAATGAGAGGCTTTTTTTTGTCAAAATGATGTATAGAGGTGCATCCACAGTGCAGACGTAGTATTCTAGCAGCTTGTGAAGATCCGTCAACAATTTGAACGTACGAACGACGCTGACAAAAGTGGCCTTTGCCTCAAACTGGTCAAATGCGATTGGAATATGAATTATTAAATCAACCAGATGTGCCTGGTTTTTTTTGTGTTTCTACGAGCTATAGAAATGAACCAAATCCTGTGGAATGAAGACATAAGACGATATTTCCAATGTTTGAATTTGAGCTAAAAGGAAATATGGAAGAACTAGTAAAATGGGAAAAAGAGTTATGTGAACGAATGTGATTCGAGGGATCCGCCAGAATCTCATATGACGCAGCAAAAGAGCATTATCAAGTACAGGAATTAGAGCATGAACACGAGAATGATATGGATGAAGATTTCCATCCTATCACATTTTTGACTGATTTCCCAATTTATACTAGTCCATTTTGGAACATGAAAAAAGACTGAGATCATGCTAAGAAAGTTGATGTAATTATGTACGGTATGGAGACAATATGATCTGCAGAAAGAAGTTGTAACCCAGAAGAAATGAGAGATCAGTTTTATTCTATTTCACAAGGGTGATACGCGCAGACTATTATTGATCACTTTGGAAAAGAACGTGTAGAAAAAGAGTTAACCGAATTTTTATCCTTTAATTTCTTTCCAAGAAGTTGAGGATGAATCTGAGTAGATAGAATGATATCAGCAATGGAAAAGGCTTGATTATTTGAAAAAGAGGTTGTAGGAAATTGATTTCGTCTTGAAACATTACATAACATAGTTGTTTAGCTTTTTACTTATTGATACAATATCATGGATCAAAATAACAAAGAATTTCTATCTAGAGTATATTCCGAACATTCAGATTCACTATTAGAATTAAGAGAAAATGCACAGTTTGATGTTGATCCAAAAAGAGCAGAAAAAAATGGTACTATATTTACCATTGATGAAGAATATGTTGAAAGTCCTCATGTAGAGTTATTCAAGAATGAATCAGTAAAAGAAGCTATTCGTCTTACCTTTTGATCGATTCCAGAAATGTAGAAAATTAAAAGGGTTGAGCATTGTGCTCAACCCTTTTTTTACATAATATTATTTTTCCAGATTTGTGATGTATATTTGTCACCGATATAAATATCGCAGAAGCTAAAATCTTGTAATACAAAGTTTAATGCATCTGCAGAATTCTTATCAGTTGCCTTTACAAGTATTTTTCTAAAGGCTGCCTCATACTGGTTATTCAGTTCTTTCATTTTTTCTTCCCAAGTCTTATGAAGACTATTATACTCTTCTTTTGCCTGCGTTATGTTACGTAAGTTTTCTAGAGCTTTCTTGTTTTTGAACGTTTTTCGATCATCGCCCATTTGAGAGTCCATGCCTAAGAACATGAATAGCCCAATTGATATAGTTAAAGCAAAGAAACGTAAACCTTTATAGAGAAATTCAGACAGTATATATTTTCCAAATATAATATAGAAAAAGAAAAAGAGTATAGCAAAGAAGAAAATACCGTAACTATTTTTAGTAGAAATGTTTGCATGCTGAGCTTTCAAAGATTTTTTCTTTTCCTTAGCAGTCAATATCTTCTTTTCAAGATGTATAATTTCAGTTTTTAGTGCAATAAGGTCACTTGAAGGATTTTTAAGTTCAAAAGAATCAATTTTAGTTACCTTTTTTGTTTTCCTCAATGCAATATTGCTGTATATATAGCTTTTTTGTTGTTCTAGATCTTGGATTTCTTTATTAAATATTCCAGAATACCCAAAATTTGCAACCATAATCAATATGAGACCAGGAAAGATCGTCAGAGCCAATATGGGCAACCAAATATGTATTTTGGAATCAATATATTTGACTATAATTGGATCTGAAACACTACCTTCGCTTGCTTTAAAGCTAATTATCAAAAAAAATAAAACCAATCCTGAGGTAAATAATGTTAACCCGAATCTATTTATCTTATCACCTTTAGTTCGAATTATATTTCTAGTTGAATCAATTTTTAATTCTATTTCTCTGATATTTTTTTCCTGTTCTGCAATAAAAGTGTCTTCCATTATCATATGTTGATGTTTTTAATGTTCATAATTAAGATCTATGAAATTAATGTATGTAAGTATTTTATGTATTCAAGACAGATATTGACAAAAAAGCAGTAATGTTTATAAAGATTTCATTAATCATCATTAAAACTATACAAAGAAATGAATTTATGTAACTATTTGCTGAAGTCCATTAAAGATACTATTTTTGGTAGGTACAAGAAACCTGATATTTTACATAAACTTGATTATCCAAAGGTAGATGCATCTTTTTTTAGAAATGAACAAAATAATCACTTTGAATTTTCTTCAAGAATGCATAATCCATTTAACTATCCAATCCCAGAGTTAAATAAATACTATCGATGTAAGTTGGGTATGGTGCTGGATTTTAAGTGTATGTACCATTGTGAATACCAACAAGGTTTGCATGCAATTTCTTATAGGAAGATAGTGGAACAACGAAAGTACTTTGGTCTTCATAAGCAAACTTTTGGTAGCAGAGATTTTTATATACTATGTGAATCAAGACATAAACAAGAATATTTCGACTACCTTAAGCAATTTGTGACGGGCAATATTGATGGAGAGCATCGTTCTTTTATCAAAGAGATTGCAGAAAATACTCATGAAGAAAATCGTTATTTCCCAGGATGGTGGGATGTTGTTAATCATGTCGTCATACTGACAGATAGAAAAATGGCTATTGAGCTAGCAGATCATTTTGAATTAGATCATGCTTTCAGTACAGAGTTTAGAAAGGAAGATTATGGCTACATGCGTTTTATTCCGCAGCTTGTTTTAAATTAAGATTAAATTCTTAAAACAAATAAAATGGAGGCACATTGTGTTTTCATTTTTTTATTACAAAAAAACTTGATTTTTAAATCTTTGCATGTATAGTAAGACAAACAAAAGCTCCCCGAGGAATCGGTGGGGCTTTTATTATTTTTATTATAATTATGTGTCACTATGAAATTAAACTGACAACAGATTAAAGAAGCAATCGAACAGCTTATTTCTGAATATAAGTATGATCCGGTTCAAGTACTCGATATTATGAAAATGGGTATAAAGACTGCATACAAAAAAGATTATTTACCACACGAAAGAAAAGCACAAATTGCTGTGAGTGTGGCTTGAGATGGTGAAATTAAGGTTTTTAGATTACGAGACGTAGTAGAAGAAATTGAAGACAAAGAAGAAGATCGTCAAATGATTCTTGCCGAAGCAAAAAAAATTAAGAAAGATGCAGCATTGTGAGAGACGCTAACTATCGATATTACTCCTGATCCACTTGAGTTTACTAGAATTGGTGTGCAAGCTGCAGCCCAAACAATTAAACAAAATTTAAAGAATATAGAAAGAGAGCGTTTCTTTGAAAAATTTCAAGACAAACAAGGAGAATTACTAAAAGCAAAAGTTCTAAGAGTGATTGCAGAGAGCATCGTCTTAGATGTAGATTGAGCAACTGTAGTACTTCCTCCTGCAGGACAAGTTCCAAATAGAGTATATCACTGATGAGAAGAAATAATTGTATACTTAAAACAAATTTCAAAAGGAAGTTGATGAATTAATCTAGATATCACTCAATCATGATCAGAATTTATTGATGCCTTACTAAAAAGAATCGTTCCCGAGTATGAAGAAGGCATGGTTAGTATAGATAAAATCGTAAGAATCACTTGAAAAAGAACAAAGATGTTAGTAAGTACTGATGATGAGAAGATAGATCCCGTTTGAGTTTTTGTAGGACATCGTGGAGATAGGATTAATACGATCTTATCATTACTTAATGGTGAAAAGATAGATATTATAGAAAAAGTTTCTGATGATGAACAAAAAGCTGAAATTCAATTAGTTATTGATTCGTTGAAGCCAGCAAAGATAACTCATGTTGATATAAAAGATGGGAAAGCGACTGTTAAATTGCCTGAAGATCAGAAAGCTTTAGCAATTTGAAAGTGAGCTATCAATATTAAGCTAGCAAGTCAGTTAACTGGTTTAAGAATAGAACTAGTGTAGTTATTTACATCTTACATAGGAATGCTTACTATTGTAACTTGAAATCCATGAAAATTTAAAGAAATGGCTTCTTTTTTGCCTAAAGACATCGACGTTCAACAGTTAGATCTTGATGTTCCTGAAATTCAAACAAATATAATAAAGGATATCTCTTATGATAAGTGTCTCCAAGCATATGTAGAAGTTCAATGACCTGTTTTAGTAGATGATAGTTGAATCTACTTTGACGCCTATCATGAATTTCCATGAGCGTTGACTAAATTTTTGTATAAGGGAATATGACTTGAATGAATAGAAAAATTGTTTAAAGGTGTAGCAAATAAATCAGCAATGTTTCAGTCTGTTGTAAGTTATATGGATTCAGACTTATTAGAACCGATACAGTTTGTATGAGAAGTATCATGAATAGTTAGTTTTGATTATTATAATGATATACAAGAGGATACATCACTTCCATATGATCTTATCTTTATTCCAGAAGATATGAAAAAACCTGCTATATTTAACATGGATTTATGGCAAGCTGAATATAATCATAGAGTAAGAGCAGTTAAGAAATTTGCTAATTGGATTAGTGTTGACAAATAGAAATATATACTTATATTATTAATTATGCTTTATCAAAGAGACATTCCTGTAATTATTGATGATAAGATATATAATCATTTATCTCTGAAAGATGAGATAGAGATACTTTCTGATTGAAAAAAAACTATAGAAATAGAAAGAGTAATAAATGTATCAGTCAAATATCTTTTTGCATACATGTATCCAAAATCAGTTGATCAGATAGTGCCTATAAGTCATATTAGAAGGATATTTTGACTATTTGATTTGTATTTAAGAACTTTTTCACATAAGCATTTATGAGAAAATGCTAGAGATAAATCTCTATTTATAGATACATATCCTCGTATTTATGCTTTTTTTAAGAGTCATTCATACGCTATATGAATGAATAGAGATATAGCATCTACATCAATGATATTTAATGATATTATCAGTCAAAATATAATCGACCATTGATGAAAAAAGATGTATCGTGCAATAGATCTTTGAAGTTGAAATTGAATAACAACCATGGGACAATGAGTTCAAGCATTGAGGAGTTGACTAACTATAAGCGATAATGTATGAATTGAAATTCAAGAGTCAGTTGTTAATTGCACTAATGAATTGCTATCTATTCTTTTATTATGAAGATCTGTACAGGCAGATACAACTAAGGATAATATTTACAATGAACTTAAATCTAACAATCAATTTGTTAATTACGTGTGCAATGAAACTATCCCAAATATGTGAATACCAATGTCAAATAGAAATAATAACGATCCATTTTTTGAAAATATTTCAATGATTAAAAAACACTTTTGAAATATTGTTGATAAAAATTTAACACAGTGATTTCCAAAAAAATTTAATTTTAATTTACATCTTGGAATATCGCCTGAAGAATTTTCTTGAGAGTTTAATAACTTTTATTGTTATGATGAGTTAGAAAAACTAAATAATGAATTACAAAATTACTTTATTTGATATGAGAATTTATATGATAAAATTTTGCCTTCATCAATAGAAATAAATGGTCAGGTAGAAAATTTAGATCAAGTTTGATTAAGTTTAGTTAATTCTTGAAAAGTTATTGAAGAAAAATCAAGCGAACTTCGTTGGCGTAAAGCAAATTCAAAACATTATGTTTGATATGCTAGATCTAGATGAGCATGAGCGCATTGAAATATAGTGCGAAAAACATAAACATTTCTAATATTAATAATTTTGTACAGAGTTTTCACTTATGTAGACTTCATTGACTGATACCGTTGTTTCGGACAAGCTTTTTTTTATATATAGAGTATTCATTATTTAAATAAGCTAAGCATGATTTTTGAAACTGTAATTTGATTAGAAGTGCATTTGAAATTGAACTCCCCAAACAAACTTTTTTGTCGTTGTAAAAACGAGCAGGAGTTTGATGACCTCACGGCAAATACGCACACGTGTCCCACTTGTATGTGACAACCATGAGCTTTGCCAGTATTAAATAAAGAGCCACTAGATAAAGCCATACTATTAGGTTTAGCGTTATGATGTGAAGTTCAAAACATATCACAATTTGATCGTAAATCATATTTCTACCCAGATTTGCCAATGGGATATCAAATCACACAATTAGTCAAACCAACAAATATAGACGGAGAAGTTCATTTTTTTGTAGATAAAGAATTTAGTGAGAGCCGTAACGTTAGAATTAGAGATGCACATATAGAAACTGATACATGAAAATCAACACATACAGATTGAAGTGTCTTACTTGATTTTAATCGTGCTGGGACTCCTTTAGTTGAAATTGTAACACATCCTGATTTTACATCCTGAGATGAAGTAATTTTCTTTTTGAAGCATCTTCAAAGAATTGCTAGATTTAATGATATTGGAGATGCGGACATGGATAAAGGTCAATTGCGTGTAGATGTAAATATTTCACTTAGACAACAGTGAACAGAAATCTTGTGAGTAAGGACTGAAACTAAAAACATGAATTCATTTTCGGCTATTCAAAAAGCAATCGAGTATGAAGTTGATAGACAGTCTAAAATTTTACAAGAATGATGAACTATTGATCAAGAAACAAGATGATGGGATGATATATCTTGAACATCATTCGTCATGAGATCAAAAGAAGATGCTATGGATTATAGATATTTTCTTGAGCCAGATATGCCTTTAGTTGAAGCAACGAATGAGCATATATCAGAAGTTAAGCAACAATTGATTGAAGGACCGTTTGTTCGTATTTCTAGATATAAAAATGAATATAATTTTAATAAAGAATATATAAATGCACTGATTAATGATGTTCATGTTAACAATTCTTTTGAAGATGCTGTAAGTCATGGATATTCACCATCTGAGGTTGCAAAGTGGATAGTTTGACCAATTCAAAGATGGCTAAATGAAAGTCTCAGATGATTTGAAAATACTAAGTTTACTCAAGTTCAGTTCTTAGATTTCCTTTGATTAATCAAGGATGGCTCGCTGGCAAATGCACAAGCAAAGATTGTAATGTGAGAAATGATAGAGACCTGAAAAGATGCGAATCTTATAATTGAAGAAAAATGACTTACCTGAGTAGGTGAAGATGAAGTACATACGTGGCTAGAAGAAATATTTAATGCAAAACCTGATATACTTGAAGATCTAAAAGAGTGAAACATGAAGCCTATGTGATTTGTTATTGGCCAAGTAATGCAAAAGAGTGGTTGATCTGCTGATCCAGCTATGGTAAATTCTTTGATTCAAAAATTTCTATAATTTCTATCCAAAAAGATCGTCGTCATACTCTTCTGATTGTAGTTTACACACTTCATCGATAGTTGAGATTAATTCTGTTTGTTTAAATTTCCTTTTTGGAAAACTTTTACACTTTATTAAGGTGTGTCGAAAACGGGAAGAATCTACTGATATTTTTTGATTTTTTGCATAAGTCGTATTTAATTCACTTGGTGTTGGTAGGGTATTCATATCTTTTTTGAGCTGATTGTAGAAATTTTTCATAATTCTTTCTTGAAATACTTTGATATAATTTTCGGTAATTGATGTGTCTATTGTTCTGTGTTTCATAATACCATCTACAAGTACATTATAAGTGCTTGAGTATTGATATGCTCAAGGTAACTTGAAAATATCATAATTTACTGAGGGAATTTTCTTTATATCATTTCAATTAAAGTAAGTGTATAGCTTGTTATACTTTGTTAGTAGTTTGTTCCAAGAGGCATCTGTTTTGTTATTCACTTTTAACACTTTATCACTCACTTTTTTGAATTCTCTTTTTGCGTTGGCGTATCTTAATAATTCAAATGCTCATAACTGTATTCAGAAGGTTATCTCCTCATATCATGTATTAATTTGTGGGGCAAATATATCTTCTATTAGCCTTTCATCTAATGTCTTTAGAAGTCAAGAATCCCTAAAACTTAAAGCAATGTCTCTTGCTAGTACAGGTATAACTGTTGTACTTTTAGTTTCAGAGTACGAAAATTCCATATATAATTTTTATTTAATAATTTTTATTTGTCAATAAGAAAAAATCTAACCATATAGTCAGATTTTTTCATGTTGTTTTTACTCTGTATTATTTATGCTCTTCAAGCTTTTAGAGTTTCTTGATATGCTGATAATCCTGTAAGATCCTTATCTCTTGCGTATACTGATTGAGTCGGTCGAGAGCTTGGATCATGTACTGCAAGTCTATCTCATGCGCGATCTAGAATATTTTTTATGTGTATTGGATCTGTATCAGCTAATTGTTCATATGTTCGAATTCAGTTTTCATTTAAATGTTTTTCGATCACTGGTCAAATACCTTCTATTACTTTTAGATCATCAGAGTTTCAACTATTTCATGATGCAACAGCAGCAGAAGCTTTAGCTACATTATTATGCTTTGTTTTTTTCTTAGGGACTGTACATGAACCTCAAGTCATGCATCAACAATCAGGATTTCCACATCATCTACCTGCTTTATTAACTAGAAGGCTTATTAACGCAATCACACTAGATATGATAAATCAAGTCCAAAGGGCAGAAGATGGTTTTACTCATCGAAGTCAATCATGTAGATATTTCATACCTAACCATGATGCAAAGAAAGCAACTAATATAATAAGTAAGAGTGAAAATAATTTAGCTGAATTGGTATAATAAGATCTTCATATGTACCATCACACAAGTAATCCAATAAGAATAATGATAAATGCTAAGATTGTCATAAGAACGAAATATTAATTAAAATAAAGAACAGTATTCTTAATAATTTTTAGTCAAGTAACGATAACTTATATAGTCGTTGTCATAAGTCAGCTTTAGTTACATTTCATGAGAAATCTGCAATATTTGTCCCAGCCTCAATTAATCAGTTATTTTGAGCTCGGTCAAAATAATTTTTGAACCATGGATTAGCATCTTCAGCAAGGAATCATGTTTTAGTTCTTACTAATACGGTAAGAAGTTCGTCTTTTGACATAACTCTATCTGGTATAAAGTTTCCATTTGATCATCTTAGTAAATCATATGCACACGCAACTCTTATAGTTTTTTGTAGATCGTTTGATTTGTTTACTATATCAGGGAATGTACAATCATCTGATCATGATTTTTCATCTAACTTGGAAATGTATCAGTATCTAGCCAAAAATGGAGTAGAAGTCGCTCTAGTTATTACTTCTTCTCATCAAAATTCGCTTACTGTTTTTGTATTGGTGTAATCGTTTCATTGTAAGTAAGTATACCATTCTGGTAATTCCGCTTTAACTTCGTTTTTCACATTTTCATCACCTTCATTGTCGATTGAATTATCTACTACAGCAGCAGTTGGAACAGTTACAGCACCACCCATTCTTCAATAGAGGAATCGTAAGATTGCAAGAGCAACAATTGATAACATAATTGCTCATCGATCAGTAGAATAATGTTTCATATAGAATATTTAAATAAAATAAATAACATGCATCTTGGTATCTATATCAATATTAAACTCGAAGACAATATACACAGTTCAATATATTAATTTCATTTTTTGTCACTTTTTGATGTTTAGACACAAACCAGTCTTATTAAAACAAATAATTGATGTGGTCCCACAGTGAGCTTCAACATATTTTGATTGAACATTATGACATGCATGACATACACAAGAGCTACTAAGTATGTTTCCTGATCTTCATGTTGTTTGAGTAGACAAAGATATGCACATGCTAGATAAAGCATCAATCTTTTTAGGATCCGAGTATGCTGATCGTTTTACCTTAGTCCATTGTCCATATGATGATTTCGATAAGTTTATCACGGTTTCATGAATAAAATGATTTGATTGTATGCTATTAGATATTTGAGTGAATATGGATCATTTTAAAGTAGCAGAACGTTGATTTAGTATAAAATTAGAAGGTGATTTAGATATGCGTTTTGATACTAGTTCTTGAATTCCCTTAAAAGAACGACTAAGAAAAACAAATTTCGATGAATTAGTGTCATTGTTTACAGTGTATACAGATTTTTGACAGAAGTATCGTGAGTGGATTGCTCGTGATTTAATCAAATATATGAAACAACATCCTTTTTTATCTACAAAAGACGTTCATGTTTGGGCAAAATCTGCGTGAGTAAATGCAAAGGTGCTTGCAATATTATTTCAAGCTCGAAGAATCGTAATTAATGATGAACTTTGAGCGTTAGAGCGTTTTTTAAAAGTTTTTCACAATTATCTCTTGCCTTCAGGTAGATGTTGTATAATAACATACCACAGTTGAGAAGATAGACTCGTCAAGCATAGTTTTAAAGAATTAGTTGATAAGTGAGTTTGATTACTGTATAACAAAAAAGTGATTAAGCCTAATTGGAAAGAACTTGAAAGGAATAAAGCAGCGAGAAGTGCAAAATTAAGAATTTTTGAGAAAACCTAATAATATAAAGTTTTTTTATTTCTTAGCCTCTATGTCGAATATTGTCGTTTTGCAAAGTCTTGCGAAAGAGTATCTCGCATCTAAATTTGCATGAAGACGTCAACAGAAGATCTATAGCATGATGAAGTTTGCTATGGTTTTTTCTCTTTTGATTGTAGTAGTTGGTGTATATGCAAACTTAGTGACATCTGCGTCTACTAAATGATATTTTCTGGAGAAAGCAAAAAACGAATTAGCAAGTTTAGAATTCAACAAAGGGATTCAACAATTAGAAGTAATTAAAATGAAAAAAGATCTATGGTCAGAAATGAAACTTAAATATCATGATTCTTGGTTTCAATCAATTGGGTCAAACATGGTTACGATAAATGCATATGATACTGAATATGTTGCAAATGATGGAGCTTATGCTAACTAATTGAATCAAAATAATTTGATAGAGTCTTTTTTAAATCTTTATAATTCCTCGCTTGAGGGATATTTTTTTTACATGCTTTATTATTTGGAAACCCATTGATATATCTAAACAAATATTTACGAAATTCTATTGGAGCATGACAATGATCGACATTAATAGTGTTATTTGAAATATCTTTAGCTAGATGTTGTAAGTTTTCGTAAGTTGGTTGCTCAAGACCATGAGAATGATCATAGTTCTGTATCGCTTGTTTGAAATGTAGTTCACATGCAACACTAAGATCAAGGTGTTTAAAAATAGTTTCAATCACGTCCTGATTTGTTGGAACATATGGAGTAAGAATCCAGGGATTACCGATTGCTCGTTGGGCTGGCATCATTCAGTCTAAGTTATTTATTTTTGTTACACAGTCTTGATATGAGCTTAGTCATCAATTTCATATAATTAAGGTGTCTGGTAATTGTTCTTTGAGCTTGTAAATAAAATTTCGATCTACATCTCAAGAATGAGATTGTTTATATGTTCTTCCGTGCACTGAGATCAAATGTACATATTTACTAGCTTCAAGTAGAAAATCAAATTGTTCTTGAATATCATCTTGAGTAAGTCATATTCTAGTTTTTAATGAAAATGGTAGATCGATTTGTGATGATATGCTTTTGAGTATAGATAGAGTTTTTTGTTTATCTTTTAGCATGCCACTTCATGCTGCACATTTCATAATTTTTGGTGAAGGACATCACATATTCAATTCTATTCATGAATAAGAATATTTTTTTTGTATATCTACAGCGCATGCAATAAGACTGTCAGTATTTCATCAAAAAATTTGTGCAATTGTTTCATGATCAAAATCACTTTTCAATAAATGTTTTATAACTCAACTAGGGTTGTGAGTATATCAATCCGCTGACATAAATTCTGTCCAGAGCATTAATTCATCATCTACGTTTCAATGCGTTTGGAAAATTTGTTTACATATAATTCTATATGCACAGTCTGTGACTCAATCCATTGGAGCTAAACAAATTTTCATTATTTTTTAGAAATTTTAAATAAAAGAGTACTGTTATTCAAATATTATGTTCAGGAGTTCTAGAGCGTATTCTTGCTCTAGAAATAAGGGAGAGCTTGCAATAGTTACTATATCAGCTTTATTTACTAGATTTTTCACCAGATTTATAGTCGTTGTTTTGTATTCACTAGACATCTCTGGAGCCCAGAAATCTAAATCAATATCAATAATTGTAAATCCATTTTTTTCGAGGGTGTAAGATAATAACTCAGATTCTGACTTGATCCGTTGTATATTAGTGCTTGGGAATAATTGAGTAAAGGGAACAATAAAATTAGAAATCTGACATTCAAGATTTACATACTTTCGAAGTTCAGTTGGATCTGTTATTACATTTTTTGAAATAACATTTCATGGAACGTTCATGTCCGAGTGTTGATCTATATGAAGTAAGGTTATCTGTGAGGTAATGTTTAGAGATGATATATGATTAATCCAAAAGTATAGAGCATGATTATGATTATCAAAAATGTAGATTGGAATATCATGATCAAGTTCATATATGTTTTGTAATCAAATACTTTGAAATATTTTTCAGGAATCATTTATTTCTTCTAGTACAATTTCGTGTCAGAGTTGTATTTCTTGAGTAGAAGAAATTTTTTTGAGTGAGGGGATTGTAATCTTTGCATCTCAAAATTTCTCTATCCTTGCATCAAAAGATAAGGCATTATTTCAATGATTACTCTTAAGTATAAAAGGAGATAAATAGTTCATTAATTAAGTAGTCAAAAAATTTGACAAATATAAGATAACTAATATAATATGAATGTCAAGAAAGCGATCTTTAAATTATTTGGTTACTTATTGGAGAGTCCTTCTCTCTCAGCCATTGCGAAAAACATTGGTTAGGCAATGTCGAATTCTAATGAAAAAACATCAAAAACAAAAACAAAAAACAAAAAAAACGATTCATTGTAAATCGTTTAAACAAAAAAATTATTAGAAAAAATCATTAGAAGTACATTGAATCCTAAGATTGGTAACCAGATAGAATGGGTAATATTGCTTTTCTCTAAGTACTATACGTACGAAAAGAAATTATACCTGTTCATGATGATGTAAAGGAAGGGATCTTGATCACATTCATCAAAAAAGAAATCAATTATGATTTCAAACCGCAAGTAATATTAATTACTTGCGGTTTTTCTTTTCGTAAATTTACTCTCAATTTGAATTTATTGTAAATATGCTTACAAAGATAGGACTTTAGTATCTAAAAATTTCATGATAGATCTTTTAATATTGCAGGAAAATGTCTTAGATATTGTAAAGCAAGCGTGAATTCTTGCCCAAAAATACGTTGATGATATAGATAATTTACAAGTACATATCAAGTCATCTGAAAAAGATATGAAAACTGATGGATCACCTGTGACACAAGCTGACACTGAAATAGAAATTTTTCTAAAGCAAGCTCTTAGGTCACTATTACCATGATCTGGTTTTATATGAGAAGAGACATGAAACGAGACGTGAGAATCAGACTATACCTGGATCATAGACCCTATTGATTGAACAAGGGAATTTTCAAGAGGTATGCCAGAACGATCAATACTTATTGCCTTAAAGTATAAAAATGATATAGTATTGTGAATTTCATTTATGCCAATAATTGACGAACTTATATATGCATCACTTTGAAATGGTGCTTGGTGTAATTGAAACAAACTGAACGTATCAGATCGCAACTTTGAAAAGGCATATATTATGCACGAAAGACATAAATATTTCATGAGAGATGGTACATATGATCAATTTTTAAAACTATGCGAACAAGTTTGATATTATAAAAGTGATCGTACTCGTTCATATCACTATTTGGCACAGGGAAAGATTGATGCGGTAATTGCTCCAAAACAACATGTATATGACTTTGCTCCTTTTGTTTGCATCCTTCAGGAAGCATGATGAATAGTCACAACGATTGGATGAAAGAGTATCACTGATAGTTATACAGACGCAATTTTTAGTAATTGAGTGTGTCATAAAAAAATTGTAGATATTTTTAGCGTATAAATTTAAGAACGATGTATGATAGTTGTTTTAAGTCTTATGATATAAGAAGTGTGTATGGGGAACCATTAGATATAAAGTTCGCATATAATTTAGGAATCTGAATTTGACAGCACTTATACTCAAGTATATGACCTGACGCAACCTTGATTTTTGGTAGTGATGTAAGACAAGCAAATAACGAAATTATAGATTGGTTTATAACATGATTGGAAAAAAGTTGAATTACAAATTATTATAACGCTGGTATTCATGTTGAAAATATGTGAGATCAATATCATCAATGGTGAGTATGTAGTTCATCATTCCTATATTATTTTTGAAAAAATACATTTGATTTATGAGTGGTATTTACCGCTTCACATAATCCACCTGAATATGTAGGGATGAAAATAATTGATACAACATGACAATTGATACCATCGTTACAACTGAAAAACATGATTAGCGAGTATATACCTTTAGATACTAATCACGATGCTGATCTGTCAAAGTCATGAAAAGAAAAACTAGAACTAAATGACTTAGTCCAAAAAAAATTAGAAAGTTTACATTCTCTGTTAACTGATAAATTTACATCTTTGAGCTGAACATATAATATAGTTATTGATTTTTCAAATTGAGCAGCTGTAGCATATGAACAAGAATTTTTTAAGCATATAGCATGATTAACAAATATTAATATCACTTATATCTGTGATAAAGCTGATACAAATTATTCAATTCATCAAAGTGACACACAAGTGCCACATGATTATGAAACATTGATCGAAAAGGTTGTTGAGACATCAGCTGATCTAGGAATAATGTTTGATTGAGACTGAGATAGATTATGATTTGTAGATCATGCTTGAACTATAGTAGAATGAGATATTATCACTTGAATCATAGCTTCAGATATGCTAAAAAAATCTGGATGAGGCATCATAGTGCATGATGTTTTTACATCACGTACGGTAATTGATAAGATTCAATCTCTTTGATGAACACCTGTTAAGTGTAGAGTTGGACATACGCATGTAAAAAAACTCATGCAAGAAAATTGAGCAATTTTTGGTGGAGAAAATAGCTGACACTTGTTTTTCCCGGAGGTTTGATGATTTGAATTCCCGCTGCTGGCACTATTTCATGTAATGTCGGAGATGGAAGCGACACGTCAAAGCTTGAATACATTAGCAGAACCTTATTTAATTTTTGATAAGATGCCGCTAAAAAAGATCGGAGTTGAAAATACAGATCAATCTTTAGGAAGAGTTATTGATCGTTTTACTTCAAAATGATATAAAGTAGACAATACTGACGGAATAGGGATATATGATAATGATTTTTGGTTCGTGTTAAGACCATCTAATACTGAACCAGTTCTCAAATTGGTTATTGAATCTCAAGATCAAGCGATGACTAAAGAACTCTTGCAAGAAATTCAAGATCTTCTTTAATGATGTAGAATTGAGTTTATAACCTTACTGACTCTTTTCTTGTCGGCTTTAATAACATGTGTGCCTACATGTTGTTTTTTATTTGAGGCACGTTCCAAGGTATCTAGAGATTTTATTTCAATATCTTCAAGAAAATATCATGAATGTACTATTGTAGAAGGCGCTATATTCTCTAAATCTAGAGGTACTAGCTCATGATTTCTTTGTTTATAGTATTCGATTACCTCTTGTGGAGGCAACGAAGTGTTGACGATGAGATGATCGATTTTTCTAGGTAAATATTCTTGTAAGCAATTTACATGATCTGATAATGTTCGTCAGTCAGTTTGATTTGGATAGCTAAATATATTTCAGAAATAGAGTAGTTTAGCTTTGGTATTGCGATCAATAGCTTCTTTTATTCATGTATGTAAGAGTGTACTAATGATAGCAGTTCCAAGTACTCATGGACAAACTATTATATAATCAGCCTTTTCTAGAGCAGTACAAACTGATAACAAAGCAGGAGTTGAAGGGTCCTCCAAATAAAATGATGTGATAGGAGATGGGTTCTCTCTTTTAATTATCTCTCGTTCTCAAGTAACTGAACTACCATCTTCAAGCTGTGCACAAATTTGAGTTGAAAAACCGCTAACTGGTAGAATATGAGTTTCCAATCTTAGTTCTTTATTTATTATTTTAATTGCTTGATCGTATCATCAATAGATTTGAGAAAGTGCTCAGATAATTATATTTCAGACGTGAGTTCAACTGAGTTCTCCATCACGAAATCTATAATTCAATAATGAATTTAAGACAGAGTCATCGCGACTCACTTTATTTATACAGTTACGAACGTCTCAAGGTGAAGGTATTCACAAAGACTCCCTTACTATTTTACTTGATCAACCATTGTCTGTAGTACACACAATTCAAGTTAGTCAGTTTATTTCAGGGATAGATTGTAATATATTGAGAATTCATGCTTGAGCAGTTCATCATCAAATTGTACAGATATTTGTCATTATAAATTACAGGTAAATTATTTCAAAAACTTCTTTATGGTATTTTTATATCACTTATTTACAATATCTTCATATTACTTTATTACTAGTTTCAAATCATGAATCAAGAACTTTCATTAATAGTTCTAGCTGCAGGTATGTGAAGTCGTTATTGAGGTCTAAAACAAATTGATGAATTTTGACCAAATTGAGAAGGATTGTTGGAGTATGCAGTATATGATGCTATCAAGGCTTGATTTCAACATATGGTGTTTGTGATCCGTAAAGATTTTGAAGAAGAATTTGTAACAAAGTTTGAAAAGATGTTAGCTGCATGTCCAAGATTTTCTCTTGTACGCCAGGAGTTTGATCCAGAATTTTGATTTACTCAAACAGCAACTCGTGAAAAGCCTTGGTGAACCTTACATGCTACTTTATCTTGTTCGCATGTCATAAATTGACCATTTGCAGTTGTCAATGCAGATGATCGGTATGGCACCAAAAGTTACTACTTGATAGCAGAGCGTTTAAAGCATATTGATAACAATAAAGCTTTTCTGGTGTGATATGTTCTTTGAAATACATTATCTGATCACGGCTTTGTAAATAGAGGTATATGCCAGGTAGAGGAGGGACAATTGCAAGAGGTTGTTGAGCATCGTAAAATTGGTAAGGTAGATTGAAAAATAACTGATCATGAACAGAATTTTTTGACATGAACTGAAACAGTTTCAATGAATTTTTGGTGATTTCATCAAGATTTTTTCAAACAAGCTCATCCACTGTTTGTACAGTTTGTTCTCAATCATAGTCAAACAGCTATTGCTGAAATGGTTATTCCAGATGCTATAGATACATTGATTCATGATGAAATATTATCTTGTACAGTGATTCCATCTCCGGACTCATGGCAATGAGTTACAAACGCAGAAGACAAACCTAGAGTTCAAAAAGCTTTCACTGAAATGATTCAGGATTGAGTGTATCCATTATCTCTTTGGGAATAAGAGTCACTAAAAATTGTTTAACATTTATTGCGAGGGTAATTATCGAAACTTGACTTTAAAGACCAATTATTTAATAATATATATGTATTTAAATTCTTAAACTAAATTCTTAAATAAAAAATTAGACATGAAAAATTATTATTGTTCTTTAAAAGATGAACTTCATCAACATGATTCGTTTGATGATTTTAATGAAAGCAAATTGATTCCTATTTATGTGGCAATCTTAATGTTGATCGTATCCATTTCTGGAGTTGCAATCGCTCATGGATATTTAACAGATAAACAGTTGCCCTTACTAGTTGGATCGATTGTATTATCTATTTGCATAACACTGGCAGTGTTAGTTGAGATTCTTTATAAAAAAGAATCAATATACACATCACTCTCTTACATATTGCCTGTATCTTTCTTTAGATATATTGTTAGTAACTATTGTTCAAGCAAACTTGAATCTTATCATCAAGCAATAAACGATTTTGAAACATCTTCTAAATCATTTGTTACTGAATTATCTAACGTAGATGATGTATCTAACGCGATTGTGAAGTTAATTTTGCCTTCAGGTAAAGAATTATGTGTATTGTTACATCAATTTACAGATGATGATAGTGCTAACATTAAAACTATTTTTGTAGATTCATATAAGAGCGAAAGCCTTTATTCTCTTGAAATTGAAAATATACAAAATCAAATTAATGCTTTATTACCTTATTCAAAAAATTTAGCATTCCCTTCAGTAATTTCATAATAAATTAAATAACAAAAATGAAAGAATATGTTTTTTAAAAAAATTTTTAGAGGAATTAAAGCCTTTGTCTTTGCCCCAAGACTATGGTATGTTAATCTATTCGTTATGATGATTTGCGCATTTTTATCAATACAACGGATGGGTCACATTGAATGGATTGTAATTACAGTTCCTATGCTGCTTTGGTACTATTTGTGTCAAGGTAAGGAATTGGAGGAATCAGTCTATAGAGGAAAAAGTAGATCAAAATCGAATCTTAGCAAAACTATGTTAGGATTAGCTATTTGGCCTTGCTTTGTAATTCTATGGGTATTGAATATAATTGGTTTACTCGATGGGGCTGACTTACGTTATGCACTACGTATACATTGGTGTCCTATGATCTCTGCAACTATATGTAACCTGGGTATATTATATAGATGGAAGAATCTAAGAGTTGAATCAGATAATAGACAAATACAAATTCTTTAATCAAAAAATGATTAGAATTGCAAGCTTGTAAACTTTGTTTCAAGCTTTTTTTTATTGATTAATAATTATTATTTTTACTTTAGAAGTAATAATGACTTTAAATTAATTTTAAAATTCATAGCATATTTTTTGTTTATTTAAATATCGTTTTTCAATGAAACAAATCTTAGTAAGTGGCTCTATAGCCAATGATTATATTATGAATTTCCATGATGAATTTGGTAAATATATCCTTCCAGAAAAAACTAATCAACTTAGTGTATGATTTAATATTGATGAATTTCATGCTCATAATGGTGGGGCAGGTCAAAATATTTCATATAATCTTTGATTATTGAAACAAGAATCAATATTGCTTGGAGCGGTAGGTAAAGAACGATTAGCGAGTGAGTTTAACAAGCAATGGATTGATTACACGTATACTGTAATCTCAGAAACTCATCATACTGCTGTTGCAAACATTATGACTGACAATAAGAATAATCAAATCACTTCATTTTACCCTTGAGCGAGTTTCGATGCTCATTTGATGTCGATAGATCAAGTCAAACAAGAGATTAGTATAGCAATTGTCGCGCCAAACGCTCCAGAAACAATGATGAATCACACAATACAATGTAAAAAAAATGGCATTCCAGTAATCTTTGATCCGGGTCAACCTCTTCCGGTATTTTCTAAACAAATGCTTCATGATACTTTAACTGCTGCTACATATCTGATTGTAAACGAATATGAATTGGATCTTCTATGTAAGATAGCTGAGCTTCAGGAGTCAGACTTACTGCAATTTGTAGATGCATATATAGTTACTTTAGGATCAAATGGATCACGTTATGTAGATAAAAATGAGACGTTTACTGTTCCAGCAGAATTAATCTCAGAAGTAAAAGATCCTACATGAGCATGAGATTCATTTAGGGCTGGAATCCTATATTGTATACATCATGGTAAAACATGGAAAGAGGGTATGGAATTATGAAGTAAACTTGCTGCTGCGTGTATTCAAGTGCATGGTACCCAAACACATACTTTATAGTAAATAGTAGATATTAACTTGAAAATACTAAACACATCTATATATTTTTGTCAATCGAAGGCAACTGTGCTTGCACAGATATCGAGAGTGGATACGAGAGATTAGGCTCTATGACTATCCCGGCAACCCTTATAATTTGATAAGAAGGTGCCAATTCCTACCTCACAGAGGAAAGATGTTATATTGTGTGTCTTATCGCAAAAAGCATCTTCTGTATTGTGAAGATGCTTTTTGTTTATTTATATATGTTATGCTAGCACAGAAGTCCTTACTAATTTGAGTACATCCTCAAAATAAAATTCTTCATAAAAACTCATTTATTATACAAGAAAACTATGCCCACAAATACCAAAAAGATAAAGTGAAGGTGAGGCATTTGATAGGAGAATGTTTTGATATTGCTGTAGAAAATTGAATCGAGAACCTTGTTGTACAACATATCAACAAATGAGAAAAGAAAGATCGAGATAATGATATTATTGACGAAATCAAACAACTTAATAATGTATATAGTGATTCTCAGCTAAATGTTCTTAAGCATGAACAAGTAAAAAAAATCCTAAGTTCACAGATGCCAATCTTTTTTGTTGGATGAGTAACTCATCAATGTGTTTATGATTGAGCAATTACAGCGCATGTTAAGTGACATCCTACATATATAATTCAAGATGCTTGTGCAAGTCGATGGTCACATTATCATGAAAAATGACTTGAAAAATTACGTACATTTTCAACTCTTATTACTGTAGATGAATTTAAAAATCTCATCAAAAACAATGATGCATTTAGAAACAAAACTTGATATGATAACTTATTAAAAGTTGCTTAATTCAACTATCGAATACCTTGAAATAAATACTAAAGTGCATAAAGTAAGATATCAATTATTCTGAAGCATCGGGGCAATGGTTGATATCATTCATACTTATTCAAATTTGTGGAAAGATATCAAAAGGCTCGTAAAAGATACCTTTCCAAATTAGGAGAGTTTTTTTATTCTTATATGATTTAGATGACTAGAACTCAATTTATCACCTCTGAATCGGTTTCAGAATGACATCCAGATAAATTATGTGATCAAATTTCTGATAGCGTTTTAGACGCTATGTTGGAACAAGATCCAGACAGTAGAGTAGCATGTGAGTGTCTCACCACTACATGATTGGTTGTAGTAGCTTGAGAAGTGACAACCAAGGCAACGATTGATGTCCAAGCAGTAGTAAGGAAAGCAATTAAAAATGCTGGATACACTGATTCATCATACGGAATTGATGGAGACCATTGCTCAGTCCTCATAGCGTTGCATGAACAAAGCGCCGAAATTGCTCAGTGAGTAAACGTATGAGAATGACTTCATTCTGAGCAATGAGCATGAGATCAAGGTATTATGTATGGATACGCAACCAATGAAACACCAGAACTTATGCCACTTCCTATAACACTAGCACATAAATTAACAAAAAAATTAGCTGCAGTGAGGAAAGAAAAAGAATTGACTTGGGTAAGACCAGATAGTAAATCTCAAGTGACAGTAGAATATGAAGATTGAGTTGCAAGAAGACTTGATGCAGTAGTTATCTCTACACAACATGATCCTGATGTTACTCATGACCAAATTGTAAAGGACGTCATGGAGTATGTTGTTATGCCAGTTTGTTGAGATTGGATTGATGAGAATACCAAATTTCATATTAATCCTACTTGAGCATTTGTTATCTGATGACCCCATGGTGATTCTTGATTAACTTGAAGAAAAATTATTGTTGATACATATGGTGGAGTTTGAAGGCATGGAGGCTGAGCTTTTTCTGGAAAAGATCCTTCAAAAGTTGATAGATCTGCTGCTTATATGGCAAGGTACGTAGCTAAAAATGTGGTTGCGAGTGGAGTATGCGACAAATGTGAAATTCAATTATCTTATGCGATTTGAGTTGCGCAACCTACATCAGTATATATAGATTGTTTTGGTACAGAAAAAAAATCATTAGAAGAAATCGAAGCAACCATCAGAGAAAAATTTGATCTTTCCCCGGCATGAATCATTAGAACTCTAGATCTAAAAAAACCAATTTATGCAAAGACAGCAGTATATGGGCACTTTTGAAGAGATGATGTTAGTTGGGAAAAAACAGACATGAAAAATATTTTTGATAATTAAATTTTAATTTTTTATACCATCTCATGGATTATATTGAAGGAAAATACAAAGTTAAAGACATGTCATTGGCTGAACGATGACGCAAAGAAATTTGATTAGCTGAAGCAGAAATGCCTGGACTTATGGCTCTTCGTGAAGAGTATGGTGATACTAAACCTTTAGCTTGAGCTAGAATTGCTTGATGCTTACATATGACTATACAAACCGCAGTTTTGATAGAAACATTGGTTCATCTTTGAGCTGAAGTTACATGGAGTTCATGTAATATATTTTCTACCCAAGATCATGCCGCTGCTGCAATTGCACACACTTGAGTTCCAGTATTTGCATGGAAAGGAATGGACGAAGAATCATTTAATCGATGTATTCAGGAGACCTTAAAATTTCCATCTGGAGAACCTATTAATATGATTTTAGATGACGGTTGAGATCTTACAAATTTAATTTTAGATCATCATCCAGAACTTGTTCCAGGCATCAAAGGTATATCAGAAGAAACTACTACATGAGTACATCGTTTGGTGGAAAGAGAAAAGGCAGGAACACTTACACTTCCTGCAATTAATATTAATGATAGTGTAACTAAATCTAAATTTGATAATAAATATGGTTGTCGTGAATCTTGCGTAGATGCAATTAGAAGAGCAACAGATCTAATGCTTGCAGGTAAAACTGCAGTTGTAGCATGATTTGGTGATGTAGGAAAATGATCTGCAGAGTCACTAAAAGATTCAAAGGTGAGAGTAATGGTTACAGAAATTGATCCAATTAATGCACTTCAAGCTGCTATGGAATGATATGAAGTCAAGAAAATGAAAGATGCTGTAAAGACAGCAGATATCATTGTGACGGCAACAGGATGTAAAGATGTTATTACTGGAGAGCATTTTAAGAACATGAAAGACAAGGTAGTAGTATGCAATATTGGCCATTTTGATAACGAAATAGATATGGCATGGCTCAACGAACATTACTGAGACACAAAGATAGAGATCAAGCCACAAGTTGATAAATATACTATTGATTGAAAAGATATTATAATCTTAGCAGAAGGTCGTTTGGTAAACTTATGATGCGCAACTGGTCACCCATCATTTGTAATGAGTAATTCTTTTACCAATCAAGTGATAGCACAACTTGAGTTGTGGAACAATGCTGACTCATACGAAAATAAAGTCTATATGCTTCCGAAACATTTAGATGAAAAAGTTGCTAGATTACATCTTGCTAAAGTGTGAGTAGAACTTGATGAATTGACTCCAGAGCAGTCAGCTTATATGCATATCCCTGTAGATGGACCATATAAGCCAGAGCATTATAGGTATTAAAACTTATCAATTTTCTTATTCTTTTTGAATTGATTCCTTATAGAAAACTATGTCAAAACTTCTTATAACCTGATGAACTTGATTTATATGATCTCATGCAGTTGTTGAATTGCTTCAAGCATGACATCAAGTAGTGATACTGGATAACTTAAGTAATAGTGTGCAAGAAGTGACAGAAGCAATTTTTACTATCACCTGAATACATCCACTATTTGAATATGCTGATATAAGAGATATTCAACAGGTAGAAACGATTTTCACAAAACATGTATTTGATGGGGTGATTCATTTTGCTTGATTAAAATCAGTAAAGGAAAGTTGTGATAAACCATTTAGTTATTATGAAAATAATATCTTAGGAACCATAAATCTATTACGTTGTTTGGATACATATAACGTAAGAAATATTATATTCTCATCTTCAGCGACGGTATATGACGCATCTTCGGAAGACGCACCTTTTGAAGAACAAATGAAAACAGGAAACACAACAAATCCATATGGGACAACAAAGTTTATTATAGAACAGGTATTGAAAGATATGGCCCAATGGAGACAGATGAATATTACCTGCTTGAGGTACTTTAATCCGATTTGAGCTCATCCAAGTGGTTTAATTTGAGAAGATCCACATGATGTTCCAACAAATTTACTCCCAATAATGATGGAAGTTCTTGAGGGGAAAAGAGAAAAATTATTTGTTTTTTGAGATGATTATAATACGATGGATTGATCATGTATAAGAGATTTTATACATGTAGTTGATGTTGCTCAAGCTCATAAAATTGCGTGGGAAAATTTAGCAAAGTGATTCAATATCTACAATATCTGAACTGGAAAAGGTACGAGTGTTTTAGAAATGATCTCATTGGTAGAAGAGGTCACATGAGAGGTGTTCCCATATGAAATTGTGTCAAGAAGAGATGGGGATGTATCAATTAGTATTGCTAAAGTTGCTAGAATTAAAAAGGCTATAGGTCGAGAGGCTCAACTATCAATAACATCTGCGATTAAAGATGCTTTAATTTTTAGAGCTAATATATATAACTAATAAGATGATTACATTTCTGTCGCAAAAGTTACATAACTTCGTATAAGAATATATCTACTTAATGATTATGAAAAAGATAATTTCGATTGTTATACCTGCATATCATGAAGGTGCTTCATTGCATTCCTTTTTTTTGTCGTTACGTAAGGTATTGAATTCTATTTCAGAGTATGATTTTGAAATAATTTTTGTAAATGATGGTAGTACAGATAATACATGGGATACAATCAAAGATATTTCCTTACACCATGATAATGTAAGGTGACTTAATTTAAGTAGAAATTTTTGAAAAGAAGTAGCACTTACTGCATGATTAGAATACGCAAAAGGGGACGCTGTCATCACAATTGATGCTGACGGTCAACATCCAGTAGAAAAAATTTCTGAGTTCATAGAAGAACGAAAAAATTGATACAAAATTGTATACAATAAAAGACCTCAAATTGTTGGAGCAACCTTTATTAAAAAGATGTCTTCTAGATTGTTCTATTCTATTTTTAATAAAATTTCCGATTTCAAACTAGAGCCTTGAACCACCGACTATAGATTGCTGGATAGAATAGTAGTTGATCAATATCTTAAATTTTGAGAAAGAAACAGACTATACAGAGGACTAGTGGATCGAATGTGATTTTCTAAGAAAGCTCTTGTATTTGATGCTAAGCAAAGAATTTGAGATCAATGAGCTTCATATTCATTCTCTAAATTACTGAGGTTAGCAATGGATAGTGTAACTTCATTTTCAATATTTCCATTAAAGTTAGTGTGATATTTATGATTACTTGTTATGATAATAGCAATCATACTTATAGTATTTATGGCTATTGATATTGTTATGATGGATAATAGTAGATGATTTACAAATACATCTTTTTTGGTTATTTTTTCTATATTTCTTTCTTGAATTACTCTTTCATCGTTATGAATGATAGCTCTGTATATTGCAAATATACATGAAGAAGTAATGGAAAGACCGCTTTATATTGTTAAAGAAAATATTTAATGAAAAAAACGTATGTTATAATTTCTGGTTACTTTAATCCTGTTCATCCAGGACATATAGATTACTTTGAATTATCTAAAGATCAAGGAGATGAATTGCGAGTCATTATAAATAATGACATCCAAGCTGAATTGAAAAGATGAATACCTTCTTTTCAAGATAATGATTTTCGCATGAGAGTTGTGAGTTCAATGAAACCAGTTGATAATGTGGTTTTAAGTATCGATAAGCACCAGCTCCCCTGATGAGAAATCCCAGTCACAAAATCTTTAGAAAAGGTGGCACAATTGATTCGCGAGTCAGATGAAGATGCTAGATTAATTTTCGCTAATTGAGGAGATAGAAATAAAGACTTAGGAAATATACCAGAAGCAGAAGTTTGTAGAAAATATAATATTGAGCTATTAGATTGAATGTGAAAAAAAACACATAGCAGTAGAGATTATGTTGTTTTAGATGATAAAACATCATAACATGAAAAAGGTATTGCATATATCAATTTATCCTGAGAAATGAAAGTTATATTCAAAAAAATGATGAGTAGCTTCATATACTAAAAATCTTATTACATCATTTACTGATAATGAGACAGTGATGAGTATATTTTGTGATATTGACTCAGAGCCTGAAACTTATCTAGAAGATGGTGTAAATATTATAAGAGGTCGAACGTTTTGAATTAAAAGTTTTTTCAAAATTGTATCTCATCTTCTAAAGTACTGATCTAATTATACAACAGTTCATGTTCAACACGAACTTCACTTATTTGGTTCACTGTTTGTAGGATATTTAATATTATTTCTTCCGATAATATTTTTTAAAAAGACGTGGGTGATCACTAGTCATCATGCAATTGATTATAATGATATTGATGCGAATTTTATAAAAAATCATGGTCAATTCTTACCAGTTTTTGTAGTGAAATTTGCTTTTAAGGTATTATACTTTTTATATTGATTACGAGATTCAATAATAGTTCATGAGTATGTGCATAAAGAAAGGTTATACTCTCAATATGGTTTACGTAAAGATCTTATTCAAGTTATCCATCATTGAGTAGAAAATAAAAAAAGGATTCCTACAATTCTTGCAAAAGAAAAACTATGACTTGAGTCTTATGAAAAAATAATATTCTATATGGGATATGTGACTTGATATAAGGATCTTTCTGTACTTATAAAAGGATATTCTCAATGGGTAAAGTATAATCCCGACAGTATTTTGATTATATGAGCGGGTCCAGAAAAAAAATCACTTAATAATCAAGAATATCTTGCTTATTATAATTCACTCCAAGATTTAGCAAAAGAACTGATTCCGAAAAGAAATTATAAATGGTTATGATTTGTAGCTTCTGAAGATATACCTGCTTATTATTCTGCAAGTGATGTGCTTGTTGTGCCTTATAGGTATACTTTGAGTGCCAGTGGACCAATGGCGATAGCTATATCATATTGATTACCATTTCTTGCGAGTGACTGTTTTGAAGAGTACTTTGTAAATTTCTCTGAATGTATTTTTAAACTATCTCCTGATGGTTTGGAAAAGTGATTAGTAAATTTCTTTGTAGATCAAAAAAAATATATGAAGACGATAAACAAAATGAAAATTGAAAGACAATATAGAGTTTCAATGGAAAAAACATTTTCAATTTATAAATAATTAATGTTTAGAAAATTAAATAATACATTTGTTTTTCTTCTGTATTTAATCTTTAATTTTTTTGCTTGGAATTTTTTTTTGCCGATTAAAAATTTTTGAAGATTAACATATAATTTTGAAGATAATATATGATATTTTAATAAAATCAAAGTATTCTCGGATGTAATTAAGGACTTTAGTGTTGAAAGATTGGTAGATTTCTATTCATCTTATAATATGGTTGCACCATTGCGAGAATATATGTGATCTTTATTGTCAATGTATTTCACACCAATTCTTGTTGGAAATATCTTCATTTTTATGAATACGCTTTTGTCTGCTTTCTTCACTTACTTACTTATTAAACGATTAAGTAAGTGAGATGTATGATTATCGATCCTATGAGGAACTTTCTTTTGATTTTCCTCTTTGTTAATTTATATTCAACGATTCAACTTAGTCTGAATTTTCTTCTTACCTTTAATTGTGCTATATCTTTTAAGAACTCTAAAGCAGGGGAAATTATCAAATTTTTTATTATTAATTACATTTTCGACATTATTAATATTATCTTCAACCTATTACATATTATATCCCTTTATAATATTGTTCGTTTGATTGCTTTCAGTAAATAAAAGTCGTATATTAAAATTTATCAAGATTAGTTTTGTTACTTGATTAGTTTCCTATGTGATATGATGATCAGTTTATATGTTGCCTTATGTTATTTCAGATAATAACTCAAGAATTAACCAGGTAGTAAGTGAAAGAGCATTAGATTTTTATGGTTATGACTATTGAAATTTATTTGTAACTAATATTAATAACCCTTTTACTAACAATGATTTATATACAACTTTGAAATGAATTTTTTATCAATGAGTAGAGGCAAAAAGATTTAGATATAGCTCTTACGTTTGAATCACATCGTTATTAATTTTATTGTACATAGTGTTTATGTACTTTAACAAGACTGTAACTTTAAAAGAAGAGAAGTCTACAGAAATAAATATCAATACTTTTGCTATATTATTGATGATTTGTGGAATTATGTTATACTGATGAGAATACTTAGTTTTCCTTTGAAACCATTATGAATGAATTAAACTACCATTATACTATCTTCATCAATTGCCTTATTGAGAGATTTTTAGAAAATGAGTTTATTTTTTTAATTTATTTGCTTTTTGATGAGCATTGCTTATTGCAAAGAACTTTAAAAATTTATCATTATCATTTGCAGTATTAATTTCTATCATTCTTTTTCTTGAGAATAATTTTTCTTTTAAGAGACCCTATTTTGAGTTTATAGATATGAGTGATTATAATAAGTATTTAAATGATAGTGATAAATATTATTTATCTTTACCAAACTCATGATTCACAACTCACTATTATAATTTATATCATAACTTAAACGATTTCGAGTCGAAGATTTACACTTATCCTTCATTCTTTCATAAGGAAGATTCAAATTTTCATTCTAAAAAACATAAGGAAATAGATTGAAATTGTATTTTGAATAATTTAATAAAAGATTGAACATGTGAATACTCATTGAATGATTTTAAATATTTACTAGATATTTGATTAGATAGAATTATTCTACATAAGAACTACATACATTGATTTTTTTTCTTTTCAAAAGAGTGATCATGAAATAAATTTCTCAACAACTTGAATTATTTGTCAAGTATTCCAGAGATTCAGGTTATATACGAAGATAAAAATATAATTGTCTTTAATATTAGAAATCGACTAACTAAAACTATTGCCGAGTATTCAAATTAATGTTTAATAACTTTTCTAGTTTTTGGATTTCATCTTTATAAATATTATTTAAAAATTTAATTTCTTCTTCATTAATCAATGATGTTTTTTTATTAAAGAATCATTTAATTTTCTCAATTTGTTCTCATGTTAATAGTTTACGCAGGTATGGCATTATTCATAATTTATTTATTATCCAATTAAAGAAAGGATATTTTGGTATTCATCATGAGTTATATACCTTATCATCATTTAATTGCGTTCTTTTGATTCACAAAAAATCAGATATATCGTTTAGTATAGTTAGTTTATCTTTAAATAAATCTTCTGCAAAAATGATTTTAAAGTTTGAGCGAGGAAATAAATCAAAATATCTTTTTAGTTGAGAAGAGTAAAATCAAGGTTCTATGTATAGATGAGATTGTCATCGTCATCTTACTTCTTTTGTCATATCGTTTTGTATAGATTCAATCATTCTTTTCGTAGTTTTTCAATCTCTATATGCCATTGCTCGGTGTGAATATGCTCTAGATATAGGGTTGCGGAGTATAACTAGGAATTTTGCATCAGGATACTTTTTATAAATTTCACTGCTTGCAATCTTTGAAAAGAGATAACTTGTACTTGCTTCTCAAAAAATTTGATTCTCTTTTCTATGCTCAAACAATCTTTCGTAATGTTTAGTATTAGATATATGTGCTGCATGAATATTTGGTAGTACTGTATGAGAAAAATACCATCAGAGATCGACTCATGTATTTCTTTTATACTCAGCACTTAGCGATTCTCGTATTATATCTTTTGAAAAGAAATGAGGTTCCTTGACTGATGACATACAAATTTCAGGATGTAATTGTAAATAATGATATAGGGAAGTTGTTCAAGATTTTGGAGCTGAGAGTATGAAGAACCTGTTTTCTCACATTATTATTTATTTTATAAAAAGAATTCTTTTAAAGAGAGTATAAATATGTATATTGCTAATTCAAAAAGAAGATTTACTTAAATACATTCATGGGTATAAATGTTAAGGAAATTTATCGGACTTGATATAGATTATCAGTCCATATTAGGCCAATAATGTTATTATTATACTGAAATTATGCTCCTAATGAGTTTATAATTTTTCCTAATAAGAAAATGTCTTATTTACCGATCTCTAAGGTAGCGAATTCTTCATTAAAGAAGTGTTTGCTGCCATTGCAGGAGTTAGATTCATTTGACATAAAAGATAATTATTCAATTCATTCATTACCATGGGTAAAGAAGTTTTGATCACCTCCACAAGATTATTGGACCTTTACATTTGTTAGAAATCCATTTGATCGTTTAGTTTCAGCGTATAAAAGTAAATTTTTAAAGGACATTCAAGATGGTTGAAAATTTCAGCTGAGGTATTATCCATTTTGAAATCTTAACGCATGAATAACATTTGACGAATTTGTTGACTCAATTTATGCTATACCAGACTATTTAGCAGACACTCACTTTAAATCACAATATAGTACTGTATACACAAAACAGTGAACATGCTTAGTAGATTATATTTGAAAATACGAGACACTTGATACTGATTTTAAATTGATCCAAGAAAAGTATGATTTAGATTCGTTACCAAGCTTTAATGTAACTAACAAAAGTTCAAGTGATACTTATTTGAAATATTATACATTGGAATCTTTTGAGAAAGTATATCAAAGATACAAAAATGATGTCATTAATTTTTGATATCAAGATCAATACTTAGAGGATCTCGCATCTCTTTCATCATTTGTATAGCATTATGTTCCCATTTTTTTTAGATCAAGTGTTTTATGAAAATCAGTATTCGATATATGACTCTTTTCTCTGGCAATTCTTAGATATAATTGTGAAATCTTTTTGAGAATTATCATGATTTATATATCTAGTTATAGTTATTTGTTGATGAATATTTTTCTATTATTTTCCGTTAAAAAGAATCTTTTTTGAAAATAAGAAAAAATATCTTTTAATATTATTGTTTCTGACTTTTCTCATATTTAGTCCATTTTTTTATGAAAGATGATTAACCCAACCTAATGTTCTTATCAGCGCTATATATATATGACTTTGACTGCTTTTATTGCAAAGACAAAGTCCAATAGATTTGATCTATGTGTGATTATCATTTTCAATAGCGTTAATGGCGAGGCCACACTCACTTTTTATGATTCTTTTGATATATATTGTCTGGGCAATCATATATCTAAGGAAAGTTAAGCAGCTCAAATACTTGATTTTAAGTTGATTTATCATCTTGCTTACAAATAGTAATCGAATCTTTTCAGCAATCACATGAAACAATAATACATTAAGTAAGACTGTTGAGATTGATAAAACTAACATTGAAGTATTTCAGATAACAAATTTAGATGGACTTGGGAGCGAGTTAACATGACTACTTCAGTATTGATTTTGGTGAGAAAGGGCAGGCCACATCTTGGTGCCTTGAGAGGTGTATCAATATCGATGGATTTGAGGCATCATTATTGTCTTTTGTTGTATGGTTTGATGGCTAATATTATTGTGGGGCACTAAAACACGCAAACGAGGATTATTTGTAGCGATCTTATGAGTGCTGTCCTGGGTGTTGTGAGTTTGAGTTTGATCAGATATACGATGAAGTGTTATATGGCGAATGTGAGACAATATTCCTTTGTATAATGGAATGAGAGATTCTCAAAAACGAATTTGAATGCTTATGATATCACAACTCGTCTGATGGATAGTTTTTTGGAAATATATTATACTAAAAATCGAAGATCATCATGTTCTATGAAAAAATAATACTATGTTAAATTGAATGATCGTTTTATTGAGTTTATTGTTGCTGCATATACGAAATCCTCATATGCCTCAGGCTATATGAAATCAAATTTTATGGACAAATCGACCTCAAGAATATTACGAATTTAAGGATTATTTATCTAACCATAAAGGAGATGGAAATATTCTCATCATGCCTTGGCATAGCTATGTTGCATGTGAATGGACTAATAAAAAAATCATTCCTCTAGTATTAGATAAATTTATATGAGATTCCCGCTTAATAAGATCTGACAATATTGAAGCTTTTCACTTATATTCAAATTCAACTAACCCTAGATCAGTCGACATTGAATTGTGGAGAAAAGATATGAAAAATTTTTCTATCTTGAAGAAGTGGGATATAGAATTTATTTTACTGATTGATGATTGTAGTTTTGAATGGGAAAGAGAAGAATTGTTAAATGAATTTGAAAATTCAGATATTTTATTAAAAAAACGAAAAAATTGAGCACTCAATCTATATTTTATTGATTTGTAAATAATTTTAGTTGAAACAGTTAACTCCAAAAAAATGTTGTTAATTTATCTGTTTTCCAAATATAGCTTACATAAGAAATGTTCCAAAATGAAAGACTAATGCAACTTGCTATTGCGGCTCATGTTAATCAATAGTTAGGAATAAGAATAAAGTTTAATACCACGTTCAAAATAGCTCAAGCAATAATTATATATTGCATCACAACTTGTTTACCCGTCATATTCATGTAAATTCATGCGCTTCAAGCTCGAGAATTAACTAACTGTCATCCGGCTAAAATCATAAGAGGAGTACTTCATATGAGGAATTCTTTTCAAATAATTCACAAAAAGAATCATGGGAAAATCATAAAAAATAAAAATATCGGAATTCAAACTAGAATTGATACTAGACCTCATAATTTTAAGATTGATTGTAGTTTTTTGATATTATGAGATCGATATAAGTTAGCAATTTGTGGAGCTATGATACTATTTACCATATTCAATCAAAATCAAACAAGTATTGATAGAGAAATGGCCATTTGATAAACTCAGACATCTGACGTATCCATCATCATCCCTAACATAAATATATCAGTTTGTGCAGTAATAAATGCTGCAATAGAGGTTATCATCATCGGTAAAGAAGTTATGATGAATTGTTTATTATCAATAGGGATTCTTTTTGGCAGATTCTTTAGTGGTTTATATAGGCCAATAATTGCAATAAAAGCTAGAATTATTATAGCTGCTAGAAAACCATATGCAGGACCATAAATAGTTCAAGTAGTTAGATAAATAATAATGAGAGTTGTGATTTTAGTTAGAAATAATCATATCTTTTTTACAAATTCATACCATGTTATCATCTTGAATCATCTCAGCATTTCCATTCAAATTGTGTAAATGGGAGCTATAGGCAATATGATGATTATTATTTCTAATAGATTCTCAAGACGTGGCTCGTTAAAGATGTTAATTGCTATGTACGACTTTGTAAAGTAAAGTATAACCATCATGATTATTGTAACACTTCACACATACATTAAAGTAGCTTTTAACATAGATCTTATCTTCCCAGTTTCATTATGAACAATATTCTGATTAATATATCTAACAATAGATCATTGTATTCACAGACCTATCATGGCTGATATGAGAGCAAATATCATAACAGTAAGACTATATAATCAAACTGCTTCATCTCCAAACCATCTTCAAGCTAAGATCAAGAAGAGGTATCAAAATCACATTCCAAGAACTGAAGCAATTCAAGAAATTCACGCTCATCTGAATAATTCAGCGTAATCCTTATCTCAAAGGATGATGTTTTTGTACTTTGTAAATAGTGATATCAGTTTTTTCATAGTGGCAAAGATACTATATATATTCATGTTTGTCACAAGTCTTTATTGCATTAGTATTATACTTGCATATAAATATTAAGACAGTTGTCGCACATTTTTTTTTGAAAAATAGATATGAAGTGATATGTTCTACGATTTACGTGACTATCTGGAGCCGGTAAAACAACTCTTTCAGATGCAGTTTTTGATCATCTACAGAAGTCTTGAATCCAAAATATTCAGCAATTAGATTGAGATCTAGTAAGAGAACATCTCACTAAAGATTTATGATTTTCTAAACAAGATAGAGAGGAAAATATAAAAAGAATAACATTCGTTGCTTGATTGCTTACCAAACATTGAGTTTGAGTTCTTGCAACATTCATTTCTCCTTATGTAAATTTGAGAAAATATGTAAGAGATAATACAACGAACTTCATAGAAGTGTTTGTTAATGCACCCTTGAATATTTGTGAAGATAGAGACGTAAAGGGTTTGTATGCAAAAGCTAGAAAATGAGAAATAGAGAATTTTACTGGAATATCTGATCCATATGAGACTCCGGAGAATCCAGAAATTGAAGTCAGAACGGATCTTTGTAGTATCCAAGAGTGAGTAAATCAAGTAATTGCCTACCTTCAAGAACATAATTATATTGCTAAATAGTATACCTTACGAAATTATTATCTTATTAATTTGTTTCCATGAACTACAATCTTAAACATCTACAAGAACTAGAAGCTGAATCAATTTATGTACTACGTGAAGTTGCGGCTCAGTTTCAAAATCCTGTATTACTTTTCTCTGGTGGGAAAGATAGTATTGTAATGTCTTATCTAGCCAAAAAAGCTTTTGCTCCTGGCAAAATTCCGTTTCCAATGATGCATGTAGATACGGGACATAATTTTCAAGAAGCGTTAGATTTTCGTGACGCATGGGCGGAAAAAATTGGTGCTAGAATTATTGTAAAACTTGTACAAGATAGTATAGACAGTGGAAGAGCAGTCGAAGAAACCTGAGTCAATGCAAGTAGAAATGGACTCCAGATAGTTACACTTCTAGATGGATTGGAAGAAGAAAAATTTGATGCCGCAATGTGATGAGGAAGAAGAGATGAAGAAAAAGCACGTGCCAAAGAAAGATTTTTCTCACACAGAGATGAGTTTGGACAACGAGATCCCAAAAATCAGCGTCCAGAACTATGGAATCTTTTCAATGGAAAGAAAAAGATCGGAGAGCATTTTAGAGTATTTCCAATATCCAACTGGACTGAAATGGATATTTGGCAGTATATACTACAAGAAGATATTGAAATTCCTAGTTTGTATCTGAGCCATACGAGAGATTGTTATGTAAGAGATGGTGTAGTTTTGGCATATGATGAAAGATTTATTACGCTCAAAGATGATGAGGAAATAACTCCTATGCAAGTGCGTTATAGAACACTTGGTGATGTTACCTGTACTGGAGCAGTCCATTCTGATGCTGATACGATACAGAAGATAATAGAAGAGGTAGCTTCTACTAGAGTGACCGAAAGGTGATGAAGATCAGATGACAAAAGATCAGAAACTGCGATGGAAGATAGAAAGAAACAAGGTTACTTTTAATTGATTTATAGTGTTGTAATGACGTATGCTGATATGGAACTTCTTCGTTTTACTACTGCCTGAAGTGTAGATGATGGAAAAAGCACCTTAATAGGGAGACTTTTGTATGATACAAAATCAATTTTTGCTGATCAAATGGAAGCAATAGAAGCAACTTCTAAGCGTAAAGGCGAGGAAGAAGTTAATCTTGCGTATTTAACTGATTGACTCAAGGCAGAAAGAGAACAATGAATTACTATTGATGTAGCTTATAGATACTTTGCTACACCAAAAAGAAAATTTATTATAGCAGATACTCCATGACATCTTGAATATACTAGAAACATGGTAACTTGAGCTAGTACTGCAAATGTTGCACTCATATTAATTGATGCTAGAAAAGGGGTTATAGAACAAACATCTCGTCATAGTTTTATAGCATCGTTGCTAGGTATCCCTCATATTATCTTTTGTATCAATAAGATGGATCTAGTTGATCGATCTGAGGAAGTATATAATGGTATAAAAGATCAAGTTGAAGGAATGACGTCGAAACTTAATATTCAAGATATACATTTTGTTCCTATGAGTGCATTAACATGAGACAATGTTGTGCATAGATCAGAGCATATGAATCGATATCAAGGATCTCCTTTGTTATATCTATTGGAAACAATTCATATTTGAAGTGATGAAAACCATATAGATCGTCGTTTCCCTGTTCAGTGGGTAATCCGTCCTCAAAGTGATGAATATCATGATTATAGATGATATGCCTGAAGAATAGCAGGAGGAGTGTTCAAAAAAGGAGATGAGGTTGTCGTATTACCTTCATGATTTCAAAGTAAAGTAAAAGAAGTTGAACTTGATGGAGCACCACTAGCAGAATCATTTGCACCAATGTCTGTAGTAATGACGCTTGAAGATGATATTGATATTTCAAGAGGAGATATGATTGTAGGGAAAAACAATCAGCCTGAAGTTAGTCAAGATATCGACGTTATGATCTGTCGATTTCATAAGAAACCTCTTCAGGAGAATTGAAAATATACAGTAAGACATACAAGTAAAGAAACTCGTTGTGTTATAAAAGATATCACCTATAAGATTGACGTAAATACTATGCATAAAATGGAGTCAGTTTGAGAAATCACGATGAATGATATTGCAAGAATTTCAATAAGAACGATGAGTCCATTGTTTTTTGACCCATATAGAACCAATAGACATACCTGAAGTCTTATACTTATAGATGAGAGTACAAACGAAACAGTAGCTGCAGGAATGATTTTGTAATATACTAATGATGTTCACAGATCTAATTAAGAAACGACGAATTTCTTCACATCCTGAAAGAGATAGTAGAAGAAAATCATTATTAAAAGCTCTTTCTTGGAGGGCAGTTTGAACCATTGATACCATTTTGCTTTCCTGGTTACTAACATGAACCTTAATGATAGCATTAAGTATTTGATGATTGGAATTAATTACAAAAACTTTTCTGTATTATATTCATGAAAGAGTATGGTCTAACTATGATATACAGTCTTACAAGGATTTAGAGCAAAATTAATTTTAATTTTTTGATTATTGTTATATATGTTGGAAGAAATAATCAAAATAGCTAAACAAGCCTGAGATGAAGTCATGAGAATTTATCAAGACCCTAGTGAAGATTTTGAATTGGATAAGAAAGATGATAATTCTCCAGTAACTAAAGCAGACATTGCAGCTCATGATATAATAGTTTCATGACTTAAGGAATTAGATTATTGATTTCCACTTTTGTCAGAAGAATGAGCTTCGATTCCATATGAAGAAAGAAAAGAGTGGGACACCTATTGGTGCATAGATCCACTGGATTGAACAAAAGAATTTATTAATCGTAATTGAGAATTCACAATAAATATTGCGCTTATTCAGGACAATAAGCCAGTCTTATGAGTAGTGTATGTGCCTGCACTAGAAAAAACATATGCTGCCGATAATAAGTGAGCATTTCTAAGAACACACAAAGAACAAATTTCATTACAAGTAAATAAGAAGAAACCAGGAGATGAACTTAATGTAGTTTGAAGTCGTTCTCATCATTCTGATGAAGTAGATGCTTTTATAACAAATTTAGAAGAAAAGTGATATAAGACATCTTTTGTTTCAGCAGGAAGTTCACTAAAATTTTGTTTGATTGCTGAAGGTAAAGCAGATGTATATCCACGTTTTGTTCCAACAATGGAACGAGATACGGCTGCAGCTCACTGTATATTAGAGCAATCTTGATGATCTATCCATTTAGTAAATGGATGATTGCTTTCTTATAATAGAGAAAATTTACGTAACTGATATTTTATTGCAAAAGGGTATTTAGATTATTCTTAATGATGATATTTCATGAAAGTATCAATTTAAAATTTAAGTTGTGAATCATTTTTTTTATACTAAATTTTATTGTTATATTAGTTCCTACTATTTTCAAAATTGATATAACTAACTTGATATCATCTTGATGGTTACATATTTGATCTTTGATAATAATTTCACTATGAGGTATAATATTGGGTACTAAATGAATGATCTCCATGAATTTGAAGCCAAGTAGAAGTACTTGGTTAGTAAGTTTATTCTTATTTTTCATTTTCATGTGATTAACTTTTATATTCTTCTCGAATTATTGAGTTATATTCTTTTACTTTTATCTGGTATTACTTGGAAAGTTATTTTGATTTAAGCCTTATTACTTTATGTTAACTGCCTTAATCTTTCTTCGATATTCAATTTGGTTTAGAATATCTGGTCAAATTGTATTAGTAAACGAATTCACTACATATATATATTATAGTGTACTTGCTGGTATTTTTCTATATTTATTTCAAATTAATCCTGATAATCTATAACACATAGGATATATAGATATTAGTTTTTAAATCGTTATTTTGTTCTTATGAAAACGCTCTGAAAAATAGAGAAAATAATTATATGAATCATTGTTTTGAATCTATCCTTCTTTGCTTTTTGGTATACTTTTTATAAGCCTACTAGTCAAAAAGACATTATACAAGAGCATTTCTTGGCTTGAGAATACCTAGATGTGATAAAAAAAAGTAGCGATAACTTTTCAAAGTATTGAGATTCCATCTATTGGAGAGGAATTAGTTTTTTAGAGTTGTGAATGTATGATGAAGCTCGTAGAATGTTCTCAATAGTATATAAACATGATAAAAACCCTAAAGTAATATGACTCATTCAAAGTATTTTATTTTTTGAAAAACACGATTATGTGTCATCTGCAAAAGTCTTATCAAATGTAGAAAGTGCAAATATTTTTGAGCAATCTGCAATAGATTTGATGAGGTGAATTGCATTGTATCATCAATGAAATACTGATGCTTCACTATCACATATCAGATCTAGTATGTCTTATGATCCAGTTTCTCCAATTTGAAATTTATACTTAGCAAAGATATATTTAGGTCAAAATAATATTCTCAGAGCTCAATCATTTTTGGATATTGCAAAGAAAGAGTGATTAGATACAAAAGATATTGATTTCGTAAAAGCTTGAATTCTGTATGCACAGCAAGAGTATGAAGCATCACTTCAGCTGTTAGAATGACAGATTGTGGGGAAAATTGATAGTGTTGATCATATAGATTTACTGACCTTAAAAGCTAGAAATTATGAAGCACTATGAAATGAAAAAGAGGCAATAAATATCTATTTAGAAATGTTTGAGTCTGATAATTCAAGGGTTTCATTACTTGAAAAGATCTTTCATATTTACAAAAAAGACATGAAGTACTCTTCAGCGTCTTTGATTATTTCAAAAGCGCTTGAGATGGATGAAACAAACGTTGATTTTCTCATCGAAAAATATCTGATTGATTCATTAATAGATGCAAATAAAGAGTCTATCTTATTCCAAGAATTACTACAAGATTTGTGAGTCAATTGAAAATGATATGAGGCACTCGTAAAACGTTTATATGAGGAAAGAAACTTAGTAAGACTTAATGAATCATTAAAAAGATTATTTACAATTTCACCAAGAAATCAGATTGGAAATATTGTGCAAAAATCATTGCTAGTTGAAGATATTCTATGATCATTAAAAGACAACAACATAGAATCACAAGATATTGCCTATCAGTCCTTGATATCTACATATCCAAATGATAGAATTACTCATCTCTTTTTTAGTATAAGGCGACTGTTATCAGGAGATAGAGAAAGTGCAATTGGTGAATATCAAAAAATATATCCAAACCTAAACAAGAAAATTACTTCTTTAGAGGTCTTACGCTTAGGCTACATATATTCACTATTAGAAAAGAATGTTTCTCTAGCTGACGAATTCTTTGAAGACTATCTCGAACAATTAGAATTAGCTATGACTAAGCTTCCAGCTATTGAATATGATGAATATGGTGCACCAATTGAGTATTCAATTGAAGTTTTAGAAAAGTTTGAAGAAGACAGAAATGCTTTCTTGTCTCTTTCCAAGCTATTACCTTGGTATCACAGGTATATACTGTATTGAGAATCAAATAACGGCTTATTAGATGATTTAATTGAAGAAGACTTTCGTATGGAAGATATATTATTAGCTATTGATAAATCTGAAGCACATTTCTCATTTGAACTCAACCATTTATCGAAATTTTATTCAACAGAGTAACGTATGAAGCATCTGATATTATGATTTTACTGACTACTATCTTTGCTGTTGATGACAAGCTGAGTACCTTTTTTTATGCTTTTATGACTAGTGAATTTTGTTACTTTCTTGTATTTGTGATATATTCAGCTGATACAAAATAGTCACAGAAATCACTTTCTTTCTATTAAGAAGTGAATTTCTCCCTTGTTTATTGACATTATCTATCATTATATATTTCCATTAGTTACTGTCTGATTAATTTTTAGTTTACTCTGATTTTTAATCTACTGAATTAGTAAATGAAGTAATTTATTAATTGTACTTATAATACGATTGTTAACTTTGTGGCCTAACTTAAATAAAACAGTAGAAGAATGACTCGTATTTGCTAACCAAAAGATCACGTGATATTGATATGCATTTATATGAGGGTTTATAATTTTTGTGTTTGCTCTATATAATTTATATTTTGTGTGAGAATCATTTATTGTTGTTATTGTTTCTTGGATTACCTGATACTTTTTATATATAGTCTTTTGTTTATTAGCTTGAAAGAGGGCTAGAGAGATTGTAACCCATATTACGCATAAATTGTTTCTGATACTTCTGTCTTTAATTCTCTTTTTCGGATGTATAGTTTATATTCCTTCTTGGCTTGATGGTATAACTCTTGAAAAGAAAGTCTTCGTGGAAAGGAAGGATATTAGTGAACTAATGAATGATGTGGTGTTTGAAGAAGATCAATTTACTGAGCAAGAATCTAATGAGATCAGAGTATTAAATTTGCTAGATCAAGAATCATTACGTGAACCAAGTACTGATATTTTCTTAGACACAGTAGAGCAAGAATTTAGTGAGAATGAAGATGATCAATTCTAATGTCTAAGTTTTTCTCACTTTTTTCTAAATTGTCATTCACTTTAATTGTTGTATTTTGTCACAATATCAATAATTATTCGTAAACATTAGTACTTACGTATGTTTTCAAACATAATGTGACAATGATGTATAACTATGTGATATCATTGAAGACACATTTTCTCTTGAAATATCAAGAAATGTTTGTATACACTCACGTATAAGTTTTATTTGCTTATGTTTTGCTTATGAAAAAAGTTATTTCGCTATTAAGTGTTATGGCACTTCTAGCTTCTAGTTGAGTTGCACTTGCTCAGTATGGTTACTCTACTCAATATTGATGAGGATGAGGATGAGGATGAGGATGAGGATGAGGATCTTCTAGTCTTCAAAGAGATTACTGTACAGTTCCTGATGTATCATGATCTTATTATGATGGAGAATGTGCTGTTGGAGTTGCTGCTGAAACAGTAACAACTACTACAACAGGTACAACAGGTACAACAGGTACTACTAGTACTGTATCTTCTACATGAGGACCACTTACTGTTGTTACTACTACTACTGCTACTGAAGGTGGTACAGTTACTGCTGAAGACAACGAAATAGTAAACACTATTAAGGACACATTGATGAATAATAACTCATCAAATACAAATGTTCCTGCAGTTGAAACTATCAGTCTTCCTGCATTCTTGCCTGAAACTGGAGCTTCATTGTAATCGAAACTTATTTTCTGTAAACATACAGAGACGTCTCGAAAAAAAAATACCCCTCGCGCGAATTGGGGGTATTTTTTTATAAGAAAAAAATAGGAACATTTTTTGAGTTTCTGGCAAGGTAAAACATTTTTTTGCTTACTTATTAGATTGATTTTGATATCTAATTTCCTATTCTGTCTATGTTAGACAACCTAACAGATGCATTTTTTTATATTTATATGTATTGTAATTATGTCAAAAGAAACATGAACAACCTTATCATGGGTTGCATTAGTATTAGCTGCATTAGCACTTATTCTATGATTCACAGGTAAATTTGGAGGAGGAAGTGCTCAAATCGCTCAAGCTCCAGCAGCTGTTCCAGCAGCTGTTCCAGCAGCGGCTCCAGCAGCGGCTCCAGCAGCAGCTCCAGCTCCAGCAAACGTAAAAGTTGCAAAAGCTGATTATGACAAATTTCTTGAAGGTGCTTACGTAAGTGGAAATAAAGATGCAAAAGTAACTGTAATTGAATTTTCAGATGTACAATGTCCTTTCTGCCAAAGACATGTAAACAACTGAACATTGGATCAAGTACAAGAAAAGTATGGTGATGATGTAAATGTAATCTTCGCTCATTTCCCACTTAGTTTCCACCAAAATGCTCAAAAAGCTGGTGAAGCAATTGAATGTGCAGGTAAATTAGGAGGAGATGACAAGTACTTCGAATTCAAGAAAGCTTACTTTGCAGCTTGATGAGATTCAAATCTAGATATAGCTAAAAAGGCTGCTACTGAAGTAGGTCTAGATGGTGATGCTCTTATGGGGTGTGTAGATTGAGGTGAGTTCGCTCAAAAGGTAAAAGATCAAATGGCATTTGGTCAAGGACTTTGAGTAACAGGTACTCCTGGTAACATTGTTGTAAACAATGAAACATTAGATACACAAAAAATATCTGGTGCGGTTCCAGCTAGTGCATTTGATGCAGCAATTGGTTGAATCATTAACTAAGTTACTATAGTTTGACTAATTTTAAAAAAACAAGATCCTAGGATCTTGTTTTTTTGTTATCTTAATGTATGTTTAGATTGCATATTGGAGAGTAATCAAGATGATATACTTATATTTACTACCATACACAAATGACTAAAAAGCAGAAATTAAGATCATTAGTAAAGCAAAAGATATTATCATGTCACAATAAAGATACTCAGTCAAAAAAAATTTGTCATAGGTTGAAACATAATCCAATTATAAAAGAATCCAACATTATAGCTTGTTTTGATCCATTATGAACTGAACCAAATATTAAACCTTGTATAGATCAACGAGAAAAGGAGGGTAAGATAATAGTTATGCCAACAAGCACATCAAAAAATAGTCCAACATTTAGATTAAAATGATTAGAAGAAGTGTATCTGTGAGAAATACATGCATTCATTATCCCTTGAATTGCCTTTACTAAGTCATGAAAAAGATTGTGAAGAGGCTGATGACGATATGATCGCGCATTGTCCCATTATCCAACTTCTTATAAGATATGAGTTTGCTTTGATATACAAATATATTGATCTTTTGATTCTGAAAATCATGACATTGATATGAATCTTGTGATTTCATGACCTTAGAGGTTGATTTCTTACTGTGTATTTTTAAACTTCAAAAAGTGTTTATTTAATGTAGAAACGATGCCAGCAAAAAAGAAACGAAAATTAGATATTGATACATCTCAGAGGAATCTTGTGATAGTGGAATCTCCTGCTAAAGCTAAGACGATCAAGAAATATCTGTGACCTTGATTTGAAGTTGTTGCAAGTATGTGACATATTAGAGACTTACCCAAAAAAAATGCCATTGACGTGGATAATAATTTCGCCACAACATACGAAGTGTCTCCTGACAAGAAGAGTATAGTAACAAGTCTAAAAAAAGCAGCTAAAGAAATGGAAGAAGTATGGATTGCAACAGATGAGGATCGCGAATGAGAAGCTATTTGATGGCATCTTTGTGAAGCGATGTCACTTGATCCATCTTCTACAAAAAGAATTGTTTTTCATGAAATAACTGAAGATGCAATCAAAAAAGCAGTATCAGAGCCTAGAACTGTTGATCTTGATTTAGTTCACGCTCAGCAGGCTAGAAGAGTTTTAGATCGCTTAGTTTGATTTGATCTGAGTCCAGTATTACGAAAAAAAGTTAAAACTTGATTGTCAGCATGACGTGTACAATCAGTTGCTGTTAGATTGCTTGTTGATCGTGAAAGAGAAATAATGAAATTTGATCCAGAAGTATTCTTTAAAACTAAGTGAACATTTGTAACTGATTGATGAGATATATTCGAAGCAGAGTTAGATTCTCAATTTGCATCTTTACATGATGCTCAAACGTTTTTAGAAGAATCTGTATGAGCAGCATATACAATCAAAAAAATCTCTCAGACTCCATGAAAGAGAAAACCTTGAGCACCATTTACAACTTCGTCATTACAACAGCAAGCAAGTACAAGATATTGATTTCCAGTTGCAAGAACTATGCAAATAGCTCAGCGTTTATATGAATCAGGTCACATTACCTATATGAGAACTGATAGTATGAATTTATCTCAGTCGGCATTGAAGGCATGTGAAGTAGAGATTAAAAAGAGTTATGGAGATAAATATCATAATCAAAGAACATTCAAGAGTAAAAAGAAATGAGCACAAGAAGCACATGAGGCAATCAGGCCAACGAATATGGCAATTAGTAGAGCAGGTGACGATGAAGATCAAAAGAAATTATATCATTTAATTTGGCAACGCACAATTGCTAGTCAAATGTCTGATGCGAATACAAAAAAAACAAGTGCGATTATTGATATTTCTACTAGATCAGAAGAGTATCAAGCAAAATGAGAGATAGTCACTTTTGATTGATTTCTTGTGGTTTTTGATAAGAAAAAAGATGATACATTATTACCGAAACTTACTGAGTGAGATGTTGTCAATTCGGAAAGGGTAGTGTCAACACAGCAGTTTTCAAAGCCACCTGCAAGATACACAGAAGCAAGTTTAGTTAAAAAACTTGAGGAACTATGAATTTGACGTCCATCTACATATGCACCAACAATCAATACTATTCAAAAAAGATGATATGTTTCAAAATGAATTGGTGAGTGAACAGCTACAGATTTTCAAGTATTAACATTGGTGTGAAAAGATATAGAACAAGAATTTATAACTAAAAAAATACAAGCAACTAAGGGTAAATTAGTTCCATCTGATGTGTGAATAGTAGTGACAGATTTTCTGAAACAACATTTCGAATCAATAATGGATTATCAATTTACCGCATCAGTAGAGCAAGAGTTTGATGAAATTGCTAGTTGAAAACGCGTATGGCACGAAATGTTGCATGAATTTTATTTGCCTTTTCATAAGCAAGTAAATGAAGTGACTGAAAACGCCGAAAGAGCGTCTTGAGAGAGAATTCTTTGAGATGATCCAGTATCATGAAAAGTTGTGAAGGTTAGAGTATGAAGATATTGACCATTGGCCCAGATTTGAGAATCTGATGATGAAGAAGTTAAATTTGCCTCATTGAGAGGAGATGTTCATTTGGAGAGCATTAGTCTAGAACAAGCTTTAGAATTGTTCGCCTTACCAAGAGATTTATGAGAACGAGAATGAAAGATGATAAAAGCTAGTATTTGAAGGTTTTGACCATATGTACAATGGTGATCAGTTTTTATGTCATTAAAAGAAGATGATCCATACACAATTGAGTTTGACAAATGACTAGAGCTGATAGAGTTAAAAATTGAGAAAGAAAAACTTGCGCTTCTTCAAGAATTCATATTTAAGGATAAAGAGGGAATAGTAAAAATGTGAAGATGGTGACCATTTATAAAACGAAACAGATTGAATATTAGATTACCAAAATGAACTGATTGAGCTACAGTTTCTCAAAGTGAGATTGAGGAATATATTGAAAATGAACTGTGAAGCAAAAAAAGTACTTCAAAGAAGAAGAAAAAAAGCACGACAAAGAAGAAGGCAACCAAAAAGAAGACAAAATAATGTAAATTTACTGTAAATTTACTGTAAATCTATTGTATAAATATATTTATTCTGTCTGTATTTGGCATATATATGATCTTCAGTGCTATTATTATATATTATATATTTTTTTTTTAATAATTATTTCATTATTTTAAAAATAGTAAATATATGCTTGACATTAGTGTTGATAAAATTAATCTACTCTTTACTTAGATTATTTTTATTATATTCAGTTCATTCTCATGATTCGTTCTTGATCTACTCTTAAGTTGCTATCGCTAACACTTTCATTGTTTATGTTTTTATATTGGTCTACAGTTATTGCCCAATGATTTGTTGCATGAAGAACTAATCATTGTTGAGATTGAATCTTACGTACTGATCTTTGAGAGGTATGTGATGACTGAAATTATAATGATGGTGATGGTTGCGATCATAATTGTCAGGATGAATCTAAAAAGACTATGATGCCAACAAATCAAGAAATCCAATATGATCCAAGTAGAGTTAGTGAAACTACGACATATAAAGTATTTATGCATTGAAAATTTTCCCATACAGTCCAGATAAACAGTGGTCAAGAAATATGTGATTATGGTTCAGATAATTGAGTGCTTTGTGAACCAGGGTATGGCGGTGCATGTTATTATTGTTCATCTACTTGTAAACTTGAAAAAGTTCAGTGACATGTTTGTTGAGATTGAGTAGTACATCATTTGTATGAACAATGCGATGATGGAAATTCACAAAATTGAGATTGATGTAATTCCCTATGTAATAAAGAAAATGTATTTGTAGTTCAACCAACGAATACCTCACAAACTTGAATCACTGATATTGTCATTAATATTCAACCAGAAAAGAAAGATGATGTGAAAGTAACGATACCAAATAAAGCGTTAACTCTTCCTAGTGATATTCCTGCTTCAGATACATCTTTACTACTTCCATCTAGTAAAGATATTTCTGTGGTTGAAAAGAAGCCTGTTAATACGACAACAACAACTAAAATTGTAATCTGAAGTGCTACTCCTAAAATAACAGAAGTTGCTGATAAAGTAAATAATAATAATGTTCAACAAACTCAACCTGTTGTTAAAAAAGAAATCACAAAGAAGGAAATCACAAAGAAGGAAATCATAAAGAAAGAGGTAACAGTTGGAATTTCAAACACAAACGAAACTAAGGTGATGAGTCCGTTGCAATTGCCATTAGTGGAAACAGTTGATACAGGGGCGCCAAAAATGTCATTAAAAGTAGAAGCTGATAGCTGAATTAATGACTGACGTATTGTGCAATGAGATATGCAGATGCGTCAAAATATTTTGGTAAGGACATCGCCTACTAAGGCATGAATATGAATAACCTCTCCTTACCCAGATAAGTTATCAATGACATGAGCTTCATTATTGATTTCTTCATCAACTATATTTATGTGGATACTGAGTTTATTTTTAAGTATCTATTCATTTTGATTAATTTGGAGTAGAGATTAAAAAAAGTGTATAGAATCTAGAAATATGTAATGAAAAATGTAAAGATTATGCTCTTGAAATAACTTCTAAAAGCCCAATTGGGCTTTTTTTTATGTCTTTACGTCATGATTAAATTTAGTTGTAAAATGTATTGACTTTATTTCAAACTTGACTACAAAAGTCTTGTGTAAATTTTATTTATTATTAATTATACGTATGAATAACTTTTGAAAAGCTCTTATTGCAATGTTACTTGCATGAGTTATGTGAATGAGTATTTCAACAGCAGCAAATTATTGTTGAGATTGAGATTACCGTCCAGAATTATGAGAAGAATGTGATGATGGGAACTATACAAACTGAGATGGATGTGATTCAAACTGTCAAAGTGAGACAGCTGATACATCTAACACAAACACAACAACTACTACTACAACTACAACATCAGTAACTCCATCTCCAACAACATTTTTGGGAGGGATAACTACTACAACTAACACAGCAAATACTGTGATAAGTTGAAATAGTAACTCTAATTGAGTTAGCAATTCTAATGTGCCTGCTCACTTAGCTGAAGCTTGTGACGCAGGAAATGAAAATGGAATTGTATGTGAACCAGGATACGGTGGACAATGTTACTACTGTAGTAATGCTTGTGAAGTTGTAGCTGTAGCATGACCAGAATGTGGTGATGGAACTGTACAATCTTCATTTGGTGAATCATGTGATGAAGGATCAAATAATGGATCAGTATGTACACCAGGATATGGAGGTACATGTACTTATTGTAGTACAAGCTGTGAAGTAATGACAGTAAATGGAGCAACATGTGGAGACGGACTAGTAAATGGAGGAGAAGCATGTGACGAAGGAGGAAACAACGGATCAGTATGTACACCAGGATACGGAGGAACATGTAGTTACTGTAGTACTTCATGTCAAGTAATGAATGTAAACGGAGCAACATGTGGAGACGGACTAGTAAATGGAGGAGAAGCATGTGACGAAGGAGGAAACAACGGATCAACATGTACACCAGGATACGGAGGAACATGTAGTTACTGTAGTACTTCATGTCAAGTAATGAATGTAAACGGAGCAGTATGTGGAGACGGACTAGTAAATGGAGGAGAAGCATGTGACGAAGGAGGAAACAACGGATCAGTATGTACACCAGGATACGGAGGAACATGTAGTTACTGTACATCAAGCTGTCAATTAGCTAATGTAAATGGAGCAACATGTGGAGACGGACTAGTAAATGGAGGAGAAGCATGTGACGAAGGAGGAAACAACGGATCAACATGTACACCAGGATACGGAGGAACTTGTTCTTTCTGTACAACTAGCTGTACTCTTCAAAACGTAAACGGAGCAACATGTGGAGACGGATTAATAAATGGTACAGAACAATGTGATTCAGGTGCAATGAATGGATCAGTATGTACAGCTCCATATGATGGACAATGTAACTATTGTAACTCAGATTGTAGAACTGTAACAGTTAAAGGTGCTTTCTGTGGTGATTGACTTAACCAATAAGACATAAGTTTAAAATATAAAAAAACCCTGACATCTGTCAGGGTTTTTTTATTGTTATTTATTATATCAACTATATAGTTGTCCTATTTATTTAACTATTGCTATGATAAAAAAACTCTTATGAATTCTGTCTTTAGTGTTGCTTACTTCTTCAGTATTATGATTGACTTATCAACAGATCAATAATGATCAATTATTACTCAATTGAGTAAAAAAACAAATCAATACTATTCATGATTCAAATCCTGAAAAGATTAATAGAATTCACCAAAAGTTACCAGTGGTGATTTCATTATATGAACCTTCAAGTAGAGAGTATTATATATTGCAAAATGTATATGAGTATATCACAAGCATCAAGTATGAAGATATATATCTTTCAGAAGAAGTAGATTTAAGAGATTTCCCATACTCTCAGATGGTTAATAGTTTACTTCGTGATATACCGATATATAAAAACATGATAACAGATTTTACGATTTTGGAAATCACAAGCCTTTCTTGTGGCTATTGTACTGATTCAATAGAGACTTTACTTTGAGATATGCAAGAGATTTATAAAGACAAGATAAGTATTGCTCTTGTAAATGCGCCTTGGAATAAGGCTCAAGATGATGATCTAGATGATTGAAATTCTCTTTGAGCTAAAGCAATGATATGTGCAAAAGATCTATGATCTGATTGATATTATGAATTTGCCATGAGACTTCAGAAATTGAAACTCAAAGAATGATCTATAGTGAATCTTTATGATGATATGTCCAAAGAATATTATTCTTTCAATTCTGAAAAATTTAAACAATGTCTATCTTCTGATAAAACAGAATCTGAAGTGAGACAATTAATTAAGTTGAGAAAAGATGTGGGTACTTGAGCACCAACTCATATTTTTTATAATAATAAAACATGACAATATCAAGGATTGCATGGAAATATGAGTATAAATGCTTGGATACATGTGATTGAAAAATTAGAACCTACTTTGTAAGTATTGATATTTAAAGTAAAAGATATATAGTATCGTAATAAGATTTTTATCTTTTTTGTGTGTTATGAAACATTTAATTAGTGTCATTATTGGAACATTTGCTTTTGTTGGTATACTGTTTGCTTCTTACACTCCTACATCAACAGACCAAGCATTGATCAGTGGATTCTCAGCAAAAATTACAACAATGTATCAACAAAACCCGACAAAAATTGAAAATATAGCTCCGAAACTACAAACTATAGTTGCATTATATAGTGATGATACAAGAGAGCATTATGTCTTAAATGGACTTTATATGCATATCATGAGTTTGCTTAACACTGCAAATGCAATTACAAATCAAATGACAACTACAACTACAACAACAGTACAAGCTCCTGTGATAACTACAACTACACAAACGCAGCCTACACAAACTACTGTAAATACTGCTACTACATCAGGTCCAGTTGGACATCTTGTTTTAAATGAACCATTTGTTGACAATAATTGATCAGTGGTAAGTTATGTATCTCCATGAGTATATTCTGACCCAAATATTCAAGCTTTATATGATGTAATCACTTCATCTCAGATCAAATGAAATCCTGATGCAGAATTTACGATCGTTAAATTTTCAGATTTTGAATGTCCTTTATGTCAGCAATATCAGTTAGCATGAACATCAGATGCTGTTCTATCACATTATCAATGAAAAATTAATTATGTTCTTACTCATTTAGTTGCATCTCCTAGACATAACTTAGCGCCAAAGGCAGCTGAAGCCGCAGAATGTATTGGAAAATTATGAGGATCAACAGCGTATTATAGTTTTGTAGATGAATTATTTTTATGAGATGCATCAAGAGCAAGAGTGATCGATACATTTGATTACATTAGTAACTGAGCATTAAATAAAGATGAATTTATTTCATGTATGGATTCTGGAGAAATGAACCAGAAGGTAATTAATTCTCGTGTTGTATGAGTCAAATTTCTAGAAAATCTGGCAGCAAATTGGGATTATAACAAATATCCAGATAAAACATTTTGAACACCAGTTCATGTTTTCTTTAGTCATAAGACAGGACAGTTTGTTGTTTTAGATTGAGCTGAGATAAGTCTAAATAGCTGGAAAGTAGAAGTAGTTTGAAGAGTGGAACCAACACTATAATAGATAATAAATTTTAATAAAAAAAGTGAGAAATAATTTTCTCACTTTTTTTTATTCAAATAAATTTATAGTAATTGAATGTAGTAATATATAAATTCATAAATCGGAAGTACAGATGCATCAGATCAAGAAGACCTCAAATTCTCAATTTTTGTAACCAAACGGGTATATACACGATCGTATAACTGAGGTTCTTCCTGAAGACGTTGTTGAATAATGAGAACGAGATTTTGTAATTTCGGAAGTAGCTCTGGAGAAATTTTGTTTGTAATTTGGACCAGTTCAAGAGCAGAAATGACAATTTTATTTGATGTTGTTATTGTGTCTTGTTCATTGTTTGCTAATAGAGCAGGGGCAACATCATGAGATGTGTCTAGTGTAGGTGAATCGCTATTTGCAACTCATTTCATGGTATTCAGATCTATATTTTCTGTGATAGACTCTAATATAGCCTGATTTACTCGTCTTTCAGAGTTGTCTCATATAATATAGCATCAATAGGTGGTAAGATATTTATGATCTCTATTTTGAGCAAGCACACTAACATCAGTAATTTCAGTACGAAATGAGTCAGTTATGATATAAGAATATAAATCAAACGTTCACGAATCATTTTTTAGATAAACAAATATGTTGTCTCATTTTTTTGATATAGGCAATACTTGGAATATAGTTTTATATCTACCTGGTGCGTCTTTTAAATATGAACTGTGGGCTGCTACAACCATATTTCAATTGCCTTGTGTCGGATTATTTCATCGGTAATGTAATGCTCAATTATCTAAGTAAGGATAGTGATTAAACATTTCTCAGTTTTCAATTTTTTTTGTATCATCATTACTTGGAATTGAAATTGGACTAACCATTCAATGTTTTGGGTACACTATATAGCTTTCTCTGGTTTTATCTTCATTAAATGGAATTAAGTTTACCCAATGTTGTAAGTCTTTTATAGACTGTGATTCATCAGGTTGAAACCAATTTGGGTATTCACTTTCAATATCTGGATGTCTAATGGATTCTATATTAAAAAGTTCGAAATAATATTCTCGATGTTCTTTTTCGCTTTGAACAAAAAATCAATCATTTGTTGATGCATCTGTAAATATGTAGTGACGGATTAGTCCCGCACTAAGTATAATACATACTAAGATTCAGAATATTTTTCGAAATGTATTCATTTTTGTTTTTAAAAGAAGTGAACTATATACCATAATTTTATCTAAAACCCCTTGATTTGTCAATATTCTACAAATAATTAAGAAATACTGCTGTATATATAAAACACAATAAAGTCAAATCTTTCCTTGCACTAAAATACAAAATATGTATAAGAATAGTGATATTTTTCTTAGGAGCTGATCTTAAGATATTTTTATTATTTATTATTACCTATGAGACCTATTAGAACTCTTTTGTTAGCTGCTACAGTTGGTACTGCTGTTTATGCATGAATTTCATTATGTGTATTATGAGCAAACTGACTAGGTTCTCAGTATTGTGGAGACGGAGTTGTGCAAGAAGTATATGAATTTTGTGGAGACGGAGTTGTGCAAAAAGATGAAGCTTGTGATGTATGATCAGTTAATTGATCAGTTTGTGTTCCAAGTTATTGAGGTTCATGCACCTATTGTAATAGCGAATGCCAGCGTGCAGTAGTCAATTGACCAAGCTGTGGAGATGGAATTGTAAATGAAAACGAAACGTGCGATGATGCAAATAAAGTTGATACTGATGAATGTAACAATCTATGTCAAAAGACTTTTTGTTGAGATAATGTTGTACAAGCAGGAGAAGTATGTGATGCTTGATCAAGTAATTGAGTAAAATGTAATCCATGAACATGAACTTGTACTTTTTGTACAAATAAATGTAAGCAAAAGACGTTAGTTTGAGCAAGATGTTGAGACGGAAAAGTTAATGCTTGAGAAGAATGCGATGATGGTAATTCAAATAATGCTGATGCATGTAATAATAGTTGTAAAACTACTTTTTGCTGAGATGGTGTAGAACAAGCATGAGAATCATGTGATGAATGATCAGCAAATGGTATGGTATGTACGCCATGAGCTGGAAAAAATTGTAATTACTGTTCATCAACTTGTAGTCAAGTCACTTTGACATGAGCAATGTGTGGTGATGGAAAACGTGATGCATGAGAAACATGTGATGATTGAAATCTAGCAGATTGAGATTGATGTTCATCTACATGTCTAAGAGAGCCTACAATACTTTTAGATACATGAGCTTGAGTTCCAGAAAAAGTTGCACCACCTTCAGTTACAAAAATAACGTTTGGTGGAGAACCAGTTTCATTGCCAGCTTTTCTTCCAAGTACGGGGTGACCAGAAACAACGTATCGTTGGGTTGAATTAAATAAATAGTATAAAAAGATTTGAAAAATAATGTAGCATCTATATACTTTAGGTGCTACAGCTAAATAAGCCATTTATATAGTTACGTAGCGCAAAGGACTTCGTCTTTTGAAATATTGTGCTTATGAAATGGCTTTTTTTATTGATACATACTAAATGAATTTAGATTTTGATCCACAAAAAAATTATTATGATATTTTATGAGTCTCTGAAGACGCTACAGAAGATGATATTAAAAAAGCATATCGTAAAATGGCTATGAAATATCATCCTGATAGAAACAAATGAGATGATGTAGCTGAAGAGAAATTTAAAGAAATCAACGAAGCGAATGAAGTTCTTAGCGATCAGCAAAAAAAAGCACAATACAACGCATATCGTAACTGATGATGAGGTTTTTGATGATGAGATTTTTGATGATTTTGATGATCTCAATTCTGAGGAGTAGATCTTTGAGACCTTATATGAGGTATGTTCTGATGATGATCTAGAAGAAGATGACCATCTAGGTGAGATGATTTAATACTTCAATTAAATATATCATTTGAACAAGCATATCATGGTATGAGTAAAAAAGTAAGCTATGCAAGGCTAGTACAATCAGAGGATCTTGAGGAAAAAACATGTGATACTTGTTGATGAGCATGAGTAAGCGCACAACAGGTTAGAACACCTTTTGGAGTTATGCAAAGTCAGACAACTTGTCCTACATGTCAATGAGCATGAAGAGAGTACTATAAGGACTGAGTAAAAATGTCTTGAGCCTGATTTGAAGAGATGAAACAAGAAGTAGAAGTAAATATTCCAGCATGAATCAAATCTTGAAGTAAGATAAGATATGCTGAAATGTGAAATGCTTGAAATCTATGATGACCTCATGGAGACCTTTTTATCAAGATTGTCGTAAAATGATCTGATAAACGAAGAAGAGATTGAGATAATATACATGTATGAGTAGATATAACTCTATTTGATGCTGTATTAGGATGAGAGGTTGAAGTGCCACACCCAGATGGAACTGTCAAAGTAAAGGTGCCAAAATGATTACAAGTATGAGAATATATTCGTGTAAGTAACAAATGATTTTGAGAGAAATGACTTCTTAAAAGTGCAGGTGATATGATAGTCTCACCTGACATAAAAATACCTAAAAGATTAAGTAAGAAGCAAGAAAAGCTATGGAAAGAACTGCAATCAGAGAAGGCGAAATAATAAAAAATCCTTTCACACAAATCTTGTGAAAGGATTTTTAATAAACAACTAATTTTAGCTGTTATCTATTGATTCTGCATGTTTTTCATCAATTGTTAGATTTAATTTTTTGAAAAAAGAAATAAGTTCAATGAACTTAGTAGTTCCCATTCCTTGAACATTATCTATAAAATATCTTCCGCTTTTTTGACGATATATATCATATACCTTTCGTAAAGTAGTGTCGCTTCCACTAAAGTTACTGTGCTCTTCAATGAGTTTAATTAAGTTAGGAGGAAATGAACCTAATTGAAAACATTTTGTTCCTAAATAACTTTGCTGATCTGAAGAAAAACTATCGTCATTTTTACTGGAGTATCCTTCGTTAAAGAAAGTATCTTCAGTGTAATAAAGCATTTGTCTAAGTACATATCTTTTGTTTTTTTTATCTTTAATTAATTCATAGTTAACTGAACCTTTTAAAGAGAATATAAGTCCAAAATATATACCATCGAAAGAGTAGTACTGATAAGTATCACTTTCCTGTTCTATATCTGTTATAGATATTAAAGATCCTTCTTGATTGATATAAATCTTTTTTTGATTGAAGTCAGTCACATCTGGTATCGAAATGCTTCCATAATGCTCAACTTCTCTTTTAAATCCAGATTCTGCTGAGTAGCTTACTTTTACTTTTCTTTTAGTTGCCATATTTTTATTGTTTGTTATTTTATTTTTATCTTAAATTAAGTTTACACTATATTTACATAAAGTCAATATTTTTTAGTATTAGATAATTGAGTTTCATTGTTAGATGAGTAGTGTCTATATTAGGTAAAGTCTTTAGAATTTATTTGAAACAAATGTCATTCTACCTCAAATATCGTCCTGATTCATTTGACACACTTGTTGGGCAAAAACACATTGTTGATATACTCAAAGCTCAGTTATCAACATGAAAAATTAATCATAATTATCTTTTTTTTGGTCCTAGAGGTACAGGAAAGACATCTACAGCAAGGTTACTTGCAAAAGCAGTAAATGATGAGAATTTCTTAACTGATCCAGATAAAGATTTAGCAGAACGTCTTGATTCTGGCAAGATATTAGATTATGTCGAAATTGATGCTGCTTCTCACACATGAGTAGATAATATTCGTGAAGAAATTATCGAAAAAGCTCTCTATGTGCCAACAATTCTTAAGAAAAAAGTCTATGTGATTGACGAGGTACATATGCTTTCTAAATGAGCATTCAATGCATTGCTGAAGATAATGGAGGAGCCTCCAGAATATCTTATGTTCATCTTGGCAACAACTGAAATTCATAAGGTGCCAGATACTATAATATCTCGTTGTCAGGTATTTAATTTTCGTCATCATACAGTGGAAGATATCGTTTGATATCTAACGTATATTGCAAAAGCTGAATGAATAACGTATCAAGAGGATGGCTTACATATGATTGCAAAATTAGCTCAATGAGGTCTACGTGATGCTATCAAGTATTTGGAACAAGTGAGTATTTTATGAGAAATTACAGCAAAGAATATAAGTACTTTTCTTGGGGTAGTTTCAGATCAAACTCTTGAAGAAATTAATCTTACTCTAAAAGATAAAAATTTTGATAAAATTGTTCAAGTATTAACTGATTTATATCATTGATGAACTGATTTAAACGCTCTATGTAAAGACATGTTACAATATGCTGATCAACATTTTATGGAAGATCAAGCGCGGTGGAGTTCAATGGTATACATTTGGTCAGAAATTATTCGTGATATAAAAGTCAGCAAAATGCCATTAGTTGTTATGAAATCCAAGTTACATACCTTTGTGAATCAAGAATGATAGCGCCATGAATTGCATTAGATATAGATGATGTATTGAGTATGACTACAATTTTGTGGCTGAGGTTACTAATTGATGAATTTTGATGTGAAGAATGATTGTCAGCACAAGAATTAAGAGATAAATATTTTTATGTACAACATGTGCCTTATTCTTCTCGAAAAAAAGATGAAATCCGAAGTAAGATTGATTACTGGATCAATGATCCTGATTTTCAAATTTCACTAAAACCAGTTGAATGAGCACTAAGAGCTTGTGAGATACTAGAAATGTCGTGAATAAAGATCTCATGTTATTTATCTAATCGTCCAATAAGAGTATATGATGCCACTGCACAACGATTGTATTCTAACTGATTTCCTGAAGCTCCAATTATCCTAAGACCTGAAGGCATTGCTAAACAAGATTGAAACCAATGGAAATCTAATTTTTTGATTAAAAACAAACAAATACAGTGAATTGTAGATGATAATCCACATTTAATCGAAGTGTTATCATCAGAGTATGACTGAAAAGTTTTTCTTTTTGAAACAGTAAAATTTAAGAACCCAAATAAAATTGAAGTTCACCAATGTAATTCATGGTATGAGGTGCTTGATATACTTTGAGTAAATGAAACTTAATCGATAAGCTTTCTAACTGAAGTAATGTATGTACGAATTTTTTCAATTCCTTGTTCTAATTCTGTAGCATCTAGCTCAGAAGGTGTTTCTTCTAGTCTGCTTACTAGATTATCTGCTTGTGAATAAGCTGCAATAGCATATCTTAATGCATCTGCATTATTTATGAGTCTTGCTTTATTTAGAATTGAACGAGAATCTTTCTTCAGTACTTGTAATGTTTTTTCTAATTCTAACATATATTCAGGGGATACGGCTACTATATCTTCTTGATTCTCTTCGATAGTATTATCAGGATTTCATTGTTCGATATCATTATCATCTTGCTCTGGAAGAGCAATTAAGTCATCATAACCTTCTTTTTTTACAGTATCGTTCGTGTCACTATCTTTTCCTGGGATAGTCACTACATCAGAGACAGGTCCTTTCAGATCTAAATCGTTTCTTTCTCAAGGAGTGCCTCAAGAAAACATAACTTTCCAAATGAGCCATCCTAATCATACAAGGATAATTAAGAAAAGTAGTCCCAATAGTCTAATTAGCCATTTTCTCCAGTTAAATCAATTATTATAACTAGGAGATTCATCATCATCTTCTTCATCGAAAAAATCTGCACTGATACTTTCAATATCTTTTTTGGTAGATACAATTGTTTCTGGAGTTTGCATAGTATCAATCGGTGCTTTTAATGAGATATCTTCTTTTATTATGGCTGAAGTATCAAGTTCATTACGAACTTCAATATTTTTTTCAGTTTTCATCTGTTGCTTAGTAGATAAATCATCAATTTGAGATGACTGTGTGTTAATATTTGAACTTTCAATATCATCAAGTGAGGATATATCTATTTGGTTTTCAGATCACTTTTTGATTGGAGCTATTTCTCCTAGCTCAATTTCAGGTATAGATGTAATTTTTTCTAATCAAGCATCAACAGCGCCAATATTAGTAATATCTTGAATATTGATAGTAGCATCATCATTTATTCAGCTAGCTTCAGGAATTATACTAGATTCTTCCTTAAGTTTTTCTTCCTTAAGCTTATCTTCCTTAAGCTTATCTTCCTTAAGCTTATCTTCCTTAAGCTTATCTTCCTTAAGTTTTTCTTCCTTAAGTTTTTCTTCCTTAAGCTTATCTTCCTTAAGCTTATCCTCCTTAAGCTTATCTTCCTTAAGTTTTTCTTCCTTAAGCTTATCTTCCTTAAGTTTTTCTTCCTTAAGCTTATCTTCCTTAAGTTTTTCTTCCTTAAGCTTATCTTCTTTAAGCTTATCTTCTTTAAGCTTATCTTCTTTAAGCTTATCTTCCTTAAGCTTATCTTCCTTAAGTTTATCTTCCTTAAGCTTATCTTCCTTAAGCTTATCTTCTTTAAGCTTATCTTCTTTAAGCTTATCTTCTTTAAGCTTATCTTCTTTAAGTTTATCATTCTTGAGTTCATTTTCACTTATCTCTTTCTTGCTTCAGATTTTTTTTCAAATAATGATAGCTTCTTCAAAATTCTTTCATCATCACATTCCATTTTTAATCGCTTTAATTTGATCTTTTAAATCATCTTCTTCATCTATTAGCCAAACATCAAAACGATTTCCTTCTTGATTCTTATGCAGAGAGTGTCTCTTGAAGTCTACATGCACATTATAGATTTTTGTACCATTTTTGATATATTCTGTTCATTTTGTTCTTCATTTATCATCTTCCCAAAGATCTTCTGGCTGATCATCTTTGAACCATACAAGTTTATGCTCTCATTTCTTATGAGGCACAATTGCATAAATCTTCTCTAAATCTTTAATATCAACTCATTCTAGGGTGAGGTAATTTAACTGAGGTGATGCGTTATTTTTAGATGATTCCTTTCTTTTTTGAATATATGCATCTAGATCACCTATATCATCAATCATATGACCTGAATCTTTTATATTGATATTTGGTTTTTTTGATTTCTTTTCAGTATCTTTTATCACAGTTTTCTTGCTAGATTTAAATTTCTTAGCAGATTTTTTTTCGCTAAGTTCTCATTCAATTTTTCAATCAATGTCATCAATATTAATTGATTTCACAATATCATCAAATTTTTGTGTTTTTTTAGAAGAAGATTTCGAACCTTTACCTGTTTTTTCGTCAGCCATAGCTATAAACAAAAATAAATTTACTCGTTATACTAAGTATAATTAAAAGAAATTATTTTGTCAAAAAAAGACATCTAAAGATGCCTTATATAAGTATTTCTCTTCATTTAGAACCAATTTGCGGTCCAACAACTCATCTTTCTTCTAAGATATCAATCAATCTTGCTGCACGTGGGAATCATACTCATAGTTTTCTTTGTAACATAGTAGCAGAAGCCTTTCTTGTCTGTGCTATAATTTGCATTGCTTGTTCAATTAATTCTTCGTCACTGTCGCTTACATCTCATCAAGCTCATGCTATTCAAGATCATTTATTTTCTAGTATACGCATTATCTCTGGATGATAGATATCTTCTTCCGTTAGGTTAGACATATATTTTTCTTTGATTGCTGAAACAATTTTTTCTGTTTCAGTTGTGTCTATAAATGGTCACTGAATTCTAATCGGATATTTGCTTTTTGGGTCCATATATAACAAGTCTCACTTTCAAACAAGATCCTCAGCTCACTTCATATCTAATATAGTTCTACTATCAATTTGAGATACAACTCAAAATGAAATTCTAGTTGGTATATTCGCTTTTATCAATCATGTAATAACATTCACACTTGGTCTTTGGGTTGCTAATATTAGATGAATTCATACTGCACGAGCCATTTGAGCAATGCGTGCAATATATTGTTCTGTATCTTTTTTATTTCAACTCATCATCAAGTCGGCTAGTTCATCTATAATAATAACTAAGCGATACATTTTCTCTTTTTCGTCTTCTACTTTATCATTATATTCATCTATATTTCTTACTTTTGCATCTTTAAGAAGTTTATATCTTTCGTTCATATATCAAACAGCTCGTTTTAAGATTTTGACTGCTTTATCAGGTTGGGTGATGATCGGAGCTAGTAAATAGGGTATTCATTCGTAAATCCCCAACTCAACTTGTTTTGGATCAATCATGATAAATTTAAGTTCACTTGGTGTATTTTGATACATTAAGGAAGCAATAAATCAATTTATACCAACAGATTTACCAGATCATGTGGCTCAGGCAACTAATAAGTGAGGCATTTTTTCTAATGGTTTAACAACTTGTTCTCATCAAATTCCTTTTCATATAATGAGTCATGTTCGGTTTTCTTTCATTGATTGTGAAAATTCTAGTGAGTTATAGCTATCTCATAATCTCACCATTTGAGGTCTAGGGTTTGGTATTTCAATACCAACAGAATCTGTTCAAGGGATAGGAGCTAGTACTCTCAATGATTTAGTTCTTAGAGAAAGAGCTAAATCTTTCTTGAGGTTCTCAATCTTTGAAACTTTGATTCATGCTTGTGGTTTTATCTTGATTTGCATAACTGTAGGCCCAATATTGAATCATTCTATATCGACATCAATTCAAAATTCAGCAAGTTTGTTTTTAATTCATTGTGCTTTTTTTAATAACCGATCTTCATCTACAGTTACATCCTGTGTAGGAGCTTTTTCTAGGATATCCATAGAGTAGGTAGGTTTGTCTTTTGGAAAGCTAACATGAATATCTTTGATCATTTGTAGATCTTCTTTTTTCTGAACTGATTTGTTCAATTTGTTTTTTATCAATGTCTTGAGTGTTTGTTTGTCTTCATCTTCATTTCTAATTTCTTTTACTATGTCGTTTGTTATTGCTGCAGTTGAGACTTGTTTGACTGCAGTATTTTTTGTTGCTACTACTTTTTTGGTTGATCTTTTGACTGTTTCATAACTATCTTTCATACTTTCAAATTTGATTGATGGAATTTTGACCTTATAGTATAGTCAGATTGCAATCAAAGTTGCAACAAGAGCAGCTATAAAAAATCATTTAATTGCATTTGGCGATCATCAAAACAGATAATCAGCCGCTAGAATTCATAGGTATCAAAGTCGTCAACCATGAGCTTCAATTGAATTTCTAACAGTCTCTGAAGACCAATCTGCAAGATTGATTCCAATTAGTTGGAAATTTAAGATCGACGAAATGAAAAATAAGAGAAAAAATGCAAATTTAAACAGCCATGATGTATAAAAACGTTGTCTAAATAAGATGAAACTTCATGTTATAATAAGGAACGCAAAAAAAACAAAACTTCATTGGTATCAAAAAAGTTGGATTGTTGGATATGATAACACTCTAAAAAGAGGGGATTCTTGAGCAGTGTAGAAAGAAAAGAAAAAAAGCGCTCATAAGATGATGAGCAATCCTCATAATTTATATCTATCTAAGACTATACTAGCTGATTTTCTACGAGTTGTTTTGCGACGAGCCAAAGCGTTTTATATAAAAATTAAAATATAGTAATATTTGTACAAAGCAATGCCCATAGTAAGGTTCTTTATAGGCGTTTCAAGATTTAGGACATCAATTTTATTGACTTATCATTTTAAGTATTTTTCGAATACAATATATGTTTGATTATTGCACAGTTCTAGGCAAGAGATTTTACCTACATGTCTCATATAATCTCATTATTAAAGTGGTTTTTTTAAAATATAAATACATTTTTTAGTAGTATCTTGTTCATAGATGTGTTTTTTTACTACATTTCGTTTATGATCTTCTAAATATTGATCTTCGTCTTTTGTAAAAAGTTTGTATAATACAGTTATTCATCAAGGCTTAAGTATATGATCTATTCGAGGAAGTAGTTTCTCTGAGTATGCAACAGATCTCGCTGTAACTATCTCATAGCTATTTTTATGTTCTTCAATTCTTCAATGATAATTTTTACAGTTTTTTAACAACAAGGTGTCGACCATTGAATTTATTGCTAAGATTTTCTTTTTTCTAGCATCTATTCCATGTCGCTGTATATCTTTGTATTCAATTGCCAATGGTAAAAGTGGAAATCCTCATCAAGTTCAAACATCACATGCTTTACATGATCAATATTCATGCAAGTCTATGACATTTTTAATTTCGAGTGCATCTAGAATATGTTTTTGATATATTTCATCTTGAGTTCTAATTGCAGATAGATTGATTTTACTGTTTCGTTCAATAAAAACATCAATAAGATTCTGCCATTTGCTATCAATTTTCATAATGTAGCATAAAAAGTAAAGATTTTATTTTTCTTAGACAATGATACGAGAGGAGGCAAAGCGTTTACTAGCAATTTTATGTATCACAGTTATTGTTTGATGATTATTTCTAACACTAATTTCATATGCGCCTTTATTTAACGATAAAGAATTTGAAGAAGCAATTGAATGGGCTTGAGATATATGAATTCCTAACGTAGAGTTGCTTCAAGCAAAACCATTTTCATATATAAGTAGATCAGATGCTTCCGCATGGTATGTAGCTTTTGCTCAAACCAATGACATGCTATTATATAATGATGATATCTGTTCTTTCAATGATATTGATACACAAGATTGATCTACAAAGGATTTAATTATGTTGTCATGTATGTATCGCTTTTTTTGGGGAAGTAAGTGAGGATTTTTCCCTGAAGCCTATCTCACAAAAGCTTGATCCCTTGTTGCATTAATGAAATGATTTTATCCCAAAAGAGACTTTGAAAGTACTGAGCCATATTGGGAACCATTTGTTAATGAAGCTAAAACTATGTGAATAACAAAACGCGACAGTGATGAGTATATGATGTATCTCATAACAAAATACGAACTCTTACTCCAGTTATATAGGGCATGGAAATGGAAGGAATGAATTAGTTAGAATTTTATATATAGATACAAATGGTAGAAAAAAAGTATAAATTATCTTGAAAAGAAATAAATTACATGCTTAAGCGTGGGAAAAGATACTTTGGTGAGTATTTCATTTTTTGGGTAATTCCACAATATCCTAACATATCATTTAACCAACGAGCATTTCAAATCCCATTAAAAGTAGATAAAAGAGCAACGGTTAGAAACTTACTAAAGAGATCTTGCTATAAATCTATAAGTAATTCTACATTTGTTTCAAAAACATATGTAAAGGTATTCGCATCTATTAATAAAAAGAATGTTGAACCGTTAAAAGAACTTATTGCAACCCAGAATAAAACTACTATAGTAAAAACCTGGGAGTCCTTAATTAGTAAGGATCTCACATTATTGTCTCGTAAATTATAGTTCTATGACTCAAATAAATGATCCACGTGATCACACAATACTAGATCGATTTGATCAAATTCTTGAAGAATTTCATGAATGGCTTTGAGATATTAAAGATCGTCGTGAAGAATCTATAGCACTGTATGAAGAAGAGGATCTACAGGAACTTTCACAAGAAGTTGCGTCTTTGAATAAGAAAAAGGAATATGTATCTATTCCTACATCAACGTTCCGAAATTTTTGGATTGTTTGATGAATTGTATCTTTAGTTAGTTACTTCTTTTTTCAATCTTTGGACTTATTCTATTTGGTTCTTACATGAATCATAGTGTCCATGGCATCTGAAAAATTTATTCGCTTCTTTCAAATTTGGTTACCTAGATGATTCGCTATAGCATTAACGTATTTTTTTCTAGTACTATTCTTATTTTGAGGTGTTATCTTGGTTGTTCCTTTCTTGATTCAACAAACTGCAGAGTTGAGTTCAATCATAATTGATCGGGCATTAGTGATGCAATCAACAATTCAAAATCAATGAATTGCATCTATGGTACAGGATAGTATATTGCCTGACTCCTTAAAAAGAAGATTACTAGAGTTTCTTAGTTGATCAAATTTACAACAAAGTCTTCAATCAACTTTAGTAGAGAATATTTCTCAGATCATAACGATGTGATCTTCATATGTAAAAAATGCTGGAGATTTTGCTGTTTGATTATTGGCCAAAACTTTTTCAGCATTATTTCAAATTGCAATAGTGTTTACAGTTGCAGTATTTGGATCAATAGAGAAACAATGAGTATCTAATTTTATCTCTTCACTGTCTTCAACACCACATCATATGAAAAAGACGGTAAATGGCTTATATGATAAGCTATGAGACTGGTTAGTGTGACAAATCTTATTATGCGTAGCGGTAGGATTATTGGTTGGTATTTGACTCATGATATTGAACTGGATTGGCTTAGGACTGCCTAGTAGTTTTACATTAGCATTAATAGCTGGTTTGACGGAATTTATACCTTACTTATGACCAATACTATGATCAATTCCATGAATTTTTGTCGCAACACTTACTTTTTGATTTAAATGATTTATTGCAGCTTGAATAATGTATATGATTGTGCAGTGGACTGAGAATAATATACTTGTTCCATTGATTATGTCTCAAACCTTATGAGTCAGTCCAATGTTAATATTTGTGACTATGCTAGTTTTATGATCATTACTTGGTTTGTTAGGAATAATAATTGCGGTCCCTATTGCTGTAATTTTCAATATAGTATATAAAGAGTACTTAAAAAGATCATATGTAAAAAATGATCAACTTTAATTTACGTTTAATTTGATATGCAAAGATATGTATTTCTCATGCTAACTTCATTTCTAATGTCATTGTTATGATCATATAGTTTCTCATATTTTGAATCAAGATATTGGTGTAATGTAGAATCTTGATCTCTTACAATTTCAATGAATTCTGGTCAACATAAATGTTTTGACTATCTTACTGTGATCAATAATGAATTAATCCAAGTTGGTTCTGATTTAACTCAAGCAAGTAATTATATTACATGGTGAACTGACATAGATTATTGGAAATGAGTACAAACATCACTCCTAACTCAAACTAAGAGTTTAAAGGCACAGCAAACACAAGCATTGATAGCTATAAGAGACTTTGAAAGATCATTATTTAACCAAATAAAAAGTCTTTTAAATTACTACTTAGCAGATCAGAGAACGGATCTTTTACAAACAATAGATAGAGTCAGGGTAGAGTTAGAGGATAGTAAAAGAGTATGAAATGAAGCTCGTTTTCAACAATACTTAAGAAATATGGAAACCTTGCAATCTAAATTATTTCTTATAGATCGTATTCAATTTGCTCATGATTTTGAAGAAATGGTTCCCTTTTTGAAAGAATTTCTTTATGGAACTCCTCAATTATAAGAATAATATTTAATAATTTCATACTACTGTTTAATGAAAATATGAATTATAAGTTCAGGATATGAGATGATGCCTTTAATGAAGTTTTTGAACAAAACTAACCATGAAGTGCATTTTTTTATTGATTGGAAGTATTGGCCATGGTGAGATAAGTCAGATAATGTAAGAATTGAAAGAATTCAAAAATGAATAGAGTATCTATCACAACAATGAGTTAAACATTTCATTGTTCCTCCATTTGCAGAAAGCTTATGTATCTCTAATTGAGAAATTATACCTTTGTTTAAGAAATATTTGTTAGATTATGTAAGTCGTTTTTCAATCGTTTGAAAATTTTGAGTATTATGTGAACAAACTGATATGAGTAACAACACCGAAGAGTTACTATTACAAATGATGTGAGAATATAAGCTTTCAGATAATCAATTGAATACTAAAAAATTTAATACTTCTTATCCGATGTGGAAAAAAAATGTTAGGATGCGAAGCTATTTTATAACAACCTATGGGAGCAGAGACTCTATGCTGCGTAAAACGCTCAAACATGATTTAAGATATTTCACTGATGCCTGAATAGATACGTTGATTCCTATGTCTCGATGATTTCTTTTTTATCAAAAAATAATTAAAACAAGATTTAATTGGAAAAAAATGAGATTTCATGGCTTGGATGCAGTTGAAGATTGTTTCAAGACTATTATTAGTGATGAAGTATCTTGAGAGTATAGTTTAACCTTGCATTATACAGATACTCCAAAACCTCTTCTTGAAGAACAGAAATGGATGAGAATACTAACAAAATGAGATAAAATTAATGTACATCAAAATTTAATTACAATCTCATAGTTATTCTTCTTCATCTTTTTTTAGATAACGTTCATCAGGCACTATCATGGATTTAGATTTCCTTGGTTTAAATTCAGAGACATGGTAGATAGGTTTTGGATACTTAGTTGTTTTAGTTTTTTGTATTTCAAATGTTGTTGGGAACGTGTTAGGATCGATCATAATTCATTTTTTTGCGCATACTTGTTTATATGTATTTACTACTTTTGGATGTATATCATCATTTTTTAACACATTAATTAGACATTCTAGAATATCTAATCCATCTACATGTTTAAAATAATCTCATAGTGAAATAAATCTTTCTTGAAGACTTAGGAGATAATCTTTTCTTTTTTGATCTCATGTGAAACTACGAATCTTCTGGGTAAGATTAGTCATAAAAGATTGAAAATTAGAACTATCCTGCACGTTTGGGTTACTTGATTCGTTTGAGCTAAATCCATCTACCATGATCTCAATAAAGGTATCGATCATTCGATCTTCTTGCTTATTTAGTTGCATTCATCCTAGATCAAATATTCACACAGTTGTTGTTGATTCATCATATCTTACGTTTTCTCCATGACGATCGACATCTACAAACGCTCAAGTAAGCTGTAAGTAGAGTTCAATTATGATTATACATTTCGCAATTTGCTTCGTTGATAGGGGCTTATCTATATTCAATTGATTAAAGTGTGGACCTAATAATTGGTTCATGTATGTAAATCTATCTCAATAGTGAAATATCTTTGCAGTATCAAAACGGATAACAGTATCTCATATTTTGATTTCTAATTCTGAATATTGTTGGTGTGCAATTGCATGTTTCTGTAAATGTGTGCTTGGGTTAATTTCTTCAAATGTTGTTTTTTGAACTTGTGAAACTAGATTCTCCATGTCGGTCAAGATGGTTTCTGAGATATGTAGTTCAGTTTTATCCCTTACTAGATTTGATCTGAGTTGTGATATAGTGTTCTTTATATCTGTAAATCATTGTAAAGCAGTCTTTTCAATATATTTTGGTTGAAGAGTAAGGAACTTTTTTTCATTATCTTTAGTGGTTATTTGCACTCAAACGTCAATTGAGGCTCTAAACACTTCACAGACCCTATCTATATAAGGATCAATGACATCTCTAGGCACATTTTTCTTAATTTCATTAAACATAATTTTACGAGTTGGAATTCATGCTTTACTTTTTAAATTCTTAAATTCAGTTGTAATGTCATTGTACATATCTGGTAGAGAATGCATTTTCTGTGCTGTTTTTATTGTAGCAGTTCCCATAGTTTCAAAAATCGTCGCAAGCACTTTTCATTGATTGAATCAATCATTTCTATTTTTTTCTTGAGCTGCCATCATCCCACATAAAAATAAACTCTTCTTATATGGAGGGATTACTTGTATATAAGCACGTAATATTGCTTTCATCTCTTTTTTATTTGCCATTTTTTTACTAAATAACTTATTGGAAATGAGGGTAAATGCTTGTTTTCGATTGTTAGTTTTTGATTTTAAAATTCTACTAATTATTAAAGTTCTAAGACTGATCTGTAATCATCGAAAATTATAATATGTATTTGTAAGTAGAGTATCAATTCAATTAATTAATTTTTTTTCAAATTTATCAAGATTCGAATAGTCATCATTTTCTAAGGCAAGTTTCATTTCTTCTAGTGATTTTTGATCAAAATTCTTATCTATGTATCCTAAGTTGTTTTTTCCTTTAAACCCAAGTGCATTATGTTCACTTGAACTCATTCCAATCATTGCTTTTTCTAATACATAGTTAATCATCTTGTTTTTTTCTTTTTTATTGCATGAACTATTCAAAAAATTAAGCAATATATTAACATTTCAATAAACTTCAAAACTATTGATTACAGCTTGATATCAAGTTATTGCTTTAGAGCTAGATCAAAGATAATCAACTCATATCTTTTCATAAAACAATATTTCATAAATACTATTAGTAAGTTCAATCTGGGATTCAATTCTATGACATATTTCATTGATGAGATTCGTTCAGTCAAGTGAATTGACTGTATCTGAAATTTGTTGAATAATAGTAAGTATCTTTTTCTTATATGAATCAGACCTATCATCAGATCAATATGTTTCTTCAATGGTCGATACTATACTATCGATGAGTTCTTTTCTTGTATCAAAATTCTCCAATCTTTTTCAGCTTAATAGCTGAATATAGTACTTTATTTGCTTTTCTTTATTCTCATTGTCGTTAATATTTTTGATGAGTAAGTGTATAAACTCATCCATTGTTGAGTTTCAATAATCATTAAACCTATTTTCGAGAATCACCTTACAGAATATGATGCTACGGTGCAGATCATCAAAATTCCATAAAGAGCGATCTTCAAATCAAGATTTCACAATTTTACTAAAGTTATTCATATCTTCCCTATCTATTCAATTTGGAAATCTATTGAAAAAACTAGTCGCAATGATTACCCAGTCAAAAAAATATTTCTTTGTCAAGAAACTAGGTGACAATATAACTAGTTCTGCAAAATGAATCATTGAAGTTAATTCCGTCTCTTTTCAATAAATCTCTTCAGTTGGATTGAGTACATTAGCTTTAGTTATTCAGCAGATCTCAGAAAGAGATTCTTTTATTCTTAGAAGAAACTCAGGATCTTCATTAAATCATTTTTTTAAAAATAATGATTTAACTCACAATAAGTCAATAAAATTTAGAAACTCACTTTTTTCAATTTCTCAATAATTTTCTAGACAAGTATTTATAATGAATTCAATTTGTTCTGTGTATAAACACGCATTCATTATATTGTACTCATTTAATAATCTTGACTTGGATCACATCTTAATTTCTTGGTTCCTTTTTGCATTAGCTATATATTTTTGATCATCATAACCCAGTAACTTACTACTAAAATAAGTTCATATTATTGATTTATCCATTTCATCAAGTCAGTTCAATTTTTCTACTATACCTTTGAGTGAAGAGTGTGTTTTCAGTAATAGAATGAAATCTTTCATAATTCAAATATTTCATTCTTTATTTACTTTGGAAGTATCTTTAATATGTTGAATAACATTCTCTAAGCTTATAGATTTAGAATTTGTTTCATTAGAGTTGATCTTTTTTGATAAGAGTAGCTTTTGTAGATCATTTCTAAATCAATTCGGCAAACTAAATATATTTCAGTATATATCAATTGTTAATGGATTTTGCCAACCTCCTGATATGTTTTCAAATACGTGTTTTACTTGATACTCTGGAGATGTAAGGTTAAATGTATTTTCTTGATTATATATATCAGTTATTACCTTGTTTGGTGCATGTTCTATGGCTCTAATATCTTTTACTCATAGTAAGATAAGAACTTGGGATATAAATGTCGTGTTATCTTCTTCAATTTCTTCATTCATCCAAATGATATGTTGTTTTCGTGGTATTGTGGACATATTTTTGATTACAAATGTCTCGCATCACCCCTTGAAGCATCTTTTCTGAGATTCATAATTTTCTTACAAGTAGAACTATGTTTTCAGCTAATTCACTTGCTTGATAACTATCTTTCACATGAATGAAGTCAGATATATGACGATTTATTTGACTAAGAGTTCATATGGGTAAAGGTGAGTTTTGAGTGTCAAACCATCTACAAACATGCGGAATTATTGATGTAGTTAAATTTAGTTTTGAAGCTTTTATTAAATAGTTATCTTTGTCATGATCATCTAAAGTCGTAGTGAATTCTGCGAATATATAATTGAATTCTGTAAACTTTCTTTCATCAAAGTTGTAATACGATGGAAGTTTATCAATCTCTTCAAAAGCTTGATCAATCATTGTATGGTTGTTAGAGAATGTGATGACACTTTGAAGGTATAATTTATATATAATTTGATCGAAATGTTGCACAACTAAGTTTTCTTTATTTTTTTCAACAAACGAACCTCGTCTTTGATACGATCTAGTTATGTCACTGTCATCTGTTGTTTCTGGAAGTGATTTTATTATACGGTCTAATTCATTTCTCCTTCTGTATTTCTGTGAACTTTTATTGTCATCTTCTGAAAAATACGCAATCGGTACTTGTTGAAAAACATCTGTAATTAAGTCAATTGCCTCTGAACGTGAACTTAGACGCTTAAATGTCTTCTTTAGATACTTATATAATGGAGCAAGTAATTCTTTTGAATATGGAGTAGGATCTTCTTGAATAAACTGGTTTAGTAATTCATAATATATATATAAGTCTTCATCATTGATTTCTATCAATCAAATTAGGGTAATTAAATATTGTTTGTTGTATTCTGAACTAGATTTTTGTGAAACATTCTCTTTTACATATGTTATTTGTTCATTAGTCGATAGTCTTCAGTAATCTGTTAATCTTAATGTTTCTTGGAAATGAGAGACAAAACTAAAATCATCAACCTCATTAATAAATTTGGTATCTATTTTACTATTTTCACCATCAAGTCATCCATGAAAATGATCTAATCAAGCTATACATGCTTCAATATTAGTTAATCTTTGCTTTACATCACCATGTACTCAAAATATATCTACTACTATTTGTTGAAAATCTCTTTTCTTATATGGGTTTGTTATTTTTATAACAAAATTATATATCTTGCTGACATCGTATCCTGCATCAAAAAGTGCAAAAATACTTCTTATATCGGAACTTCGTTCTTCTGTTATTGAGTTATAGTGATCTCAGTAATCATTATAAAATCATAAATGAGTAAGTTCATGTCATAAGATAAAAGCAAGTTCTGTTTCGTTATCTGCTGATAAAAATAATCATTTGCTTATTCATATGATTTGTTGATTTTCAATTAATTTATGTGAAAAAAATGCATTAATTTTATCGGTATCTCGAATCAGAAAGTGAACATTATCTATATGCTGATGGTGATCTGGAAATAGCCTTTTTGCAATATCTTTTAAATATTTTTGAGTTTCTATTGTTTCAGGATCTTCAGGGTAGGAAAGTTGATAGTTCTCGCATACATTCTGTTCAGATTGAGGATATGAGAGTTGTTGATTTATAATGTTTGGTTTAAATTTTCAATCTTCTTGATTTCAATTTCATTCTTTATTGTTTTTTAACGTTAGAAAAGGTTCATTCTTCATTTCATTGAATGAATTTCTTTTTTTAGGAGATTCTTCATATCATTGTTCAAGAGGAGTCATGGTTTGACAAATATAGATAGTCTAATATACACTATATCATACAAATGTCAACAGAATCTTTCTAGAAAAAGGTGATGGGCTTAATGTATTACAATCAATTTTTTTAAACGACATCTAGTATCTTAGGATCTTTCCCTTGCACAAATTGATCTGATCCTCATCATTTTAATCATTGTTGCTTTGCGAAATCTTTCGCTGAAAATCCCTTATTTCCTACATAAATTGCAAAGTTTCATTCTTTATTGTATATAATCCAATTGCGATCTGATCGTCTTGATTTTGCAGCATTTATAACCTCTTTAAAATCATGATGGCTGAGGTCTGTATCAGTAATATTTAAGACACATCAGTTTCACCAATCACTTCCCACTGAGGGAAGAGAGCATTCCAAATGAAAATCATCTAAATGTGTACAAATTATTTTTCATTGTAGTGATGCATGGTCATCTTGAAGATGGTGATAGGATGAGAGAATCTTTTCTAATTTGTCTTCGAGTTGTTTTGGTTGACAGTCCAAGCGCTTTGATATATCAATAATACGCATTTCGTTTCTTTGTGCTTCTTCAATAACTTTTGTTCCAGTAACAGCAACTATCCTTCTGATTCAACTAGCTACGGAGCTATGTTCAATAATTTTCAAAGCACCTATATGAGCAGTATTGTTTACGTGAGTTCATCAACAAAATTCTACTGATTCGATATCTAATCAATTATCAACCTCTGAAACAATAGTTACAATACGGACTATATCTCAGTACTTTTCTTCAAAAAATGCTTTTGCTGAAGTTTTTTGAGCTTCTTCTTTATCCATTTCCTTTGTGATGACAGCTATTCCTTGTTTAATTCGATCATTGATTGTCGACTCCAACAACTGAATATCTCATTCTTCTATTGGATTTTTACATGCAAAATCAAACCTTAAATAATCATCATCAACTAGAGATCATGCTTGTTTTGTAGAGTTCAACATCTTATCTAAAGCGAAATGCAAAAGGTGCGTAGCAGTGTGTGCACGCATTTTCGCTTCTCTTTGGACTTTATTAACAGTTAATTTTGCCATAACAATATTAGTTTCAAGTTCCAACTAGAGTATCATTTAATGCTCAAGTAATAATGTCACCCGATCAAGTTGTAATACTTACAGTTCCACCAGTAATATTTAAATTATTCAATGCATCTTGATATGCAGCTTGTTGAACTGCTTGATTTTGAGTAGGTCATGATAGGTATACCGTAATAACTCATATAACAGAGAATAACAATACAGCGATAATGAGAACTATAAATGCAAATAATAATTTTTTCTTCTTCTTAATCATAATAATCAATTGAATAGTAAATATATTTTATGAGTCCAGGCGTTGTAATCATTTTTTAGCATCATCTTGTAGGGGATCTAGTTCTATAATCTTTGAATAATACATACGTGCTTTACTAGGTTCACTGTTCTCTTCGTGTAAGGCAGCAATTCAGATTAAGTAGTCAATTTTAGTAGGTCTTAGCTTTAGTACTTTTTCCATTGATTTTATTGCGTCTTTGACGTTTCATTTTGCATATAGTATATCAACTAATGATATATGATATTTTGGATTATCTCCTTGTACACTAATTGCCTTTTCTATCAATATTTTTGCTGTATCCAAGTCTTCTTGGTTAAGATACACTTGTCATATTTGCCAAATAGCTTTATGGTTTGTTGGATCGCGATTTACTATTTTTTTCAGAATGCTTTGCGCTTTTACGTAATTTCCTTGGTTAAAATATAGATCTGACAATCGTTCTTGAAACTCATGGTTGTCTGGATCTAACGCAAGTCATTCGATAAGTTTTTTTTCATAATCTTCAGTTTTTCCTCTTTCTCTATTTGTAATTGCAGACATCTTAATTTCATGTAATTTCTTTTGATTTTTTTCTTTCTTTTTTTGTTCTTCAATTAATTGTTCTTGTGTCTTTACAATTTTATCTTTTCTAGCCTGTTGACGTTCTTGAACTATTTCTTTTGTATATATAACTTCTTTTTCTTTGATGATATCTTGAATTGGGGATTGAATTTCTTTTTTTTCTATTTTTTTAGGCTCTGGTATTGCATTGTCTTCAGAAGTACTTGGAAATGATTCTTTGAGATTGTTTCGAGTAGTATTTGAGGTTTGTTGAAATTTGCTGACATATAATTTTCGTTTTTCTTTCCAAGATTCATTCAAAAAATTGAAATTTTTGATCAAAAATATAAGAGGCGAAAGAAGAAGGACTAAAGTGAGCAGCAACCAAAGTAAAATCTCTCATTTAATCATATTGTATTGAAAGTATAAATAACTTCTTTTATAATAATAATATTACTTTTGTCAACCTTTCACAATTCTCTCTTTTTTCACTATTGATTTCTTAGCTATTGATTTGGTAGCTATTGGTTTGTTAACTGTAGTTTTAGATTTTTGATATTCATCTAAAGTGATTGTCATGTATTCTCATGTAAAGAGTCACTTTTTTTCTGAGTCTTCTCATCTTAATTTAATTTCTTGTGTGAGAATGTTATATCAAGAGCACTTCATAGATTTGTTGTCAAATTTAATAACTGTTCATTTTTCTGGATATTTTGGAATTTCTTCATTATAAATATCCATTTCAAATGCTAGAGTATGATCTAATTTTCAAGATCGGTCTTTGAGTCTTTCTACGTCTCTTCAACGTAATCATTGCTGAATTACAACGTCATTATTTACCTGAGGTAATGGATGTCTAAATACATGGTACATTAAGGGTAGTCAATTTGAATCATATCGTTCATCTAAATTTGGATGTAATCTGATTCTATCTCTAGCTCAAACTTGATAAATAAAGAATCTTAAATTTAAGTTTTCTCTAAATTCTTTTACAAATGCCGAAAAATCATATCTTTGTTCTGCAAAAAAATAGAAGTATATTTGATTTCAATATAAGTTCATTCTTGCACTTATAGGTTTTGCATCTTTAAATTCTTTTACAAATGCTATTTTAAATTTCTTAAAGATCTCATCTGCTTTTATCTTATTTTCATGGAAACGCTCAAGTTCGCGTCAAGCTAATACACGCACGAAATTTCCACTTTTTTCTGTTTTAGTAGTGTACCCGAGATATTCTCATAAGTATTCCTTTTTTTCTTTATCTTTATAAACAATCAAATCTCATTTCTTAAATTGTTTTTCTGCAGGAAAAACAACATCAACTGGTTTGTTGAGAAGTCGGTCTAATACGCTTATGTGACCTTGATTTGATGATTTTATACTTTTCTTTTTTTCAGATTCCATGTGAGAACTTTATTGAATTACATACTAAAATCAATACGCTAGCTTCGTTTGAGGATATATTATATAATCTAATATTATCTATGTAATTTAGATGTTTATTTTGTATCTTTTGATGATATCAAAAAAAGAGTTATGAAACAAATGAGAAATGATTGCAACTAAATGGTTACTAGACAAATGACGAACCATTTTGAAGTGCAATTATACTATTAGGTGATGAGAAATAGATATAATAGCTGAAAATGATGAATTTTTACTATGTGTCGAAGTGAAAACAATATCTGATCTAGATAACTTTTCATGATATGTAAGTGATAAAAAAATATCACACCTTATATATACATTTGAATCATTTATGTGGAGATTCTATACGAATAAGCAGCCTAGAATAGACGTAATTTACGTTACAAATGATAAAGTACGAAAAGTCTTTGAAAATATTACTTGAGAGTAATGCTTGATCTTAAAGTTTGTAAAGATTATTATTTAATAATATTGTAGTATGAATAGATTTTCAATATGATTGTTAGTGGGAATATTGCTAACTGGTTGGTTTACTAAGCAAATTCTGTGAGATTGATATTATGAATCTTACGTAAGTAACCCACTTATACAGAAGGTTGATATTTTTGATTTCATTCCTGACTCTCAATGAGAAGAAATTGATGATAAACAATCATTTAACCCAGGAATTTTTTCTAAATACGAAGAAATTTTTACAATTTTAGATAATCAATATATAGAGCAAGAAGATATAGATTTTTCTGAAATGCAGGACAATGCGTTAAAATGATTTGTTGAAGCTCTTTGAGACCCCTATACGAGTTATTTAGATATAAAAGAGAATACAGCCTTTGACGAAGCTATTCAATGAACCCAAAATTTTGAATGAATTTGAGCTGTTGTTATGAAGAAAAAAGATGGTGTTCAAATAGAAGAAGTCCTAAAAAATTCTCCAGCTTTTAATGCGTGATTACAGGCATTGGATTTGATTTTAAGAATTGATGATGAACCTATTCAAGAATTAGATCTATTTGATGCTGTACAAAAAATTCGTGGCCCAAAATGAAGCGAGGTTACATTGACAATCTTTAGAGAGAAAGCAGAAGAAATTCTAGAAGTTATTGTTACTAGGTGAACAATAGATGTTCCTTCTGTATCTGGAAATATTATGCCCTTATGAGATAAAAATATTATGTATTTGGAGATTGCAACATTTGGTGAAGATACTGCAAATAAAATGACGCAAGTTATAGCAGAAATGTGAAGTCAAGTCGATTGAGTCATACTTGATTTAAGAGGAAATTGAGGTTGAATACTACCTATTTCAGTAGACGTCGCTTGATTCTTCCTGCCAAAATGAGAAGTTGTGACATCAGTAGAGTATTCCATCTTTCCAAATGAAACTCTAAGATCGTTTTGATGATGAGTCTTTGAGTGACTTCCTGTAGTAGTTTTGATTGATTGAATGTCAGCTAGTGCTTCTGAAATTGTGGCTTGAGCATTTAGAGATAAACTTAAATCACCATTAGTTTGAACTAAAACATTTGGTAAAGGATCAGTACAAACAATTAAAAATCTAGAAGATTGATCATCACTAAAGTTTAGTGTAGGAAAACGATACACTCCAAACTGAGATAATGTAAGCGATGTTTGACTAGCACCAGATGTAGAGATTGAATTTGATAGAGACCTTTATATTTCAGAAGGAACTGATACACAGTTAGATCAAGCAATGCTGCAAATGGAATTAATGATGAGTAAGTAAGTTTTTTATGATAATTATATTATGTATTTTTGAATCCTTTGAAAAACACCTGAACTATCACTTTTAGAGTTATACATGTTAGAACCCTCTGAGCTTACAACTTCATGAGGAATAGCTTTTTTTGAAACCAATAAACCAGAGAAAATTTGACAACTCTGATGACTTATAAAGTGGTGAGTCGTCTCAGATTGAGAGCAGTTGTGATGACATTTAGAATGAGCTAAGATTGTATGAGTAGATTCTCAAGAGTTGTGACTCATGATGAAAAGAAAGTATAACATAAGAAGATATAAAGAGTTAGATCTGCGAAAAAGTGATTTAGAAGTCAAAAAGAAATGAGTAGAGGTTCGTTTCTTTTGAAAATGAAAATATTGAGTAGTAAAAGGTTGGCAGAATATTGATCTATATAGTACAATAGATTTTGACAAACCAGCTCATGGTATGCAAATTGGGATGATGCCAAGCAAGTTAGCGCATATTCTTTTAAATATCTGATGTTCACTTGTAGAAGATAAAGAGAAAGATATTACAATATATGATCCATTTTGTGGATTTGGGACCACTAATTTTCTTGCTAATTATTATGGTCATCATACAATTTGATCAGACATCAATATTACTCCCAGTAAGCAAAATATGAAACGACGAGAAAGAACAGATAAGTATAACAATGAAAGGATGATGACGTTTTTTAAGCATGATGTAAATGACTCATTTACTAAACCATTTCTTAAAGAAGTTGATGTGGTCGTGAGTGAAGGTTGGCTTTGACCAGTCATTAAATCAGAAATGCATAAGCATCAAGATCAAACTGAAACAATTCTAAAAGAATATATTCCTTCAATAGTTGATGTGTATAAAATATTTTTAGAGAATTCTCGCGAAAAAATGTTATGAGTTCCACTTGTGATGACAATTCCAGAATATCTTCGACTAGATCATCCGATAATTGCTGATCGTATAGCCGAATATGCTAGATTAATATGATATAAGGTAGATTATGTTTGAGAAGTATATCAAAGGAAAAAACAACAGATCGGTAGAAGAGTTGTGTTATTCACATAAACTAAAAAAAGATCGTACATAATTGTACGATCTTTTTTAAATAATACTATTTTAATGTATTGAGTTATTACTCAGACACTAAAACAGAAAATAATTTTTTAGGAGCTGGGTACTTTACATCAAGTAAATGATCTGTTTCAAAGACTCTTGATGCAAGTCCATCATTGATTTTTATATACGCCTTAACTGCAAATTTTTTCCTCACAAGACAAACATTTACATTAGGGTTAGATAAAAATTCTTTTGGGGCATTGTTCCCTTGAGATTCCTTATAGCCTGTAACTTGAGGAATGTTCTTTACTTTGTAATATATAAATGGTTCTCCATTTAACCTAGATAAGGCTTTTTCAACTGTAGATTTCTTTTCTATTTGTGCTGGCATAAATAATTATTTAAGTTTTATGTGATTTTAGAATTTTATTTTCATGTTTGCTGAGAGTATGAAATCAAGAATGTATTTCAAGTTAATCATATTGACATTCACCATTAAATTAATATAAAATTTTGTATGAATCAATGAAATACTATCAACGTATCTGATGATTGACAAAAAAGTTATTTTGTCGAAAAAATATCAAAATGTTTGGATCCAAATATTAATGGGCCAGATTTTTTGATGCATTTAGATAAAAGTTTTTTGCATTTAAATAACATTTCTGTTGCAGATGGATTTCCAAGAGTAGACGTAAAATTCGTTTTACCAGTTGAAGATGAAATTTTAAAAGAAATCATAAAAAAATGTAACTCTACGTTAGCTACATATGTATGATTGTCTGAAAAAGAAGAAAAATCTATAACGTACTATTCTAGACTTTGTAGGTTATTAGTATATTTAAAGCCTGTGCATAGTTTACAAATTGCATTGGATAATAAGAATCATGTATTGCTTAAAGAATCTCAGAAACAAATATTAACTATTTTAAATAAGTCGCATTTGGTGCCTTCAGATCTTTTTCCTTCACAGAATAAATTGAAGAATCTTTTGAAAGATAATATTGATCAAATTAATATTTAGCATTAAAGTTCATTTTCCATGTCTTCAATTCTACGCTTCATGATCACCTCATATCATAATTGACCACAAGCTCCTTTTACATCTCTTCATAATGTGTCACGTACAGTGACAGTGACTCAATGAGATTCCACAGTATGTTTGAAGGCAATAATCATATCATATTCTGAGGTTTCTAAGTCCGGCATAGCTGGATTTTCATTATAAGGTATGAGGTTAACATGAGCATTTCTTTTTTTCAATAGCTTTCAGAGTTGATGTCAAATGTCTTCTGAATCAGTTTTGTCTTTGATCATTATGTACTCATAGAAAAGCCTATTTCCCGTAGCTTTGGTGTAATAATCTATGGTTTCCATTAATTCATCGATATCCCATCTACGAGCAATCATTGGAATTAATTCAGCACGTAATTCTTGATTTGGAGCATGTAAACTTAACGCTAATCTAACATCAATCTTATCATCTATCAATTGTTTAATTTTGTCTGCTACACCTGATGTAGAAATTGTTATATGTCTTTTTGATAAACCTAGACCATGTTGATCTTGCATATATTTTATTGAACCTACCATTTCATCGTAGTTCAACAAGGGTTCACCCATGCCCATAAATACAACATTTCTAACTCTATTTCGTGTGCCATCTTCTTTTTTGCCAAACTTCTGCTTGATATAATTATTTGCATAAAGTATTTGTAAAATAATTTCTTGCCAAGGAAGATTCTTTTTGAATCACAATTTTCATGTTACGCAAAATATACATCAAACTGCACATCATACCTGGCTTGAAATGCAGATTGTAATTCTGTTTAATTTATGAGTCTCAGGAGAGATGTCATGATTAGTTCGTGATCTTAAAATTTTACGTTGTTTGATATCATCTTCATATTCTGGCTTCACATGCCAATGATACATGATCACAGTCTCTATTATCTTTCCATCTGCTAGTTCAAAAAGAAATTTTGTTGTTTCTGGTCCTTCAACTTTATCCTTAAGCTTAAAATCATTGATAACGAAATCTTGTTTAAGTTGATCTCTTAAATCTTTGGAGAGAGTAGTAATCTCATCAATATCTATAATCGCTTCTTTATTGATTGCTTGTTGAATTTGTTTCAAACGAAAAGAAGGAATTTTATGTTCCTTAAGATATGAAGATAGAATCGAAGTGTTAAATAGATAGTTCATAGTGAATGAGAAGGTAGGGAAAAAATGTAAAAGGTCAAGCATTGAATTACTTCTGCCTATTTGAAAGTAAATATAATATGAAATATAACATTTTACTTAAAGTTAGAATCCATTTACAATCTCTTTAGTTTGTCAGTCAGTTTTTAGGCTCTTTTCAAATGTTCTGATAGCATATATTACTGAACTATGATTTTTTCATCAAAAGTAGTTTCAGATCTTTTGGAGAGACCGATTGAACTGAGTTTTAGCTATGTACATAGCACACTGTCTTGCAAAAGAAATATCTTTAGTTCTACTATTTCATTTAATCTTTTCAATTTCAATGCCATAGTAAGAAGCTATATTCTCTAATTTCTTTTCATAGGCACTAACAGAAGTATTTGTAATAGTCTGAATTGGCGGAGCAGTGACAACATTAGTGTTTGTAGATACAATATTGGACCCTGGATATATAACATCAGTTATTCATAAAGTATCTAATGATTCAAATATATCTAATTCTGTTAATTCTCTTTTGAGGAGTTGTTTTTTTGTCATAACTATATTGAGTGCTCATTCTAGTTCTCTAACATTTGAGTTGACTGATTCTGCAATTATTTCAACAAACTTTTTATCTATTTGGATATCTTTTTTTTGACATTTAGATTGCAATATTGCTATTCTTGTTTCTAGGTCGGGAGCTTTGATGTCAGCAACTAATCATAATGAAAAGCGACTTTGAAGTCTAGGTTCCAATAAGGTTAGAGCTTTTGGTGATTCATCACTAGTTATTACTATTTGTTTTCACTTAGAATAAAAATCATTGAAAATATTATGAAAGATTTCTTGTGTTTTGTCTTTACCTGCTAAAAACTGAATATCATCAATCATAAGAACATCAACTTCTTCAAGCCTTTGTTTGAATTGTTCTAATTTATTGAACCTAACTGCGTGAATGATCTTATCTATAAATTTTGTACTAGGCAAGTAAACGATAACTTTGTCTGAGTCATTATTTATGATGTGATTTCAGATTGCTTGCATGAGGTGAGTCTTTCCAAGTCATACATCTCAATAGATGAAGAAAGGATTATATGCTTCTCCTGGAGCATCTGCAATGGCCTGAGCTGCAGAGGATGCTAATTCATTAGTGGCTCCAACGACAAAAGTATTGAAGGTATATTTTTTTTCAAATAAGATTCAAAAATAATCTAAGGATGCACTTTTTGTTGTAGTTTCTATGGTTGGAACTGTTTTTTTAGGTTCTAGTGATCAAGAAAGATGTTTTTTTACATCGATCTGAAGATCGTGATCAGTCTGCTGTAAATCAGCGTATATGACTAAGTTCAAATCATATTCTTTATTGTAAGTGTCATGAATTGCATCTATTAATGGTTTTTTGAAGAATTTCTTTACTTGTGAAAAAACAAATTCATTTGGAACTCAAAGGTGTATAATTTTCTCTTTTTCATCAATTCAAATAAACGCACACTTATTTAGAAAGGTTAATATCTTTTTACTATCATGCGTTGCATCTAGAAATTTTATAACCTCAGTCCATAATTGAATGAGATGATTTTTTGTATGAGTATCATAAGTTGAGATGATATCAATTAGCATAGATCGCGTTCAACAGGAAGACAAAAGGGGAGTAGTTCTAATGTGTTTCATGCTTTTTTCTTAATGTGGTTGCATCTATATATATATGTCATGCTGAAAAAATAGTCTAAGGAAAAGTTTTCAACAGCCAAATTTAAATAAATAATAAAATCTATTGACAAGCATGATTTTACATTTATATATACATTATGGAAATCAAGTTTATTGATAATGAATTAGCCTGAAATTCTTGATATAACCTCAAGAAGATCAAAGCATACTTGAATAAAGTCTTATCCTTTGAACAAATAAAAAGTAAAAGAAAATTTTCTAGGTGGGAACAATTCACTTGAATAGATTCGCATCCCTTTTTTCCAGATGTTTCATTTGATGAGAAACGCATATTTTTGAAACCATATAAAAAATTAGATCTAGAGGAATTGAGCACATATTATTATTCTGGTCATAAAAGAATTGCAGAACAACTCCCAGAATGATGATCATTTACTGTAAATGATAAGAGATACACTGTAGGAGTAGTTTGAGATCCATTAATGTACATGAAGACAAAAAACTATATTTACAACTGAGATTGAAATATTTTCTGGTCTGTGATGCCATTTGAAGAAGGAGAGACAGTATTGTTTCTCAAAGATTGAAGAAAAATAATAGATTGTTTGAAGAAATATGTAGCAATAGTCTTATGAGGAAATATTCATGAATTTATTTGTGCAGCAAATGTGAAGTTGGTACAAAATAATCATTTGGTTATTACAGATATTGGACCATGAATGAAAGATTTCATAAATAACTGAAAATTTAGTTAATAATACAATTCTATAAGCAAACATACTTTTAATTAATATTCTAAAAATGCACGAAACTCATCTGCAAGATAATAATTATGTTTCACATTGAAAATATTTTTCAAATGTAAATAAACAAACTAAGAGTTTATCGAAAGTTTTACTCTTAGAATCAATAGAAAGAGAGAGAAGTACTTATGAGGTAAAAAGAAAAGAGCATCATGAGCAATCTCTAAAATTATAATCAATAGACATAATCAATAGACGATCTAGATGAACAATTAAACATAAAGCTCATTGATTGAGAGACCTATAATCAAAGAGAAAAGTTCTAACTGTACGAGGAGAGTGAATAAAGAAATTAGGGTTTAATTCTCCCAACAATTGGGCTTGATGATTTCCTATGTACAGCTTATACATGGAGAAAATGACTAATAATGAGGGAGTAGTTTTATGCTCAAGCATTTTCTAATAATTTCGTTTGATTTTCAACTATAATCTGACTCATAATATCTTCTATTTCACCATCTAGAATTCATGGTATATTAGATCGTGATTGTTTGATACGATGATCTGTAACACGATCTTGAGGGAAGTTATAGGTACGTATTTTTTCTGATCTGTCTCATGATCATACTTGATCGAAACGTTTATCTTTTTGTTCTTTTATTTGTTTATCTAGCTCGGTCTGATAGAGTTTTAAACGAAGCATCTTTCGAGCATTTTCTTTATTTTGCATTTGTGATTTACTATCTTGTCACATAACAATTACTCAAGTGGGTATATGGCGAAGGCGAACTCATGTTTGATTCTTATTCGCATTTTGTCATCCTGAAGAACTGGCTGCAAAGGTATCCATCTCTACATCATTTGGGTCCACATTAACTTCTACATCATCTACTTCAGGCATTACAGCAACAGTAACAGTAGAGGTGTGAACTCTTCAATTTGTCTCAGTATCAGGTATTCTTTGGACTCTATGAACTCAACTTTCAAATTTCAGTTTTGAGTAAACTTTGTCTCCTGCAATCTTTACCATTGCAAACTTAAGACCTCATATACCAGTTCTGTCATGTTCAATAATTTCTGATTTTAATCATTGTCTTTCTGCATACCTAAGATACATTCTAAGTAACTGAGCTGCAAATAATCATGCTTCATCTCAACCTGCAGCTTGTCTAATTTCTAGATAGACATTTTTTTCATCATTTGGATCTCTAGGCAATAGTGCTAACTTTACTTTTTCATCCATACCATCTAATTGCTGTTCAGCTTCATCAAGTTCAGCTTTTGCCATATCTATCATCTCGGAATCAGTTTCGCTTTCAATCATTTCTTTGGCTTCATTTTTTTGGTCAGTATACTTTTTTAGATGTTTGTATAACTCATACGCTTCAGATAATGAGGAAATTTCTCTCTGAATAGAGATCATTTTTTTATGATCAGCTGTGATATTAGGATCATATAATTGTTTTTGCAAGTTTTCAACTTTATCTGCTATGGATTGAAGTTTTTCTAACATAGTATTAAAAAAAGGAACAAAAAATAAGATCTAAATGGAATATTTTGAAAATGTATCCGTAAGATAATAGTTACCAGAAAAATAATGATGCAACTAAGGTATTTATAATCCCATAGATTATCTGTGATGTGGAAGAAATGAATCACATTAGTATATGAGATACTCAAGGAAGAAATATTAATCAAAGCAAGATAACCCCAAAATACATAGTGTATTTCTGTAAAAAGGCTTGAGACTTAGGAAAGAAGAAAACTAGAAGTCTGTATCAATCTAAAGGCGGTATTGGGATCATATTAAATACTGCTAAAGCAACATTTAACCATCAGAATACTGTCCAAAATTGAATAACAGGATCAGTTCAAGCATATAAATTTTCAACTCCAACTAAAAGCATATATATATGCATAAATATCGTACCAGCAAACGCTAACATAATATTTGATATTGGTCAGGCTAAGGCAACTAGTAACTCATCTCTAATTGGATTTTTATAATAACTTGGGTTCACAATTACTGGTCTACCTCGTCAAAATCAAATTATAAAGATTAGTATAAATCAAATTGGATCGATATGAACAAGGGGATTTGGAGTTAGTCTACCTTGTAGCTTAGGAGTAGGGTCTCATAATTTCGTACTAGTTCGAGCATGTGCAAATTCATGAATAGAAATCGATATAACAAAAGTTATTGCTAGGTATATCAATTGCATAATATCAAGATTAGCCAACATCTTATAAGTTTCTAATAAATGAAATGAAGTTCTTTCGTTGGAACACTTCTGATCGATCAATCGATGTGTGATTCACCATTGATATATCCTTTATGTAAGGTTTTCTTCGTCATAGTACATATAATCTTTCTGGAAAAGGAGATATATCATATGATTCATTAATTAAGTATGATTCTAATTTTTTTCCAAGAATGATAAATGGTATGTTTGCAGTATATAAAGTATCTAACCTAGATTTAACACGGGTTTTCTTTTCTTGAGATCCAAAGAAATATTCTTGAATAAGGGATCCCATTTCTTCACTTGTGAATCCAGATGGATTTATATAGCGATCTTCAGATAAGAATATATTTGATAGATCTCTTCTGAGTCACATATCTAATGTTCTGATCACTATATCAAAATCTCAGGCTGATATCTTCCCATCTAATTCGTCTGTATTATCAAATCAAATAAATTCAAATAAGTATCATAAATCATTATTTTCCAATGTTTCTTTGAAAATTTTGATACTAGTTGTATTGAGTTCATCTGAGAAATATAGAAATTTAAACTTCTTTTCAATTTCTTTTTCTACTTTTTCTTCATCTTCTTCTTTTTGATTGTCGTTTAAATACGCAATCTCAATCTTAAAGTTTTCTATCGTTCAATCATTATTAATTCAAACTATTTCGTACGTATTCTGTCAGGTAATTATGTTTCTAAATGTAGGATTTAGGTTGTAAGATGCTGATTTTGACGAAGTAGAATAAGATTCAGGTGTATATATAGGTCAATTATTATGTTTTATTGTGATAGTATCATAAGCTTTTTCAAAAGATAAGCGCAGTGGAATACTAGTTCAAATAGCTGTATCAATATTGAAAATGTAACTTGGGTTATCTTGACCCAGAGTGATATTAGGTGGAACATCAAATAGTGTAGAGTCTGCTTCTTCAGCTTCATCAATTTCTAAAAAAGGATTTATCTCATTCTCTACCATTTCATCAATGCTATTAAACAAGAATTGGTCAGGGGCAATATCTGGGTTTCAAATGCTAGCGTTTATAAATAACTTTGCGAGATATGACCTTTGTTCTTTATTTATTTTGGAATCTAATGTGTTGAAAAATAATGTACTAAACTTGTTGCTGATGTATTTAACTCTATTAAATCATGGTATATCAATCTGTGAATGAACAAGATCTACAGTTCATGCTTTATCTTCTGAATAGCTTACAATACCGTTGGTATCTTCAAAGTATTTCACTTGAAAGAATTTTAGATTAAAGTCTTCACATTGACTCAAATCAAATATCGCACTATTTTTGTCGCTAGAATTAGTATTGAGTTGGTTGCAGGTGCTTGATATTAAATTGTTTGCAAATGTAGAAGTATACCATGAGTACTCTTGATTTGCTAGAATATGTTGAGGGAGAATAAAATTCGTAAAAAAGATCATATTGTCGATACTTGCTGAAGGAAAGGTGAAAATTAATTCTGATCCATTAACTTGTGAAGTAATATTTTGATATTTTTCTAGATAAGGAAGATTTCGTATATTTTGTGTGAGAATAGTTATGTAAGTAAAATATACATCTTCAATAGTTAGTGGTTCACCATCAGACCAAGTATATTTTGAAGGGACTGATACTGAAAAAGTTTGGTAATCATCAGTGGTTATGTCACATAATCAATTTTCATATTCTATTAATGATCCTGAGAATGATGGTTCAGTACAAGGTTGAAAAAGAAGATGTTGGAATAATTTATCATCATCTTTTTCTGATGCATAAGGCAGAAAGGTGATTGGTGAAGTTGTAGCTTCCAAAAAAGTTCCTCATTTTCATCAGGATAAACCACCAAAAGAAGAGGCATATAAATAGAAAACATGAAGCCCTAACAACAATCGTAGGGCTATAAGTCATCAATATATATATTTCTTTAGTATTATTTGACTTGTATCAAATAGATTAGTTATTTGCATATGGTAGTATGATAGAACTAAGAACAAAAATAATACTTGTTACATAAGCAACTTTTTTCAAAGTTCACTCAACAGATTTTTTTGATCCATAATCTCATGCTCATCAACCGAATCATGCAATTCAAGCTCATAATCATCATTTAGGACTCATCATAAGTACTGATCATACAAATAATATTCACGAAACGATAAGGATAATAATTAACATAGTTCTCATTTAGATTTTTTCACGAGTAAAAAAGTTGTTCAAATGTAATTATCTGCAGGTATTTTGCAAATGTAAACACTATATTCTCTGATAACCATTTTGAAATATAAAACTATGTTCACACTTGTATTCTTTCTCTTATTGGGTACAAGATATATTCTCATGAGATGATGCTCCGTAAGGAGAGGAAAGTCCCAGCATCATACAACTAAAAGTAGCTAACGGCTATTGGATGTTTCGACCAAAGGAACGTGCCACAGAGACTATACTACCAATCTATTTATAGATTGTGAAAGGTGAAAAGAGCAGGTGTAATATTATGTATTGCTACTGTAACTGAACTTTGATGATGTCAAAGTCAGTGGTAAACCCTTTTTGATGCAAGCTTACTTCGAAAGAGGGTAGTGCTAGATTCCTAATAAAATTAGGACGAGAGAAATATTATCTAAATACAGAACTGGGCTTATGTAGTGAGAAATTAAAAGAAGCTTATGCTTCTTTTTTTTATTGAGTCAATAATAATGCAAGCGATTATGTATAATCTTGATTTCGCAAGTATATTGTATGTTTAGTTTGATGATTTTTGCTTTTATTGCAGACTAATAGTATAGTAATATTACTTTAAAACATAAAAAAATAAAACATAATGAAAACAAAAATGAATATATTTACTGTACTGTGACGCGAATTACTTATGTTTATATGAGTAATTGCTGCAGTTTGCATACTTTGAGTAAGTACAATGTACTATAAAGCTATTTTTATAGCTGCAAAAGATATTATATCACCAATATCAAAAACTCAAAACATAGAAACAAGTTCCTTCGAAATGCCTAATCTTGAACAAGATATATTGCTGGCAAATGCTGAAGTTGATGAATTACTTTCTGAAATAAAGTATCGTTGATCTCAATCAAATCATCCTAGCTCAATTCAAGATTATATGGACTCAAAATTAAATGATTATGAATTTTCATTTAATGATTTGCCACCTTGAAGAAGGATTCTGATACATTCTATTGAAGTTGATGCTCCTATTGTTGATGTTCCTTATGCAAGTGATGATAAGTTGCAAAATGGAGACTTTGACCAAGAATTAAGAGAATGAGTAGTTAAATACCCATTTACTGCAGAGCCTTGAGATAAATGAAATTCTCTTATTTTTTGACATTCAAGTGTGACAGCATGGGAGGACGCCCAGAATCCTTTTTGATACGTCTTTTATAAACTCCAAGACTTAGAAGCTTGAGAAAAGTTTGATGTGATATGGGATGGACAATTGTACTCATATCAAATACACGACAAAGTCATTAAGTTACCTAAAGATGTTGGTGCAGAAATAGAAAAATATGATCAAGCATGAGAAAAATTTTTAACATTAATGGCTTGTTACCCTAGATTGACAGACGCAAAAAGAATTTTGGTAAGAGCTAAGCAAATCAATAAACACAAAAATCATTATGGAAATATTTTAGCTATGAATAATTAGGATATTTTTAAGTATTTTGGAATAAAGGCATGAAAAAAAGTGTTTTAATAATAGCTTTAATAATATTGTTTCCTGCATTTGTGATTGGTCAAAATGAATTTTCTGAGTTTCAAATTTTCAAAGAAGATATTATAAACGAAGTATATGAAAATGATGAGTATACTCCGTTGATGGACATGAACCAAGCAAAAAAGGATTTAGCGCAATTAACTAGATCCTATGATGATTTGGTGAGTTCAGTTAAAGTTCTTCAATCTAGAAAATCATCTATGTCAAAGCATTATAATAATGCAAGAGTGTCAGCTCATGCTACACTTCAAGACATGGTTGAAACTCAAGAGGCATTAACTAAAAGACAAACCCAAGTAACTCTTTCGTTGAATAAAGTGCGTGAATTAGAAGATGATATTGAGCTTCTTTCTCAAGACATAGAAATTTCTAAAAAACATATTTGAACGTATTCAAAATTTTTATTTAAAACATTAAACGATTTCTATCTAAGTTCTGACGAATTAAGTAGTTTAAAGGTATTAACAAAATCAGAAAGTGTCGCTCATACGTTGGGATCAGAGGATATAAGTTCTCTTTTATATCAATGATTAGAAAAGACATTTTTAAAGATGAAACAGTTAACTAATCAATACGATCAAACTTTACATGAAATACAATCATCAATTGCTAATTATCATTTTGAAATAGAAAATTATCAGAAAGATCTAAATAATCTTAAACAACAAAGTGATCATGTTGAGCAATTATTAAGTTTTTTAGAAGAGGATAAAAACTTTTTGGAAGATCAGATAGATAATTTTGAGAAATCTGAAAAAAACTTACAGTACCAGATTGATCGTATGGATAAAATCACAAGTGAAACAACAAAGTTTTTAGATGAAAACAAAGAAGTAGCAAATTTATTATCAAAAGACGACAAACAAAATTGATCTGATTATTTTTCTCGACCCATACGTATTCCTGAATTACCAAAATATTCTTTAAAAGACGCTCTTTATGAAAATACTCAATGACTAGTTCTTCCAACTGAACAATGACAAGAGATATATGCTCCAGCGCCATGAATTGTTTATAAAGTGCAAGCTGTAGCTGATGTTTGATTAAATCGAGTGATCCTGCTTCACAAATATTGATATACTTCTGTTATTCTGCCGCTTTCAGATGTTTTCGTTAGAACAGGAGATGTTGTTAAAAGGTGAGAAATTATATGACGTGCATGAGGTAAACCATGAACAATTGGTGCTTGATTAGACAGTTCTGAATCACATTTATATTTTGAGATATTAAAAAATAGTGATTCAATAGATCCACTTTTAGTTATGGATTTGAGTGTTTTTCAATCAATTGACGATTTACAAGAGAGATATCATCTAAAATGGAAACAAGATTTTATTGCTAGAAATATAGATTTATCCAATTTGCCAAAATTGCAATGAGATTCAGTTCAAGAAAGAAGGGATTATTTTTTGAGTAGAAGTTGAAATTCTATATTTTCAGATCCTTGATTATGGGTAAACGCTTCTAAGTGAACTGGAATTGATCCAATGTTTTGAATTTGTATTGGCGCAGCTGAAACAAGTTACAAAAATTTTAAGTCATGAAATAATATTGGAAATGTTTGAAATGATGATAGTGGGAATACGATAGTTTACAATTCACCTCTGTCGTGAGTAGCAGCTATTTTTAAAACGCTCTCTAATCAATATCTAGGTGGATATATGACTATGGATCAGCTTTCAAGATACGGTAACAAAGATTCATACATCTATGCTTCTGATCCCATTAATCGACAAAAGAACATCATGAGATGTTTATCAATGATATATGAAGTGAATGTAACAGAAGAATATTTCTATAGAGTATTAAATTAATTGTCATAAGTATATTTCAACTTGTCAACTAAATAATGATATACTGCTTAATAATTTGACAAAAAACCACCTATTCACTAGAATTATATTGTTCAACGATTGTTGTTTATTTTATTCTCTATATAGAAACATGTTGAAGAAATTGTTTATGTGACTTGCTGTGTCAGTATTCACATTAGGAACTATCTGAATAGGTTCGTCTCAATTCGTAAGAGGTACAAACAGTATTCTGGATCCAGTAGGTGATACAGGAGAAACTGAAAATCTTGAACTTATTGGTGCTGGTTCAGGACAATGAGACTCGTTTGCAAATGTTGTAAGAGGTTTCATTAACTGGACGCTAGGTATTCTAGCACTTATTGCTCTTATTATCTTGCTACGAGGTGGTTTCCAAATGGTTACTGCAGCAGGTGATGAAGAAAAGTACAAGAAATGATTTACTATTTTGAAGCAAGCTGCGTTATGATTAGCAATGATCGGTGTAGCATGGTTTATTATTAGTCTTATCTTCTTCGTGATTAATATTGCAGGTAGAGGAGGTGAAAACACTTCTGGATCTACAGCTGGATAATTATCCATCGATGAAGTATATCTTTGATGGCTGGCTCGTTTGAGTCAGCTATCTAGTGATATGTTTTGTGAGTATAATTTTATTTTCTATGATGCAATGAAACAGTGACTAAAAGTAATATTGGGTACTCTTGTTACATGATTATTTTTTTGAATATCCTTTGCACAATTAGATAACAAAGATAATCCATTTACAGATCCAAAAGACGCTTGAAGTGCAGATCAAGTATGACTTATTGGTACAGATGAATGACAGTGAGATTCTTTGATTAATGTTATCAAGTGATTTATTAACTGGACGCTAGGTATTCTAGCACTTATTGCATTGATTGTATTATTGCGATGAGGGTTTCAAATGGTAACAGCTGCATGAGACGAAGAAAAATATAAGAAAGGTTGGACTATTTTGAAACAAGCCGCAATTTGATTAGTAATTATTGGACTTGCTTGGTTTATTATAAGTTTAATCTTTCGATTAATTAACTTAACCTCAACTGAAGCAGAATGAACCTCAGGAAGCACGAGAAACTAAACCATTTATTTGATATAAATCTTATGAATCTTTCAAAAGATCAGCTACAAGAATTAGTGAAACAAAAGACTAAGAGAAATGTTCTTGCAAGAGAGTTTCTCCTTAAGATGAAAAGAACACGCAAGTTGGGTAAAGAAATTCAAGTTAAAGTGGAGGATGATAAAGTCGCAAATCAATTACTGAAAGATATGTAAATTTTATTGTTCACTAAAAATAAAATGCCAGATTTCGAACATCCAGATATTCAGGAAGTTAGTGAGAAGATTGATACTTCTGAGAACTTAGATCAAACAATTGATGTGTTGTATGATTTACTTTTAAAATTGGATGAAGAGTATGATGAATTATCTTCTGATATTGAGACCGAATCTAATAAAATGATACTTGAATTAAATGCAGTAATGTCTGTTTTAACAAGTGATATAATCATTCCATATCTTCAACTTGATGCTTGAATATCAGATTATTTCCTTGAAGCTACAGCATTAAGACATATGTTTTTTGATTTCTTAGTTGATTGAAATATTGATGAAGATCTTATGAATAGTATGCCAGAGATGAAAGAAAGTAGAAGGACAAGAATTGAAGAAATCAGAAATCTTAAACCGACATTCAAGGTTTATCCAAATCCGGTAACAGATGTGTTAAATGTGACAGTAGATTTTCCCTATAAAATATTGAAAGACAGATCTGGAATTTCATTCCAAGTAGTGGAAATTGGAGGAGGATCAGATATATGAGAATTTGATATATATAGTCACTTGCCAGAAATTAATAACGAATGATTTGATAATAGCACTAATGCAAGTGCTAGTTCTGCAAACATGAGAGTTTGAATCTTTGATCTACAGGGCAACAAAATACTAGATGCATCTCCTACGGTAGATAGTCATTGAAATGTATGAATCCAGGAAGATGTTTCAAATTTACCATCTGGTTGATATGTTATACGTATGGAAATTCCTTGAATGGATACAATAGGACCATCTTATACCGAAATTTCTGATGATATTACGAACTGAGTCTATACATCACAATTTATAAAAATATAATGCATTTATTTATTATTTATGATGAAATTCTTTTGAAAAGTTTTAGTTGCAAGCTTATTTTCTAGCATCATCTTTTGATGATTGATTTTTGCTACTGTGCAACAACCAACTGAAGAATGATTTTGAAGTGTAAAAATAGTCACTGATACATGAGGAATTAAGTTGGCTTGAACTGATAAAGATCAGGACACAAATATAATAGATGCTATAAAGTGATTCATAAATTGGACTCTGTGAATCCTATGATTAGTTGCTGTGATAATGTTGTTATGGTGATGATTTGTTATGTTGACGGCAGTAGGTAATGAACGTTTCTGATCTTGATTTACAATTGTTAAAAATGCGTTACTGTGACTAGTGATTATTTGATTTGCCTGGTTTATCGCAAGTATTATCTTTTGGATAACAAATCTCCTTGCGCAAGATTCTGAATGAAAATCAGCAGGAACAACATCGATTGTTATGCCATATATGCAAGAATATTAAAGAAGTTTTTGAATAATGAGTGAATTAGTTTGTAAAAGTAGACTTGTTATCTAGTGATTTTTTTCTATTCTCTTTAGCATTTGCAATTAATCTAATGTTGTGATTAAAAATCGTATAAAAAAGTATCTTAAGAAGATAAAGCAGCATATAAAATCAACATCACAAGAAACTAATGTGATGATCTTTTTTAGTATTTTATTTGCCTTAATTTTTTTGAGAATTTCTTTTCTACAAGTCATTCAGGCAGCAGCATATGAAGAAAGATTAATAGATCAGCATTATACAAAGTCATCATTGAGTGCAGATAGGGGAAATATCTTTGTTACTGATAAGTCTTGAGAAAAAATTCAGCTCACGAATAATGTAGATCTGTACACAATATATGTGGACCCAAAATTCATAGTTGATAAAGATCAATTTATACAAGATATTGCACCAGTAATTTATGATCATTTATGTGTTTTTAATGAACTAGATCAGCCTACATTATTAGAATGTCTTCAAAATTTAGAATATTTTACTAAAGAGCAGATTCTCCCAAAAAAGAGATATATTTTTTATACATCCTGATCAAATGCTATTGATATAGACGTTTCTCAGGATGGTCAAATTTATCAAGAAGAACTTCAAGATACACTGGCATTAGCTTCGAGTGGTTGGGTATATGAACATATAGTTGATCATTTGTTTGATGCAATAAAGATCTGAATTAGAGAGAAAAATTACGTGTGAAATTTTGCTGAGTATCCAGAACTCTTGAAAGAACTAGATGAATTAGATTTTCCTTTTTTGGAAATAATAGAGGATAGCTTTGTTTATATAGTCCCAAACAAAGTAATTAATAGACAAGCATGATCCGATGCATTAGTGCTTTCTCGTGTTTTAAAGAAGCATACTGATACAGAATACGATACAGATTACATTAAAACAAGTCTATTTGTGCCCAGAGAAAATAGATATGTCCGCTTAATTACATGAATTAACGCATCATTAGTAGATAGTATCATAAAAATGAAAGACGAAAATTACGATATTCGAGTAGAGAACAAAAAAACATCTGAATTTCCTCGCTTGCACGGAGTATGATTTGAAAAATCTCAAAGAAGATATTATCCCTATGATACGTTTATGTCTCATTTGGTTTGATATGTGGACTCTTCTGGAGATAGTTATTATTGAGTAGAAGAATACTTTAATGATATTTTGGCTTGAAAGGATGGAAAAATTGTTGGGCTTGCAACACCATGGATATGACAGGTGTGATCGAATAACATCGTAGTAGAGAAACCAAAGGATTGATCTGATGTATATTTAACTATCGATCCAATTGTGCAAAAAGAACTAGAATCTCTTGTACAAAGATACCACTGATACTATAATGCTGATTCAATTGCAATGACAGTAATGGACCCACATACCTGAAAAGTTGAGTCAATGATCAACTATCCAACGTTTAATCCAAATACTTTTGATGAAGAATATGAATTAGAACCACTAACAAAGTGATATAGATATCTATTAGAGGATTCTACTCGTGTGGAATATCCATTATATGTGCTGTCATGAGACGTTGTTTCTCTTGCTACCACAGAACAAAGAGATGATTTGACTCTGCCAAAGTATTTCTTCAAAAACTTTTTAGGACCACAAATATTTGTAAATAAGAATATAAGTTATCCATATGAACCAGGTAGTATATTTAAGGCATTAACATTATGAATTTGAATCGATAGTGACTCATTGGATATGTATGAAATGTATAATGATCCTGGTATTGTTAAAGTCGGACAATTTACTATTGCAAATATAGAATCGAGATGTTCATGAGATCATACGTTTCTTCATGCATTGGCATTTTCTTGTAATGTGTGAATGGTAAGGATGGCTCAAAAAATGATGAAGTATGTGTTCTATTCTTATTTAGAAAAGTTATGATTTGGTCAATTATCATGAATCGAACTTGCAAACGAAGAAGCATGAACACTTCCAGATTTTAACGTTGTATCGAAAGCAAGATTTTTCAATAATACCTATGGACAATGAATCTTAACCACACCATTGCAGATGGCTGCAGCATATTCTTCACTTGTGAACTGATGATGGTATATCGCTCCCACAATTGTAGAGAATATCTACGATAAGCAAAAGAAACGTTACTTAGAAATAGCAAACAAGAAAAAACAAAAGGTATTTACCTCAACTACTAGTGATGATATGAGAAAAGCATTGGTAAATGTTGTCACTCATGGAGCTTTGGCAGAAGAAGTGTATATGCCATGATATAGTTTGTGATGAAAAACATGAACATCGGAGATTGCTTATCAATGAGTGTATCGTAAAGGAGAGTGATGGACAAATACTTCATTTGTTGGAATAGTTACTGCTACTGATGTAAATTATGTTGTAGCAATTCAAATTAGACGTCCAAGAAGTTCTCAACGATGATTGGATACAGCTTGAAGATTATTCTACCAAGCTGCAGAATTTTTGTTAGCATATAATCAGATAGAACAATAGTTTATATAATATTGACAAAGTGATTGTTATCATTATAAGATGACATACTTTTTTCTATATTACTAAAAATTTATTACTTAGTGATATAGAAACAATTTTTTATATAGTTACATTAAGATGAAATATATTTTTCACTTGCTTCTTATATTATTGTTGGCATTAATCATCGCTTGAGGATATGAAATCTATGTTGTCCGCGATGGTAATGTTGAATGGAACGATGTATATGAAGAGTCAATTCAAAAACTATGATGACGAGAGACTGTTCTAGCTTGAGATATTGATTTCAAAGAGTCTTGATTTTTGAAAAATATCTTTTGAAAGGAAAGAAATGATGCATCAAAAGATTATATTGAAAATGAACTTCTAGAAGTTTATTCATATTGAATTATAGACGAAAAGTTATGATTTCCAAATCTTAGCCTTGCCTGAGCGAATAGATATCATATCATTGAGTATTGTACTCCAGGTATACAATTATGTAAGGATTCAATGAACCAAAACATGAGACAAATAATTCAATCAAATTTTAAAGGATCTTCTTATGAGTATCAACCATACGTAATTAACTTCTGATGAATTGATGAACGCGTTTGGGCGTGAAGAGATTGTGTTCCCGTGTCTCAAAAAGATGAGTATTTACAGGCCGTATATGAAACGGATCCTCTAACTCAAGATACACTATCGTTGTTGGGAAAAAAATTACGTTTACCTGATTTTGATAGTTGTGAAAAAGCGACTAACATAAGATATTCACTTAGAAACCAGATGAGCCAAGCTAAAAGTGTATTTTGATTAACAGCATTACCTACATATATAATAATCGATACTGATGAATGAAAGTGGATTAGTATTCCATGATTATATGAAGAAAAATCAATATCTCAGTTGATAGAAAATCAATTTCCTTTAGCTAAATAGAGATTTTTTTATAGAAAAAGTTGTAATACGAATAGCAATGCATACATATAGCGTATGTTTTTAGATGCTATTGTGTTATATGCGACAACCATCCTCAGAGACTTTATATAGATATGCAGAAATACTAATTTGATTTGCTTTATGAAGTGAATCTTGAATAAAAGCTTGAGATGTAGTACTAATTCAAGTTCCAGAATGTGCAAAAGCTATGATATTGCCACTTCAAACTGCAGTCATGAAAAGATGATGACATCCTTTGATTCGTTTTTATCCAGATGGGATAATAAGGAATTTTTTTGAACTAGCAAACGATGAACAATTAAAATATAAGCCAAAGCATGAAATGTTATGAAGAGTTGATGATATAGATCATCTTGTATCAATAATAGCTGATGCTGATAAGCATGAACTTGAATGAATTGATCCAAAGAAGATTATGATGTCATCTAAAGAAACGAAATTTTATAGAGACGCAATGGACGCTAAAGAAAATAAAGGTGATTTCACGTGGACTTTATGACTATTTTGAACTCCTCAAATGGCTGAAGAAGTCTGATTAAGTTTAGAGGAGTATCGAAATCAAATCATCAAAGCCTGTTATTTAGATGAAGAAAATCCTATCGAAAAACGACAACAATTAAGTAATGATATATCTCATGTAAAGGATCACCTCAATTCACTTCCAATACAGTGGCTTCATGTAAAATGACAAGACATTGATCTAAAAGTTCAGCTAGGGAAAAATAGACAACGGTTGTGAGGCACATGAAGAAATATTCCTTCTTTTGAAGTATTTATTTCCCCTGATCGAAGATGAACTGAATGATGGTATAAGTGTAATCAACCGCTTTATAGGTATGGGAGTTTGATAACATGAATTGAATTAAGATTTAGTTGATGAAAAGTTGTGGAATCAAGAGCTTCACAACATGAACAGCTGCTTAAAGAGATGATTGCTACCGAAAATGCAGATAGAATCTGAGAATTCAGTTTAACAGATACTCGTTTTTCCCGTATAGATACATTTATGTGAGAAACTCTGTATGATGAAAATATGTGATGACCATTTTGAAATACTCATATAGCACTTTGAAATGCTTATAAAGATAGTTTTCCATGAGATGTATCTTCTGTCACTCCAGATCAACGATTTCAGATGTGATATAATGAAAGTGTAGTGCATACTGACATTGTTTCTACTAGTGATAGAACAGTTGTTGCTACAATGACAGACGGCTCTGAACAAGTGATTTATCAATGAGGTAAATTTACTTTTCTTTAGTTCCTGATATTTACTCTATGATTTCATTTTCTTCATTAATCATATATGTGTTGGTCTTACTTTTCTTATGGATCAGACCAGAACGGGATAATGTAATTGTACTTGTCATATTGTTGCTATTGATCAAAGATATTTTGTCTTTAGTAGAATTGAAGCCTATGAAGAGATTGATTTATAATTTCTCATTATTAAATAGACATTATGAAGCTAAAAAGATCTGAATATTATATTATATTTCTGTTATAAATAGGATATACTTGTTTCCAATCTTATTTATTGCTTATTTTCTGTACTCATTCATCTTATTTACGCAGATATGAAGTCTTCATGAATCAATTTGGTTTTATATTATAAACCCGGTAGTTTTTTTATGATTATTGTTTCTTTCTTGAGTGTTAATTCCTTATAGATTCAATGATGATGCTGTATATTGCGAGCAAGAATCATCATTAAAAATTACTCACATTTATGTTTGAATAACTATTTTTTTATCAATATTATGTACCTATTTATTACACATGCAAATCCAAGATATTAATTTTTTAGGCTTTGTAGTAAGTATATGAATGTGAATATTTATATTTCTAACATGAATATATCTAGTTGATATTGATAAACTATAATTTCTATTGTTTAATATAAAAAGCCTTCCATGAAATAGAGGAAGGCTTTTAAAAATTTAATAAAGAAATACTGAAGTAACTTATATTACGCAAGTTGAATTTTTTGATTATATTTTTTAACTAAACTATTAATGGCGTTGGTTAATTTCTTTTCTTTCTCCAAAATAGATAGATTAAGATATGAAGAGGTTGAATTTTGAATTCTACATTGAGTATGATAATTTCCGTTTGAGAAGAAATAATCTAATTCAATGTCGCCTATTTCACTATGTTTAATAAAGGTTTTATCGCTAGCTTTATTTATTATTTCAATCAAATTTAATTCAAGACCTCTAAGTGGCTGCCAATTTCGTAATGTGAAATGTAAAGTATTATCTTTTATCTTATTATTGTTTGAGAATAAGAGATATGTAATAATTATTCCATAAGCTAAGAAAGAATAATGTAAGTAATCCATATTATTTATTTTTGTAACAGTGGAAAAATATTTTTGTAATTTAGTAAGATAACACCCAGAAGTGCGCATAAGATACCAGTTAATTCTATTTTGTCTAAACTAAAATTTGGTTTGAGTATATAGCTTAGTAGCGCAGTAAATAATATCATAATAATAGTGATACTTATAATATATACTGGAGCACTTGCCTCTTGTTTAAGGATCTCTGGATACAAGAGTAATCCAGTTGTATTGCAAGCTGCAGCCATTAGTCCTACGATAATAAGTGTAGATAAAGGTGTCTGTGAATGATCTAGAGGTGTCGTTAGTGCCATATATCCAAATGGAATACATGCAATCCCAGTCACCATAAACATCCCAAGTGGATGAGTGATTTTATTGATATTGATTAAGAGTGGCCATAAAGACCATACGAAACCAATGCAGATAGATATAAGTAGGTTTTTCATATGTATTTTTATTTAATCTTTCTTAGTTTTGTCAAGATGAAAATACCTATGTAATTTTGCATTTCAAGTGCTAAAGTGTAATAAGAGTATAAATAAGTACAAAATATTGTCATAAATATAGTTAATCAATCTTTATATATTCATTTTTCACCTATGAGAGCAATTGTGTGAGTAAAAGCTATGCAAGAAGTAATGGATCTTATGTGAAGATTTGTATCTCGTCATGCAACCTTGCCAATTCTTGAGAATGTATATATCAAAGCATGAATTGATACAATAATTTTTCGTGCCACTGATATGGAAAAATTTATCGAGGTGGAAATGCCTGCTCAATTAGATGATGAATGAGTGATCACCGTGAATGCAAAAGTTTTTGCTGACATTCTAAAGACAATCGATGATGAGCAAATTACCTTAGTTATTGAGGAGTCTCAACAACAACTCACAATACTCAGTAGCAGTGATGAATTTAAAATTAAATGAATTTCATGAAATGAATATGTTGCTGTGCCTGAGGTACAATCTGACGCAAAAGTAGAGTTTGAAACTAGTCATTTTGTACTTTGAATTGAAAAAGTAGAATATGCTGTTACTGAAAAAAACTTTTCTCCTGTACTAACCTGAATCTACATGAGAATTAAAGATGAAGAAGGAAAGAAGTATCTTATCTTTGTTTGAACTGACTCATTTAGGTTGTCAGAATATAGAATTCCTTTTTATGGTGACACAAAACAGGAATTATCTTTGATTATCCCAAAAGTTCATATAAATGATATTAAAAGAGTTGCAGAGTACGCTGTCGGATATTGAGCTGAGAAGTTGTCGTGTAAGTTTGCAAACAATATGGTTGAGTTTACATTTCAGGTTGAAGATATGACTATAATTTGTAGCACATTATTGATTCAAGGATCCTTTCCAGATTATGAACAAGAGAGCATTATTCCTACATCATATAATTCAAAAGCGTTGGTTGACGCATGACAATTGGATAAAGCAATTAAGAAAATAGAAATTCTTACCAGAGATATGAATAACTATATTGCTGTGCAGTGAGAATCAGATAAAATAAATTTATCTTCTTGAGAAACTGATAAAGGTCACGCTGACACTTCAACGACTGCGCTTATAGAATGAGAAGATTTTTCATATTGAGTAAATTGAAAGTATATTTCAGATTTTTTAAAGTCTGCAGTTAGTGATGAAATTGTTATGCAAGTCATAGATGCTGAAAAACCAATTATATTCAGAGACAAAGATGATGATATGTTTACGTATGTAGTTAGACCGCTAGTTAAATAACTTTTCCATACTAGACGTTAATAAGTTAATCTGCGAGAACTATTGTTTAAAAAACTTATATGTCAAAAGAATATCAATTTTATCAACTTATGGAATATACGACTCCTTATCACAAGGAGTTTTTTGGATATTTTTCTAGCGAACAACCATTAATTTGATGAGAACCTTTGAAATTAAGTCGAGCAAAACCTTGTACTTCATTAGAAAAATTAAAAAAACAGTTTGAAGTTAGATGAAATATTTGGAAGTACATTCCTTTCGTGGAAATGGTTTGCATTACTTGAAAACTAAGTTTCAATCAAGATGATGATTGAGTTTGATTGTGGATCATTGCTAGTCCAAACAGGATGCGATTTGCTTATATAATTGTAAAAATTATATTATTCTTTCAAAATCAGAAATGGAAAAAGAATGAAGATTTAGCATGGAGAATTGATGCACTTCAAGAAAGTAGCGGATTAGATATCCAATTTATTAAAGAATGAGAATATGATGTGATTCCAGTCTACCAATGTTCTCATTTATCAATTTGTTATCAGAAATATAATGAATTTCATCGATCGTTTTATGAACAAAATTCATGGGTAAAGAACTTTTTGCCTAATTTCCCCAATCAATTTGTAATATGATGTGGCTTAGAACCTAAGATATGACAATCTGGTTTTGCTAGAAAGATAGAATCTTACTTATCAAATAGTGTTTGAAATGTTATAAATTTTCTTAGTAAACAAATTGTGTTGTTGACCTTTATGATATGGAAATTTTTCAAGGGATCATCGATTCGTATTTTGGATTGATTAATTCGACGTGACGTGCGACAAAAAGATGAAGTCTTATTAAGGCGAAAAGTATTTAGGAGATCTTAACATTTGGGGATACATTCATTGTTTGTACCTTGATTATACTACTTACTGTTGATTTATAGATATTTATTGACATAAACAATTTTCTATTTGATATATATTAGTTATCACTATCTTTGTATGTTGAATTGTGTCTTTTTGTAAATTACATACACATGTGATACTTAACTCACAAAACATTGTTCAAATTACGTTTAAATATATATTGACTTATTTTTTTAAAGTTTCAAGTTATAGTATGAATGATATAAAAGCTATTATTGATATCTGAAATTGATACATCAAATGACTTCTTCTTTGAGAAGAAGGATGAGAAATGACTGTATTAGCAAAAGATATTATCAAAACAAGATGAATGCGTAAATGAAAAGTTCTTGATAATGAAGAATTTGCACACTGTATCAATGAGTTACTTGAATCATTTGCTAGAAAAATATGAAATGACTTCGTCGAAGAAGTTATTGTTTGAGTATCTCATCCTGAAACTGTTGTCAAAAGAATTTCAGAAAGTAAAAGAATTTTATCATGACAAGTTGCTCATGAAGATATTCAACATTTATCTGATGTTGTAAGTGATTCATGAATTAAAGCGAATTACGAAGTTGTAAAAATTATTCCTGTACAATGGGTAATTGATGATAAGACAAGAGTAAAGGACCCACTTTGAATGGAGGCAAGAAGAATTGACCTCATTGCTGACGTGTTTATGTTGCCAAAGACTTTCTCTTCAAATATATATGAAGCTTTCGATCGCTTAGATGTGCATGTTATAGATATAATTCCAAATATTTTATGAGCAGTTGAGGTTTGTTTAGATTTTGATGTAAAAGATCTTGGTGTACTTCTAATTGATCTATGAGCAAATCAAACATCATATGTTGTATATGAAGAAGGATATCCAATCCTGCATGGTGTCTTACCAATTTGATGAGAAGATGTAACCAAAGATATTTCGATTTGATTGCAAGTTGATATCAAAGATGCTGAACGTATTAAGCGTGAAAAAGGAGCAATTATGATGGAGAAAGTGAGTAATGAAAACGAAACTATAGATATGGGATTTTTATCAGATATAATGTTAGCTAGGTATGAAGAAATATTTGAATTAATTCAAGAACATCTACAAATAGCTAATAAAGATGGTAGATTGCCATGATGAGTTATCTTAACTTGATGAGCATCTAAAGTAAAAAATATTGAGAGTTTGGCGAAAGATGTTTTTAAATTAGCTGTATTTAGATGAAACGATAAAGTGATGCAACTCGGTGAGCTATCTCATAATCAGCAATTCATTAATGTGATTTGAAATTATGTGCGATCAAATAAATATCAAAATTCTAAAAAGAAAAAATTTAATTTACGTTTAGACTTTTGATTTATTCGTGGTTTATGAGCATTCTTTAAGAAAATGTTCTAATACTTGTAGTATAGATATGATGAAACATGTATGTGAAAATATTATTTTAGTCTTATTATCTTATTATTATGGTAGTACAAGAATTTAATCCATCATTTACTCCTGGAGCAAGAATTAAAATTATTTGAGTATGATGATGATGAAATAACTCTGTTCAAAGAATGATCGAAGAGTGATTGGAGGGAGTTGATTTTGTTGCTGTGAACACAGATGCGCAAGCATTAGCTGGATCTCTTGCTACAAAGAAAATCAATATTGGTCTAAATCTAACAAAAGGTTTAGGAGCATGAGCGAATCCTGAGGTAGGTAGAAAATCTGCTGAAGAAAGCGCTGATGATATCAAGGCGATGCTTATGGATGCTGACATGATTTTTGTTACTGCTGGTATGTGAGGTGGTACGTGAACTTGAGCTGCTCCAGTAATTGCTCAGATGGCAAGAGAAATGGGTATTTTGACAGTTTGAGTTGTTACAAAACCATTCAGTTTTGAAGGAAAAAGAAGATTCCAATTTGCATTGGAAGGACTTGAAAGAATGAAGGCTTCTGTTGATACATTGATTGTTATACCTAATGATAAGATATTTAATATCATAGACAAAAAAACAACATTCAAACAAGCATTCTCAATGATAGACAAGATTCTATTATTATGAGTTCAAGGAATTGCAGATTTAATTGTAAGACCTGGAGATATTAATATAGATTTTGCTGACATTAAGATGATTATGTCATGAGCTTGAACTGCATTACTTGGAATTTGATATGGAGAATGAGAAAATAGAGCAGTTGATGCTGCAAGAAGAGCAATTGATAATCCATTACTAGAAGCTAGTTTAGATTGAGCTCAGAGTATTATATTTGCTGTGACTTGATGAGATGATCTCACACCAATGGAAGTTCAAGAGGCATCTAGAGTAGTTGAAGAGATAGCAGATCCAGAAGCGATGATAGTTTGGTGAATGACATTTGATGAAAGTTATCATGGAGAAGTAAAAGTAACAATTGTTGCTACATGATTTCCGGATATTGTGCAAACATCAATGATAAAAGACATGTGAACTAGAAGAACCGCAAGATCATTTACTGATAGAATGTGAGCTTCATGACTTGATAATAGATGAAGTGCTAGAACTTCATGATGAGGTGATTTCGTAAATAGAGCTATGGATGATGAATGAGTTCAAACTCAAGTTTCAATAGAACAAGAACAACCAAAAAGAGAAGAAGATTTTGAAACACCAGCTTTCTTGAGAAAGAAATTGGCTAGCTAGGAATATGTAGTGATAAAAATAATAAAAAGAGCTGATTCGTTAGCTCTTTTTTATTGCTTGTTCTATATCGTAAAATAAGTAAAATACATTTTATTTATTAGTAATAAAATTGTTAATGCATTTGAAAATATCTGCCCCTTGATGAGTGGTTTTTGATTGAGTTGTTTCAAAAGTGACAATACCTACTTATTCTTGAGAAATCACTATATTGCCATGACATCAACCTTTATCTTCTGTTATTAAAACCTGAGTTGTTTCATTTGAAACTACTGAAGACGTAGGAGAGGGATTTGTCGTAACCCAAAATAAAGTAAATATATCTGTTTCTAAATGAATTTTGCTTGTAGATGGTGAAAATGTGCTTCTCACTACATCTGCAGCAACTAGTTCTCCTACACAGACACAAGAAGTATTGCAAAACATGAGTTCTCAAATGGAGGAAGATCTTGCAAAAATTAGAGATGAAGGCAATGCTGAAGATTTAGAAAAAGCACTCGAAAATATGGAAAAAATACAGGCTGATATTAAATTAATCAAGTTGAGAAATCTAACCTAGTACATTCTTTGATTTTTTCGAATCGCATGACTTGAGTTACATGGTTTCCAATTTTTTCTTCTACCGATAAATGTCAGCTTCTTTTACAGAAGATACAACATTTGTTTGCACAAACTTTGATGTCAGATAAAACTAATGCTGATATGATTTTAGTGTGATGATGAGATTGATGGATGTTGGAGACAATGAGAGCAAATTATATGTTAGATAAACCATTTTTTGGACTACATTGTGGTACTTTATGATTTTTGATGAATAGATGTAAAGATAAATCCTGTGATCTTTCATCAGTTACTGAGGATGATCTTACCTTCATCTGCACTGAACTTGAGGAATTAGAGTACATTAATGCAAATAGTATCTGAGTTGAAGTTGAATTACTGAGTTGAGATAAAATTGAATGATTCGCTTTCAATGATATCACTATTGGAGAGAGTATTTTAGATTATTTTAGCATGAGTATACAATTACCTGCAGAGATAATTGATGTGTCATGAACATGATTAGTTGTAAGCACTCCATTATGATCATCAGGATATGCAACAAATCTTCGCACTCCGTTACTGCCTTTAGAAAGAGATATTTGGAGTATTTCTTGAATAGGAACAGGGGAGTTTAGTTTTAGTTTTCTTCAACCACAAGAATTTTCTATTTCACTTAACTGAAAATCAAAAGCATCAATTTGACTTGATGGATACAATCATGTGATAAAAGATGTAAAGCATATTAGGTTATTTCCATGAAAACAGAAAGCTACTCTTGCGTTTCATGCATCACAACAATTTTTGACAAGAAGATTGCTTTTAGCAGAGGAAAAAATGTGAAGATAAAAAAAATGCTTTTGTAAATAACAAAAGCATCCTTACGCAAACTGTGAATTTTTTAGACCTAAAAAATGAAAATTTAGAATGGCCCTATTTTTGTTTTTGTAAGGATGCAACTACTATTTGAATTCTGGCGTTAGTCCCAGGCAACTTTTTTACAGGCTCTTAAGTAGCTTCGCCCGAAGCTATCATATTTCTGGCGTTTGTCCCAGGTAACTTTAAGAATTTCTAGTTACTTTTAATAGTAACGATATATGTATATGACTCCTTCTCATTAAAAAAATACCCATTTTACTTCTTTTTACAAGAAAAAAAGCGACTCTTAAAAAAGAGTCGCCCATCACAAATTTTACAGATTTTTCTCGACGGTAAGTCTGAGAAAATTAATGTCTTGAGCATATAATGTTCAAGCCTGCATAAAATATTCTTTTATACTTTTATTTTTGCTTTGGGCGACCTAACTATGTAGTTAGAGCTTTTACTTCATCATATGTCTTAGCAGATAATTTATCTGATGGGATATTTACTGTCCCGACGATCATATTATCACTTTTAAGTTCATTAATATACTCTAGAAGATCTTGACTAATTCTTTCCGGAGAACTTATTCTTAGTATGATAAATTCTCTTTTGCTATTAATCTTCCAGTAATCTAATTTAATTTCCCTTTCTCCACTAAGTTTAACTTCATATCTATCTTTTTCAATGATGGTGCAATTTGGAGTTAATGCTTTCCAAATTTCTTCACTTTGATATGGTTCAAGAGATAGTGATTCAAAAACATCTAAACTACCATCTTCTCCACGTTTTCCTATTATTGATAGATTATGATTTTCTAATTGAAACTTTATTTTGTATTCGTTCGTACCTTTCTCTAGTAAGTAAGCTTGTTTTATAAGTAATTCTTTTAGATTAGCTTCCATAAAACGATTCGTATACCTTCTTACCATATCTAGTGATTTATCTTTATAAATAAGATAATTCTCTTCCTTAGTATTTATTCTAGCTTCATTTTTTGATTTTAACTGCAAGCTTTCTTTTGCTCGATTAAAATACTTATTAATGAGGAAGTATGTTATGAGAAGATAGCCACCCCAGTTTAGGATGATTCCAAAAATTGTATATAGATATCCTAGATTTGAATTTGGAGTATATTCTCCTTCTCCAATTCCAGTCATCATATTTAATACATAATAGATTGCCTCATAAACACTTACATAATAATCTGTAGTTAAAGCGTTTAGATACAATAAAACTATTATAAATAATATTTGAAGAGCACTGATAAGAACAAATTTCTGTTCTCTAAATAAAACTAATGCTACCTCAAGTACAATCCCAAATTGTGATTGTTTCTTACGCTTCATAGATGTTAAATTTTGTTAGTAATAAGGCCACCAAAGTAGTGTTTGAATTCTACTTCGGTGGCAAAAATCTTACGCTATGATCTAGTGATTCAAATCTTGAATATCACTAGAATCATCTGTTTCTTCAGATCCATGAGTACTATGCCCATGAGAATCATCAGATCCATGAGACATAGATTCAAGCAGTTTGACTTCAGCCATTACTTTTTCCATAGGAAAAGGCTTATCCTGAATTCTTCCTGTATCATGAACCATTTCAATCCAATATGGCATACAGTATCGCAACATTGGAATTACTGTAATAGTAAACATAAATGCAAATGGAAGACACATTTTAAGTAACACTTTAGGTGTTAATCCAATTGATTTCACAAATGAATTCATAGCCATAAAAAGTAATGGAGCTGAACCTATATAAAGCCATATACTCATTAGTGTGGCTCCACATACTATGCATGCCATAAAAAGTCGATATAATCTCATTAACTTTATTGGATCATTATCATCAACTGTGATTAAACCCTTTACTACAGCAGAGTTTAATAAGTTCTTAAACAATGTTACCGTGAACATATTTTCACTTACTGCTGTCATTCCAGCTGTTGCGACTCCAAATGCAGTAGCTTGAGCAGCAGGATTACCTTCAAATTTTTTAATAGCATATTCTTCAACTGGATATTCAAATGTCTTATGTTGCACTAAATTTGCGACTTGTCCAAATAAACAGATCATGATAAATATAACAAATGCCATTATATGTCCAAAATGTTCACTTAAATACTCATGTTTTTCTGGAGTTACATCAGAATCTGTATCATTATTACCATGCTTATGTTTTACATAATCAGCTCCTTTCATGCACATAACAAATACTATAGAAATCAATGCAGCCATATAGATTGTGCCTTCTCCCCACTTGTCTAAAAAAAGCATGACAATAAATCCAACAAATGAAATTCCTTCTATAAGTACTGTGTACTTATATCTTGATGTCCACTTTTCTTCTTTGACAGTTTTTTTTAGATTATCCCAAATATATTTTGGCATTTTAGTGCCGTATCCAAATTTTTGAAATTTTTGACAATATGCTAGTGTACCTAATCCCACAACTAATGTGGTTAAAAATACAGGTAAACATAGCCAGAAAAATTCCCAAAACTCTAGTAGAGCAGCTAGTGCAGCGATTGGATTATAAGGTTCTGCAGGAATTAAAAGTATTCCAAATATAGTTGCTCCAATACCAGTAGACATTAAATTTGATCTAAGATTAGCTTCAACTTTAGTGAAATCTTCTTTGGAAACATCCATTTTCAATATTTTACTTCTAATCCCCTTTGCAACAATGATGCCAATTGCAATTACAGTCACAGCGTCTGCGAATGCTGATATTCCTCCATTAAGTAAACACATAGATAAGCCAACAACTACTGTTCCAGAACTTAATAATAATACTCTTATAAAAAATTCTGTTATAACTTTTTCGAGCATCATCATAAAGGGTACCACAGTCATAAGCATGAATATAGCAGTTTTTGCATTTACTATTTCATGATTGATTATCTCTGGATTTACAAAGCCAAGGAGAATCATTTCTACGACCAAAATTCCCGTTGTTAAACTTGGTAATGCTTTTTCAGTTAAGATAAGCAATACAACAAAGGTTACTAGAAATAGTAAAGAGAAAAACACCTCTGGTAGCATGAATCTCAAGGGAACATTTAATACTACCATGAGCATTAAAAATTTCCTTACTCTATGATCCGTTTCTTCACCAGCAAAGACATTTTTGAATTCCCCAAACATTTCTTTGCCAAAGTTTAGTATATTCATTGATTTTAAGTTTTATTTTTGAAAATTAGTTAATTTATCGATTTTTTTATAAGTATATCAACTCATGGACTATGTGCCCTCTGACTTCCAAGATCATCTCTCGGAAACGAAAATAATAATGGTTTCATATCCAAGATTTTTTTGATGATATGTATCATTTTTCTAGCGGTGTAGAAAGATATAGATACATGGAAAATGTTAATTCCGCACTGTATTTAATTATAGAGAAGTAAATACTTCTTTCAATGGATTGTCAATATGAAGTGTTTATAAAAAAAACATTATCACTATAAAAATAATAGTAATTGAAAATATGGTTTCATCTTTACTCAGACTCAAGAAAACCTACTATATTAGTTATGAAATCAACTACCTTAGCCATTGAATCAACATGTGATGATAGTTCTATAGCAATAGTAACCTTAGCCGGTGGTGATTTTAAACTTGAAAAAATGATTACTCATACCCAAGGTATGCATCAAAAATACGGTTGAGTTGTTCCTGAATATGCAAGTAGAGAGCATACTGTTTGGTTACCAAAACTCATTGAAGAAATGAATATTAAACAGTTAAATTGAAAAGTACTCACGTTGATAGATTGAAAAGAGATATATATAGATTCTATCTCTGTTGCTTCGCATCCATGATTACCTTGATCTATTGTTGCTTGAGTGAGCACAGCTCATGCTTTATGACATAGTTTTTGACTACCTGTTATTGAAGTTAATCATATTATGTGACATGTTTTTTCAATCTTGCTTGATCGTAACATATCTATACTCGATCTTCCGTATTTATGTCTAACCGTAAGTGGAGGTCATAGTGATATATATTTGGTTCTTGATAATAAAATACATATAGAATCCACATTACATAATCACTTGTTTCATAAACTTGATCATGTATGAGTGTGAGAAGTTATTAATGTGGGACCTTACCAAGCGATAAAACTTGTTCAAACCATGGATGATGCTGTAGGAGAGGCTTTTGACAAAGTTGCAAAGATGTTAGGATGACCATATCCTGGAGGTCCTTGGATCAATAAGTTAGCTGCCACATGAGTAAAAGATGAGAGAATAAGTCAACGTCTACGTAAAATTGACATATCGGGACAATTTAGTTTTTCCTGAATTAAAGCCCAGGTGCATTCATTAATTGAGTATTTGAAAAGAGAGGAGATAGTACTTGATGAGTCTATGCTTGCAAATATTTGTCGGCTGTTTCAAGATCGTGTAACTACTGCTTTATCGCAAAAATTTCAACAATCTATTGATACTCATTCTCCAAAAACATTATGAGTTGTTTGATGAGTCTCAGCTAACACCGTCTTGCAAGATAAGAGTATAGCAATGTGAGAAATTTATTTTCCTACAAAAATACAATACTGTAGTGATAATGCTGCTATGATAGGAGTAGTAGCTCTATTATCATTATTGAAACTTGACTAGTTCATAAGATGTATTATACTAAAAAAAGATGTAAATATGAACAAAAACACAGCTTATTTTAAGCGACAAGGATTAATTCTCTTGTCAGAGAGAAATAAAAGCAATTTGTCTCTTCAAGAAATTAGCGAAAAATCTGGACTCACACAAGTGAAGATAGTGACAATTGAAGCAGGTTTATATGTGTATAGAAAATCTCTTTTAAAGTTATTATCTTTTTATAACATTGATCCTCATGTATTTACATTTAAAGTTATGTTTGAGGTGAATGAAAACTTCTCTTACGATTATTATGTAGATAATCTTGATGCATTGAAACAATCCTTTGATATAATGAAAGTTGTTATCTATGAGGATACTCCAAGAATTCTTAGAGAACGATTTATTAAGAGATTAAATGAGGTAAAGCAATGAAATTTAATTTATTTGCCCTTCTTATGTATTTAGGAGGGTTTTTTTATCTTATTTTTTCTCAAGTAATAAAATTAATGATAGTAGATCATGAACTTGAAAGATCTCAGTTTTCAATTATGAAGTCTATCAATTCCAGTTGGTCTTGTGAAATTTGTGAACAATTAGATATGGACGGTTCACCAGAAATATTAACTGATGTAGTAATGAATGGCTCTCATAAGATGCTTACGAATAACTGAAATGGATGATCAATATAACGAATTCATATTAATTCATCTGAATTCTTGAGAGGCAACAAAAGAGTCAATGGACCGTGTTTATGTTTGTAAGAATTTCGAATTGACTCAAAATCATTTGGCACATCAAAATTTTTCTCTATTCGTCAAAAACTTGGAGCTATAATCGAATAGTATTTTCACATTTTACGTTTTTTAAATGTATCAACTTTTTTGATGACACTTTGGGTTACGATTCATCAAATTCAGTAGATTGTATCTGTTGGGTATACAAAAATACTTCATTTTTGGGCCCATTTCACATAGTATGACATATTTTCTTCAAATGTCGACATTTTGATGTTCTGCATGTATCAATATAACGCTTTAAAAGGGTATCTACGTATACTTAGATATATCTATTTTGTAAGGATTTATCTGAAAATATACATATAAATTTTATGAAAACTCTCCAATGGTGTCAGTATAAAATTCAAGAAACTGTGAAGATCAATCCTTCGCTAGAGTATAATTTGTCATTGTTAACTAGAGAAGCGTTTTGAATTGATAAGGCAGAATGTCTAACCATTATGGATCCATTAACGATCCAAACGTTTTTGTTATCAGGAAAACAAGTACCAATGCCTGATGAACTAAATCCTGATTTAGTTCATAACGTTTGAGATAACGAACAAGAAGCACAACCCCAAGAAGATGATATTGCGTCTTCACTTCAAACAACTTTAAGTGAATGATTATGAGATATAGGAACACAAGCAGTTTGATATATTAAACAGTTTTGAATTATTCTTTGATTGCTTATTCTTTGATTGATTATTTGGAAGTTAATTAAGTATGTCTTTGAATTTGTCTATGATGTATTTAATGCAAAAAGAATGATTTTTATGAAGATTATATTGCCAAGATGAGATAGTAAATCTGATCGTGAAGTGCAAAAGGAGTTAGCAAAAGATATGAAGGAAAAGATATGACGTATGTCCCAGGTGTACAAGAGTATGCATAAACTATGAGAGTTATGATTTGCTGAATGAATGATGGATTTTATTTTTAATAAGCCAAAGTTTACCTTGTCGTTGGTATATGAAAAATGACTAATTTCTTTTGTTGTGTGAACCTATCCTGAATATAAAAAGATTTTAGAATGATCTATTTCTGCTCAGTATTCAAATGTTTCTATGGAACAGGTGCCTCCTCCAAATTTTAAAAGAAAAAAGTATCGAGATATCTTGGCAGTCGAACCAAAGAAAAATCCAATGTATCCTATTCGTATTTTCAAACAACTCGAGGATGATCCTTTAAATAATATTGTAGACTCTATAGCTAAGGTGAGCCCAAGTGATAATGTATATATTTTGTGGAATTGTAAACCAATTTGAAATCGATTTAATAAAGGTGCAAAAAAACGAGCAACTTGATTATATAGGAATGATAAAACGTTTGTGAAGCCAGATCCATTACGAAAAAGAGTTCTTATGTGACCCATAAGGATGATAAGATTTCTGTCTGGGACGGGTTGAGAAAAAAACCAGAGTGAAACAGCGTTGAAAACCTGATGACAAAATATGGTGCGTATGCTAAAATCTCAAGAAGATTCTATTAACACAATGTGAGAAGAGGCTGCAACTCAAGCATTTCAATCATCGTTCCTTTTAGTGTCATGTTCTGATGAGAGAGGTAATGCAGAAGAGAATGTTCTAAATATGTTTGCAAGTACAAGTGTATATACTGATGAATATAATAATGAATTTGATAAGTCTGATTTAAAGGCAGATATCCTAGAGTTTATGTTTAAGCCATTATGGATGTTCGCGGCTAAATTTTCTCTACCAAATTTCTTTTTTAAGAGAAATATATTTTCTGCAAATGAATTAACTACAGTGTTTCATTTGCCAGATAGTATGTTTAATCGTTCTCCAATCATTAGATGGATGGACTATAAAATGCTTGCTGCACCTGATAATGCTCCCACACTTAAGGATGAAAATCCTGATTTTGCCATATCCTGAATTATTGCTGAAGATTATAAGGGAGGTAATATGAACAAAATCTTGGAAGAAGTTAAACATCCTTCAGTAGTGAAATATGATAAACCAATAAAGACAAAAGAGAAGGTTGATAGTAACTATGTTCCAATTGAATGAGAAGAGATTGTAACTAATGATGACTGAGATACATTTGTTGTACGTTCTACACCAGATAAAAGATTTGCACTCAAGACGTATAAAGATGGAATATTGTTATGAGTAAATGTGCATAGAAATAAGTATACACCTATATATATGAAAAGAGATGATCGTACTAGGCATCATTATATTATTGGTAAGTCTGGTACAGGTAAATCGGTTTATATATCATCACTAGCTAGACAAGATATCTGGAATGGAGACGGGGTATGTGTGATCGATCCTCATGGAGATTTAGTAGAAGAAATTCTAGAGTATATTCCAAAACATAGAGCAAAAGATGTTATATATTTTGATGCAGGAAATGAGGAACGTCCGATGTGACTAAATCTTTTCCAAATTAAACATATTGCTGAGGCAGATAGAGCAGTCAATGATGCAGTAGAAATGTTTGTAAAGATGTTTGGACCTGAGATATTTGGACCACGTATTCAAGAATACTTTAAGTATGGATCATTAACCTTACTTGAAGATATGGAAGAATGAGCTACATTGATTGATGTGCCAAGATTATTTACAGATGAAGCGTATAGGGCTTATAAAACATGAAGAGTAAAAAATCCTGTCGTTCGTAACTTCCGAGATAAAACATATAACGCTATGGGGGATAGAGAGAAACAAGAGATTATTCCATATTTTACATCTAAGTTTGTGTCATTTATTACAAATTCACTTATTAGAAATATTATTGGTCAGACGAAGTCATGATTTGATTTTGAGGATGTGATGAATAATCAAAAAATTCTATTGATCAATTTATCGAAAGGTAAAATTGGTCAATTGAATGCTCAGTTGTTATGAATGATTATGGTATCTAAAATCTATAATGGAGCTATGGCGAGAGCTAAAATTGAAAAGAAAGATCGTAAAGATTTTTACCTATATGTAGATGAATTCCAAAATTTTGTTACAGACACTTTTGCAGATATTTTATCTGAAGCAAGAAAATATAGATTGAACTTAATTATGGCTCATCAGTTTATTGCACAACTTGATAGTAATGCATGATCAAATATTTGAGAAGGGAAGAGTAAGGTGAAAGATGCAGTGTTTGGTAATGTGTGAACAATGCAGTCATTTAAGGTCGGTGCGCCTGATGCAGAATTTTTGGAAAAGGAGTATCAGCCTGTGTTAAGTGCTCAGGATATACTTGGTATTTCAAATTATAAAGCATATATAAAATTGAATATTAATAACTCAACTACCAGGCCTTTTTCTATGAATTCTATTTTTACACAAGAATATAGAAACAAAAAAGTTCGTGATATTCTTAAAGAGTATAGTGCAAAGAAGTATGGTCGTAAAAAAGAATTTGTAGATACAGAAATCGCGGCTAGAATTTGAATAGCGGAAGAAGATCCTCCAGTTGAGGCGCAAGGAGAAGAAATGATAGAGACGTGAGAGCCTGAAAATATTACAACTTGATGAGATCAGTCAGATAATCCAGATAGTTGATAATATTCAAAATAGATGCTTTTTTTATAATCTTATGATCGGATGCCAGAAAAAAATAAACTCAAGGTAGTACACAGAAAGAAAGAACTATCCGAATTGCAAAAGTTATATAATCATGATACCAGTGATCTTGTAGAAGTTTTGTATCAAAAAAAACTAGAAAAGCATATTAGTGAAACTAAGAAAGAAATTGATAGTCTCATGAAAGTGGTTCCTCAAGATCGTTCTACGAAACAAGAATTAGAAACTTTATTAAAAGAGGAAAAAAGTAGTGTAGATTTATATAATAAAATAGCTTCATAATGTGAATAGAGAAGTATTGATTACATGAAAACAGTGAAGTACAGATTGCTTGATTAGAGCAATTGTTTTCGGAAATTAAATCTGAATTAGATGAGTTTAAATCAGAAACTATCGCTACTATTCAATTTAATGATAGTGAAATGATGAAGAAATTAACAACTTATGCTGATGAAGAAGGAAATATTGATGCGAATGCTTACGATGCATTTAGGAAATCAGATAATCCTTGAAATATGCTGCAGGCAAGTAAAGATGAAATCAGAGTGAATCTTAGTTAATTCGAACCAATTACTTTTTTAATTCAATTGGGAAACTTACAAGTAAGTCATCTTCTTTTAAAGGATCTTTTATTGTGAGAATTCAGTTCTTATCTTTTTTGATAGTATCTGGAAAAATGAAAAAATTCTGTATATCTTCAGATAGTAAAGAAGTATTTTCATGGATTTCTATTTCATGTTCAGCCATTTTGTATATGTGATTAAAATAAGAGATGCGACCTAAAGAATTAGGTCACATCGGTTTAAGGGCGTTAAAAGTTTTAAGTTAATAAAGCATCTAATCTCTTAAGCATAGCTTGGATTCTTTTTTTAGCTGCGTTGAGAATTGCGAGATTTTTCTTGTCTCTCAAGATACTTTCTTTAATTTGTTGTACTTTTAACATAATTACATTTTTTGTATTATCTTTATAACTACGGATAAGATAAAGTCAATACTAATCATGTCTTCATTCTTGACCTATCAATGTAGATTACTATAGTATTAGTTAGTATTGATAAGCATTAGTTAGCATGAGAGAGTCATTATCTACATAAGATCATGTAATCAATCACATACAAATTCTTCGTAAGGATGAATTGCTTTCTAATTTCTCTTTTATGATTTAATTTTTGAACATATGGCAGCGAAATATGATGCATCCCAGATTAAGGTTCTAGAGTGATTAGAACCAGTCAGACATAGACCTTGAATGTATATATGATCCACTGATGCAAGAGGATTGCACCATATGGTATATGAAATAGTTGATAATGCTGTAGATGAGGCTTTAGCATGACATTGTCAAAACATCACATTGATTCTTGAAAAATGATCAAAAGTAACAGTTATGGATGATTGACGTGGTATACCAGTTGATGTTCACAAAAAGACATGAAAGTCTGCATTAGAAACAATTTTGACAGTATTGCATGCTTGATGAAAATTTGAAAAATGAGCGTATAAAGTGTCATGATGATTGCATGGAGTTTGATCTTCAGTTGTAAATGCATTATCTAGCAAAATGCGTGCTGAAATTCACAAAGATGGTAAAGTTCATATGCAAGAATATAAAAGATGAGTTCCACAATGAGATATAGAGGTAATTTGAAAAACTGATAAACAATGATCTGTAATTATCTTTACGCCAGATGATACAATTTTTGATACTATGGATTTTTCTTATCATACATTGTCTACTAGAATTAAACATGCCGCATATTTGACTCCATGAGTATCGTTTACAATAGTGGATAGAAGGACCAGTAATCTTAAGGAAGAAAGATTCTACTATGAATGATGAATCAAGACATGGTTAAGAAATCTAGTGTGAACACAGACAGTTCTTTCACCCATTTTTTATCATATAGAAGACTTGGAAGAATGTCAGGTAGAAATAGCATTTCAGTTTGTGGATAGTACAAATGATAATCTATTGTCATTTGCAAATAATATTACAACGAAAGATTGAGGTACACATGTGCTATGATTTAAAGATGCTATACTTGTAGCAGTAAATGATTTTGCAAAAGATCAATGAGAAATTGACAAGAAGATAGGTGAATTTACTATTAGTGATATTACTGATGGGTTATATAGTATTGTAACTGTTAAAATACCAGAACCTCAGTTTGAAGGACAAACAAAATGACGTCTATGAAATTGATATGTGCGCAAGGAGGTTGAGAAATCTGTAGTTAAATTTCTAAAGACGTATTTCAAAGAGAATGAAGACATAATCAAGAATATTATTGAGAAAGTTAAATTGTCGGCAAAAGCAAGAATTGCTGCCAAACTGGCACGTCAAACTGTTATGAGAAAATCGGCATTGTTATGATGAGTTTTGCCTTGAAAACTGGCTGACTGTAGTACAAAGAAAAACGTAGGAACCGAATTATATATTGTGGAAGGTAATTCTGCGTGAGGTAGTGCTAAGCAAGCTCGTAATTCTAAATTTCAAGCTATTCTACCATTGAGAGGTAAGGTACTTAATACAGAACAAGCTGCGCTATGAAAAATACTAGCTAATAACGAAGTTAAGTCACTTATTATGGCTATTGGTGCATGAATGAAGGAAAGTTATGAAGATGACAAAATAAGATATGAAAGAATTGTAATCATGACGGATGCTGATGTAGATGGAGCGCATATTAGAACGTTATTACTCACCTTTTTCTTCCGTTATATGAGGCCACTAATTGAGAACGAACATTTATTTATTGCCGTTCCTCCTCTATATAAGTTTAAACAAGGTAAAAAAGAAAAGTATATATATCCGCCAGATGATCAACTTGATTTAGAAGAAGCTATGGCAAAGCATAAGTTTGAAGCTGAAAAAACTCAAGTTCAAAGGTATAAAGGTCTTTGAGAGATGAATCCAGAGCAATTACGAGATACTACTATGGATCCAGAAACACGTATGATGATGAAAGTTACAGTTGAAGATGCAGAAGAAGCTGACAAGTTATTTAGAATATTAATGTGAAGTGACGTGCAAAGTAGAAGACACTTTATACTTACGAATGCGAAGAATGTTAGAGAATTGGATGTCTAGAAATTTATTATAGTAATTATATGATGTAACAAAAAAAGCTTAGCATAAATTTGCTAAGCTTTTTAAAAGTTTCAATGATCTGATTATTAAATTCTGAAAAACCTGATATTAGTATTATCAAATCTTTCATTGGTAATTAATTCTGAAGGCAAGTAGCATTCAATCCCATCTTGATTCACATAGCAATAATTAGTATTGGCTAGGATATTTTGGTTGAACCAATTTTCTCTATTGCTATCCCCACCAGTTTGATGAGAGATTTGAGTAAGAAATCTGCCAGGTCTTATTCTCTTTGGCCTTTCTTTTAATTTAAGTGGCTTGGAAAGATCTTTAAAATCTTTTCCTAGTATTCTTTCCTGTTTAAACATATAAAATCTATATGTTTTTAATGTTTGAGTAGAATTCTGTTCTCGATGTAGTGTTGGGTACGAGAAAGTAGATAATTCATTACTTAATCTAGGTCTTGTAGTAGGCGATGTAGCTGTCATTTACTTCTTTTTTTAAATTTTTTATTGATAATGAAATAGTAATGATTTATATAGATTTCACACTTTATGTCAAAGAATTTTTAATCTAATAGCATCCATTGAAGTGAGTTATAATAAAGATACAATAAATCAGTTTAAACTATTTCTATAATGCAAAACATCACAAATTTAATTTTTGAATGCTTTCACTTAAAAAGAATTAAACATGAAGGTTGGCGTATGGCTTGAATAGAATTTCCTGATTCTATCGCTGAACATAGTCTCAATGCAGCTCAGATAGGATATATCTTAGCTCAAATGGAAGGAGCTGACGCAAATAAAGTTACTGCTATGTTAGTGTGGCACGATTTAGCTGAAACTAGAATTTGAGATATACACAAAGTATGATCTAGATATATCAAATGAAAAAAAGAATTCGAGAAAAAGGTAATGGATGAACAGTTGCATGAGATTTCTTTTTGATCAAGTATATTGTGATTGTTTAATGAATATGAACAAAGAACAAGTTTGGAGTGAAAGATAGCTAAAGATGCAGATTATTTAGAACAAGCATTTCAGGCAAAAATATATGTTGAACAATGATTTCATGGTGCTCAGGATCGAATAGATAATGTGTGATGAGCACTAAAAACAGATGCTGCAAAAAGCATTCGAGAACAAATGAATGCAACCAGTTATATAGATTGGTGGCAATGATTAAAATCTTTATAGTGTTGTACTATTTATGATACATCTAATATCTGGAAAATTGAAAGAACATGGAAATGAGTTTTATATAGAAAACGATTTTTTTGGTATTGAAGTAGAATATGCTTGAACCAAGAAAAAATGACAATGGTATCTATATCCAATTATTGATCCCAATCGTCATACAATAAAATATTACGCATTTGATAATCATAAACAGAAAGTTAGATTTTTAGAAATATGTAAAATTCAAGGAATCTGATGAAAGAGTTGATATATTATTGCTTGTCTTGATGATAAGAAGGTAAAACAAGCAATCGAAGATTTTGATATCAAGTTTTTTACAAGTCTTCCATGAGTATGACCAAAAACAGCCAAAAGATTGCTTGTTGAGTTAAAAACTACCCTAGAAGATAGTGATGTAAAAAAACTATCAATTAACGATAAATTACTAAAGAATATACTTACGTCATTACATGAACTTTGATATGAACGTTCGAATATCAAAAAACAACTAACATTGTGTCCAGTTGACCTTACAAAAGATAATTTGCCCGAGATTATGAAACGATTAGTTGAGAATTTATAGTGTTTTTCATTTTATACACAAACAATGCTGAATTTTTGAATTCTTGGTATGAATGCTAGGAACTTGCAATATATAAAGAAGTTTAATCCTCAAAAATCAATTCGTTTGGCAAACGATAAATTTAAGTCTAAGAAATTTTTAAATGAAAGATGAATTCCAGTACCTAAAACTTTTGACCTAATCACAAATCGTTCAGATTTGTATACCTATGATTTTAAATCACTTGGAGTAGAGGAACTAATTGCGAAACCTTGTAACTGAAGTAGATGAAGAGGAATATACCGCATAAAACCAATTGAAACTCCTGAAGATGCGCATCTTTTATGAGACGATTCTATGTTTGATCTTTTTTTTAACCAACAATCGCTTTATAAAGATCAATGGTATAAAGTAGGTTCAGAAGTAATTCCTGACCAAACATTAAGAAGATATCTGGTAGATGTATTGGATGGGAAAAACTCAATGTGACGGTGATGAGATAATATTTTACTAGAAGAACTCATAGTTCCTGGATCATGATTTGAGCCATTTTGCACCGAATGATTAGCAGACATAAGGGTTATTGTTTTTAACTTAATCCCTGTCGCAGCAATGCTTCGTGTTCCAACAGTTGAATCTGATTGAAAAGCTAATTTAGATAGATGATGAATTTGATTATGAATTAATGTAAGTACATGAAAAGTTCGTTCAATGTTTCAGAATTGAACAATATATAAGAAAGATTTCCCATCAGAATATGAAAAAATGGAGGGTAAAAAGATATCGTATTGGAATGATATTTTATCTTATTCCTCTAAAGTTCAGTACTTTACTAATTTATGATATTTAGCTTTAGATTGGGTCATCACTGAAGAATGACCAAAATTACTCGAGATCAATGCTAGAGCCTGATTGAAATTTCAACTTGCAGCAATCTTGCCACTTAGAAGAAGACTAGATAAAATCAAAGATATGAAAGTAAATGATCCTGAGAAATGAGTAGAAATAGCCAAGACTTTATTTACTGAAGATAAAGGGCAACTCATATCTGCATCAAAAGTTATTTATTTATCACAACATTGAAAACTTAAAAAGGAAACTCAAGAAGGAAAAAAAATCACTATGGATGTTATAGTAGATGTAGATATCAAAAGACAAAGAACCACAATATGAAATCAAGTTAGAGATTTTCTATGAGATGAAATTGTTTCGTTTTCATTGGAATTGCAAGACAGTCATATTACATTTCATGATTTTTCATTTAAAGGATCCAAGAAAACTGAAGATAACACCATTATTTTAGGTAGAGATCTTGCTCAAGAGTATTATTTGAAGCCAATTAAGAAAATATTCACTTCTCAGCATGTTATATCTAATAAGAATGTTATTGAACATGAATTGGACAAGTTACATATACTTGATGAAAATTTGTTCAAGCTAAGTAAGTTGTTAAATCTTTCAAGAATATTAAAACCAACAAATTACTTGGAAGAGTTAGATAATTTTATTACATGGAACGGTCATTATAACCCTAAATTTACATACAATCGACCTAGTGATAAGAAACTGCATTCTATCTATCAACAAATAAATCGCTTAAAAGAAAAGTATTTTGATTATTCAAGTTGAATGAAAAGTCCTTTTTCAATTATATTTTTAAATAAAGCTAATGAACTACTCAAGAAACACGCATTATTGGTGGCGTATAAGAAACAAAAATATTCTGAAATACTAGAATCAAATAAAGCTCTTTTTTGACCAATTGATCCAGAATTAATTAAAGAATCAAAACGAATGATTTTTGATCACGAGAATGATGACCATCAACTGTGAAGAAAACTACAAAGTTTAGAAATTAGAGAATATATACTGTCATATTTGACTCAACAATGATTTCATTGAGTCCATGTTTATTTTGATTCAAATACTACTTCTAGACTTACAGTGGCAAGAAGTGCCAAAAAAATAAATATTAAAATTATGCAATGATTGATTATTAGAGAAAAGGACCTACAAGCGACGTTAGCTCATGAGGTTGATGTACATGTGAGAAGATATATGAATTGATCAAAAACCTGACGACATATTCTACGTCAATGAACAGCACATTTTATTTCAGATGAAGAAGGTCTGGCGGTTACTGAAAGCCTAAAATACCTTCCAGAATGATACGAAAGGAAATGAAGATTTTTAAGATATTACTATTTGTCTTTAGTTGCGAACAAAGATTTTGCAGGAATCGCTTCAATTATCATGTGACTTAGAAATGTAACCTTAAGAACAGCGTTTTCTGATGTGCTGAGAGTGAAAAAATGAATTCAGAATACTTGATTTATTGATGAATGAGCAGTGTATTATAAGGATAAAGTATATTTAGATGGACAGAAGAAAATCCAAAAGTGGATAGATGCTTGATGAGATACAGAGGATTTGATGGTAGGGAAAATAACTATTCAAGATTTAGAGATTGTTTAAATATATTGACAAATAAGTAATTTTATATATAACTAATTATACTAAGTTTTATATATCTATATTTTTTGTCTATGTCTTCAGAAATCACATGAGTTAATGAATCAAATAAGTTTGAGCTTCCTGTTGTAAATCAGGAATTCGCTGAGTTGTTAGTTGAGTTAGTAGAATGATTTGCATGACCATTGGATGGTGAAATCTCATATACTAAAGCGGATGATAATTGACATAGAAGAGCAATTGATTTTTTTGGAAAACAGAGTTTTGATTGATCTAACAAAATCTGACTAAAAGATATACAATCTTTTAGAAATAGAGTATTTTCAAAACTCACTAAAATTGAAGAAATGAAAAGCTTCATGAATTCACATTTTGAATGAGCTCTTTTGAAAATTTATACTGATGCAGTTGGAGAGTTTGAACTTAAATTCAAAATGTTTAACCATGCTGTATGGTTAGAAGCACAGAAATGATGATATAATTTATCAGATATAGAACGTGATTCTCATTTGAAAGAAGTAAGAAGTTTAATGACTCCAATTTGGGGTGAATCAATACTATCATCTCAAGAAAGAGTGGTATGAGCTTATGAAGATATTTATGATGCATTTCATAGAAATTCAAATAACCTCACTGATAAGGAAAAAGAAGTATTAGTAGAATTCTTTGAGTTGTTAGAGACACAACACTGAATCGATACATTCCAATATAAGCTTGATAAAGCAGTTGTTGAAACACTGACTTGAACAAAGCAGAACAGTATTTTTGAAAAAGCGTTAGATTCTTCTTATCAATGTGCATTATTTTCTTGAATTGTTGATTTAGAACAGAAATTGAATGCTGAAAGAGGAGCTATTTGATGATGAAATCGACAAATAATTTCAAGAGAAGGAAAATGAAGTTACGCAGTTTCTCATCAAAAAGAAGTAGGTTATGCTCCCTGAGTATGAGAAAGAATAGTTAAACAGTTAATTCCAACACAAGGTCATGAGACTAAGCATGTAAGAAGTTGAAAAAATACGAATGCAATCTTTTGAAAATGATTTAAAACTAGATGATATCTTTGAACTGAAGAAGCAGTAGCAACTTCTGAAGAATGAATAACGAAATGAGTTGTTCAGAAAATAGAAGATTTGGATAAACTTAGAAAAAAATCAGATGAAAAAACTAGAGCATTAGTTGTTTGTGAGCATTATGGATTTGATGAATCAGTGAAGTTGATTGAAATTTTTGTTAAGCTTTGATTACATGAAATTGGATCAGTAAAGACAAATCCAGAAGCAAGAGTGCTGAGATCAAAAAGAATGTGACCGTTGGATATTCCATATGCAAGCACGAAAGATAGAGCATATTTAGATGGACTTGATGATGTTATACTCTATCTAAAAGAAGCTAAAAGTATGGAAGAAATGTTTTCTAGGTTGCAAACTCTTCATCAATTTAAGGCATGAATTAAGGATTTAGAGAATATTGAAAAAATAAAAGAAGAGCTATGAATTGAAGACAATTTACTGCATATGAATTATTTTTTGACAAGACGTTTGTGGCGTGCGTTGGAATGATTGGACGAAAATGATGTGCAAAAATGATCACTTGATGAACAAATCTATAAAATCAAAGTTGATATTAGTCAATTACTTGATATAGTGCAGTCTGTTTAACTTACTGTATTATAAGAGATTATGGCGATTTGACTAAACTATAGTTATCATAATTTTGATAATTGAGCAAAATTACTTCCACAATATGTATTCCTCCTGGACCATGATGACACAATTACAAAGTTTGATCATGATCATATTTTGGAACACGTCAATGATGGCAAGTTAGAAATGATGTTAGCAGCGACATCTAGTGATGTGTATTTTGAGGATTCACTATTGAGGAAGATAAACTTGGAAGCTTTTCCATATCAGATGCAATTAAAGTTTGCACAGATGGACATTCAAAATGATGTCTCAAGAAATAAAAGAATTATTGAGTTATTCAATACTTTTTTTGATATAGATTATGAGAACGTGTTGGATACTTATTGCAAAGAATGTAATAGAGAAGTGGCAAAAAAGACTTATCTAGCTCACGATAAGTGAAGATATAATGATATTTTTAAAGCTGCAGGATTATTTACTTGATTTGTATTAACGTTGTTGCAAGAAAAGTGATATACCAAAGAAGCAACAGCATTTCAGCGTTTCTTGCATACAGATTTATCTCTGACTCATATTCCTTGAATATCAGGAAATACAAAATATGACGGAAATAAAGTTATTGTTGAAGTATGAAATAATACATATACGACACTTTTTCATGAACTAACTCATGCAATTAATAGATTTTTTAGAGTGCAATATTATAAAGACGATGTTATTTGCTATGATAATTTGACGAAGACTAACGAATGATTAGCAAATTTTGTCGCATACCATCTTTTGGATGCATTTGTCTCAGAAGATGTTGATGCAATAAATGAGATTAGTCTTTCTCCAGTGTTCTTTTCTATGTACATTGATATTTATGCAACAACTCGTGAATTTTGATCACATGATAGAAAACATAATTTTGACCTTATTTATCAGGAATTACAAAAATTTGAAGGCGATTTACTTACAGATCAGAAAGCTTCATTTTATTATGAACGCTTTTATAAGTTTTTTCACTATGATCAGCATATGTATTTCTACCCAAAGGAAGTCATGTATTATCTTTGATATCATGGAATTTTAGATCTGTTTAATTCATCACAAGATAAATGAGATTTACTAATCCAATGTTTACTATCTAAGGTGTGTTTATAGAATGAAGATTAACCTGTCAGCTTCATGGCAAGATATTTTAGGTTCGGAACTCAATTCACTATATTTCCAACAATTACATAATGAGCTTAATGATATTGCTATATCTTGATCAATAGTCTTACCAGGAGAAGAAGAAATCTTCAATGCATATAATAGTGTGGATATCGATGATGTTCGTGTAGTTATTCTTGGTCAAGATCCCTATCATGGCCTTTGACAAGCACATTGATTTTCATTTAGTGTTAGAGACTGAGTAAAAATTCCACCGTCTCTCAAAAACATCTATAAAGAGATACAATATAATGTATGAGGTGAAATTCCAGAAACTTGAGATATATCAATGTGGGCTTCTCAATGAGTTTTTCTTTTAAATTCAATTTTGACAGTTACATATAAACTACCAGCGTCTCATAGAAAGATAGGCTGGGAAAAGTTTACTGATGCAACTATAAAAGCTATTTCAGATACTCAAGGGTGAGTAGTATTTATGTTGTGGTGAAATTATGCAAAATCTAAAACAACATTGATTGATGAATCTAAACATCTTATATTGCAAGCACCTCATCCATCACCACTTTCAGCATATACCGGATTTTTCTGATGTAAGCATTTTATTAAAGCGAATGATTATCTAAAAAAACAATGATATAAACAGATTAAATGGCTTGCTAACAAATAGCTATCATAAGCTAAGGTCTTATAATTGATTCTCATAAGTATCATCTTATGGTAGTGCTATTTATACGACTCGAGTATGTTATCACTTGTTAAGAAGATTTGTTCAGTTCTCATGATTCTCTGATTTTACGTTGTAGGAATATTTTTGCATGCTTATAATCCTACATTAGATGAGAAAAGTTTGATTGTAAATATACAAGGGAAGATAGATGAATTAGCAGTTCAAGATTTGACGTCAATTGAACCCCTTTATGATAGGGTAGTTGCGGTTCGTAAATCTAAAGAGATGTCATCAGATTATCCTGAACGAAAAATGTATATCTTGCAACAGTTAGAAATATATATTTATGATAGTTATCTACAATTAAATGAACAGAAAATTGATTTAGAATCAGATTATTCAATTTTAAAATATGTAGATCAAGATATTGCTTTTACTAACAAATATTATATCCCTGCTGACTTAACAATGTTATTTCCTACTGAAACTCTAATTTTGTCTACTAGTGATGATTTGTCTTATATGATGATTCGTGAAACAGTTTTACCGTGGTTACAAGAATTAGCATTCGCATTTGAAAAAAAGTTTTGAACGCCAATGAAAATAAACAGTGCTTGGAGATCGTTTGAATTTCAAAGAGATTGATTTACCCAAGAATGCAGAGATAGTTGATTATGCGCAAAACCAGGACATTCGGAACATCAATCATGATTATGTGTAGATATAAGCTGAATGTTTTGAGATCAGTATATGTGGATGAAAGAACAAGCTCACCTGTACTGATTCCATCAATCTTATCAAAAATGAGCTGAGATAGATTGATACCCAGAAGAGAAGCGACATTGGAGGTATCTTTGAGTCGAACTAGCAACTGAATTGTACGAATCCTGATTAACGTTTACTGAATGGTTTAAGATAAATAAAGACTTAATTGACTAAGAGAATCGTTTCATAAAATTTATTGACAATTACTCCTAAATAATTATAACAAAATGTTATAAAGGTTTTTCTCATTTATTAGTTTAAGGACTCTTTTAAGGCATTTTTATAGAATTTTTCTAGCATACTACAATGTGATATATTTGGATTTATCAATTTATATACCGGTGAAGTTTTCTGTTTGCTTGATTTTTATTATTAACAGCAATAAGGAAATTAGTTAGAATAAGATTAGTTTGATTTGTATTCTGGGTTTGATTATTTACTTTGTTTGTTCGAGCAAGACGACGAGAGACCAGAAGCGTACACATAGATGAACACTTGATTGAGACATGATTTACTAAGGATCTCGTCCTAATTTCAGATTTACACTTATGAGTATATAAATGATCAACTTATTTGAATAAGGTCGTCAATGAAATTAATAACATACAAAATATTGATGCAGTTATGATTGCTTGAGATTTAACATATCATCCATTGAAAAAAGATGCTGCATCACTGGAACAATTATTTTCACCTTTATCAAAAATAGATAAACCAGTGTTTGCAGTGTTATGAAATCATGATGTAGAGCATCCTTGACCTATTCTAAGGAAAGAGTTAATTCAAGCATTGAATGCAAATGGCGTTATTTTCTTGCATAATGATATTTATGATTTTACTTGAGTAACATTAGTTTGATTATGACCGACAATGTCTTGAGAAGATGAAACATCACTTTTGAGTCAATGTACAGACGACGATAGCGTAATAGTGTTGGCTCATAATCCAGATGTCACATTATCATATGGCAACAGATTACCAGACCTCACTATTGTGTGACATACTCATTGTGGTCAAATAAGACTACCGTTTATTCATGATATAATTCGTCCATATTTCTATCCAGTAAGATGAGATTTTGATTGTTGAGAATATGAGGATGATAATTTATTTATTTCAAAATGAATATGAGAAGTATGATTGCCAATGAGATTTCGTAATCCTCCTACAATAGACGTCTTGCGTTTAAGGTAAATTAATTTACAAATCATGTATTTAGCACTTATTATTTACTGTGCGTTTGTTTCATACTAAGGTTCAAGTTGAATGAGAAATATTAATTATTACTCAAGAACGTGTTTTAAAACACGCTAAAGTTTTGAGGTTGAATGTATGAGATACAATTGCAGTTCAGCAACAGGATGAAAACTCAACAACGAGACGAAGCTGACAAATTTTGGAACTAGATAAAGTAAAAATCACTTTGAAGATTATTAGTAACGATACTGTTTCTCATTCTGATGAGTGACCATGAATGCTAATTTGAATGCCAAATTCAAATGAAAAACTACATACTGTCGTCCAAAAACTTACTGAAATATGAATTCAGGATATAGTTTTTTGGAAGAACGATTGGTCTCAAGGATTAGAAATAAGTGACAAAAAAATGTCAAAATTGTGTAAAATATCTCTAGAAGCAATTGAACAATCAAACTGACGAAAAGCTCCAACTATTTCTCAAGTATCAAATATCCATGAGCGAGTAGTGTGAAAAGAATTAGTATTATTTGATTTTGAATGAGAATCATATTCAGAATTGTCAGGAATGCCAAAAGATCGTTTGTATTGAGTAGTTTGACCTGAGTGACATTTTTCTCCACGTGATTATGAAACGATTTGATTTCAAATTGTAAAAAAAATAAATTTATGAGATTCTATTTTGAGAACTGAAACCGCTGCAATAGTAGCATCTTGGTTTCTAAAGAATATATAAAGAATTTGCAAAATATGAAATATCTAACTATACTTTAATCAGTTGTATTATTTATATTATTGATTGTGATGAAAAATTGGTTATTTACATTTGTATTTCTTGTCTTGTTTTTGCTTATCCTTTGAGGAATTTGGTATTTAGCTTGAGAAACATGAAATCTATTTCAAGATTCATTTAGTCAAATAGAATCTCTTAGAACAGATTTAGATAGGGCTGAAACAATGATAGGTCAAATGCAAAACGATCTAAATGAGTCGATTTTAGACTTGTCAGATGTTTCAACGTTAGTTAAAGAGCAAGACAGACTGATTGAAAATCTCTCTATTCAACTTAGTCAATAAACAGATACATACATACACCATGAAACTTACCTTTTGGTAAGTTTTTTTGTTGATTGTTTTGACCTAATAAGTCAAATACTTATAAAGTAAAATATATTATTTGTCACTAAATCACATGAATCAAATCGAACTAGTAGAATCAATATTGTCATATCGACAAGAAACCGATGCATTCAAAAAATCTTTGGAAACAAGGTCGGACAAGTTGCAATGGAAATTTTATGATGGACCTCCATTTACTAGCTGAGATCCTCATTACTGACATTTGATGCAGTCCACAGTGAAAGATATGCTTCCTAGATGGATGACTATGCGTTGATTCAAAGTTGAACGTAAACGATGACGAGATTGTCACGGGATTCCAGCAGAAAATTTTGTAAATAAGAAATTATGAATCACAAGTAAAAAGCAAGTAGAAGAGGAATTTGGTCTTAAAAATTATGTTGAAGAATGTCGTACTATGGTAAATGACGTTAATGATAATCGAAAATGGTTTATTGATCATCTTTGACGCTGGGTAGATATGGATAACGCATATTTCACTATGCATAATGAATATATGGAGTCAGTAATACATGTGTTTGCTGACTTGTATCACAATAACTTAATTTATAAATGATTTAAAGTATTGGGATATTCTCGAGCATTAGGTACAGCGTTGAGTAATAGCGAAATTGCAGAATGATATATGGATAGACAAGATCCAGCTGTAACAGTTAAACTAACTTTAAAGAGATCAGATGAGGAAAGAGCTTTTGAGCTAACCCAAGACTGATTTGGAGAGGTTACTCTTTGAGTACTAAGAGATTGAGATAAGATACTCATGGTATATGATACAAGATCTGGAAAATGGTTTATACCCTGATGAAAAGTTGATCTATGAGAAACATTGCAAGATTCTGTTACTAGAGAATTATTTGAAGAAATTTGAATAACTGTTACATCTGCTACGTTGGTATGAAAAACTAAGACTCCACATCATTGAAAATTATGGCGTCTAAATTGTTTAGAATGTGAATGGGAATGAGAATTTGAAAATAAAGAGCCTGAAAAGCAATGAGCTATTGCTTGGGTTAGCAAAATTTCATCTGAAAATGAATTATGATATGCAATCAAGATCGAACCAATAGATACTCCAAAGGAATCTACAGTAATTGATGATATAGATCTAATTCAGTATGATTTTGCAGATTTACTAATGATAACTGAATCAAAATATCTTGATGATATGCAAGATGCACCTGTTTCTTTGCTGGCGTGGACAACTACACCTTGGACTCTGCCTAGTAATATGTTTGCTGCAGTAAATAATGATGTTGTGTACGCAGTTATATTTGATAAAGAACAAAAGGAGTTTTATGTTTTAGCTAAGACTCTCCTAGATAACTTCTATAAAGACAAACACGAATATATAATAACGTACCTAATTATGTGAAGTCATTTCGTTTGACTACATTACCACCCATTGTTTGATTACTATTATAAATCAGAATTAATATCTTCTGAGTATTATGACAAAGTACATAAAGTTATGCATGCTGATTTTGTGACACAAGATTCATGAACTGGTATAGCACATGAAGCACCAGCTTTCGGTGAAGATGATTATAATCTGGTCACTACATATTTTCCAGCTGATCTTGCAAAAGAATGGTTATTTAATCCAGTGGATGATAATGGTGATTTTACTGATGATGTATCTGATTTTGCAGGCATGAATGTAATTAATTCTAATAAAGAAGTTATAAAAAATCTGAAAGATAAGGGGCTACTTGTAAAACACGAAACTATAAACCATAGTTATCCTCACTGCCCACGTACTAAAGAACCATTGATTTATAGAGCACAAGAGAGTCGATTTTTAAAGGAAAAAGAACTAACTCAAAAGACAGTTCCATTAGCTGATCAAATTTCTTTTATTCCAGAAGAAATAAAAAAGAGGTTTGTGAATTGATTAGAATCTGCTCCAGATCGAAATATTTCGAGATCTAGATTTTGGTGAGCACCGTTGCCAATTCGAGAATGTGAAAAAGAAGAGTGTGAAAATAGAGAGGTATTATGAAGTATAGCTCAAATACAAGAAAAAAGTGGTCAACAGGTTCATGATTTGCATAGACCTTATATTGATGAAATTGAAATAAAATGTTCATGCGGTGGTATTATGAAAAGAATTCCTGATGTTTTAGATTGTTGGTTCGAATCTGGAAGTATGCCATATGGACAAGATCATCGAATGAAAAATGCTTCTAAAGATAATAATTCATTTTCAACTACTGCAGACTTCATTGCTGAAGGGTTAGATCAAACAAGAGGATGGTTTAGATCTCTTCATGTTTTATGATCTGCATATACTGATAATATTGTGTATAAAAATGTTGTTATTACTTGAATGATTCTTGCTGAAGATGGAAAAAAAATGTCTAAATCACTTAAAAACTATCCAGATCCAAGGTTGCTTTTAGAGAAATATGGTTCTGATGCATTTAGATTATATGTCTTATGATCTCCTGTTGTTAGGTCAGAGCCATTGAGATTTTCAGAGAAATGAGTTGAACAAGTTCTTAAGGATTTTGTTATTCCACTCCAAAATGTTTGGAATTTCTTTAAGACTTATGCTGAAGTTGATAATTGGAAACACTCTTCTACTGAGGTATACTTTATGAGACATGCCGAAAAAGATAAAGATGTTGAGAATGACGAATCTATCGAGCATAGAAATGTTCCTTTAAGTGAAGAATGATTCCTTCAAATTCAAAGTAAACAGTTTGTTGAGAAGGTAGTTAGAATACAGCCAGATATTATTATTTCAACAAATCGCTTGAGAGCAACTCAGACTGCAGAATGAGCTCAGAAAATGTTGAAAGAGTATCTTTGAAAAGATGTGGAGGTAATAGTTAAGGATAGTCTTGTAGATTGATTCACGCAAGCATCGTGTTGAAAAATTTATCAAGATTTATGCGATGAATATGCTTGAAAAAGAATTCTTATTGTTGGACATAGATGGAGGTTCTTGTATCTTTGGAATCATTTATTTGGAACTGAGTATGAGCATTGAGATAAAACATGAGCATATGGTTTACAGGAGACTGAAGTTATTAAATTGCCTACAACAGCCATACATAATGAATTAGATCAACGAATTCTGTCTGAGGTATATGAAATGATCTGAGACTTAGATGGTTCTCTAGAAAAATATGAGCTAGAGCCCTCAACAAAACTTATGATGTGATTTATGGATAAGCTTACTAACTGGCGACTAAGAAGAAGTAGAAGAAGATTTTGGGCGGAAGGACTTAATGAGGATAAGAAAGCTGTTTATCGAACTTTGCGAGAAGTTCTTCAGATATATCTAAAAGTTGCTGCACCATTTGCACCATTTGTTTCAGAATGGATACGGCAGGAGATGATGCAATTTGGCCAAAAAGAATGATCTATTCATCTTGAATACCGACCATTAATGTCAAGTAAATACATTAATAACGAACTTTCGGAAGAGGTAAAACAGGTAAGAAATATTATTAAATGAGCAATGTATCTTAGAGCAAAACACCAAATCAAAGTAAAACAACCTTTGCAAGAGTTAAAATTTAGATTTTAAAAAATGCGTTAGACAAAAGCCTAACGCACATCAACACCTTAAAAATGGAGATATTTGACACTAATTCAGTCATCAAATCTAAGCTATCTATAAATAAATTTCTTAGAATAGCAATTATAAACTTAAGCTCTCCAAAAATTCAACTACAATTTCTAGGTTAACTTCTCTTGCAAATTCTTCTTGTAGTAATGTTTTCCAATCAGATAATTTATCCTGTAAGGATTTCTTACTAGAAGTGCTTGTAAGATTTAGAGCTACTAATAATTTATCTCTTTTCCCTTCTTGTTCAGGTGTGATATAGATGAGATCAATATTATTTATTGTTGTTTTTTTGGAAAAGAATGTCGAAAATGATTCTTTTACTGTATCCAAATCTATATCTTTTTGTTCTTTTACCTTTTCAGGTTCAGTCCAATTTTCCTGTCGTTGTATGGATAAGATATCAACTAAATCTTCTTGATCTTGAATATAAGACAGTAGTTTTTGTTTGAATTCAATTTTATTTTTTACCTTATGTTCTGTATAAAGTGCTAACTGAGCAAAACGTTTTGTATCTGTAAAATAATCTGTACTTAGTAAACTAATATTTCAATTATAGATAACATCCAAATAATATTTTATATGTTGACGTATCTTATCTTCTGGACTCAGTTCTTTTGCCTGTTTAGCAGTCACTGAGGTTAGTGGAATAAGGGTAACATCTAAGGAAACATCTTTTTGTAAGGCTGCTGCTAATTCTTGAGTAAGAGATTGTTTTTCATTGTCAGTTAGTTTGTCAATTTTTTCTTGAGGAATCTTGAGAGATAATGAAATATTCTTTTCTCCAGATTCTGAAGAAATATCAAGTGATTCCACACGTATTTTCTCATCGATCTCATTTAAGAAATTATTTGTAATAGAATGAATAGTCTTTTCAGTTGAGATATTTTTTGTAATATTGATGAGACTGCTAGTTAAAGGAATTCATAAAAGCACAAGCATCCCGAATACAAATCAAATATTCATGACACTTCTTTTTAAATCACTTTTTTGATTTGGGTAGAATCAAAAAATATAAAAAATCAATATTCCTCAAATTATAATAGCTATCAAATTTGTCATAAACAGAAGAGTACTTCATCGTCATATTGTCCAGCTTCAAAAAGCAATTCATATTCAAATCACACTCAAAGGAGGCACTAGCGAAGCAGCCATTGCTACTCAGGCTAGTCATGCAGCCATTTTTTTATATCCCAATGCTAGAAACGCAACCAATCATGAAGCAAACGCAATTCATAAATCTACTAGTGTTGGTTGGGTTCTACTGGAGATCTCATTTGTTACTTCAGTAAGTGGTATAAGTCGGGTAAATATTATTGCAAGTAGAATACTAGCTCAAATACTTGAAAGTAATAAAATCAACGAATGGGTAAATAATTTCTTATTTCAAGTCGCTATTGCAAAAGATACTCACTGTATAGGTCTCATAATTGGAGCAATAAGCATAGCTCAAATAACCACAGGAGTTGCGTTTATCAATAATCATAAAGTTGCTATTAGTGCAGAAAGGAGCATTTGAGACCAATATTCTACTGATGTACTTACATCATCTATCATTGATTGAGCTATATTTTGTTTCATATCTCAGTCAAGATCTCGAAACGCTATTTTATCGACTAATTCAGGTGTTTTATCCATATTTAAAATCAGAAATACTAATTGATATACATATGTATATCTCTATATATATTACTGAAGTTATTATTTTTTAGCAAGTAAGCTAGCTTGACATGTGGAGTAATTCAATATGGAATCTCTTATTATTAGTGATCTGAATGATGTTCGCTGGTTTAATTTGGATTACTTATTCTTGAACTGACTCTCTTATAAAATTAGTTGAGAATAATGACTCAACAGTATTTTGAACTAGTTCATATGAGGGGATGGTATATTATGTTGATGTCGAATGAAATGAATATAAATTAGTTTGATCAGATATTGAAGTATTTTGTAAAGATGTATTAGATAAATAGTGCATATTACATGTGTAATGTGTACAATATTAGATATAAATTTTGTGTTTTTTATGATAAATTATGGCAAATTTAAGAGATATTAAATCTAAGATAAAATCAGTTGGAAATCTTAAAAAAATTACGAGAGCTCTTGAAGTGGTTTCTACAGTTAAGTTACAAAAATTAAAAGATCAAGCGGAAGCTTTGAAATCATATTTTGTAGATCTAATGACTATTGTTAGTACAGTTTGATCTGAAATATCGATATTTTGAGATCAAAAAAGCACGAAGGCTGAAAAATCTCTTGTTATAGTATTTACTTCAGAGAGATGACTTTGTGGTTGATTGAATTCTAAGTTATTGAGAAAAGTATCTAAGGATATGAAAGATAAAGAAGTAGATTATTTTGTCGTATGAAAAAAATGATTAGAATATTTTAAGAGAATTTGAGCTAATATAGTTTGATCATTACATATTTGAGACAAGTTTTCTGAACAAGATTTGCTGCCATTGTTTACATTTTTTGATGTATCTGTAAATGAAGGGGTATACAGCGACGTGCAGTTATATTTTAATTATTTTAGAAATAGTATTGTACAAATCCCATCAGTTATTGAGTTGTTTCCACTAAGACAAGAATCATTTGAATCATTTTTACAAGAAATCGATATTGCTTTGGAAACGCCAGATGTAGGAAATAAAGAACTACTAATAGAGCCAAATATAGAGTCATATCTTGTAGAACTTAGAAGACAAATCAGGAACTATGTAATATCTTCAGCTCTTTTGCAGAATAAAACTGGTGAGCATGCAGCACGTATGATCGCAATGAAGAATGCAAAAGATAATGCTACCGAATTTAGTAAAAAACTTAAACTCAATTTTAATAAAGCGCGTCAAGGAGCAATTACTCAAGAAATTTCTGAAATAGTAAGTGCCAAGATTGCTATTGAAAATTAAATTATATTATGACAGAAACAGCATTACTTTTACAGGCATATAGCGCTGATCCCATTGCTAGATTTGTAATGGAAGACTTTGATATATCAAAAGAACAACATAACTCTGTCTGTGGGGATTCATTATGTGTATATATAAAATTCGATTGAGATATAATTAAAGATCGAAGTCGAGAATGACCAGCTGAAATGCAAACAACAGCAGCAGCAAGTATGTTATGAGAAATTATACAATGAAAGAATATAACAGTAGTTCTATGACGAACATATGAATTTATTAAACAGTTATGACTTGATCTAAGTCCTAGACGTAGGAGATCATGAGTTACTGCGTTATTAGCAACTAGAAATGCTCTTCATCAACGGCTAGATGATTGAATTCTTGATACTTATCAAGATATGATGTAAAGATTAAGCTGCATTAGCGAAGTCAATATCGGATTCACCTAATGAATCTTGATGCGTTTTAAATTCAACTTCATTTGAAAATTCATCCAACCAAGCGTCATCATCTTTTTCTAATGATTCTTTTTCTAAGTAAGATTCATCAATTGCTACTCACTGAGCAGTAAGATTATCCGTATGGAATCATAGTTCTTCTCAATCGACCAAGCTATTTATATCTTCAACACTAAGAGTTGTATTATTTAATTCATCTACAAGTCTTTTTTGTTTTGCGTCGATATCATCTAGATACTTTCTGTCTTGTACATGTGTTACAAGATCATCTAATGAATCTGATTTGAATTCATTATCTATAATTCTTGTTTCTCAGGTCATATTGTATAATTTATTAATAGTAAATACTGATAGTATAGTGAAGCTCTTTTTTCTTGTCAAATTTTATGGTATTTTTTCGTAATTCTGCGTTGATAGCAGTTTAAATATGGTTAGTATGAGACTATTTATGAAATATATTTTTCACATGCTACATATTCAAGATTTAGAAGTGCAAATTGAGGATAATAAAGTGTTAAATTGAGTATCTATGGAATTTGAACTTGGCAAAAACTATTGTATCTTGGGAAAGAATTGATCATGAAAGTCTTCTTTAGCGATGACGATAATGTGACATCCTACATATGAAATTTCACATGGTGAGATATTATTAGACCAGGCTGATGTGCTAGAAATGGATCCAGAAGAAAGAGCGAAGGTATGAATATTCTTGGCTTTCCAAAATATTCCTGAAGTCAAATGAGTGAAATTGTTTGAATTTCTACGTACGATTTATAATTCTCGTCGAGAGAAAAAAGAATCTTTTGTTGCTTTTAAAAGAACTATATTACCATATCTGGAAGAATTAGGAATTGATAAAGAGTTTCTTTGGAGAGATCTAAATGTTTGATTTTCAGGAGGCGAAAGAAGAAAAATTGAAATTTTACAATTAAAATTATTGGAACCGAAATATATATTTTTAGACGAGGTAGATAGTGGTTTAGATGTAGATGCATTTAGGTCAGTAGCATCCCTTCTGCAAGCAATAAATTCTTCGGAAAATACCTTTGTAATTATCACTCATTACTTTACGATATTGGAGTATATTGATGTAGATAAAGTATTTGTCATGGAAGATGGTCTTATTAAAAGAGAGTGAGGAAAGGAGATTGCAGAAGAAGTTCAAAAACTATGATTTGAAGCTTAATTTGTTTTATATGTAGGTATTATAATATGAAGAAATCACTGTTATTAATTATCTTTTTTCTAACTTCTAGTGTAGTGGTATGATTCAATTGGCCTGATTCTATGACTCCTGAGACCTATTCTCATATTGTTTCAGACCAACAACAGAATAATGTATACCAGGATGCAACAAGTTCATACATGCAGGTAGATAAACTTTGTGAAACTATACAATCATCTCCTTTATGAGATACTCATTTCCAAAATCTTGGTCTAACTATTTCTCCAGAAGAAGAGTCTATAGGTAAATATAGAATAAAACGATCTACTTGAATCCGATCAGATCGATATACACCTGGTTTAGATGATATAGATTGGAAGGATAATTGTGGAGATATGTATTATTTATGATGAACAGCCTGGGATATCGCAAGACCAGAAGAATGTGCAAGAAGAATGTGGTCATATTTTGCAGATCATGAATTTGAAGTTGAAATATGTGATTATAATAAAGATGAAGTTATAAATACGCAAAATATTGCAGAACCAATGCAAGTGTATGAAGATCAAATAGCAGTTGAAGAAATTGCAATTCGTCCACCTTTGCCATCAATGTTACCACCAATACCTCCCATGCCTAGTATGTTTCCAATGGAAGAAATATATCCTGTATATCCTGTGTATCCAGATTATTGATATTGAGGAGGTGAGTTAGAAATGTTCTACTACCAATTTTGTGATTCGAGTACCGACGTATTAAATTGCGATAGATATACTGATGTAGCGCAAAGATTAGATCCAAAAGTTATGGAACTTGGTAAGATGATAAAGACTTCATTTGATGAAGAGAAGATAGAAGATATAAAATGGATGATTAGAAACATTATTGAACAAAAATTTTATTCAGTATCAACTGAAAAGGCTAAATTCACAATTTCTTTTGTATGGGTAGCTCTTCAAGAATATTTATACGAAGAAGATGTGGAAGATATTTGATCTCGACTATGAGATGCAATTACAAATTTTAAGAGTCAATGAAAAATAAATAGTATATCAGAAGCTCCATGAGATTTAACTTCTATTCAATGAAATATTATTACATCTAGTAATAATAAATTTGGAATTGAAATTGAAGCGTTATTTGACTCTGGCCGTCCAGTTACTCCAGATCAATGATATGAATTGATGGCTCATTTCTGAACAAAATGACCTTACTTTATAGATCGAGAAGATATGAGATATGCTCAGTATGATTCATCAAGTAAAGTATGGAAATTTGATGGTGATGAAGAAATGTATCGCATGTGATCTAGAATACCAGATGAATCATCAGTTACATTCTATCTAATATGCTATCATTGTGATGGAGAAGAATTTCACCCGGACTTTTGAGATCAGAAAGTTGCAGATAGTGCCACATATACATTTCAAAAATTGAATGATAATATGTCGTATGATATAGCATTAGATGTATCAAATCTTAATTATGTTTATAATGATGAAGATATAGTTATTGATGTAACTTACACGTTGAGCAATAGTTGAATAGAAGTTATTGCATGAGCTAGAACAAATATTTGGGCATATCCCATGAAGGATAGAGGTCGATATGGTGAAGACGAAGTAAATCGTACGATAGTTTCTGCAATGTGTGGATCAGAACAAATTTCATCTGATCAATTTCTTGAAGGTAATATTATGATTACAGCTTGAGAATCTTGCACTATTTCAGAAAGAGTAATAGTAAGTAACTATAATAATAGTGATATGGATGTAAGTATTGAAGTGGAATCTCGTAATGATCAAGATCGAAATAACAATCATTGGAATGAACTTTTATCAGCAAATTAAACATGACTAACCATACTTCTTGAGAATCTAAGAAATATCGATTTGCACCTAAGGTATACGGTCGATGAATAGTGCCCATTTCACGAGAATGATGGGTAATTATTGTGATGATAATTGCGATTGCTCTTACTCTCGCTCCGTTGATATTATGAAATTCTGATCAACCTAGTGCAGTTAGAATAATTACCTTTATAATTCTTATTCTGATTATCGCAATCTTGCCTATGTTTGCTCTAAAGTCACGTATGAAAGGTACTTTAAAGTGGAGATGGTGAGTAAAAGATGTAGATTGGAAATAATTTTTTGATATTTAGTGTGCAATCTAATTGAGAATGAAATTTTATACAAAGGAAGAATATGATCACTCCGTACCGAAAGATAAGTGAATAGCATATTGTCCGTTTTGTCGAACCGATAAAAAATGGAAAATGAATGAACATTTACTTCGAGAAAATACGTGATGGTTTATTGTATATTCCATAAAACCATGTGCTGGTATACATCGTTATAAGAAGCATCTTATTTTAGTGCCAAAGAATCATCATCTAAATACTCCAACATTATCTAAAGAAGAAATAGCTCAAAAACAAGAAGCTGAAGCTTGGTTAGAAAATTATTTTGCAGGTAAGCAATATTTTTCGTTTTTAAGGCATACAGATGGTATCAAATCAATTCAACATATACATTATCATTATCTAGAAGGACAATTGAGGTATAGAGATATTGCCAAATCTTTATTGTTTTATGATAGACAACAAAAAAAAGCTGAGAAGAAGAATTCTGATACTTAGATTTTATGAAATCATTATACATGAAAATAATTCAAGCTAATATTTGGTTGGGTAATAAAGCAGAGAACTTGAAACAATTTTTATTAGATGAAAATGCAGATATCATTCTCATGCAAGAATTTCCAAGTTGAATCTTGAATAATTGATCATTAGATCTTGAAAAAATGTGTAGTGACTTGTGATATAATCTTACTAGATGATTATCTTTTGGTCTTTTATCTAAAGATAATGAGTCAATTTGAACACAGTGAATTGCAATAGCTTCAAAGCTTCCTGTGTTGTTTAAACAGATAACGTATTTGCCAATCTTATGATGATATCAAGAATTTAGTGAAGATGAAAATCCTTTCGACAAATCTATTGATAGAAGCTACCAAGATACGTTAAAGTTGCGAGTCAAAAGCTGGTCTATCCCAGCACCTATACTTAAAGTTTGATTTATGTGTTGAGATCAGCAGATAAGTTTTATAACTACTCACTTTAAAGCTTCTGAAAAATGTACAAATACATTTCTAATGCTTAGACATGCTGAATATATTGCATCCATAGTTAAAAAGATAGATTGAGCTGTTATTTTTTGATGAGACTTAAATATCTACCATGATGCACCTATTTTAGAGCCACTCAGAGAGGCAATGACTCAAGTGACATGTACACAAATGAATACGTTGAATCCTCGTATTCATCCAGGATTTAGGAATGATATTCCATCAACATGATTATGAGTTGATCATTTTTTTGTAAAATGAGTTGAAGTTACCTCTTTTGATGTTTATAAACACGTTGATATAAGTGATCATTTACCTTTACAACTTCATATAAAATAATGGCTTGAGTCGTACAGGAAAAGATGATTGAGGTCGTTAATCTCATTCCAAAGGGAAAGGTTACATCTTACGGTCGTGTTGCCCAAGTAGTATGAATACTAACTAGTAGAACTATAACTGCTCAAGTAATTTGACGATTATTATCATGACTTCCTGAACATCAACGGAATAAACTTCCTTGGTGGAGAGTGGTAAATAAGAAGTGAGTAGTTACAAGTCTTAAGCTTGGTGAAAAGTGATTGAGACAAATCAAATTATTGGAAAAAGAATGAATAAAGATAGTAGATGATCAAATGGATATGAACGTATACTGATATAATTTTAATGATATTTTATAACTACAAATTGATATGGGAAAAAAAGAATCACGAATGCATGTTGCAAATTTATTGAAAATGATGGTTATATGACTTCTTGTGATTATTCTACTGATTGTAGCATATATTTTTATAAGTAACAGCTAGGAATGAGAGCAATCAGAAGTCCATATTATAGAGTGAGTATTAAATGACTCATAACAAACAATGAGAATAAATTTTTACTTGCAAAAGATCTAGACGGGAATTGGTGTTTACCTTGAGGATGATTAGATTGGGGAGAAGATATACAAACATGTATAACTAGAGAAATAAAAGAAGAAATGTGACTTGAAGTTATTAGTTTTAATCAAATTCCAAAAGTTTTTGCTGTGGCAAGAAAAGTAAAATGTGATCTGGATGATTTGTGGTTAGCAAATGTGTTATATGAAATTAAGGTTAAAGATTTAAATTTTGTAGCCTCAAATGAATGCCAAGAAATTTGATTCTTTAATTTTGATGAAGCTAAGAATATAGAGATGTATGCCAATGTTAGAGCAGTATTGGATGAGCTCGAAAAAATCACATAGCTAATTGACATTAGATAGATGATGTATATAAAAAAGTATATATAAACAAAAATAGTACCTATGTTGATTAGTATGTTAGTTTTAATTGTTGGTATTGTGCTCATTCCTTTGGTTTCTCCATTATTATTGCCATTAGTTATTTATTATTCAATCAAAAAGAAAAAATAATTTTATGAAACAATTAGTACTAGAGTTACTTGTTGTCTGCTGTGTTGGAGTAATCTACTTATTATGCCTCATCATTAAATTCTTGTGTGCAAGTATATTTATAGGTTCTAGTATGGGTGACGATAATTCAATGGGCGATTCGCCTGGAGGTCAATGACCTCTTTTTTTATTGAAAAAAAACAAGAATCATTATACATACCCTATGTCAGTAAAAAAAGTAAAACGATATGTCGTGCGAAAATGAAAACAACCTGGAGTGTATACGAGCTGGAAACAGTGCCAAGCTCAGGTGAGAGGTTTTCCTGCTGCTAGATTTAAGTCTTTTACGAGTAAACAAGATGCTCATCAGGCATTTGAGTTGTGATATGTACAAGGATCTTCTACAAAGTTATTTGTTCAAGAATTGATAAGAAACTGAGTGATAGGAAAAGAAAGCATCTGTGTAGATGCTGCATGCAAATGAAATCCATGAAATTTAGAACGAAGATGTGTCCGCACAAGCGATCAGAAAGAACTCTTTCGCTCAAAGCTTTACTATGAATGAACCGTGAATATAGGTGAATACTTAGCTTTACTTAGATGAATGAAATGGCTTATAGATAATAAAAAACATACCTGGACGATTTACAGTGATTCCCGTACAGCCATGGCTTGGGTAAGAAAAGGTAAACATAATAGTATGCTGAGTCGAACCAATAATAATATAGAACTTAAGCATGCTTTGGAGCAGTGGGAATTATGGTTTCATAAAGTGAAACCAGATATAAATATTGTAAAATGGAACACCAAAGAATGGTGAGAGATTCCAGCCGATTTTGGGAGGAAGTAGTATTGACAATAATAATGAAATATTTATTATAAAAAATGTAAATACATTAAATAATTAAAATAAAACTATAGAAGTATGAGTTCAATAATGATCCCAACAAATGGGTACGTAGTTACAAAAACATTGAAACAATTTGGAACAAAAACATTCCAAGAATTAGAACGTTTCTTGAACGAAAAGTTGACCACCATTGCTGCTGGGCTTGGTGGAGAGTTAGATTCTTCATTCTCTGATCATCTAGAAAGACAAGGAGCATGTGTTAGAATCATTAATTTGGATGATCCAGGTGTAGAGTATCATGCTCCATTTGGTGTTATTAATACTCAGATGCGACTAAATGAGACAATGCATAATTCGCATGAAAAAAGTGTAAGATTAAGGTCAGATTATGAGAGTGATTCCATATTTACTTGCTCTGGATGGACAGCTAAACCTGATTTAGAAGAAAAATCACAGAGAACATATCAAGGCTCAGTTTTATTCTCTGCTGATGTTAGTTATATTATATCAATATCTGGATATGCTGCAGAACTTGATGCACTTCTTTGTCTGCTGATTGCGGAATTCTTAGGACTAATTGAATCTGCAACATCTCAAGCAGCTAAAACATTGGTGTATTATCCAAAGATGCCTAAAAATAAGTATCTCCTTGCATATGAAGCAAAAAGAGAATTGATAAGAAATGCTAATGCTAACTAAGATTATTTTAAATATTTTAAAATGCTTGTATCTTTGATGCGAGCATTTTTTATTTATAGCAAAACGAAATGAATAGTATGTGTGGTAACAGATTTCAAATTCATTATTAAACAAGTATGAACAAATATATCTGAATCGGATCTATGATCTTATCAGGAACCTTTTTTGGTTGAGTGTGGTATTTTTCTAAGTTACTTATCCAAGATATTCCGCCGCTCACTTTTACAACATTGAGATTATGAATAGGATTTCTAATCTTGTGTATACTAGGTCGAAAATTGATACCAGAATTACAAAAAATTTCAAAAAAAGATTGGAAAAATATTATAATAACCGCGTTGTTTGGTATGGCTCGATGAGCAATTTGTTTTACACTAGCTGTTAAGCGAACCACAGTGACCAATGCAGCATTTATGTTTTTTGTGCCTGCAGTTATCTTGCCGCTTTGATGAGCATTATTTACAACGTTAAAGATAAGGTATACGTCATACATAGCTGTTTTGTTATGTCTTGTTTGATTATATTTCCTTTTTGATCCACAGATTATAGGAACTAGTCTTATTGGTAATGTCTTTTGACTGCTAGCATGATGTAGTAATGTGATCTATATTCTTATGGCTAAAAAAATATCTCACCTGCCAGGAAAATTAACAAGTATAGCTACTTTTTTGGTGTTAAGTTTATTTTTGATGTGTCTTACCTTAGTAGTTGAATGATATCATCTATCAACAATTGATCTAGCATCATGGAATATACTTTGATATATATGATGATGCATTTGAGGTGCATATTATTTTTTGAATATTTGAATCAAGAACCTATCAACATATCTGGTATGAGTTATGGTGATTCGAGAGCCTATAGCGTCCTTTCTTCTTTGAGTGCTTTTTCTTTGAGAAGTTATTTCACTACCAGTTATGATCTGATTGTGAGCCATCTTACTTTGATTTGGATTAATTAGTATGGATAAAGGTTTGATGGAGTAGCTTTAGTAGCTTTAATCTAGAAAATAAAGAGTTATAATTATTGATTTTGTGTTAGAGTATTTTTAAAAATTATGATAGTACTACGAATACTATATGTTACTATTTGATTTATTAGTCAATAAGAAAAAACCATGTAGAAAAAAGATGCTGACGAACTTCTTCACTTTTTTCTTAGTCTTTGCAACATAGGTCTTTTGAGTGATATATTGAATATCAGGTAGTGATAATAATATCTTGATACCATATGTTTTATGACTATGATTTTTATTGGTTTTAATATATAAATTCTTTTTGTTTACATAATATTTCTTACTACAAATGACATCAACCCAACAAGAAGACATTAACCTCCGCGAAGCGCTAGATTCCTCAGATGATTTCAAATACTCTCATCAGATAAAAGGTCTAAATGAAGACACAGTGAGAAAGATATCTGAAGAGCTTGATGAACCAGAGTGGATGCTCGAACATAGACTCAAATCACTTGAGTTGTTTTATAGTATGCCTATGCCAACGTGGGGTCCAGATATTTCATGATTGAATTTTGATGAGCTAGTATACTATGCATCTCCAGAACAGCGTGAAGCAGAAAATGATTGGGATAAAGTAGATCCTGCAATCAAAGCTAAATTTGAGAAGCTATGAATACCTGAAGCTGAGCAAAAGTATTTGGCAGGCGCAGGGTGACAAATGGATAGTGAAGTAGTGTATCATAGTATCAAAAAGAAGCGAGCCGAGAAGGGTGTTATTTTTGAAGATATGACTGATGCAGTAAAATCTCATCCAGAGCTCGTAAAGAAATACTTTATGAAACTGATTCCAGCAAATGATCATAAGTTTATGGCATTACATGGAGCAGTGTGGAGTGGTGGCACCTTTATCTATGTGCCTAAGTGAGTAATTGTAGATGAACCATTACAGGCATACTTTCGTATGAACTCTTTGTCAGGAGGGCAGTTTGAACATACCTTGATTATTGTAGATGATGACGCTAGATGTGATTACATAGAATGATGTTCTGCACCAAAATTCAACAAATTATCGCTTCATGCATGATGAGTCGAGGTATATGTAGGAAAGAACGCTCATATGAGATATAGCTCAGTAGAGAACTGGTCTATCAACACATATAACCTTAATACAAAAAGAGGAATCGTAGAAGATGATGGATTTTTGGAGCGAGTTAACTGAAATTTATGATCATGAGTGACTATGCTGTATCCTTGTAGTATTCTTAAGGGTGATAGATCTCGCTCTGACCAACTTGGAGTAGCTGTTGCTGCTGCAGGACAACATCAAGATACTGGATCTAAAGTCATACATATAGGAAAAGATACAAGTAGTACTATCATATCAAAATCAATTTCAAAAGACTGATGAATAGCAACCTATAGATGAATAGTAGATGTAAAAGCATCTGCAACCTGAGCTACCAATGCTACCGAGTGTGATGCATTACTTATGGATGATGAATCTGTTTCGACAACGATTCCTCACATCAATGTAGAAAACGGTGAAACCACTATAGCTCATGAAGCAAGTGCAGGAAAAGTAGATGAAGAAATGATGTTTTATCTACAGTCTCGTGGATTGGATGAAACCCAAGCAATGACGATGATTGTAAATTGATTTATCTCTCCGATCGTGAAAAAATTACCTTTAGAGTACGCAGGTGAATTAAATAGATTGATTGAAATGGAAATGGAAGGAAGTGTGGGATAGTATTGACAAATATTATTATTTACATATAAATAATTCATTTATATGCTATACATCTAGATGGAAGAATTTTCAGACCCAAATGATTTAGATAACTTAGAACCTTGAAATCGAACTGGTGGAGAGATGATTGATGATGAAGAAGATCCTCATCAGTTAGAGATAAGTGATGATCGTATAGCTATGTACCAAAAGATACTGGATACCTATGGACCTATAGAAACAGTTTTTTACCCATCGTGTGCTCGTGATGTGACTCCGAGTGAAGTATTTGATCAAGTCTTATATCAAGATGTAGATCATCTTGCTATGAAACATCTTAGACAGAATTGATATCTAGGGATAACTTGAGATGTGAAATATTCTTATACAGATGTACAATATGATTTGGTGGTTATTCAAAACCCATGAGTTGAAACTGAGCGAATGACGAGATATGTGAAACCTTGATGATTGGTTCTTGCGAATAATTACCACGGTGATGCTGATTACTTATCACATGATACAAGATTTGAATTTCTTGAAGAGATGTCAGAATGAAAAAATTTTAAAGCAAGAACAATGAAAATATTAGAGAGTGATCAAAACATACCTTTCTCAAAAAGAGATTATGGACAAGTTTTGTTTAAAAGAAAAAAATAACCTCTCACAAACGTGAGAGGTTATCATAAAAAGTTACTCAAATTTTATACTATATTCATGTTTATTTGCATAAAAATCATTCAATCCTGACCAACTGATTATCATCAAGATATTGAGTAAATTAAGTACAAGTACCGCTAAGAAAGAGTAGAAGACAAGAGAAATAAAAATACTTAGAGGTAGTATGAACAAAATAAGATATTCAAACCTATCATTTGCTGAAGATCTAGCAGTAAATAAGCAAATACATAAAAAGATAATTTGATTTATTGCTATAAAGCTATAGTCGAATTGATGTGTTTGAAACCATAACAATTCGAAATCAGTACAAAGTATTTTTCCAATTAATACAGCAATTATTGATACAAATATTGCTCCTATAGTTAATTGTTTTAAAGATATTGCGTATGCTCCCATAGTGTTGTGTTTTTAGTTTACGAAATTACAATTCAGGACAGCCAATGATGTCTTTGTTGGACTGTACGCTTAACAGAGGGATATTATTTCCTGCACCAAGGTTGTTAGATGCTAAAGTAATTATATTAGATCCATTAAGCTTTAGTGGATTTTTATATACCGTCATTCCTTTTCTCATTTTTAATGTCGTAATGCTAATTGCTTTGAATCCTTTGTGATTCATGTTAAATACATTTTCTTGTTTAGCTTCACTCACATATGCTTTACCTATATTCATTCTGACAACAAGGTCAGATATGTCAGGCTTATGATGAATCGATACAGATGGAATAATGACAGCGTCATATCCCATTTCAAGAGTTGAACTATTAATTTCATTTGGTCTTCTCATGATATCGAGAGATTTTTTATAAAGTTCAAATCCTTCATAATACTCATCAACTGGAGTGATAATTACTCTATACATGCCACCAGTAGAAAAGACACTTACAGAATTCGTTGATGCATGATGTACCATATCATTAAAAGCAATGCCACTATCTTCGCCATGATCATGTCCTTCAATATCAACTAAATTTGTTTTCTGTGCTTTTCTATCATATTCTCTCAGAATGTTAAACAAACCAACGACTCCAAAGTCAGGAGGTGTTATTTTGTTAAATTCAAGTGTACCTTCATTTTCTTTGATAAAGGCATTTAGTTTATGGTGGTCTTGACCTGCCATACATTTTACACTTGGATCTCTTAGTAAGATAGGTATCTGAGATACATTTCTCTTGTAGTGCTGAATTACTTCTCTTTGTATATTAGTTCCTCCAAGTAAAGGGTTAGTCAATTGTTGAAAGTCTAATGCCTTATGTATCGCTAGAAAAATAGTTGCTATCGATATACTATTTGATGGTTTATTGAATACTTCGTGATTCATATGTTGATTTTTATAATTTGAAATTTTTTATTAATTTGATTGTTGATGGGACGGCATCCATTTTTGGATAAGCTGATGGGGTGATATTTATTTTGTAGCTTCCATCTTGTATTTTCATTGGAATATATACTAACTCAGTAATGGTGTTTTCATATCTCCAATGATTATTATAAAAAAATGCTTTATGTGCCATCATGAGTCCAGCTGAATTTTCTCTTTCTACACTTGGTAAATCAGTTACAAAATGATTTACTTTATTTCCTATCCATTTCATAGCTTCATTGCTAAAATAAATTGGATTAGTATTAGAAAAAGAATCAATTTTCTTGTTTAATGCTCGAACAACTAAACAGTCTACATCTTTTAATTGTTCTTCATTTACTACATCTAGTAGATTTTCAAGTGTAATAACCGAGTCAATTTCGCCGTCAATATTACTACTAATTTTAGTGTTTTTAACAGTAGTTAGAAGACTATTCATCAAAAAAGGCATTTTAATGTTATGAATATATGGGCCATCGTTTACAACATGTCTACAAGATTCGGTATGAGTTGTAATGCCATGAACCATTACACCATCAATAATGTAATTGTTAAATGACTTTCCTGCTTTGATTGAAGTTTCACCATATCCTTCGATATTCATCGGATAGGTTTTGTAAAGTTCTAAACCACCGTAAGCATCGACGGTTCCCACAGCTCGTGTAATGTTAAAGATTTCCATTCTTATTTAATTTTATTGTTAGGTAATATTATTTTTATTTTAGATTAGTTTACATTATTGCAATTAAACTTCAAGAGTATTGACAATTAGTTGATAAAACTATTCTAGTTGTTATGTCTTGCAATTTTACTGTATATCATCAAAAACAAAGTATGACATATAGTGCAGTATTTAATTTCTTCAATTTATATCTTCCAAGTAGGAGGTAGAGTTTTGTAGTAATTATATACTAAATAACTGTATCTTCCTATGTATTGGGAAGTTTTTTTAAATCTTACTTATTATTATGTATTTTGCATTCATCTAATCAGAGTAATCTTAAGTTGTCTTTTATTCTTTGATTACTTATTATGGAACATCTACGAATGTTATGAACTATCATTTGAATACATGCTTTAGCAGTAATTAGTCCATGACCAGATTTTATTGTTGCAGTTAAAAATTCAATGACACACTGAAGAAAAATAGGATATTGGACTGCATTGTGATTTGGTTGATGAATAGCTCTACATATCTTCTATTGTTTGATGTGATTGGCGCTAATTATCTCACAATCAATAGTTGTGTTTACCGTGATTAAGCGATGTTGAGCTTTGTATCTTATGCGACTTTGAGTACAGAGTATAATTTCTAAGCAAGAACAGATCGTTTTGACACAAGAGTGAATATGAAGTATTGCGTCTATCGTTGCCCTTAAACAGGGATTTCTCACAAATGCACTTAATCCTAAGGCAACATTATTCTTTTTGGGATTGTTTACTGTAGTTATAAGTCCATCCACTCCTTTTTGGGTGTTACTCATAGCTAGTGGAGTTATGATTTTTAACACAATTTTACGATTTATGTTTGTATCATATATTAGTACAAATTGATATCTAAAGAAAGTGTTAACTAATTCTTGAGATAGAATATCTAAAGTTTTATGAGTAGGAATGTTTTGAATATGAGGATTAGTATTACTAAAAGAGTAGTATTGACATTTATAAAAAAATATGTATAATTATATCATGTTTCAGTAAGAAATTTCTTTTATTGCTTTTGGGTGTGGTACTTCATAAATTATATTATCACAAAAAAGTAACTGAAACAAAAACAAAATTAAAAAGATAACAGATAAGGTTTCGTTCATTCCTTATCTGTTTTCTTTTGTGAAAATTAAACTTGATTCTTAACAAGACAGAAATACTATTTAAAAAAATTAACATATGCATCAAAAACAAAATATAATAAATAAAATTTGTAATATAACCAAAAACAATAACATTGAATTCTATAGTATGGATACATCTAAAGATATTACTGATTGTTCTTGGATATTGTCTATTGTTGAACAAGAGATCCCAAAAAAGTTATTTGGAGCAGATTTTAGAAGTACATATTTTGCAGTACTTTTAGTCTCTTTTGCTTTGAGTGCCATATGGCAACAATCATATATCATTTTGATTATTTATGTCTTTTTCTATTACCAGATTGCTTCAAGTAAAAAGAGAAAAATTACATCAGAAGTGAGGGCGACTTTATTTCATAATGAGTTCGACCAAAAAATAAATTATCTTCTATTATCTCTTGAGAAACAGCGGAATCTGATTGAAAATGAATACATTTTCATTCGAGATTATCTTGAAGAAAAATATAATATTACTTTTGATGTATATCTTTCTATCTATAGATCTTATCAAATAGATGTGAGATTCTTAAGGGACAGATTATACAATGCACAACGAATTAAACAAGACATGAAAAGGGAATAGCGATTTTGCTCTTTCCTTTTTTATATACTTTAAATTCATACTTATTTCTTAGTAATTATATTGGTAAGTAGGTAAACACATTTGTATTTATTTTTCTTTTACAAATGTATATTTCAATTCGAAAACATGTGATGAACTATTTTCTATGATCTTTCTTTTTCTTTTTTTGTGCATATCTTCCGATTCAACAAGTGCATGCGCTTACACGATATGTTTCAGATGAACAAGCTAATAGATCTTGATCATGATCTATATCTAATCAAGAAGATCTAGCAATGCAAATTGTTGATCTTCAAGATGATTTATGGCAAAGTAATCTTGGCATAAACCACTCAGTATATAGAGTCTTATTTTGAAGTTGATCTGATCAAGCATTAGGACTTAATCCTTATTCGTTAGTAGATTCTGGTATATATTTAGCGGAAATACAACGTGTACAGATGGATGGACCACTACTTTGAACACCAAATTGAACCGCAACCCAACCAAAATTAGATAGCGCTAGTTCTCTTCAGGATTCTTCTCCATTTCCATATTCCCTATCTGGTCAGCGTTTACGGAATGAAACTATCTGATGATCTAGCTCTGCAAAAAATGCAATTCGTATTGATGTATTAACGTGAATTTCTGGATTTTGAGCTTGGTTTGGTGATGTAGAAACAAGGACAGATGGGAATTGAACTCCAGCAGAAGTATTTGTGTACGATGCATGATGAGATTTGCTAGGTTCCACAGTCATTTCACCTACGATTTCAGACCAATCAGTTTGCTGATGAGATACAGCGTCATCTAGTCCTAGTGCTTGTTGAAATGAAACTACGAGATGGATATGATTCACTTTACAACCATGAGAGCAAGCAAAACATATACTTTTAGTTGTATGAGATGATGATGATCCAGGTGATTGATGAACTAATGACTGAAATACAGAGCATATGAGTATGATAGGACCTACGTTCGTGCTTTGATGTAAAGATGATGATTTAGATTGAGTATGTAATGAGGATGATATCTGTCCACTTGACCCAAGTAAACAGCTTGATATATGATGTTGATGTAATATTGATGAACCTTTGTGATTGTGAACTCTATGTAAAACTGAAGTAAATAGCTGTGGATCATTTTGAACCTGAACTATTCAATGTGATTGAACATGTGATGCAATGTCCTTATTGTTGCCAGATCGTTATGATGAGGTTTGTGAAAGTGAACCTAATGAATGTGGTATTACTGGGACTTGAAATATAGATTGTAGTTGATCTTGTTATGCTTTCGCACCTGACTTACCTAATTCATATAATACTAGTTGCACTAGTGAACCTAACAATTGCTGATCATTTGCCACTGGAACTATAGCTTGTGATTGACGTTGTAATGCTATAAAGCCTATAGATAAAATCGATTGTAATTGTGATGAATTACCAGCCTTATATTGAGAATATTGCGAATCAGAACTAAATAAGTGTTGAGATTACTGAACATGAATTATCATTTGTGATTGATCTTGTTCTGCGATTATACCTATTTTACCGTCCGTGTATGGAAATACTTGCTTAAGTGAGCCTAATTGATGTGGAATGATGTGAACTTGATCGATGAGTTGTGATTGAACATGTAATGCAAGTAAACTCGATGACAGTATTTGCCCTGAGGATAAAAATGATGTTGTAGATGTTTGAGATGAAAACGCTAATGATAAACTACAAAAAGGGTGATGATGAAATTTAAGTAAGAATAAGGTCGTTCTCTATTGTTGAGATTGACGCATTGATAATGAAGAAACATGTGATGATTCAAATTATGAGGCTTGAGATGGATGTGATCAATACTGTAAGATTGAAAAAACAAATAAATATTTATGAGTTTTTGATAGTGTGATAACCTCAAAGAATACACTTAATTCAAGTTCACATAAAATAATCGAGATTTTAGATACTGAACATAGCATAGTTTCACGTGATATTGGTGAAATTAAACAGAATAATGAGGAAGAGTTGCAAGCTAAGATTAACATAGTTACCAGTAGTGCAGATAGCCAATTAATGTTACCTAGATTATTGCCTGACACCTGATCTTACTAAATTTAGACTATACATTAAAATCAACTTGTAACTACAAGGTAAATAATCATATTTCTTTGTATGAAGATTTTAAAATACTTAAGCATAGGTGTTATTTTATTGGCTCAATATGGACACATATCACTTTTCGCATATAATAATGAATGAGAATATTTTCCTTTGTTTTTACCTACACAAGAACAGCTTATATTAGAAAAAGAATACGTTCAGAGTTACGATGCAGTACAGCAGAATATGCCTATTCATGAAGGAATTGAACAGGTTAAACGTGAAAATAATCTATGAAAGCAATCCATACCAATACAGTTGCCATCCCAAGAAGCATTTATAATGCCGCAATTTCTACCTGAAACGTGAGGAGATATATCATAAACATAAAATTGAACCTATTGCATTGCCATCATATTTACCTAAAACTTGAGCATTGCTTTAAATACTTATAGTATATGAAAACACTAATCCTTTCTAGTTCACTTTCACCAACTTCTCATTCATTTACATTGTGTAAACAAGCCGAGTCTCATTTTAAAGCAGAAGATTGAATTGATGTGATATTTGTAGATTTGCGTGATTATGATATCGTACCTACTCACAAAGATGAAACAGAGGATATGAAAAAATTATCTGCTCTTGTTGATAGTGCTGATAATTATATTTTCTGAGTAGCTATTCATAATTATAGTATTAACGATAGTATGAGAATGATCTTAGATACGTCTTTATATGGTGCTAAGTGAAAATTTTACTGAATTCTTTGTGCAGCGTGATGATCAAATAGTTATTTAGCAACTATGCATCTTACTCAAACATGTATGGTGCATCATCGTATGATTCAACTCCCTCGCATTGTGTATGCAACTAATGAAGATTTTGATGATAATCAAAGAATAATTAATCCTGAAATTTGAGAGAGAATAGAAAAGTTTACACAAGATTTTACAAATATCGGATCTAAACTTTTAGATTAATCATTCTATGACCTGACTAACCTTAGTCTTCGTTTATTCATTGATAACAGCACTTTGTACTTGATTAGGTGCGATTCCATTTCTTTTTTTTAAGAACCTATCAGCTAATACGATTTGAAAATTAAATGCTATTGCAGCATCGTTGATGATTGCGGCTAGTTTTTGACTCATATATGAAGCTCTTGGATCACGAGAAGTTATTAAAAGTTGAACAAATCGAGCAATATCCGAATCTTATTTTTGAATTCCATTTGTGATACGAGGAGTTTCAATTTGAGTTTTGGTTGGGTTGTACTTTATTTTACGATCTGAACAAAAATTGGCAAAGTATGAAAATCTTTCTATTGATATGTTAAGATGATCTGATGCAAAAAGAGCATTACTCATATTATGAGTAATGACCTTACATTCTTTTTCTGAATGAATTGCAATTTGAGTATCATTTGGGCCGAGTGAAGCGTTTTGAATTTTTATAGCAATAGCTTTAGCTCTTCATAATATACCAGAATGATTAGCTATTTCTGCAACTATGGTTCCAAAATGAATGAAGCGATGGAAGGCATGATTACGAAGTGTATTTTCATCACTTCCTCAGCCATTAATGGCGATTCCAGCTTATTTATTTGTTAATATTTTTGCTCCATTCTTACCTATTTGATTAGGGTTTGCAGCTTGAGCAATGTTGTGGATGTCATTTAGTGAGTTATTGCCAGAAGCAATACATGATGCAAAAAAAGAGACTGTTGCGACATTTATTACTGTATGAATTTTAGTTATGATAGTATTTCAAACTTTATTAGCTAACGGTCGAATAAATGGGTAGAAGTAGATATATAACTTGAATGGTGATTGCTTTTATGTCAATATTTCTTTTGTATTGAGGGGTATTTTGAGCTAATGAAACAGCAAAGCTTGAAATTTTTATACGTAATAATATTGAGACTTATTGAAACGAATGGTGATTCAAAGTCATGAGTTATTTTCATTTTCTTCGTGCTAAACATCCTGAGAACGAATATATGCAAGATGTGTTATGAGATATGATTGATCTATTTGAATGAAACACTAATCAGCAATTATCTAATACTCAAATAGGCACAACTTCTCTTTGGGAATATCCTTGATCGACAAAAAAATTAGTTTCTGAATGAAACTTTGATGAAGATCTGATAGAAAAAACTCGAATTGATCGAGTGAATAATGATATCAGAATTCCAAGATGATTAACCCCAATACAATCTGAGTATAAATTAAGGGAAACAGCTAGAGATTGGTCATTGAGTTTGAGAGAGAAATGAGTCGCTGACCATAAGAGATTTTCTTATTCTTGATATTACGATTATAAGGCTATCACAAAGCGATTTGCTGATAGAGGTGTTGTATTTAAAAATGTAAATAGAGCTACATCTACCGAAAATATTGGTCGAGCTAGGCACACTTGTGCTTGAGATGATTGTACACAAAAAGTGATTGATGATATAAAAAGAATTTATGATTATTTTGTAAGTGAAGAGTCCTATAACGGTGTTCATTGGAGAACTATGGTGCATCCAGAGTTCAAGATAGTTTGAATTTCTTTTGCAATAGATTATGAAAATGATAAAGTTTTTGCAGTAATGCATTATGGGACTGCTTTAGAAGAATAGAATTGTTTTATATCTTTTTCTTACAATATGGAAATAAATCTTCTAGCTTTAGGTGTCGCTGCAGTAGTTGCTTTTTTTATTGGTTTTCTGTGGTATGGTCCTGTATTTTGAAAGACATGGGCTAAGTACATGGGAATGACAGAAGACGATCTTAAGAATTGATGATGATTTACTGATCTTGCTTTGCATTTTTTTACAATCTTAGTAATGATATTTGTTCATTTTAATGTAATGAATGCATTTGGAGCAGACACTATTCCAGTTGCATTGGAATGAGCCTTCTATACTTGGCTAGGATACTTTTTCATGAGAGAAATCGGTTCTGTACTTTGGTCAAAAAATAGAGAATGGGGGCTACTTTGGCTCAATGGAGCATATTGGTTACTAATATTAGTGGCAGTGAGTTTGATTTATGTAATGATGTAGTTGAGTATATTCAAATTTTATTCAAAAGAATCAAGGTTTCGATCTTGATTTTTTTGCAATTTTTTAGGTTCAAGTATATAGTTATATTAGGAAGTATTTTATACATTTTTCATATATGCAAGATAACCTTATAGTAGCTTTACAACAACGAGGAATGAGTGAAAAGGAGGCAAAGATCTATCTTACAGTTTTGGAATTGTGAAGTGCTCCTGCGAGTACAATAGCAAGGAGGGCGGAAATGAAAAGAGTTACTTGATATGTAATACTAAAGGATTTCATAAGACAAAGAATCGCAACAAGTACACAGAAGAAAGGAGTAACATATTTTCAAGTTGTTAATCCAGAACAGTTGCTTCATGAAATTAAAGATAAATATGATGTTTTTAAAAAATATATACCTGAATTTCTCGCTATCCAGTCAACTTATGATAGTAAAATGCATGTTGAATTTCATGAATGAATAGAATGACTTAAGTATGTTTACCATGATATGGCTATTTCATGATGAGATATCCTTGCAATCTTGTCTGCAGATGAGGTTCATCCTAAAATGATAGAGTATTTTCTAGATATACATATTCCTGAAAGAATACAGCACGAGTCTTTTGCAAAAGTGTTGGTACATGATGATAAAGTAAATAAGCATTACCAAAAGAATGATAAAGAGCGCTTTAGAGAGTCAAGAGTAATTGACGGCTCTATTCTAAATTTTGCAAATGAAATTGATCTTTATTGATGAAATAAGGTTGCTTTTTGCATGCGTTGAAATGAAGAAGTGTACGGAGTGATTGTAAATAGTAAAAAGTTATATGAAACTTTGGAAAGTATTTTTAACTTTATGTGGGCGCAAGCATCTTAAATGAAATTATTTCCATGAGAAAGTAGTGAACTTGTTAAATGACTATCTGAGCATGAGATTCAAGATAATATTTCTTTGATGCAACAGTGATTGTATCCAAATGATTGAACATTCTATAAAACAAAATGAGTAAATGAACAATGAGAGGAGATTGATTGACATAGTTTGTTTGAATCTTTTACTTCTGAGTGATCGTTATATTTTGAGCTATTATCAAAAACTGAGTTAGGATTTATTGAAAATAATGCTGAGTATATGTTGACAAAAATAGTATGAACACAACGTGATCCATCATTAGTAAAGTGACTTCGAGACTGGTGACCATGAAATGATAAAATGTGAAAGATATGGGATATATTGTGGGAACAGGCAAGCGAGTGGCAAAGAGATCAAATGAGTGAACTTAGTAGTCATGGTGTAGATATTTCATGAGTATCAACTCAAAAGGCAAAAGATCTTATGCAAAAAAGAGTAGAGCAATGAACCTTATGAAAAGTATGAGTTTATGAAAATACTGACTTTTTTTCTGAGAACGTGAATAGTAGTGCATCGTTACAAAAAAATAAACCTATTCATTTTCTCTTAGGTTTGACTGCATGAAATTTTGCTAAACCATCTGCAGTTATCGATCAAATGAACTCAAGCGATGTTAAAAAATGAAGTAATTGTTTTGTATCATTTGCTGTTCCAGACATGCTAAAAGATGATTCAGGTTCCTATAAGTATAACGCCGAGATTGATTCTCGACTTATTGCATATGGAGATAGTGATAATATCCATCATAACAATGATTTTTATATAAAGAATAAAGAACTAGCTGATAATGCAAGCGTACAAAAGGAGAAACGAATTGATTTATGGATGAAGAATATGTGATTTTGAGATATGTCATATACTATTTATACTGAATTTGTGTCTGTAGATGATGCATGATATTTTGAATCTTGAATCGTTTTTGATGATAATGAATATAATAAAAGAATAATTGATGAGCTATCTTTATGAAAAAAGATTAAACTAAGAAAATCATCAAGATATAATAAGCATGATTTAATAAGTGAGTTGCAGGCTTCGGTATCTAATGTTTATGAGGTTGACTCAAAACATTGAATTACAATGCTTGATTGTGAACTTTATCCAAAAAAACAGTCATTTTTAGAAAAGTATAGAAATAAGATTACGATATGATTGATATCCGCATTGTCAGTATTTCCAATTTCAGAGAAAATATCTAATCAGATGCAAATTTCATTTGAGAAAGAGAGATTTTATGACACAAGTGAAAATCAAGAATGATTTAGAAGGCTTGATTCACCAGAATGATTGCATACCTATGATATAGAGTATGTTATACAGAAAGTTTTTAAACACTTGCATAAAGAGGTTTGAATGTTATTGGAGAAACGTTATTGAGTTGATCTTGATGATTTATATTCAAATGAATGGGAGTTTTATACCTATTTACAATCATTTTGAGAAGAGGAATTGTATTATATGAAAAGTCATCCAGAATATTTCGTTGAAGATATAATGAAGATATTCTGACCTAGATTTGCTGACAGTTTTTGAGAAAGAAGGCCAAATTCATTTTTGCGCTGAAATGAAGAATATTTATCTAACTCGATAGATTATGATCATGGAGAGTATTCTTTCCCGCCTTCCCAAGTTGAATTTTTGTGAACATATGTGTTTGATTGAGATGAAAATGATATAGACCTATGAATCGTATCATTTATAAATGGCAAAAGATTTCTAGTGTATAAAGAAAAAGATTCTAAAGAATATATACTTGATTGAAATGATTCTTGAACTACTGCTCAATTTTATATTATTCGTATTTTGAAAGATTGGTTATCATCTTGAAAATTAGTATGGCTCACACATCAAATTAAAAGAAAATTATGATGTTGATTGTATATAACCAATGAATTTGATAGTTACATACAACAAGGTGTTTTATCTTGTTTGCTTAAAGATCAATGAAATTTCGTTATTTCTGATTTGTATTGAGACATTGAATTAGCTGAATTCATTAAAGAAAATTTGGTAGAGATCAATGACCGTTATTATGATACATTGGCATGAATGTTTATGTATTCTAATTCAATAGTGGCATCAATTTGAGAAACTGATATTTGAAGGTATAATCAAGCTAAATTAAACAGCCTTATAATTGATGTGATACATAAAAAGAAAATTCTTTTAAAAAATATATGAGTACGCGAGAATTTGTCATGAAGACATTTTATTGATAAAGCTAGTTTAGATGATTTTGAGAAAAATCTTCAAATCGAAGTTGATGAAATAGTCACAGTATTTATGCATTCTCTTTGATACTGATAATTTTAGGCGCAATATAAAATTGATTTAAATTTAGAAAAAAATGTTAGAAAAACAGAAAACATCGAATATAAATAACAATGAAACTTCTAAGCTATTGCTAGAAAATGTTTTAGAAAACCCAAAACTACTTTTTTCTATGCCCATCAAAAATTTGAATGTAACAAAGAAGAAAAGTTATGGTGATGAGTGGGGACCACTTATTGATCATATTAATAGAGAAAAAAATATCTGATCTGCACGAGCACCTATATTTTGATTTATTGAGTATGAAATAGTATATGAATGATTTGATTATTCAGTTACATCAAATGTTTTTCTGGCATATAAAGATCCTCAGTTCTTTAATAAACATAATTTAAAAAACAAATGAGAAAATAGCGCTCAATTATGTAATCTTATGTTTGTGAATGACTGAGTATCTAGATTTACAATAGTTGATGATAATGGTGAGGAGCATAGGCTGCAAAACTATTATCGACAAGATAAAGATGATTTAATGTCATGATCTATGAGAGATGATGAGTATTTAAAGTGAATTTTAAACCTTGAATATGAAGTATATAAGTCGTTTTTACAAGAAAAAGAATTTGCTAAAACTGTTTCAGATAGATATTTAAGTATAGTTGATTATGTTGTGAATTGATTTACTGACGATCAAAAGGTAAAATTTCTTGCTGCCTATATGACTTTTTTGGTAGAATCAAAAAAAACTCCAGAAGAGTCAATTAGTATGATTGAACAGGCGATGGAATATGTAGAATTTTTTGAGTCAATTGATTATAAAAAACAGATTAAAGAGTTAATAAAATGCATAGAAGCTTGAAAAATAGACTTAAAGTATGCTTATCTAGATAATTGAGCTAAAGATTATGATCAGGTGTTGAGGGCATCAGAGTATTCTGATTATTTTGAGGATGAAGTGAAGTTAATTAGAAATAATATAGAAGAAATCACTAAAAACATTGGTAATATTCATGTATCTTATTGAGGATGAAACTTAACAAAAGAATCATTGCTGTACTCTCATTTGCTGTTTACATGAATAGGAAAAGATTCTGATTTCGAATGAAATAGAAGAAGATATATACATAAATTTGAAAAAAAACAAATTAAACCTTTTCATGATGCACATGTTTTTGTAAACATTGAGACTTCTTCTGAGTATGATCTTGCGTTAGAGGATGTGCGTGATATGGGTCAAATGAATCGAAGTCATATGAATTGAAAATCTACTTTTTTTCAAATGAAAATTCTTTTAAAACTAATAGTATTCAAAATCATCAATGAGTATTGGAATTTAATTGTAATAATGCTGAGAATCTAGAGGAGGAAATACTTCGTAGAAATAGTAAATCTATATACAGTAAAGAGATTGGTGTTCTTTTAAAAAACTTCAGCTTGTTTTCGCCTTCAGTTGATCTGGAAAAGCCATGAACTACGATTGATAGAAATAGTGTAATGATAGATGTAGAATCATATTGATGATCAGTATCAGTATCTATTTTTGGAAACACCTTATTTAATATGAACTTAGAGGATTCTAGAAGTTTTGTTGATTGATTATTTAACACTTATTGAAAAAATCTATCGTTGATTATCGGTGTGCATAAGCCTAATATTTCCACAAAGAAAAAATATTGAACTTCAAAATGATTAGAGTGGAAACAGTGATATATTGCACGTACATTATGAATTCTAGATAAGGATGTATATAAATTTGATTATGAATTTGATGAAGATTGAAGCTGATATAGTTACCTTGTATTTGAGAAGGCTGCTGAAGTAAAACTTTGAGATGATTACAAAAAAAAATTTGAACCATGAGATAAGTTAAATTGTGGTATAAGTCTTAAAAAAGATTGAGAATATATTCAAGAGATAATAAAGACTATTGGTTGAGTATATATTGATAGTCAATTTGAATCTGATTTGCAATCAATCTATATCATTAAGAATCTCGATTGAACATTGTACTGAGATCAATTTGACTATTCAACAACAGATCAATTTAAATACATTAATGATCTTTTAGATATAATTTTTTCTCTAAACTGATTGGAGTATATGTCATTGTGAAATTGTGAGGAGTGAGCGATAACCTTTAACTGTATATGCAATAGGCATACAATGTTTATGACATTCAAATACCCAAAGGAGGTAAAGAATGATGAATTTATTAATTATATTCGCCAAAATTCTCCTGATTCAATATATATATCTTTATATGATAAGAGTGCGGGTCAAGAGTTGTCCCAATGACCATTGATAATGAATTACGATTATAAGAAACAAGGTAATATATCGGAACTAAGTATGCCTATGCAAGGATCTATATATGAACATAATATCGATTCTCCTTCAGAAGAGGTTTTCTTAAAGTTAATTGAATGATGGCTAGGGCAGTGATGAGAAGAAGATAGATTGCGTATGTTTCTAGATAGGAATTAAGCTTAAGCTGGTCTGTTAGTAAAATTTTACAACAGTATGTGTGATATAAATATTGACTTTTTCTTTTCTACACATATAGTTCTATCACTCGTCAACAAATTCATGAGTATTCGATCCTGTAGATAAACAGTTGTATCGTATTACTTAGATTAGTTGATGTAAGTGATGTAAGTGATGAAAGTGAAGAAGGGTGGATAGAGAGGCAATAAAAGTCTCTCATCTTATTAAGAGTAAGTGATTATAGACCGATTGGTTATAGAAAGCTTATCCGTAATCTTAATCTTAAATAGTAAATTAATGTTACAGTTGCAATTAATTCGCTATGAGTCTCATATGATCTTGAATGCTGTAAAAGCACAAGTTCATAATAGATAGAGAGTAGCTCTCTCTAGTGATAATTTTTGTTCGGTCATTGTACAGTGATCTTAGAAAAGCTTAATCACCTCAAAAGATCTCTTTCGTTTTAGCGGACAAGAGAGATGTTCTAAGCTTCTAAAAGGAAGTTTAGGATCCCAGCTGCCCATATAGTGACTTTGTCCGACTTTGCGTTGGATTACGCTAGAGTTTGACAGAGTGCTATATGGATTTTAAAAGTGTTAATAAAAGATAATTTAGGTGCTAAGTGTTGCTTAGTGCCTTTTTCTTTTTTTAAAGGTAATTAATTATTTGTTATTAAATCTTAACAACACATATGCTAGAATTATATTGACATATTATAAATTAACTATATAATAATATCACTCAAGTCAATTACATACTTAACTAAATATTCTAGTGATGTGAAAGATTTGAATTTTATTAAGTAATATATATGGAATGAAAAAAAGAGAAAAATTCTGAGGATGACAACGTGTTTTACATACTTCTGAAAGAAGAATGACTGATACTACTATTAGAACAATGATTGTAGAAACTCATAAAAAATGAATGGATGTTATCAAAGTGATTGATTCGCTAAAGAACAAAAAGAATCATCAACGCGCTTTTGAATTACTGAATTTTTGTCCGGTAATAGAGCAAGTCTTGATGGCAGCATAATAAGAAAGTAGCGCTTCACATTAACAACTCTAAATGAGTTGTTTTTTTTAATCTAAGTTGTTTTCTGTTACCAATTACTAACAACACATTTTAAATTAATTTATTGACTTATGTGTTTTTGGGTATATACTATAAAAGCATCAAGTTGAACATGAAAATGTTTTTGCGGGTCGATGTATGTAGATCATACGATAGTCTTACCCTAGTGGCGGACGAGATCATAGCGACTACCATATGTGGATTTGAGTTTTCCCTAGTTTTCCAAGTAGTTAGCAAGGGTTAGCAAGTAGTTAATAATGGTTAATAATAATTAACTGATTGATTCTCAACTATTTAACTCATTTTATTACTTGCAGTTACTTTGAGGTATCCCCAGAGTATACCAAGGGTAAGAGCAACATATATGCGTTTCCATTGTCGATGCAAAGTGGGGAGAGTTTATTTCCTCTTCTCACTTTTTTTAATGCTTATTTTTTATAATGGATAAGATCAATTATTGGGAAGAAAAAAGTGAAATTTTACCTATTCTTGAGGAAAAAGAAGTTTTAAAGGCTCTTTCACAATTTGTTTGATGTTCACAGCAGCAAATTAAAAGAGCTGTTTCTGTTAGGATGAGTGCAAATAAAACTGCTGATATAACTATCAATAATGAGCCTGTAAAGAAGCGTTTACAAAAATGATATTACAATTTTTCAGTTCCTAAAACAAACTGATCTAACGAATTTAGAACAATAAGTGTGCCTGCAGATCATTTAAAATTAGTTCAAAATAGACTATTGAAGAACCTTAGAGAAATACCTGTTTCACAAGCTTCTCAATGATGAGAAATATGAACTAGTCCCAAAAAGAACGCTCTATTGCATAGGTATGGATCATATACATATGCTGGAGATATTAAATCTGCTTATCCAAGTGTTAGTGCTCAGAGAGTGCATAAGAATATTTCTGCATGATTCCGTAAATTTTTAGATTTTAGTTATCCTTATCTCTCTCAGACGCAGCAAGAAAATTTTATAGACGTGTTGGTTAGTTTAGTCACACAAAACGACTGACTTCCTCAATGAGCTCCAACAAGTGCGCGTCTTTTGAATATAGTAATGGCAAAAACAGATAAGCAGATTAATCAATATATCCATGAGGACTTACAATCTCCAGTATATTCAAGGTATATTGACGATCTTGTTATTAGTTTTAAGCATTTCAAGGAATATGCTGAGTATGAAGAATCAATAATTGAACTCATTAATCAAACCCAGTATTTGAAGCATATAGATGACGTTTCAAGTCATGAGGAGCATATGTTAGAGTCATTGCTTGATAATATTAATGAATTTTTATGAAAACCAGTTCATATCGTTGATGAGTCTAGCAGAAAACGTTTAAGATCAAAGTACAGTAAGTTAAAAGATGAGATTATTGAATTGATGTTGCATGATTTATGAGGTGGATCGAAAAATGATCTTATACAAGTATCCCTAGATGGGGTGTATGAGATGCTGAAAAAAATTAATTCACACTCTTTAAATTGAGAAATTTTAAATTTTAAGAAAAATATTCAAAAAATTGTCAACAATAACTGACGAGATCTAAAATTCAGTAAGGAGAATATGCGGACTCCGAGTTCAAGCACTGCAAAGGAAATTACTGGAATTATGATTTGAAAAGATTGAAGATTGTGAATATCTCAAAAGAAAATGAAAAGGTATGTTGCTTTAGCTAAGACTGCATTTAATAATCCATCTTTATTGCCTAGCATATACCAATGACCAGATGGAAAGGTGAATGGTCTTAAATTGAGTTATACTCTTAATGGTATTAGAAGTTTTATTATTGATGTAAAAGATCACTCTCCTGAATATTTTGAAAAACGATATCAGTGATGTAAAAAGAAATACTTTGAATCTATACCTTCTCACCCCAAAGGATATGCGAGAGGCTATGATGTATTAAAAATATAAGATTTAGAAAAGTTATTTATTTATTAGTTATTATTATGTCTGAAATTATGTGAACAACTAGTGAAAATTCACCTAAGTCACCTCTAACTGATAAGAATATTTGATCTGTTATTGAAAAATTAGATCTTGATAAAAGGATTTTATGATTATCAATGAAAAAAGATCTGAACCTAAAGTATGTAGAAACAATGGATGAGTTGAAGGAAAAATCTAAATTTCGATGAGTTTTTTCTCTTTCAGAATTGCATGAAAAATTTAATGAGGCAAAATCTACAAGATCAAAAACTCGTATGGAAGAAATATTGCAAGTATTAAAGGATTATTGAGATAATTATCTTAATTTGAAAATACATTTTGCTGTAAAAGATATGCTTTCTAAGTGTTGAATTGATGGTATAGATGAAAAGTTCTTAGCTCTTTCTGAGTCTGAAAGAGTGATGATTGCAAAGTATTGGTGATCGAGTAGAAAAATTTGTTTTTGATGTGGGGGATATTTTTGATTTTATAAGAACCCATCGAGTTGTCATAGTTGTAATAAGTGAAGAGAAAACACTGAGAAGGCAAAGTTAGACCATTTGTTGCAGTATACTCATTCTAGAGAGCATCAAATTCCTACTAGTAAAATGAAGGAATTGCAGAAAGAATTCACTAATGAATATTTGCCAGATCTATCATTACCATGAGAGGAATTAGAGCAAGTGCGTCTTTTTTATAAGAAAGAGCTATATAGTTTAGAAAATAAAATAAAAAAAGAAAACTGTATTAAGCGCATTATGTCTTCAAATCCAGCTTTATCTTCTGAATTACTCGTAGAGCGTATGGATGATTTTATTTCACATATTAGTGATTCTGATATTTCTTGAATTTCCATAGATCTAGATAATAACATATGAGCTTATATTGAGTGAACTTCTAGAGATAGTCGTAGTGCCTGAATGGAGTACTGAAATTACGTAGCGGTATGGTATAATGGTGAAGTAAGTCGTCATCATGTTGTGTATAGAGATGCTTATAAAGCAAGTAGGGATGATCGATCTCTTAGTTTTGATAAGGCAACGATTGATAGTGTAAAGATAGATGGTGAAGAAATACATATTTCATATTCATGAACAAGCGAAGAAAATTCTAGGTCATATAAGGCAAGTTTCGCATTGAATAAAGAGAAAAATAGCGTAACAGATGAGGAAATTATTTTATTTCAAGAGTTGTTTGAAAAGAAAAAACAAGAAATTCTTGAGTATGAAGAAAAACAATATGCTTGAAAAACAATGCCAACGTACTTTCTTCCAAGTGAAATGAAATTTAATTGAATGCAAGGAGGTGAAATTCCTTATATATCGCCTAAAGTGCAGTCTGAGTATGTACATAAGGCTTCCTGCACGGCTGCAATTATGGTATATAAGCAGATCTGATATAAATCTGATGGGAGAGAATTTGGTCAAGCAGGTTATATTATTAATAAGGATTGAACTTATTCTAGGGTATCGTGGATTACGGTACATGATAGAAATAGATTAGAGTGAAATAAAGTTATTGATGCAAAAGATTTATTGTTAAGTAATGTTGATGCTCAGTAAATATAACATTTATTTTCTCACTGTTATTTATTTATAACAACACATGGCATGACAGAACTATTGACATATTAAATTAAATTATTATTATATTCCCTGTTCATGTGATGAAATATGTTATGTGAGTATTCAACCCACTAGATAAAGTGTTGTCTTGTATTACTTGCAAAAATATGACATTATTATCGATAGTTATAAATAATTAACAAAATGAACTAGTTGTAATATGTAGTAGATAACCTGTATCGTCATATATAGAGTTATTCGCTACGAGTTTCTTAGAAATCCTACATTTTTAACTTACGTATCATACTGCTTTGGTATATGTAAGTTATTGATGTACTAAGAATGAGAGACGATTATTCTCTTGCGATACTCGGAAATGAGTATGCCTCAAAGGCTTTTCTTTTGGGCGCTTAAGAAAAGATGCTGTGTAATTTGAGATATCAATATTATGGAGAAAGTCAGGGGCCAAAGTAACTGACATTGGCATATCAGGACTTTTGACTACATGAAATCATGTAGTTACTAAGTTCCTGATGCAGGCGTGAAGTAAATTCACGTCTGTTTTTTTATTTAAAAATACTTATTAGTGTTACTAATTTTTAACAGCAGTTTTGATTGCATTAATATTGACATTTATGTATTTGAAAATATAATACTATTTCGTTTTTAATAACGAATGTTCTTTAAAAGATAACTTATTGCATATCTTGTATATGTGATTAGTGTGTGAAAAAAAATTATTGTCAAAAATATATTACAAAAAATTAATTATGAGTTTACTATTTTGTTACTTAGGAAATATGTACCACGGACATACTCCAATGAGAGAAGGTCCAGAGCCTACTGATTGGGAAAAGGTATTACGAACTGCTCTTAAAAATCAATTTATTTGTGTTAAGAAAAAATCATTAATAAGTTCAATTGATCACTTTGATGTCAAAAAATTTATAGCTGTTCTTGATTCCTCTTTTGCTGAATCTGAGGTTAATAAATTAAATGCGATTGAGCACTTGAATAAACGGAAGACAGAAGATGAGATTGCAGAAATTATTACAAATGAAACTGAAAATTTTGAGTTTCCTGCTAAACAGTATGAGAAAGTAGTTTCCTTTCTTATAGAACTAGTTACTGCGTAGTGTAGATGACGAATTAGAAGCCATTAAAGTCCCAAGGATAAGGATATGGGCATATATTTCTTCAGTACAATTTTAGATCATTAACAAAAATATAAATACATTATTATGAATGAATTTCACGCATTTGGCCTAGATTATTCTATTGTTGAGAGAAATATCTCTTTTGATGATAATGTTGAAGAACATTATGTAAAGCTACAAGGATGGAGCAATCAACGCTTATTCTTAATTGATAAGAGTAATGATGTTGGATATTTCCAGGTTACTTCTTCACATGAAACTGGACGAGGTCCTGCCTGTAGTATATGTGCTGGGAGATTGAGACACTTCTCTCACCTTCATAGGACATCAGAATTTGTGACACTGATGAGTTATCGTTCAATATATCTTAAGTTATCACTTGGGGGAAAAACAACTTTCTCAAAAGATGTAATAGCTTCAATATTAAGAGTTCATTTAGAATAAATTAATCATTATGGCGAGCCAGAAGCCAAAAAAAGTCCCAAGGGCATGGGCACTCTAAATTATGGATAGATTATTTAATAACACTTTTGGATTTGTTAGACATGCAGAATATGTATATGATACTGACAATTACGCTGATAGAAGCGCTCCTCAAAAAATTACTGATACAGGAGAACAGCAATGTAAAGTCTTAGCACAACATTTAAAAAACTTTTTTACTGGCAAATATGAAAAATTAATTTTTGTACATTCACCTAAAAAAAGAGCTGAATTTACAGCGAAACTTGTTGCTAGTCATCTTAATGATGAGTTTAGTATTACGCTTCATGAAGCTGTATGGTTGGATGAAAATAAGCAGCAAATAACTCAAAGAAATATTGAGTCTTGGCTTGAGAATGATGTATTTGTTATTTTCTTTAGCCATTGGCCAGATATGAGCACCTACTTTAAAACACATGACATCAGTCATTGTGATTTGCTTAGTAATGTTTTGAGAGTAGCAAGAGGCAAGGTTATTGAGACTACTATTAATGAGTTTTCGTTAGATAATAAGCTTAATTTACTTCATAATCTATTTGCAGGCGATTTTGAAACGAGTGAATTTGATATATCTATGTTGAATGCATATGGAGTCGAAAATCTTGATATCTTAAAGGCATGTGAGATTTATTCTAAAGAGTTTAATACTGAACTATCAAGAATCCGTGATTTATTACTGAATGATTTATAATGATGAGGCGAGCCAGAAGCCACAATAAGTCCCAAGGGCATGGGCTATGCTGAAAAAAAATGTTAACAAAAAACTTACATATGAAAAATATATATTGTACTTTTATGATTATCTTAAATTTATCATTTATAACTCTAAATGCACAAGCACAAAATAATTTTGTTTACTTATTTCCAAATAACAACGTAGATATTGGATTTGGAAAAAGTGCAACTACAAATACAGATTTATCACTTGTAGTTAATGGTCCTTTATATGGATCTGACATGCTTCCTGTTGGAGGATATGTTGTACTTGAAAACAAAGATGGGTTAGTTGTGCCTGTGCAAAAAAAAGCATGGGTTAATCCTGCTAATTACAAAGGTAATTTTGCAGAAGATAATGGTATATTTGGTCTTTCCACCTCCAATCAAATGATTTTGATGAGATATAAAGATTGGGAAAAGCAGCCTGAAGATTTACTTTGGGGGTTCCAAAATGGAATGATACTCCTGCTGAAGGGCAAAAATCTTCATAGTGTATCTTCTGCATCTAAGTATATCCGATCTGGTATCGGTTATCGGGATGATGGTTCGCTTGTTATAGTGGTTTCAGATATACCCATTAATTTCTTTGAACTAGGATTAGCATTACAAAATGCTGGCTGTCAGAATGCTATCTACCTTGATGGATCAAGTTCTGCTGTTGGATATCGTACTCTCCAGAGTACAGTTGGTCTCCAACATGATGGAGTTAAATTACAGTTTTACCATTAATTGTAATTAATGACTCAAAAGAATGTTAAACATCCAATTTTAATTGGATGTTTTTTTTATTTTAGATAGTTGAACTTTTGTCCCTTCTTGACACTACATACTGTTTCATATATTAGCTTTATAGTTTCTGAAACATCATGTTTATCTACCATTTCAACTGTAGTATGCATATATCTTAGGGGAAGGGAGATGAGAGCAGATGCTACTCAAGAATTTGAGTAAGCGAATGCGTCAGTATCAGTTCCTGTATAGGTGCTTGCTGCACACATTTGATAGTCTATCTTTTTCTTTTTTGCTATCGATTTTATATGTCTGAGGAGATTATTTTGTACTGCAGGTCATACAGTCAGGGTAGGTCATTCTCAACATTTTGTATCTCACTCTATAGTTTTATCTATCATCGGGGTAGAAGTATCATGCCAGACATCAGTTATGATAGCAACATCTGGAGAGATGTGTTCTGCAATCATTCTTGCTCATTTAAGTCATATTTCTTCTTGTACTGAATTGACTATGTATAAACCAAAGTCTAATTTCTTTTTATTTTTCTTTAATAATCTAGCGACTTGTGCAATCATAAATCCTCATGCTCTATTATCTAAAGCACGACCTACAAAATAGCGATCATTTAGCATCATGAATGAAGCATCATAAGTAAGTGGATTTCCAACCTCTATACCCATTTTTTCAATTTCTTTTTTATCTTTTGCTCCTACATCGATCGTGATATCTTTTACTTGTGGTGCTTTTTCTCCTCATGAATTACGAGAACCTCAACGTGTATGTATTGCTGGTCGTCATATAACTCAATCTACGATTCATTTTTCTTCTGTATGTATATGAACTCTCTGACCAGGAGCTATTTGGTGATCAGATCAACCATTACGTATAATATGTAGTAATCCTTTTTCTGTTATATAATTTACAAATCGACTTATCTCATCACAATGTGCTTCGATGACAACTTTATATTCGGCATCTGGGTTTATGATTCCTACAGCAGTGCCATAGGTATCAATGTACATCTCATCAACATAAGGTTTGATGTAATCTACTCGTATTTGTTGTCATGTATATTCAAATCATGTAGGGGAGGGAGTATTGAGGAGTGATTCTAAAAAATTAATTTCATTTTTCCCATATAATAAAGTTTTTTCTTTTTTGATTTTTTTCTTGTCTGACATAATGCTATCTCACAAAATAAAAAAAAGATGCTATTTACTAGCATCTTTTTTATGACTGTGTATATAATTATCAAGCACTAGTGATGTGAGTTCTAATTAATAAGCTAATACTACATCTAGATCAATAGTGTCTGACACGAGTGCATCTTTTACTCCACTATCATTTACTCACCATTGTGTTCCGTCAATGCTGAATGAAGTAGAAACGCTTCAATCATTTTTTTCTATATCAAAACTTATTGGAAGTGTTTCCCCTCTGATTGTAAGATCTGCCGTGATTGTATTGCCATCTACATTTGTAATCATCATGGTTGATGTTGGATGATTTTCTACATCAAAGAAATCGTCTGATCTTAGATGATTTTCTAATCAATCACTATCTATGTCTGTTGCTTTGATAGTAGTCATGTCCATTACAAATGTCCCACCACTAATTTCTCCATTACTCATGCTTAGGTTTGCAGCTTTTATTCCAATAGTTCCATTATGAGCTTTTGGTCATGATTTTCATTTCCACATTACTTCACTTTTTTCAAGATCAATTACCATTTCTTCTGTATCTTCAGCATTATCAACAACAGCATCAACATCGTCTTCAGCATTATCAACAACAGCATCAACATCGTCTTCAGTATCATCAACAACAGCATCAATAGTATCTTCAGCATTATCGATAACAGCATCAACAGCATCTTCAGCTCAGTCTATAGCTTTATCTGCTCATTCAACCACAACATTTGCAGCATCTCATACCACATCTTTTACTGTATTTGATGATCATTTTACTCATCGTAAAACCAATGCTACTGCAAGTAAGATCAAAATCCATAACCACGTTTTTTTCATAATAAACTAATAAGATAATAAAGTGTCGTGTGTTATAATGATATTGGTCCGTAATTGAAGAGAAAACAAAAGAGAACGAAAGTTCTTGCATTTTGATTTTTTTTTATTATAAAAGAACTAATGTTCTTGTTGATTCTTTTTTATACTACAATACGTTGTTATGTCCAAACCATCTCTTTTTCAAGTGTATCTTCAAAAGTTTCGTAAATTCTATTTTGAATACCGCACTGTTCCAACCTTTGAAGCTAGTAAGACTATTATCTGAGTACAGTCAAAAAGTGCTGTACATCGCTTCTTTCAACAAATGTTAGATGAGTGATATTTAGTAAAGAAAGATGGAAGTTATTACCCAGCTGATAGGTTAGTTTCTTTGCCTTTATTTGATTCAGTGCAAGCATGAGTTCCAATAGATGTGTACGACCCACAAGCTATGCAAGTGAATGTGGAAGAATTTCTTGTTGATAATCCAACGGATACTGTTCTATTGAAGGTAAAAGGAGAAAGTATGATTAATGCATGATTGCATGAGGGTGACATTGTTATTGTTGATAAAAGTAAACGTGCTCAGGAATGAGATATGGTGATTGCATTTGTAGATAGTCAGTACACGGTCAAACGACTACATAAGACAAATGAAACTTCTTGGGAATTGCATCCAGATAATGATGATTTTTCTATTATTAAGCCAGAATGAAGTTTAGAAATTTTCGGTGTTGTTGTAGGTAGTATGAGAAGATATTAGTTTTTAATTGTTATGTTGATAGCTCCATCTAAACAGGTTCGATGATTAATCGACTGTGATAGTTTTTTTGCAAGCTGTGAAATATCCCTGCGTCCTGAACTCAAGTGATTACCGGTCTGTGTTTGAGGTGACATCGTTATTGCAGCGACTTATGATCTAAAAGCTTTATGAATTTCTATTTGAACTCCAGTATGGGAAGTAAAAAAAATTGCACCATTAAATACAGTTTTTCTTAAGCCTCGTATGGAAGTCTATAAAGAGATATCTTGAAGGCTTATGTCTTATTTGCATAAAAAAGCTATAGATATTCAAGTTTTTTCTATAGATGAGGCTTTTGTTGAGTTTACATCTTATGATCGTGCTTATAATATGTCATATGAGAAGATGATGATATTATTGCAACGTGATATACAACAAAAGATATGAATTCCTGTTTCGATATGATTAGCTCCGACTAAGCTTCTTGCAAAAATAGGAGCTGGTTTTGCAAAACCCTATGGTGTTTTTGTTTGTCTTGAAGAGAATGATATTAATGTTTTTTTGCAGAGTTTGCCTTTTTGAAAAATTCCATTTATTGGCCGTCAAACCCAAAAGAAATTAAGATTTACATGTGAAACAGCTTTTGATTTTAAAAAATTAGCTTATGAAGTAGTAAAACAAGAATTATGAACATCTTGATTGAAGATCTGGTTTGAACTAAATTCCTACAACGCAATGACATTATGACGTCAAAAAACGAAACCTAAAAGTATTGGAAGATCGCGCTCTTTTAACCCTTATTTCACACATGATAAACAAAAAGTCTGGTAACATCTAATACAAAATATAGACAGAGCAGTTGAGCACCTTATTGTTTGTTGATGTAAAACCTGATCAGTTTCTATTTCTTTTAGAGATAAGTGATTCAAAAGATTTTGATCTTCTATACGTTTGTCCTTTCCTAGTAGTAACAGATTTGAATTAATTAAACAGTGTCGTCATCTATTTGATCAGATGCCTTTTGGGGATACATATATATATAGGTCTACTGGAGTATATTTGAATGATTTAGTTGATGGAAGTACTACTCAGCATAGTTTATTTGAAAAGAAAGTCTCTTGAGTACATAATGAAAAACTAAACCAAGTTATTCATGCGATCAATAAGAAAATCTGAAAATGAACAATTAGAAGTGCCTAATTAAAAGTCCATAAAATTTGACAAAAAATTAATTTTACTATATAATTATTGTAAAGATTATTTTTTTACATCTATACAAAAATAAAAATGAACAAAAAAACAATTTTTTCATTGAGTGTGATTATATTAATGAGCGTATTCTCATTCTCTTATGTTGCACAAGATAGCTCAAGAGAAGCCTTTGCTCAAGCTTCATGATTTACTGATCAACAGCAAAATTTATTGAATACTTTTTGTTATCAGTATGATGAGAATGATACATGTGCAGAAACATGTTCCCAAAAGAATTGAAAAAAATCTGCATGTGAACTGCTATGTAACATGTGTGCACAAAGTATTAATTCTTGGGCAACGCATGATACAATAGATTTTCAGAAAAAAATTGAAGCACTTACGTCAAAGGAATTACGTATATGAATATCTAATCTTTGACTAGAGGATATAGCATCAAAATCTCGTTTGTTAGTAAAAGCAAAAACAAACATAATAAGTGATACATGAGAAAGATTAGATCCAGAATCATTGCATATTGAACAAAAAGAATGTTCAGAGTTATGAATAAATGCAACGTCATGTCTTATGTATGGATTTGATGCTTGAGTAATTACGGACTCAGCAATGAAAATAACTATGGATGTCAGCTCAGAATTTTCTCCATGAGAACTTATCGTTTTATGACAAATACATAATGGAGCACAATTTCAGAATTGAATAAGTGATGTTTCATGATCTTGTAACCAAGATGGTACGATACAAGATTCAAGTATCGAATTTGAGGTAAGTAGTGAATGAACAGTTACTTTCTATACCTGTGTTGCATCAATTGTAACTGGAACTGCGACGTGATCATGTAATTATACATATACATCTCCTGATGATAAAGTATCATTACTTACACATAAGTCAGAATTTACCTGAATACAAGTTTGATGAGTATTTCATCCCACCTCTATTGTTCGAGACCAAACGAGCGATCCAACATGAGATGTATTTACTTTGGCTATAGCTAATTTTATAGCAAATGAAATACCAGCATGATCTGTTGAGGTGAATGTAATTGAATCAGCTCTTTGAGGATGACATCCATATTATAACTTAGAAATTATAGTTACTTGAACTAGTCAAACGACAGCACTAGAGGAGGTTACATATAATGGATATGTCTGATCAGTAACTTGACCTGCTACAGAAAATTGTCTCTCTGCTTGAGAAATAACACTATGTGCAGATAAAGATGTAATATGATGAACAGCTACACCAAATGATTTTGTGATACTTATAACAAATGGACTATGAATCATTGCAAAAGATAATGGATCTGTATGTGCCACAGTAACAAACGGACTAACGTATTTTGCAGATGAAGTCGACTCTCTATGATATACAAAAACATTTGCTTGAGATTGTGACCCTGTTACATGACAGTTTATACAATGAACTTCATGAAGCACCTTAACATGTAAAGTTATTAATACTTTAGCATGTGTACCTTCCGAAGAAATTTGCGATGGAATAGATAACGACTGTGATTGAGATATAGATGAATGATGAAATAATTTATGTGATGACTTAGCTTATTGTAATGGAGCAGAAATATGTGAATGAGACAAAGGTTGTATGCCATGAACTCCACCAGTTTGTGATGATGATATAGTATGTACATTGGATTCATGTGATGAAGACATTGATCAATGTGTAAATGATCCGAGTAGTTGTTGATGTTTTCAGGATAGTGACTGTAATGATAATAATGTATGTAATGGTGTAGAAACATGTAGTGCAAACTGACAATGTTTACCAGGAACTCCACTAGTATGTGATAATGGTCAGTTTTGTGATGGTACAGAAACATGTAACCCATTATTATGATGCCAAGCAGGTACACCACCAAATTGTACTGATTTATTGCAATGTACGATAGACTCATGTGATGAAATAAATGATGTATGTGTAAATGATGCAAGTAATTGTAAATGTATTAATGATGCTGATTGTGATGATGCAAATGCATGTAATGGAACAGAAACTTGTGTTAATAACGAATGTCTGTCATGAACACCTGTTGTGTGTGATAATGGTATTTTTTGTGATTGAGAAGAAGTATGTGTAGATAATCCATTTGATGTTATTTGATCGGCATGATATACTTGTGAAGATGGTGCACCTCCTACTTGTGATGATGGTGTAGCATGTACGGTAGATATATGTGATAAAGATGATGACGTGTGTCAAAGTACTCCAGATAATTCTGCGTGTGGAACTGACGGATGGGTAGATACGTGAGTAAATCAAAGCATTATTGATGGGTGTCAAAAATTATGACAAAAAGAACAGAGATATGAATTACATACGTGTGAACTTACTTGATGATGTGAAGTGCATATTGATACATCACAATGAATCAATGGATATCAACGAGTGACAGTTACCAGCGCAAATTTACAAGATTGAACTACGTGTGGTGATCAAAGTAATTCACAATGTGATGATGCAAATACTTGTCTTGATTGAGTTTGTGTAGATAATTACGCAGATAGTGGAACAGCTTGTGAAGAAGATAACTTATTATGTACAGTATGAACTTGTGATATGACTGGTTGATGTGTAGAAGTAGCAATAACATGTCCAGATACTACCTGTGAAGAAATTTATGGAGATGTTTGTGTGTGAAATAAATTAAAAGACTATAACGGTGACTGAGTATTAAATAACTTGACCGTTACTGACTCTTGTGAGAATTCCTGCCAAGCAGCTAATGGAGAATGTACTACTTGTGCAGTTGATTGTAGTGAGCCTACAGTTGTTGAAGAGTGTGTAGTGTGAGTCTGTTGAGCTGTAGCGCCAACATCATGTAACACGGCAGAAGTATGTGATATGAATGGAGGAATAACAACAGAAGTATATGATGCAGCAAGTTGTGCGTGTGTGACACAAACAGTAACACCACCAACATGTAACACGGCAGAAGTATGTGATATGAATGGAGGGATAACAACAGAAGTGTATGATGATGCAAGTTGTGCGTGT
>CALDTY010000004.1 GCA_937923605.1 Candidatus Absconditabacterales bacterium
TGTATATACTATCCAATCTCATGAATACAATACATATGGTGTAGTTTGCAAATTCTCCGGATATGAATCAAATCATCCGTCTGGATTCCATGATGGTTCATGCGTCTTTTCTATTTCTATCTCATATCACTCAGCACATGCTGATGCATTTGCAATTTCTGCCTCTTGTTCGTAAACAAATACCTCATTACAAACTTCATCATCTCATCATTGAACAGTTTCTGCTGTCACTGTAACAGTAATAGATCATCAAGCTCAAGCTTCATCTTCAGTAAACCAAAATCTAATGAGTTCATCCTCAACTGTAAGATTATCAGGTCAACTAAATCAATTTAATACAATATTTGGTGTTCAGATATAACGATCTCATAAATTTCAAACTATTAAATTATCAATAAATGTAAATGTACGAGGTTCATCAACATCATCTGGACCTATTGTAATATCAATAGTAAACTCTATTTCAGATCAATTTAGCACTGCTGTTTTTGTGGCACTATCAGATCAAATGTGAATACATTTACAAAGATCAGCATCATAGCTATCTTCTGTCTCTGGGTTTCAGTCGTCACATATAGGTTCCTCGATAGGTTCATTAATACATTCACAAATTGCTGAATTATAACTATCTTCCGTACTACACTCATTATCATCGCAATCTGGCTCTTCAATTGGTTCATTAATACATTCACATGTTGTTGTATCAAAACTATCTTGGGTATTACATTTATTATCATCACATCATCACACTGGTGGAACACACTCATCTGGCTCACAAGAGCATATATCTTTATTTAGAGTCTCTCATGCTGCGCAGTCTGACTGTACTAATGTACAAGTATTTACACACAAACAGTCAACTATACTATCTGCTGTGCTTGGATTATTATCATTACATGAGCTTAACGACAGAGTACATGTATTTACACACTCACACTCTCTAAGATTAACTGTATCTCTTGTATTTGGGTCACTATCATCACAATCTTGTTGAGTTTTAGAACAACCAGTTTCACAAACACACTTTTCGCCATTAAACACTTCTCAATCACCACAACTTCAAGCATCAATTCAACAAGTAAATGTACAACTACAGTCATTACCAAACTCTACTTGTCGATTTGAGTTACTCGGATCTGGATGATTTCAACAATCTATTACATCACATCATAATGTAGGTGGAATACATTCACATGTATTTGGATCAAAGTCTAATCCTTGTAAGCTACAAACTCTTTCCACACCTCAACATGTAGAGCTACAATTACATAACGTTTCGTTAAACACTTCTCAATCACCACAACTTCAAGCATCAATTCAACAAGTAAATGTACAACTACAGTCATTACCAAACTCTACTTGTCGATTTGAGTTACTCGGATCTGGATGATTTCAGCAGTCTATCATATCACATCATAATGTAGGTGGAATACATATACAATCTCATGAATTGAATACTAAACCTTGACGTTCACATATCGCCTGACTAACATTACATCAATCTCCTCCTCAATCTGAGCTACCTCAATTTGTGTCTCATATAGTGGTAGTTCATCAATCCCTAGTTCATCAAGTGCCATCATCTATAACTAGCTGCTGGACTTTAAACGTTCATTTTTCTGCGGGGAAATAGTCTTTTCAGAAAAAGAATCCTGCCACAACTAAGATTGTTAAGAGTAATCGTAAGAAAGTATTTTTCATTTAGTAGTTTGTAAAAAGGTAAAATTAATTAGATGAACATCAAAACATATCTTTTCTATTATCTAGAAGACAATCATTGTCTTTATTTTGATCTGGGGTACTATCTACATCATCGCCATTATCTTGAGATATTTCAGCATAATTACTTATATTTCCTCATGCAAAAGTTGCATCAATTGTATATCAAATATTGATAGTTGCAGAATTTCATGGATCGATATTTGGAACTGTTAGTAATATATTTGATCACATATTAGTAGACGCTACAGATGCGTTTGTAAATAATAATCAATTAGGAACATAGTCTGTAACAGTGATTTGACCACTTGGGACTGTTCCTTGGTTATATACATTAATCAAAAATGTTACCGCATCTCCCGGCACAAAAGGTCAAGGACTTGTTGGTGACAAGGTCTTAGTTAATGCTAGATCATATACATCATTTGTTTGAGTTGTAAACTCTTTGTTTGATGACTCTTTAGTGAATACGTTAAAAAAGAGTGAAGCTAGTGCGATCAATAAAAGAAGAATTCCTACTTTTTTCATGATAAAAAAAAAGATAAAACATTATTTTATCAAATACTAAGGACTATATGAAGTGGTGTCAATTTTTTGTAAATATAGACAGGAGGTGTCAACACTATTTATAAAATAATGTGGTATAGTATATTAAATTCATTTTTGATATTCCTCTTTTGCGAAATTATATCTAACTTTAGCTTCTTTGCTCCATTCGTAGTGATTCATTAGAGGAGGATGGTAGTCTAATCTATATTTTATTGGATCATGTATAGCTGGAATTGGTTGTCACTCCAATTCTGGAACTCGCTTTAAAATGTAAGATGCTAATACATCATGTTTTTTTGACTGTAAAATAGGATTGAAAATACGTAATGGTTTTGGATCCGCTCATACAGAAGCGGACCACTGCCAGTTACCAATATTTACATTGCGATCATAGTCAACTAAATAGTTAGCAAAATGTTTCTCTCACCATCTCCAATCGACCAAAAGATCTTTTGTCAAAAAAGATGCCACAACCATTCTAACACGGTTATGCATTCGATTTTCATATTTAAGTTGTCTCATTCAAGCGTCTATGATTGGGTATCATGTTGTTCAGTTCTTTCGTTTTTCAAATCGATCTACATTATTCTCCCAAACGATAGTTCTTCTTTTTTCTTGAAATTCGAGATAATCTCAATATGTAGTTTCTGGAAAATGATAAGATATATGCTGCCAAAACTCTCTCCAAGCAAGTTCACTAACAATAATATCCGCCCGATTTTTATCTTGTGGAAATCATTGTTCCACACTCATATGTTTTACAAAATGTCTCCAAACTTCTCTAGGTGAGATAACTCAAAAAGCTAAGTATGGACTGAGTTTAGTTGTTCATTCTGTGTTTGATGGAATATTTCTTGTGTTGTCATAATCTGTCAACTTAATGCTACTTAACCTTTCCCTAATTCATCAAATTTTCCAAATCTCATGAGAATGACATGGAATATTATTTTTATGAGATTGAAGAGTAGGTAAATTAATTCTTGGGGAATTGCATGTTAATGGAGTTTTATTGGTGCTCCAATTAAGTTGTTCATGTTGAACTAATGGGAGTCGCTTCTTAAAAAAAGGAGTGAAAACTTTTCTTACTTCTACAACATCCACTTCTAGTAATAAGTAGTCAGTGCATGCAAAATAATCTATATTTCTTACTTCACATAATTGCTTAATTGATCTATCTCTCGAGGTTGATCAAAACCCATAGGACCTATTGCAATAAACTGCGTCAATAGCAAATTCATCTAAAATAAAAGGCACTATAATTTCTGGATCACCATATTCTACATAGAAAGTTCCTCAAATGTTTTGGATACTTTTTTCCAAATATTCTAAAGCTTCTCGTTGAAATCAAAGTCTTTTATCATCCTTTGGAAATTTTGACAACACAGTAGTGTCAAAAATAAATAATGGAATAATTTGTTCGCAATTTTTTATTGCTTCAAAAAATCACACATTATCCACTATGCGTAAATCCTGACGAAATATAAAAAGTCCTTTTGAATATTTTTTCATTCTATTTTTTAGTTGATATCTTCATTGTAACATTACTAACTGGTCTATCGCTTGCTCAAGTTTCAACTTCAGCAATCGCATCCAATACATCAAGTCAAGAAATAAGCTCTCAAAATACTGTATAATCATTATCTAGCATTGGTGTTCATCAAACAGTAGTATATTTTAATTTATCTTCTTCTGAGTAAGTAAATCATTTTTGAGTTTCGTTTCTAGTGAGATCTTCTAGAGTTACTGGTTGTCCTTGAACAATATAAAACTGAGAACCACTAGATTTCTTTTCTGGATTATTGTTTCTAGCAGCAGCTAACGTTCACTTAATATGAGATGCTCAGATCTCAGCAGGAATTTGATATCAAGGTCATCCAGATCATAATCTTTGAGTTGGTCACGCTCCACGAGACTGTGGATCACCTCATTGAACCATAAATCCTTTTATTATTCTATGAAAAAGTAAATCGTTATAGAATCATTCATTCACTAATTTAATAAAGTTATCCCTATGTCCTGGAGTAGAATCATACAAAATTGCTTCCATATTTCATAACTCGGTTTCAATGAGAACAGTAGTAGTTCATTGTTGCATTACATCACCTTTCTCAGCTGCTAACTGCGCATCAGAAGATGAGCATCCTTGTAATATTAATAATCAAAAAATACTGAATACAATAAGAAATATTTTTTTCATAAGGGGTAACAATAAAAGAATAAATACAATGAATATAAATATATATGAAAAGCTTGCAACAAGATACTAAGTATATAGCATTGCATATTGTAATTAATTAGATTTCACTATTTTTACCTTAATTTTAACTATGTCTTTTATCCTTCCATATTTGCGTCCATATAAAAAATTGATTTTTTTAGCATTAGTTTTGGCTTGAATAAATCAAATTTTTTCACTATTTGATCCGCAAATTTTTAGACTAATTATTGATAATTGGATCACGAAGTTTGATACATATGAAACTAGTGAATTTGTTAGAGGGGTATGAATTCTACTTATAGCATCAGTATCAGTAGCAATGATTAGTAGGATAGCAAAAAATATTCAAGATTATCTTGTAAATGTATTGACCCAAAAGATATGAATGAATTTATTTCAAGACACATTAAGGCATCTATTTACCTTACCATACAGTATTTTTGAAGATCAGCAATCTGGTCAGATTTTAGAGAAATTACTTAAAGCTAGACAAAACATTCAAACATTTATTGGGAATCTAATTAATACTGCATTTACTGCTATCATCTGACTACTATTTGTCATTTTATATGCTAGTACTGTCCATCGAATTCCTGCTGTTTTTTATGCATCATTACTTCCTATTATGGGGACCGTAATGTTACTGATGTCCAAAAGAATAAAGTGAGCTCAACAACATATTGTGAGAGAAAGTGCTGACCTTAGTGGTGCAACAACTGAAACTTTACGCAATATAGCTCTTGTGAAATCATTAGGTCTAGAACAACAAGAAATTAATAGATTAGAGAAAACAAATTTAAAGTTACTTTGACTCGAGATAAAAAAAATAAAGCTAATTAGAATATTAGAGTTTCTTCAGTGAACTTTAATTAATTTCGTTCGTGTATGTTTAATGTGAACTCTCTTCCGATTAGTATATCGTCAACACATTAGTTTAGGAGAATTTATGACACTGTACTTTTATAGTTTCTTTATTTTTTCACCTCTATATCAATTTGGAATGGTGATGCAAAACTATCAGGAAGCAAAAGCATCAGATGAGGTCGTACAAGAATTAATGAATTTATGAGTAAATAAAACTATAGATCGATGAAACAAGACCTTGAAATCAATTGAAACACTAGGTCTCACCAATGTTAATTTTTCATATGACAATAAAAAGGATGTATTGAGTAGTATATCACTCTCTGTGTCCAAATGAGAAACTATAGCATTTGTATGACCATCTTGAGCTGGCAAATCAACTATTATAAAATTATTGCTTTGATTGTATCAACCTACTACATGAGAAGTATCAATTAACTCAGAAATTCTAACATCATATGAGCCTGAACAATTGAAGTCTAATATTTGATATGTAGCGCAAGAATCTCAACTATTTGCATGAACTATAAAAGAGAACTTACTGTTTGTAAAACCTGATGCTTCTGATAAACAGATGCGTGAAGTTCTAGGGTCTGCACAAATTCTTGCATTAATTGATGATAGTGAACTAGGTTTAGATACAAAAATCTGAGAATGATGATTAAAGTTGAGTTGATGACAAAGACAAAGATTAGCTATCGCTAGATCTCTTTTACGCAATCCATCGTTACTGATTTTTGATGAAGCAACTTCATCACTAGATACAATAGTCGAAGCTGAAATCACAAAAACAATACAAAATATTTCAAAAAAACAACATGAAATGATTGTTGTCATGATTGCTCATAGATTAAGTACTATTAAACATGCGGACACTATTTATGTTCTAGAAAATTGAAATATTGTTGAGCAAGGAGAACACGAACGACTTGTACAAGAAAAATGATTGTATTATGCATTACGAAGAGAACAAGGTTGATCATAAGGATAAATTTACTAAGTCCATTTTAACTTATTTTTAATATAATGAGAAAAATACTATCCCTAACACTTACTGTAGTATGACTGCTTTGATTTTCAACTGCCTATACGCAACAACAAATCAACCAAGCTTTATCGGTCGCAATTTCTCCTTATTCAGTGGATGACCAGCTTATAAAATTAAACAAAGCAATTCCAAAGCTTGCAAAAATACAACTTGCTAACACTTCAAAAGAATTACTAGAGGTTTTAGTTTTTCTTTGAAATGCAATAAATGTAACTATTCAAAAGAATATGCAAACTTTGTATCCACAAAAGGCTGAGTTGTTCGGTGATATTGAAAAAGAGATGTTTATGATAATGAATTCATATAGGCAAGATAAATGATTATGACTATTAAAGGAAAATATTTACCTAAATCAGGCAGCTCAGATGTTAGCTGATGATATGGCGAAATGGAGTTTTCTAGATCATGTAACTCCATTGGGTGTTTGATATATACAAAGATTAGAGTATGTATGATATGAGTTTCAATATATCTCAGAGAATTTATGAGAGTGAAATGTAAGCGCCTCTGACATTGTCCACCTTCGATCTATTAGTCCAATACATTTAGTAAACCTCTACAACCAAAATGCTACGGAGGTTGGTGTTGGGTATAATAAAGAAAAACATTATCGAGTTGCTGTATATGCTAAACCAATTTAATGTGCATTTGAAGTTGTTTTACATAAATTTATAGTAAGTTATTTATATTTTATATATCTCATGAAAAAATTATTTTTTGTAATGATTGCTCTATTGATTTGATCTAGTAGTGTGTTTTGATTTACTCAGCAAGAACAGGTGGTTGACTCTTATATATCTAAAGCTCTCCAAAAGCATGATGCATCAACCCAAGCAACAATACTAAGAAACGCTTCAACAAAGCTTACCTCATTAATTCAAATATTACCATCTAGTGACTCAAAAAAACCACTTCTACAACTTATACTAAATGTAATAAATTATAGACTTGATCTAAACACTATTAACTCAGTCCAGAATGTAGTCAATGTAGTTGTCGTTGATCAAGACTCAACTAACAATCAACCTTGATCTTGAATATCACTAAACGAACATCAAAAAAGTCTTTTTGATGCAATCAACAATACTAGAAAATTAAATTGACTACAAGAACTATCTATTAACCAAACACTATTAACTATTGCACAAGATCATATTGATGAATGAGTAAATTGAGCGCTTTCTCATACAAATAAAGCGTGAGACAATTCAGTATCTAGAGTAGAGAAATCGTGATATAAATTTTGATTTGTATGAGAAACACTTGCTGATAATGCAAGTAGTGCATCTGTGGTTATACAATGATGGCTCGGAAGTCAACTTCATAAAGACATACTACTAAGTGATGAACCATTGGAAGTGGGGATATGATATGTAAAATTTTCATGAAACAATTGAAGGTGGTCAGCTGTGTATGCAAAACCTCTGTAAATTTATTAGCTAACAAACATATGCTTCTGTCTAAATTGTAATGCTTCGGCAATATGAGATTTTTCAACAGTTTTTTTATGTTTAAGATCAGCTATAGTCCTTCATATTTTGATGATTCTATGTGCAACTCTTGGAGATAAATGTAGTTGTTTAACTACTTTTTTTAAGAATGTTTCAGCATCTGAAGTTAAAGAAATATATTTCTTCAATAGATGTGGGGCAATTTGAGAGTTTGTGAAAAAATTTGTTTCTTTGTATCTATTATTTTGAATCTCTCGAGCACTTATAACTAGTTCTTGATGTTTAGAATCTGTTTCTAAATTATTCTTTGACAAAATTACATCAATATTTTCCCTAGGAATCTCTAACATTAAATCAAACCTATCAAATAATGGTCATGAAATTTTTGATTGATATTTTTTTACATCATGTAATGAACAAATACAATCTTTTTGAGGATCTTTAAAGAATCAACATTTACAGGGATTCATTGACGCTACAAACATAAAGTCTGCTGGATAAGAAACTGATCATGTTGCACGAGAGATATGCACTTTCTTATCTTCTAAAGGTTGTCTTAACACCTCTAATACTTCTCTCGGAAATTCTGGCAATTCATCAAAAAATAGTATTCAATGATGAGCTAAACTAACTTCTCAAGGAATCAAATATTGTCATCATCATACTATTGAAATTTTACTTGCTGTGTGATGAACATTACGAAATGGTCTTTCTAAAATAAGAGAGGATTTTTGTCTAAGTTGTCACATGACTGAATATATTTGACTTACTTCTAATACTTGATCGAAATTTAATGGGGGGAGTAATGATTGTAATGACTTTGCTAACATTGTTTTTCATGATCATGGAGGTCATACCATAAGGACATTATGCATTCATGCTGCTGCAATAGTTAATCATCTTTTTGCATGAAGATGTCATTTAATATTATTTAATGTATTTGAGTGAGTGCTCTTTTTTGGGATTCCTTTGAATTGTACTTTATACTTACTCACATTTTCTATATGTTCAAAAAAATCAATTATATTTTTAAAATGATCTAATCAATAAATCTCAATTCCTGGTATACAGGATACCTCATGTATATTTTTACGTGGCACAAAAAACTTTTTTCGTCATTTTTTATAAGCGGAAACAACCGAAGGAAGAATTCCATTTACATTCTTTATTGACCCATCTAATCATAGCTCCCCAAAGAACAAACTATTCTCAAGTAATTCTTTTAAGTCTCATGAGGGGTCAAAAAGTAAAGATAAAAGTGCCACTCAAATGGGAACATCAAATCTTGTTCAAATTTTCTTAATATGTGAAGGAGCTAAATTAATAATTATTTTACGTGGTGGTATTTTTATTCATGTGTTTCTAAATGTTGCTCTAATTCTTTCTTTTGATTCCTTAATAGTTGCATCAGGTAATCAAATTATTTCAATTCATGGTAGCGCTTTATTTGCATCTATTTCTATATCAACCCTGTGTCAATTAAGTCATATATTAGTGTATGTATATATAAAAAATGGCATTCCATATAAGAGAATTTAAAATATATATATAACCTAAAAAGGCATTCTCTCAAAGAATTAGTTATGAAAAAATATTAGAAGAAATTTACAACTATATTAATTATTACATATGAAAGTAAGGCTACTCAAAGTCATATACCTAAATATAAAAGAACATTATTTCATTTAGTAAACTTCTCAGCGTTACCCCTAGAAGTAATAAGGATGAATCATGCATAAATTAACATAATCATTAGTATTGTGATAACTGCTATCCATAAGTAAGTGTTTATAAGTTTTACCATTTTTGTAAAACTTCAACTAGCTTTATTTCATAAAATAAATTCGTCTTCTGCAATAATGTCAGCAAAGTTTTGTCAATTTGGAATCTCTACCCTTAGATCTCATGACGATTTCTTTTCATCTTCTCATTCTCCAGCTCACCCATCTCCGTCTCATTCTCACTCTCACTCTCATTCTCATTCTCATTCTCACTCTCATTCTCATTCTCATTCTCACTCTCATTCTCATTCTCACTCTCATTCTCATTCTCACTCTCATTCTCCAGCTCACCCATCTCCGTCTCATTCTCATTCTCATTCTCATTCTCACTCTCACTCTCATTCTCACTCTCATTCTCACTCTCACTCTCATTCTCACTCTCATTCTCACTCTCATTCTCATTCTCACTCTCATTCTCATTCTCACTCTCATTCTCACTCTCAATTATTAGATCCTCATCATCAACATCAACAACTTCATTCATCTTCATCATTCATTTCTCAATCTCAGTCCTCATCTTCATCTTCATTATTGTCTATTCCATCACCATCCATATCATTTTCTTCTAAAGATCAATTCCATAAACCATCACAATCAATATCTAAATCAACTTGGTTATGTATTCAATCTCAGTCAGTATCTTTTTCGTTAATGTGATCACTATCATCATAACCATCATTATCGATATCTAATTCATTGATTGAGTTATTACTTAATCAATCTCAATCTACATCATTTTCGTTAATAGGTGAATTATTGCAGTTATACTCAAGACAATATTGTTGAATCTCTCAACCAAAAATTTCACTCAGATCAACTCACCAAGAGACAATAGTTCATGATGTGTCCACTAACATATATCTCCATAATCCATTTATAGTTCATGATGGATCATTAAATAACTCAAATAAAGATATATAATCCTTGTTTTGTAGGGTAAAGATATGTCTATTTAAATATTCGTAGTCTCAAAATTTTTGAACATCTTGATTTGAGGACAATAGTTGGATATATCAACAATTCGAGTACTCAAACATTATTTGGTTGGCAACTTTATTATCAATATTAGGATCCATTGTGATGTAGTCATCACGTGAATATCAAAAAGTATCAATTGATCGGTCAAGTCATCATCAATCTGGTCTTACAAAAAGAATATATTCTTGCTCAGAGCAAAGTAAATTTGAAAGATTATTGTTTCACTCAAAAAACACATTTGGTCATATATAATTAGCGCTTTTTGTTGCTTGAATTCATGGAAGTGAAGTTTGACGAAGACTTTGATCTAAACAAACATCTTGGAATCAAAATGACACTCATAGACAGAGTGTAAAGTGTAAAATATACAAAAAGCTTTTTAAATGTTTCATAAATTTGTGTTGGTTATTGAAATAATAAGAAGAACAATCATGACACTCGCGAGAGCTATAAATACTCATAAAACTACATATCATACATGTTTTAATGCTTCTACTAATTTACCTGAATCTCCTGCAGCTAACATAATTGTAATCCCAGAATATAACAACATAGGGATAGATAATATAACAACTAATCTTAGCATAAATTGTGCAATTCTTGATATAATAGGTCATTGGAGTTCGAATCATCAGAAACTAATATTTAAGGTTGAGCTTCATAAAATTTCTTCTCACTCTTGATCTGCAGCATATTCTCGTCTTTGTGCTTGGTCGTAAGCCTGTTTAAGTAAATCACCATCAGTAGCTGAAGTAAAAAAAGGAAGTGCTAATCAAAAAAACACAAATATAGTATAGGTTAGATTAAGTGAAATATTTTTCATATTAAATCATATCTAATAAATCTTCCGCATCTTCTGCATCTATTTCAGCAATTTTCTTTTCTTCTGATTTCATCTTTTTCACCTTTTCTGAGTATTCATCTTCATCCCATTTTTCTAAATATTTTTCTTTTATCTCTTGTTTTTTTTTGTTATACTTTTCTTCAATCTCTTTTAATTTAGTTTTTTCCTTAACTAAAATTCCTCTTAGTTTCTCAATTTGCTCATTATTCATTAAAGGAAGTAAATTAAACCAATTTTGTTTTTCTTCATCAGTATCAATTGATTTAGATTGTAGTATCATAACTACAAGATTGGTTTCATCTTGCATGTAATTCTCATCTATTTCAAATTGTTCCGCTATTGTTCGAACTTCTTCTGGTAATAATTTTTTTATTAAATCTTTGTCTGCCATTTTCATCACAAAAAGAGTAAATATAGTAACTATATTCTATATAAAACATTATTTTTTGTCAAATAATTACTTCAGTAGAACCTCGGTAGTAAAGGATGAATAACTAATTATGCAAATTTTGAATCTAAAATATTTTTTTTATATAACGTTGAAATTATTTCTCATCAAACCTCAATCACTGGAATATGGTTTCTTAAAAAAATTGGTATTTTTTGGTTTATAAAAAACTTATTAATATTTTTCCCTCTAAATCTGTCTCAAATTATTGTCTTTCTTTGGTTTCATGAAACATCAAAAACATAAGGCAACACCATATCTTCTTGCCAAAATTTCTTTTTTGATTTTATGATATATGTTTGTCAATGACATCTGAAAATATACCAACCTCTAACATATTTAAATCCTTTGTTTTTTCATAAAAAAGTAGTTATTTCATTTAAAAATCATTTTGAAATATTGTTATAAATTCACATAAAATTCAATAACTCTTGTAATGTTTCAATATTTGAAAACATTCAAATCTTGTAATATTCTTCAACTGAAGACCAATAAGAAATACATGGAACAATAGATAAATTTTCGACATATATCTTCATTTCTTTCTCTAATTCTTTGTATAATTTTATATAATAAATGTAATCATTTTTAGTTAAATTGTTTTTATTCTGCTTCCTAATTTTATTTCTAAGTGTATAATTTACATCAAAATTTGAATTATCAATAAAGTACTTAAGTCAAACCTTATCACATATATGTGTGATTTGATCTTTTTTAAGATATATAAGTGGACGCAAATAGACAAAATGTAAAATTTTTCAAGTAATTGCTCTTGTAGTAATATTTTTAACTTGCGTCATATTAATAATTCAACGGTTTCATGATCATCTTTTTTTATTCATTATTGATGTTTCAATACGATCATCCAAATGGTGTCATGAAATAAATACAACTTCTCATGATCTATGGGAAATAATATTTCTAAAAAATTGTTGTCTTGCATTTCTATAACTTAATTCATTATGTGTGTTTCAAGAATATGAACAAGCTATAAAATTAATTCAATGTTCTTTACAGTATTGTCTTAGGTATATTTCTTCATTATCTGATTCTAATCTTGCTTTATGGTTAACATGACAAACAAAGATGTTTTTTAACATAATTTGTTTGCTTTTCAGTAATGATAAAATGATATGAAAGATTAAAGAACTGTCAGCTCATCAAGAAACAGAGATAACAATTTTTGATGTGTTTTTTATTTGTTTACTACAAATATCAATAACTTGTGAAAGCTTTGGAAAATTATATACTTGCTGGAAAGGATTTTTTAATCAATACATATATTTATTATAATGATAGATTCTAACTTTACTATTAAAATTGATGATTTCTTATCTAATAACACTCGTGATGATGAAGTAGTTTTTACTGACAAGTTTTCAACAAAACTTCCACATCTTTCAACATGAATTTCAGCTGATTTATATATTCAATCCTGAGATGATAAAAGTTTTTTTATAACTATGAAGAATTTTTCATACTCACAGAAATTGATGTGTGATGTTTGTTGACTTGTTTATGCTAAAAACAGCACACATGAAGAAGTCTTTTTAAAATTTTTTTGAAACTGTGATGAAGAGCTATTAAAAGAAAACGAATATAATTTTGAATTATGATCATGATATATTGATTTAGAGCAAATATTTATACAAGAAGTTCTGCTTTGACAAGATATTCAACAATTGTGTGAAAAATGTTGAAAAAATAATAATAGTTGAATTGAGGATATAGTTGAATGAAACTCAATTATCTGGAAATCTTAACAAATTCAACACAATAATAATTACTTATTACTATTATTATTTATCTATATTTTAAATTATTTATAATTAACCTGATCAAAATTGTTGAAAACTTTATATCCTCATGCAAATCATAATACAAAAAGAAACAATACAATAAAGAATGTATTTTGTTTTTCGTAATTTAAAGGGGAAACCATAACTATCGAGGCTCCTTCTCAAACCAAATTATTTGACTGCCATGGCCACAAAATAGGAAGTGATCAAATCATAAATCAAATAAGTATAGATAGTGTTGACCTACGATAATTAGTTATTAAATAAGAAATTAAACGGGAAAAGAGCGCCAATCCAATTAATGCTCCAACCATAAACAACAAAAGAAAGAGTATATTTCCATCATTTATTGCTGAAATTAAAGGTTTATACATTCATAAAATTAAGAGTAAGAAACTTCATGATATTCATGGTAAAATCATTGCACTTATTGCAACCGAAGCTGACAATATTATATACCACCAAACTGGATCATATCATCAAATTTGAAGTTTTCATATAAAAAAAGCCACACCACATCAAACTAACAATCAAACAATTTGATAAGAACTAAATACTATTTCTTTTCTAAGAAGAACAATAATAGAAGCGACAACTAATCATAAGAAAAATCACCAAACCAGTTCTGGAGAATCTTCAATTAATGATTCTAAAAAATGTGAGAACAAGAGAATACTTGTTATTATTCAAAGAAATAATTTTATAAGAAAAGTTCATGACACCTTTGATCGTATTTGCATTATTTTTCAAGAGAATACGTCTTTAATGGTTTGTATATCAAGAATATTCTTAATACTTGAAAGTAATTTTTCATAAATTCATGTAATTAGAGCAATTGTTCAACCACTTACACCAGGCACCATATCACAAGCACCCATTAGTAATCAAATTAGAAATATTCTCATCTTTTTTAATAAATAAATACGTTACTTGTAGGAAGATAATAAAAAAAAACAAATGTTTATAAAGTACCTCTTGATATAAAACAATATATAAGTATAGCTTAACTCGTTTGAAAATTAATATGAAATGAATCAATTACAATGATTTGACACATATCGTAAATGTAGCAATCTTCAAAAAGTTTATCAAGACATCTACAATATAGATAACTCAAAAGAATCTATCAATCAATCACTTGCAACATGTATTGATTATTTTCTGAAACAATGATTTATTCCAGATTCTTTAGTTTATTCAATCTCAAAAACATTTTTTGAAAGAATTAACGCACAAATAAAAATTAATAACAACATCAATAGTGAACTAATTAACCTTATTAACAATTATATTTTTCTATATACATATGAATCACCATCTTCAACCATGGTTTATTTTCTTGAAAGACTCCATATTTATTGTGATTATTTAGAAAAAAAACCTTTAAATAGAGTGAGGTAAAACAACAATATTTCATTTATAGTAATTGGATATATATATTTTCATATAATTACTTGGGACAATAAGTGTATCAATATTTTTTTGTATACCATATAATAGAAACTTAGAACTAATATATTTCAATAATAGAGGAATAAATCGAATAACTTTATACAATGAGCGAGGTCAAATCACTTCAAAACCAGCTTTTAACCATTGAGAAAAATTCATTTTTCAAAGAAAACTATCTTCAGAGTACACTTTTGAGGGAAAGGGATGAAAAATTCAAAAATCATGAATAGTTAGTAATTTTTTTCAAGTAAAATATCTTCAAATAAACAACAATGGGAGAGGTCAAATAAATCTTTGGATACTATGGAACCAAACAACGTTATATGGTTCTTTTTTTAAGCTTTTAATAAGTTTGTAACACATAAACAAATTAAAAGAGCTAATTGGTAATAATAAGTACCTAAAAAAAACATTCTTTCAAGAATATCAAAATATATTAGATACAGAGCCTCACCATAATAATAATTGTTGTTTAACATTAAAAATATATGACTCTATTCATCAAATAGATCAACTAAAATCAGAAACCAATAAAAAATTGTTGTTATCAACTTTGTTTCAAACAAGTAACTCAAATCTCTCTTTTCGTTGTAACCAACTATATTGTCCATATGTTTCAATACATTTTTTTGACAATAAACCATATTCAAGAGAATTATTTTTGTTTATCCAACTTTTTACTACCTCATAGAAATTGACATCATTTTCTCAATCTATAACACATTCACCAAATTGATTTAATCAACCTTTTCTAAATCAGATAACTGGGACACCTACAGATAAAGAATCTAATGCACTTAATCAAAACGTTTCTAAAAATCTACTAGGCATTAGTGAAAAATCGCAATTTTTCCATTTATCCAAAACAAGATCCTTATTTTGTTGTCAATAATAGTATAAAAATGGATATTCAGGGATACGTTTTTTTAATAATCAATCTCAAAATATATGAATTTCTATTTTTTCACTCAATGGAGTTAAAGAAATCTGATCACAAAAATTCAAAATAAGATCAAATCATTTTTCATAAGTTAGTCTTCATGCGTAAATAAATTTAGTTTTTAACATTATGTTGATCAAAAAATCATACAACAAATTCTCATTTTATCACCAATCATCATAATTCAATTTGTTTAATTAGTTCTTCAGCTGTTCATATTATATGTTGCTCATGCATTTTAGAAATTTCTCTTCAAATATATATTTTTCATTTGTATCACTCATTTTTTACTTGCTGTAACATTTTTTCAATTCTATGTACAGATTCATAAACAAAAACAGGGTAGTCATGTTGTAAAATTTCTTTTATCGCCCCCATTCTTCACTTCTTTTGAGGGAGAAAACCTTTGTAGACAAAACTAGACGTATTTGTAGGACATGCAATAACTCATGGTATTAATGCGTTTGCTCAAGGCAATATTTCAAAAGGTAAATGAAAATCCCAACACAATTTAATAAGATGTTTTCAAGGATCACTTAATCATGGAGTACCAGCTTCACTAACCACTCAACAATCCTGTTCTTTAACAAATGTTATATATTCATCAATTCTATGTTCTGGTGTATATGAAGTAAGACTATATAATTTTTTTGTTTTCCATTCTATATCATACATTCTTAAAAGTTTAATTGTAGTTCTTGTGTCTTCACAAAACAAAACAGTAACACTTTCAAGAAGTTTTAGTGCCCTTACTGTTATATCATCTTTATTACCTATTGGAGTTGGAATAAAACTTAACATCTTATAATTTAATTCTAAATTAGACTCTATAGTATATAATGGTGTTATTAAAACAATCAAAAAACCTCACCATAAGGTGTGGTATTTGAAGCTACACAGAGCTGATATCTTTTCTCTCGATCCATGGAATGGAATTAAAGGCACCTACGGGATTCGAACCCGTGAACCGAGGTTTTGCAGACCTGTGCGATAGACCACTCCGCCAAAGTGCCATGCGAAGTACTATATGAAAATTAATTTAAAATACAATTTATTTTTCCCACAATTTATTCGGGTATATTCAATTTTCTACTAACTTTAAAATCGCTTTTTGTGTTATCGGCTTATCTTCACTATACGTAACTCAATATCGCTTGTCTTGAGAAATCATCACATCACAATAATTTCATATTTTTTTTGAAAATGAATTGGCTGCGGAAGGAATGTAAAATTCATATCAATCATCCATTCAGTGATTTTCTAAAAAGCTATAAAATTCCTTCTCTAAATTATCAAAAAAACTAGAATGAAATCACCAAAAATTCATAGAAGCAATACTATCATCCACTAAAGTGACTCAATTTGGATTTACTACAGTGGATGGAGTACTACGTTTTAGTTTTAATCGTTCAGCCACATGTAATAACTTTCAATTTTCATCTACCTCACAAATCCCTCTATTAACTGTACCATTTTCAGACAATGTGTTTTTTAAAATATATCAAACTAGAGAACATGTATTTTCTTTACAGTTATTTGATAACCAGTCATGCATTTGTCTAAATCAGTCTACTCAATAGTAGTCATCGGCGTTGATTACACAAAAATTTCAATTTACAACTTCTCTTGCAGACAATACAGCGTGTCAAGTTCACCATGGTTTTGTACGATTTTGGATATTTTCAAATCAAGTAATTTTGGGATTTACCTCTTGAAACACATAACTAACTTTAATACTTTTTTCAAAACGTCCACCTAGAACTTCCTTAAATTGATCATAAAATGATTCACGTATAATAAGAACAACATGATCAAATCACGCTCTAATTGCATCATATATACTATACTCTAGAATTGTTTCTCAATTTGGTCAAAAAGAATCTATTTGCTTTAATCCTCAGTAGCGAGATCACATTCAGGCCGCCATTATTACAAGTGATGTTGTCATATTTTGCTAACTATAAAATTATATAATAATTTCTTACTTGGTATTTTCAAGACAGATGTGTTGACAAATAATTATTTATATATTTTGAGATTTTCAATCAATTGAATTACAATTCACTGAAAACTACTTTTTATGGGTTTTCTGATGTCATCAATATCTGTTGTTGATATTGGAATTTTTCAATTTTTTATACTATAAATATTTTTCAATCAAATATTATCTTTAAACACAAAATTATTATCTAACGCCAAGGTTTCCTTCCAATTCACCTCTTTTTCTTGTATTCCATTTTGCATATATGATGAAAACGATACCTTTTTTAAGTGTGAAGTGATGTCATATAGAACAGATTTATTGAAGTTAGATTCAGTTTTTTGTTTATCATAGTCATCTTTTAGTCTACCAATTGAACTATTAGAAGTAGTGGTTTTTTTATTCAATTTTGATTCTAATTTATCTATATTTTTTTGATAACGTTCTAAAATTTCCTCTCTACAAAGAATAATATTAGATTCTTTCACAATACAAACTTGATTATTAACTATTTTTACATCTACTTCTTTCATCCAACCAGTATCACTCAACTCAATTATATTACTAGATGTTCAGTAATGTGTTCATTCCTTTGTCTTTGGATAACAAAATTCATCATAAATATATTGTCCATTCTTAGATTTTAACCTAAAGCAACTTGCAGAGTTATATAGTCAGAAGTTTCCAGTCCGTACAAATTTTGTATCTGTGATTTTTGTTCAAGTTCATAGTTTCTTTTCTCATTTTAGTGTCTCAATAACAAGATTATTTAAATCAACTACTCATGTTCAAGTCCTTTGTAAGGTAATTGATTCATTATTCATGTCAGATCATAAAGGATTAGGTAGAACAGAGTATATATCTAGCAAATTATAGAGTGTAATTTTTTGAGGCGGTGAGATTGGTGCTAAAATTTGAGAATCTCCAAATTCATTGTTTGTTCAAGATACAAGTACAGGACTCTGCTTAAAATAATTCTTTTTAAATGACTTTAAACTATTGTCGCTTATTTCAGAATACCACTCTCCTTCCTTTGTTTCTGGATAGCAAACTTCATGGAAGATGTATCAATCTTTTGATTCTAAGGTGAAGCAACTTTTTCTATTATATAATCATAAATCTCATTTTATCTTTACCACATTCCCTCACTCGAGAAAAATTGAATCTAGCTCTCTTCTGCGGCTTCAAGAGTTTACAACCAGTCAACTTATGTCAATATCATTATTTCATGAGTAGATAAGGTATAACTCTTCGCTTTCTCAATCTGATCAAATAGGGTTAGGTAGGATTGAAGTGACTAATATATTAGGATAAATAGTATAACTGTTTTGTTCGAAGCCTACAACATCATGGTTAGATACATTTAAATTATCTTTTTCCATATTTTCTTGTTTTTTTGTGTTTTGAGGAGTTTCTTTTTTTGGTGTATTTAGTATTACTGTAGTTTTACATAATTTTGCATCTTTATATATTTGCAAGGTTATTTTATGTAGTCCATCATCATTTATAGTGTAACTTGAAGGATTGCATTTAGTTTTTTCAGTTTCACTAATTCAGTCTCGTTCACAATGATAAGTAGATGATCAATTCTGAAGTTGTTTTCATTCAAAAGCTCATTGTAGGTTTATACTATCTCCTTGATGAAAAACGGATTTATTTTGAACAAGAATAGAGCATCAAACAGATTCATATATATCTTCTAGTCACTTTATATTTCCATCACCTTTAACTCCAAAATAACGTACTCAATCTTTTTCTTGTATAAGATTAAGCCACTTTCAATAGGCATGTTTCTCATAGACCACATTGTCTATAACCTGTCAATCTTGTCACAATATGCGAATATCTTCTCAAGAGTCTGTGAGAGAAAGTCATTCAATATACATGGATCCATTACCTACATTATCTTGATTAGATAGTCTTATCCTTTCTCAACTAAATAGACTAACTGTTACTTTCTTTGAAGCATCTCTATATCAAAGTCCTTCAATAGTAATATCTCATGTTGAGTTTTCTAGGGCTACAATGTCTACATACTCTCAATTTGTTCATGAGGCTAGAATTTCTACAATTTCTAATGATCAAGTGAAAGCTGATATAGATTGGTCAACAGCAATCTCCGATAAATCACTTTTTTTAAGTGAAAGGTTATTCTTTTTAGCATCTTTTAGATTATCAGAAGTTGCTAATAACGTATCCATAACGATTCAACTTCATAGTAATTGGATTTCCCATTCGATTGAGTCGGAAAGACTTAGTCATAAATTTCAAAAATATTCTCATGTATGTCAGTATGTATTTGTTTCATTGTCCCCGAGTATTATATTTCAAGTAGTATAAATTGGTAGAACAATAGAATCATTTTTCGCTCAAGAAATAAGTAAACTTCATGTAAATGATTTATTCTTTATAAGTATCCATTCATCTTTTCAAGCAAATCAAATTTCTGAAAATTCTATCTTTCAGTAACATATTCATAATAGAATATATATCACAAGACATACTGTAACAGCAATTTTTTTCATAGTGAATGTGTAGAAATAAAATACTTACATAATAAATTTTAATTTGTATATATTTAGTACGATTATTACAAAAGTAATAAAATTTCATAACCTTTTCATGGGCTTTTACTTCTACTTTAGTATATATAGATCAATCTTTATCTAGAAAACTTGAATACACGATGACAATCTATTTAGTGTGATATTATTGATATAAAAATTTTTGAGATGAAATACTGCTTCTTTGACTCATTAGTTATATTACTATAAATTTTCCAAAAGTTGAAAAAATTATAATTATTTGACCTGATATAGCTTGGTTAAAAATGTGGATCAAAAAAAATAATTCTTATATTAACTACCCTTGAATAATATCATACAAAAAATCAGTCCCATTCTTTCCAAAGAAACAAGATCTCCTATTCATTTGAGGTTGAGAAGTACTAACAGACGAGAGAAAACCACCACATAATTGATGGAATTATTTATTTAGGTATTTCCCTTTCTTTTTAAGGAGGAAAGTAACTTTTTTGTGAGGAATAGGATCTATAAAAAGAAAGTCTACAAAATTTTTATACAAAATCTTATTTGCATTTGTTTCAACCGTTATTGTAAGAGAAAAGTTTTCAAAAAAAATTGTGTGAAATTTTGCTGAAAATGTAATTCTACATAGAGATTTTGCATACGATATAATTGAAGAAGTCAGTCCTGTAATAAAAAAGTGAGGGTATGTAATTCTAAACTGCAACAATCATATTTTTACCCAAAAATCTAAAGATAAAATTAAAACATTTTACAATAAACACATTTCATTATGAAATGAGGTATATTTTATTGCTTGAACAATGTGAAATGATGACAGTGATATGGTAATATATGAAGAGTTGTGTCAAGGTTTACCAAATATAAAACTTTTTGATCGAACAAGTAAGTCAATTCTACAAATATGCTCTTTTTTCTCATGAGCCAGTTGATGACTATCTGCTAGATTACATGTTATTCTACTACTAAAATTCTACTCAATTCCATTTGATGCATTTGAGTATCAGGAAAAAGTATCTCGTCTAGTGAATACATAGTTTTAGTTTAAAGGTTGATAAATATTTATCGTTATTGGCCTATAGATAGTATACATAATGCTAAAATTGTTTGCACTGCAATTTATATTTTCTATTTTTCTTCTTACACTATTTATTCCTATTTCTTTGTTCATTTTTGGACAATGTATATGATTTTCTAGTATCTATGTTATTTATATTTATAGAAACAAAAAATATACAATTTGACTACTTGTGTCATGTTTTGCCGTCACAATGGCTTTCCTCTCTACTTATAGATTTTATTTTACAAACTCCTTGTTATATTCAAATAGCAATAATTGATCTATATCATGAATAGTCGTCTGAGGCCGCAAAGATAATGTATACATATTGGAAACCAATTATTGAGAGATATTTTTACGCAATGTTGGCTGAAAACTCAACTATTGACAAAAAATTTCTGTAAAGGGAAAGATATCTCTTACAGACATATCCATGATATGAAAAATGTTCCCATTGAGTTCAACTCAGACCTATTGAGAGTTTAATTATGATACTTGGCGCTGGGTGAACTGAATACTATGAGATATGTATAGCCCCTCATTTGCGTATTTAGAAACAAGAGAGAGCAATCTAATTTCCTTTAAATGATCACTAGTACAGTACATTGATAATATATATTGATCTAGAAATGGTTCATTATTTAGCTGATTGTTAATTTGAGATATATTCCATATGAGTAAAGAAGAATACCAAATATATATAAATAGCAGCTTAGTTCACTTAGTAGCAGTAAGCTGATGAAATTTATTAATGATTGCTGCAGGATTATGAATAATATTATTTATATTTCCATACTATATTAGGTTGATACTTATTTGAATCTGAGTCTGTGTATACGGTTGGGCTGTTTGACTAGATTCCTCTATACAAAGAGCATTACTTATGTTTATTTGTCTTTATCTGTCATATTTTTTCTGAAGAAGGTGATCTCTGATTAGAAACCTAGGAATAGCCTGACTTACATTACTAATTTATAACCCCTATATTTTAAGTTATGATCTAGGATTTTCTTTAAGTTTCTGAGCTGTATATGGTATTATATTTTTATCATCATATATCAAAAGTATTGAAGAGTCTTTTAATGTCTCCATTAATGTATTATTAAAAAATTATGTATTCCCTACATTTTGAGCTAGTTTATGAACATATCCTATATTGTTATTTTTCATTTGACCAATTAATATAGTAGGAATAATAGGAAATTTACTGATAGTCCCTATGTTGCCTTTTATTTATTTATGTTGAATCTTAAGTCTTATTTTTACAGAATGATCTCATTGATTTATTCTATACTCAATTACAAAATTCTTCCTAGAAGCTATTTATTATATAGCCTTTATGGTTTCTAAGTACTGAATTTATCTTTGACAAGAAGAATCAAATAACTTAGTATATATTACTTCTATCTTATTCTTGTATTTTCTCTTTTACTATATAAAGAGAAATAAATTTTTTTTAAAACAAGGAAGCTTGGATTTGAACCAAAACTTTTAGCTTCGGAGGCTAACGTGCTACCATTACACTACTTCCTTATAACGAGTACTGTATCTGTTTGTCATTTTGTTTCAAGTCATGTCTGAAAGCACTTAAAAACCACTCATTTTTAGTGCAAACTAGACATAGAAATAGACAAAAAGCAACAAGAAAGGTTGTCACATCACATTGTTATACTCGTAGTTATAGCTGAGTCACAAGCTTATACCTATATTTTGTGGCCACAGACTCCTCATAAAAGGTTAGTGTTTAGCTTTATAGATATTGTTTACTTTGCTTGCATTGTTTATCTATTACGGTACAACTAACTTATAAGGAGTCCGTTCCTTATTTTATTGTGTTCTGTGTTCAATTTTATTTATTCATGATTTATTACATGAACAAACTAACTAAATTAATTGTTGGTTCAGTTGCTGCGATAAGTCTAGTTGCCTCTTCACTAATAGTAGTGAATGCCCAAGTTGGTGATCCAGAACTAGATGCTGCTGTAAACTGGATGAGCTGAAACGGGATGACAAGTGCTACAAGTGCTAGTAACTTTAATCCTGCTGGAACTTTGACAAGAGATCAAGGTTCAAAATTCTTTTCTGAGTACGCTATGACTAACTTATGTTTGACACCTGACTCTACTAGAGCATGTTCTTTCTCAGATTTGGGAAGTGCAGACCCTACATTGTCTTCGTATGTAACAACATCGTGTCAACTAGGTATCTTTAATGGTTCAAATGGTGTATTTATGCCTGCTGCTCCATTAACTAAAGCACAATTCATTACTGCTCTTGTAAGAGCTCTTGATGGAGTTAAAGATGAAACAGTTACTCCTCGATGGGCTAACTATCATGCTGAAGCTCTTTCAGTAGGGATTACTAGAGAAAGCGATGCTTGGGCTCTAGATAGACCAGTAACTAGATACGAAGCAGCACTTATGCTGTATAGATCTAGAGTTGATGGTTGTGGAACATCTACTACTACTACTGTAACTACAGGAGGAGGTGATGACCTAAGTGACATTCTAGCTGATCTTTTCGGTGATGATGACACAACAACTACAACAACTACTACTACGCCTACAACAACAACTACACCTTCTACAACTACAACAACTTCTATGTGTTCTGATGGAACACCATTGAAGACTGTAGGATCATCATGTGATGATGGAAATGCAAACACTACTAATGATAGATTTGTAGATCCTTGTAACTGTGGTTGAGACACTATTGTTACTACAACAATCCCAACAACTACTACAACAACTCCTACTACAACAACTCCTACTACAAATACTACAGGAGCTTGAAGTGCTAGTTGTAACGCAAGTGTAGCTTTGAATCCTGCTAGCCCTGCTGGTAATGGACAAGAAGTTCCAGGTCTTGCTACTACAGTTGTTGCATTGTTTGATGTAACTGCTACTGCTGGTGATCTACTTATGGACAACATGACTCTACAAAGAGTTGGTCTATGAGCAGATGAATCTGTAAACTATATAGCTATCTATACTCTTGATGGTTCTAGAGTTTCTAATGCTTCTTCATTCAATAATGACGATGAAGCTTATATCTCATTGAATCCAAAAGTAACAGTTACTAATGGAACAACTCAAACATTTGTTGTTGTTGCTCAAGTTGGTGATTCAAATGTTGCTTCAAATCAAGAATTTGCTATCAGACTTAATGAATTTAACGGTTCATGTGCTGTAAGTGTTGAAGCTGGAGAATTCGAAGTTGCTGCAGTTAATGCTGCTACAATCAAAGTTCAAGAAGATGGATGAGTTGATGATGTTGAAGTAGGTGCAATGTGAGCAGAAGTAGCTACATTCACTATAGACAACACTGATGATTCAGATGTTTTCATAACAGCTGTAACTCTTAGAGACGACAAAAACAACGCTGATGATAACTTAGCAAACTTCATGCTTCATAGTAATTGAGATGTTCTTGCTTCTACAGCTATGGCTAACGGAAGATATGTAACATTCCAACTTGCAACACCATTCCTAATCGAAGACGGTGAAAATGAAGATTTCGAAGTAACTGCTGATATTATCGACGGTGCTGGTGAATCTATTGAACTTAGAATTGAAAGAGGACTTGATGTTTCAGGTTTTGATGATACTTACGGGTATGGTCTTAATGCTGATGTATCAATGTACAACAGTCAATTGTTCACTATTGAAGCTGGAGACCTTAGATTTGTAAATCATCCTCTTGACTTTGATCAAACTAGATTAGGTAGAGATGATGTAACTCTTATGGAGTTCCACATCGAAGTTGATGGTGGTTCAAATCTCCTTCTTGAAAATATTGCATTTGATCTTTATTCAGATACTCCAACTTGTCTTCCTACTGGTATAGACATTGCTGAAGATTCATCTTCAAATCCTGGAGTTCTAGAAAATATTCAACTTGTAGATGTTACAAATGGAGGATCTTATAATCTTTCTGTTAGCTCTACTGTTGGTGGGGATAACTGTTGGATAGAAATCTCAGACAATGGTATGAGTCTTTCTCTTGCGGGAGTAGGTTCTGATCATGTATTCCAAGTAGTTGCTGATGTAGTTGAAGAAAATAATTTCTCTGCAGCAACAGTAAACGCTCTTATTGGAAGTGAGTTCTATGTAGAGTTAAGACCTACAACAACTGATGTAAGAATTGAAGAAAATAGTAACAGTGTAGTAGTAACAGATATTACTCCAAGTTTCTTATCTTCTGCTTCTATCGAATTAGCATCTAGTGCTCTTGATATTGATGTTCTTGAGTGTGGTACTAATGAAAATGTTGTAAATGGTGCTTATTGAGTTGAATTCCTCTCATTCGAGGTTGAAACTGATGACGTATCTCCTGTAATATTTGACGAAATTACTGTTTCTGGAGTATCTAACTTCAATGACGACGTAATCTCTTCTATAAATCTTTACAGAGGTGTTTACCCTATGGGTACACTAGTAGATAGTGAAACTCTAAATGGTTCTAATCCTGTTGATTTTGATTCATTTAGCGCAATACTTGTTCCTGCAAGTAGTACACAACCTATGTATATTACTGTTGATCTTATCGACGATAATTCAAACGTTGGTGTTGTTGTAGCTGCTGAAATTACAAATATTGAAGCTGAAGATGATGACAATGATGATGTTCCGTTTATTGTATACCCTACTACTTGTGTAGCAAATACAATAACTGTTCTATGAGCTGGTACATTAACTGTATCTGATTCTGATAACAATACTGCTACAGAAGACGAAACAAATGTACTAGGTGGTGAAATGTCTGATTGGGTAGCTGCTTTTGATCTTGATGCTCAAAGCGAAGATATCCGAGTTGAAGATATGTCACTTGTTGTAGCTGGAGCTTGATTTACAACTGCTGTTAAAAACGTTACTGTTTACGGTAGCGATAAGTCAACAATATTGTATGGTCCTGTTTCTGTTACTTCAAATACTATCAACTTAAATAATATTGATCTTGTTGTTCCTGAAAACGGAGGTGACGTGATCTATGTTAAAGTTGAAGCTGAAATGTTCGATGATAATCTAAGTTCAAGTATGCAAGCTGGACCATTTACTATGTCATTAGTAGTAAACGGTAACGACGCTTATGGTGTTGATTCTGGTGATGTAATGTGAGCTTGATCTACTCTTACTTCTGCTCCATCTCAGGCATTCTATGTAGTGCCAGTTGATATTAGTAATGTTCAATTCATCCAATCTTCAGGAGCTTCAGTGAAAGCAAATGAAAATGGAGGTCTTACAACAAACACTAATGTTGGTATCTTGAGAATAACTGCTGATTCTTGGACAAATACTGATACTTCATGAGGAGATCTTGATCTTCAAATTGATTCTATCGTACTTGACGAGTCTCTTGGTGGTGGTACAACTGTAGGTTCATATGAAATCTATAAAGTTGCTGGTACTGAGCCTGCTTACGTAGGTACGGCTGCTGGTGGTGTAGTTACATTTAATGTAGCTGCTTCAACTGACGACTTCGTGTTGGAAGCTGGAGAAGTCGCTGACTTCGTAATTGAAGCTGTAGGAGTTGTAATGACTGCTGGAACTTCAGACTCTGTTGGTGTTGAAATTGATGACCTATCTGCATGAGCTATCGTTTACGGTGCTAATGACACAGGAATTAATGGATACTCACTTATTACAGATCCTAGACTAGGATTCGATGTAGTAAACAACAACGCTGTATCTGATAACGACTAATTCTTAGTCACTCATATCATATATAGACTTTGAAAAACCCCGCTTGCGGGGTTTTTCTCTTATTGAAATTAATTATCTAGTATGTACATTATATCTATCTTTTAGTTTCTAATATGTGTATGAAGAAATTGATAATATCCTGACTTATAGTGTGTATACTCACTTGATGTAGCTCTCAATCAAAATTAATCGATGCTATAGTTGAAGGGGATAGACAGCATTCACAAAAAGATTCACCATTATCAGCGTTAGATGTTCAGCAAAGAATTTCGACGTCAGGACATTTAGATTTATCAAATTTAGATTTATGAAATATCCCAGATATATGTAAACTACTTCGCTCCGTAGATCTATCAAGAATCGTCTCATTAGATCTTAGTAATAATAACATCCAGGAAGTTTCATGACTTAGTTGTTTGCCGAGCCTTAAGGAACTAAACCTTTCAGATAACCAAATTGACTCACTTGTATGATTTCCTTTAATGAAGAATCTTGAGAAGCTAGATCTTGCGCGCAATAAATTGAAAGACTTGAGCTGAATAGATATATTGAAAGGAATTATTGAATTACAGCTATGAGAAAACTTCTTAGAAGACCTGACTTGAATAGATCAACTACAACAACTAAAAAAATTATGAGTAGAACTCAACAAGATTAAAGATATAGATGTATTGCAGTATTTAGATCAATTAAAAGAAGTTAATGCAAAGTACAATAATATAAAAGATACAGCACAAGAGTGGGCAGAAAAAATTCCAGGTATTAGTTTTTAAATAAAATGGGAAAAAAATTTGGACAACATTTTCTTAAAGATAAATTAGTATTAGATAACATAGCTGAAATAGTTTTTGAAACTAAAAAAGAACTATGATGTGATTCACTAATAGAAATAGGACCAGGGCAGGGAGTTCTAACTAAGCTTATCATACAAGAATTTGAAAAAGTTACATTATTAGAAGTTGATGGTACTCTAGAAAAATATCTAGATCCTTTTGTGAGTTCTCACGCTAATCTTGATATTGTACGGTGAGATGTGCTTAAAAATAAATCTAAAATTGATGTATCAAGTTTAATGGTATGAAATCTCCCATACTACATCACTTCTCCGATTTTTAGAAAGTTCTTTGTGGAACAAAGCTGTATCTGAGGTGTTTTTCTCATACAGAAAGAGGTAGGAGAGAAGATTAAGACAATTACGAAACAAAAATCCTACTTACGACGGTTGCTAAATTATTGATATACTATTGAATATTGTTTTATTGTTTCAGCAACAGCTTTTGATCCTCCACCAAAAGTTCAGAGTGCTGTAGTGAAGTTAACTAAGAAAGAAAAGGAGAACATAGATTTTGATCGTATGATACAATTTCTAGAAATCGTTTCTCAATATACGAGAAAAACATTAAGGAAGATTCGAAAAATGAGAGAAGAAGACTTACAATGATTTATTCTACCCAAAGAGCTTGAAGGAAAAAGATTACAAGAGTTAAATCGAGAGAATATGTCGGAAATACTAAAAAAATAAGCCATATCGGCTTATTTCTCTAGAAATATATTCATTCAAGGAGATTTTATGACTTAAGAAGAGTCTTATATGTTTTTTTCCCTTTCCTTAAGAGTAATATTTTTCAATTAATTCGATCTTGATCAGAAATTTCATATCATACATCACTTACTTTTATTTCATTTAGTGAGATTGCATTACTTTTGATTGCTTTTTTTGCCTCAGCATTTGATTCACATAATCAAGTAGCAACTATTGCTTCGAGAATTCTCATATTACTTCAAATATTTCATCAGGTACTTTGATTAATAGCGATCATTTCTTCCTCAGACATTGATGTAATTTTTTCGACAGCATTTGCTGATCCAAATAAAGTATCTTTTATCATAATACACAGATCTGCTGATTTTGTTCAGTAGATCATTTGAGTAACAAGGTATGATAATTTGCTTTGTCCTTCTCTTTTACTAACATCAGTATTATGAGATTGGATGATTTTATTAATTTCATCAAACTCTAATAGGGTGAAAAGTTTCAAATATCTTTCTACATCTTCATCAGCGGAGTTCATAAAATAATTGTAACATACATATGGATGATTTTTTTTGGGATCTAGTCGAATAGCATTTCACTCAGATTTTCAAAACTTTTTTCCATTACTATCAACGATCAGTTTATTGGTGATTCAATAGGCAGTTTCATTTATTTTTTTACTAATAAGTTCAATTCACGTGATGATTCAATCTCGCTCATCAGATCATCAGACTTCCATAATAACATCCTCGTTTTTAAAAAGATGAAAGAAATCGTATCCCATAATCAGCATGTAACTAAATTCTGCATAAGAAATAAACTTATCTGGGTCAGTGACTCTTTTTTTTACTATGTCTTTATTTAGCATCCAATTAACAGTTATATACCTTCCAACCTCTTTTAAATACTCAAGTGCATTCATATCAACAAAAAAATCTTTATTATTCACTATAGTGAAATCTAATTTTTTTCATGAAATACTTTCTATGTTTGAACATAATTTAGCAAATTGGTCACTAATTCAATTTTGATTGTGAAGCAATTGCTCATCGGTTAGAATGGGTCTTTCATTATCTTTCCCACTAGGATTCCCAATAGTACTTGTTGCTCATCACACTAATAAGTATCAAGTGTTTCATCTCATCATGATACGTATTGCCATCATTAGAGCTACAAAATTTCCAATAGTCATACTGTCCGCTGATAGATCTACTCATAGATAAAATTTCTTTCATCCGTTCTCAAATATTTCGAAAACTTCTTCATGAGTATATTGATGCAAGTATCAACGTTGTTCTAGTTCTTCTTTTAGTTTCATTAGATTGTTGTATTATAAATAAAGTCAGTATATGAAAGTTCTATTCGATTTACTACATAAATTTCTTTTCGTATTCTTCTAACAAATTATCCCATTGATCTAAATCTTCAAAAACAAAAAATTTACTATGTTGCTGGTGAGGACTTGGGGGAGTAGAAATGAGTTTTTCAAGACTAGCATCTTCAAGAATAAATCAATTATTGCAGAAATATTTTAAATCTCCTGGAGACGAAAGAATCCCTGTTCAGACACATTTTTCTGTTCCATTTTCTCTCAGTACTCAGTATTCAATTGTTCGTCGAGAAATATTAAATATATCTTTCTTTTGCTTTTGTGTAATAGCTTTTTGGTGTAATAAAGCAGTTTTTTCCTCTATGTCTGCAAAAAAAGATTGAAACATCTGTGGCATGTGTCCAAAGTATTCATGAAATAAATCAGGAAGTGGAGTAAACTCAAAATTTTCCATGGTACGTATGTAATTTGTAACGGGAAATCTTTTGTGCGCTAAATGTTCGAACCATCTATCATGTGAAAGGAAGGGATCTTCTGCATCACATAGACGTCGTCAAGTAGCTTTTTCTAAGCGATTTGATAATTCTAGAACATTTGGAATCTTATCTATATGTAATTCAGCTATTTCTATTCATCTAATAAGATGCATAGAAATATGATCTATATTTTGTTCAATAATGTTCATTTGTTTAGTCAGCATACGATTCCAGACAGTATGGTTTTCTAGAGTAAAGTTAGGTAAAGTTAAATTAGTCATTTTAAAAAAAATATAAAAAAAACCACCTCGTAAGGTGGATTGTTTAGTTAGATGTTTATGGTTCAACTACAAACTAAGCCCCTTACAATATAAGCGAGTGCTGTAGTAATAATATGTACTTGTGAAAAGTGATACTGACATAATAGATGAATAATATTAAAAAGAAGAAACCTTACAAGTGAAATTACTATTGACTTTATATAAAAAATATATATAGATTATTAACTTTATTCTTAATATTTATCTTTATGGATACTTCATTGTCAGTTACACTAGTTCCAGTAAGTTCTGAACTTCAAGATACTATTAATAAAAATTTATGACTTACTAATGAAGTCGTTGATGCAAAAGATAATGCTCACTCAGTTCTTAGTGAGACAGACAAAATAAATTGAATACATTCAAATAAAGTAAAAATTACATGACCAAAGCAAGTTACCTTATGAAGTACTGATCAGGAAACACTTTCGAGAAATCTGAAAAATCAAGCGAAACAAGAAAAAATTAAGCTAATAAAACAAGAAGAAAACACTCAAAAGGATATTCTGCATAAGAAAGTTGGAGACTTTTTACAAAAAATACCTAATCATCCAAAGAATAAAAAACAACTAAAAAGTATTGTTAATTCATATATGAATGATTCTCATATGATTAATTTATTAGACTGACATTTAGAAAAATTACTCGCTGTTACTACGAAATATAATTGTGATAATTTGATAGAAGCTTCAAATATATTAGAATTGCTTCAAATAGAGAATGCAGTAATAAAAAATAATTCAAGTGATTGCCCATGAATATCAAAACAACAAATATTTAATGCTATGAATGCAAATAGTACATACAAGATCTGTAAAATACTTAACAAGAATCTTGGATGGTACTTTGACTATACTGAATTAGAATTACAGTGAAATATAGGTGAAATAAAATCTAGTTTAAGGTCTTATTTTTCTAAAATGGAAGGGTCTGTAAATTCAGGATCTTTATATACCTCATGAACTTGAAATACAACTAGGACAACAATATCATTATGAGATGTTCTTAATGAAGCAATGGTGAGGACGGCGTAATTTAGGTAATGATATAAAGATTTAAAAAGAGATTTAGGTCTCTTTTTTCTTTTGCTAAAAAAAATCAAATCCCTACAAAGAGTATATGTATATAGTTCTTGAGTGAGTTGTATGAACTGGAAAATCAACCCAAGCAGAGAAACTAGCTGCTTGGTTTCGTGACGTGTATCCATGAAAAGAAGTGGTCCTTGTAAGAGAGCCATGATGAACCGAAATTGCTGAAGCAATAAGAATTTTGGTGCAGGGTACAGAATTCAATGAGCAAATGAACCCACTCACTGATATATATTTATACGCTAGTGCAAGAGCGCAGTTGTTAGAGTCAAAGGTAAGGCCAGCACTTAAAAATTGAGCGATAGTAGTCTCAGATAGATCATTCTGTAGTTCACTTACAATTCAATGAGTTGCACAATGAATGTGAATGGAAAGGGTGTGGGAGATTAACAAAGAGGCGGTAAAAAATACAATGCCTGATATAATATTATTTTTAGATCTTGATGTTGATATTGGTCTTGGAAGAACATTCGATGCAGATGGGGATAAATTTGAAAAAGAAAAAGCAGAATTTAGCTACAAGATATATGAATGATGTGAAATGTTGTTTTCGTTTCCAGCAACAAAGAAGCTCATGAGAAAAGTAGATGCTAGTTGAAGTATAGATGAAGTCTTCCAAAGAATAATAGAATGTGTTAAATTATGATAAGGCTTTTTTACATATATGTATTTTACAATGTGAAAACTTATTGAATTATGATCACATAGAAATCAGTGAGAATTTCCTATAAAACAAATGAAAGAGATTGAGAAGAAAGATGAAACAAACCAAGGTAGTTTAATTAGAGTCATAACATTTCAATCATTATGAACAAAGTGAGTAACGGAAGAATCAATACTGAATTTGATAAGTTATTTAAAGAAACACGACATACTTAATCAAATCGTCTTTCTAATTGAACAGTTTCCTAAACAAGGAGATAAAAACCAAGCCCAAGTCTTAGCTACTGCAAATTGATATCGAGATGATAACCATTATTCGAATATAAACTTGGTTAACATACTAAAACATAAAAAGAACCTAGATTTGCTAACAGATATTAATAACTATCAAGCCGTATATCAAGAACTTAAAACTAGATCAATTGAATGATTATTATTTTAAATATTCTCCTATGAATTATCATATTATTAGCATTTTTCCGGAAATATTCGATTCTTTCTTGTCTGTATCTCTTATTTCAAAGGCAGTACAAGATAAGAAAATTTTTGTACATCTTATAAATCCAAGAGATTTTTGTTCTGACAAACATAAACAAATTGATGATGAACCTTATGGATGAGGTGCGGGAATGCTTATAAAAGCTCAGCCAGTGATCGATGCTATAAAAAGTATAGACATGAAAAATAAAAAAGTGAGTGTAATATTGCTTTCACCAAGTGAGACAGTTTACAATCAGTCAATTGCTCATAAGATAGTAGATGAATATACTGATCTAATACTAATTTGCTGAAGATATGAAGGTCTAGACAATAGAGTGAGACTTTGGTGTCAAAAAGAATTTGATACAAATTTTACAAATATTTCCTTGGGACAATATATCACATTATGATGAGAGGTTCCAGCGATGAGTATTATTGAATCAACTGCTAGACTTGTTTCAGGAGTTATAAAAGAAGAAGTATCTTGGCAACAGGAGAGTTATAGACCAGAACAATGAATGAATAATATTGAGTATCCACAATATACAAGACCGCAAGAAGTTGAATGATTCGAGGTTCCAGAGGTTTTATTAAGTGGGCACCACGAAGAGATAAGGAAGTGGAGAGAAGATAAGTGAAAGAATTTGTAAGTATAGAGTATATATCAGTTTTAACCTTGAATCATTTAATTTAAAACATTATATCACCAATCCAAATCCATATTGTCGCTACGATGCTTGTAATAATAAGACTAACTATTAGAAAAGTAGGAAAACGAATCTTCGACATACCACAAGCAAAATTAATCAAATCTTCAAGTGGGAAAAGTACTATACGGGTTATCGTTAGAGTTTTTAAGTCAGCTAATTGTTCAGTAAGTTCTTCTATAATTACTGATGATTTCTTTCCAACAAATCGTTTGATGACATCAATTCACCGAATTCTTCAAATTCGAAATCAAATACTCATTCAAATAGCGTTTCAAATAAGATTATATACACTTCATCGAAACACTCAAAACAATCCTCAAGCGATAACGTAAGTAGTTGTCCCAGAGAGTGGAGCAACTAAAATAGTTAATGATTTCCAAACTATGATAATAATTGGTCCCCATATTCAAGCTTGCTCAACTCGTTCAGCAATTTTTTCTTCTCAGATATATCTCGTTATTCATATAGAAAGTACAACCAAAAATATAGCCCCAATTAGGAGTTTATAGATTGCGTTTTTATCTACATTAGCAAGAAAGCTATTAGCTTTTATTTTCCAAGTCATGAATTAATATTTTTCAAAAGTAATATCTTCCTTGTCTACTCAAGATTGTTCTAAAATATATCTTACGTCATCAACCATTTCTGGTTTTCAGCATATAAAACAAGACATGTCTGTTCATAAGAGTTCGATAGCTTTAGTTAGTGATCCTTGGATACGTCATGTCTGATAACGTATAGTAGATCAAGTCGATTGATATTGTTTGTTTATCTGTTCTATGTTTGGCTCGCGTGAAAGGTGGAAAAAATTATTAATATTCTCTTTGTTGTGTTGAGTGAATAAAGTTTCAATTTCAGGGACTATGTCTGCATGAGTTTTTTCTCAAAAGATATTTACTATATAATCGTAATCTCATTGTTGATATACAAGCTTTGAAAACAATCATACATTTGGAGATAGTCCACTTCATGTTGCAATAAAAAGATATTTTTTATGTTCTAGACTGTTTGTATAATGTCCAACAGGTCATTTTACAGAAACTTGAAAATCAGCTGTAATAAGTTGAGTTAAGAAGTTTGACATTCAGTCTAGCGATGTTTTTTTGACAACAAATCCTATATGTTTTTCTTCTTCCATTTGTTTGTAAGTAGTTGAGATGCTGTAAGGTTTTTTCATCTTTTTTCATTCAAACTCAGTTTCTAACATTACAAATTGACCTTCTTCAAAATTAAAACTATCTTGGACTTGAAGCGTCAAAAAAGAGACTAACCCAGAAGGTGAATCAACTTTTTTTACAAGATGTCATTTTGTATCAAACATAAGAACCACTCTACGCTTTCTTTAGAACTTTTCAAGATTATTGAAATGAAGTGTTTTTTTGTTCCAAAGGGTTGTGTCATACGGAATTGTTTGTAATGGCATTTTTCAATAGGTATCTATATCAAGATTTATAAATCGAGATCAATATATTTCACGCATTTTCATGTATTTCTTTTTTATTGTTTCATTTTGTGTTGCCAACTTTATTAAAGGTGCATGGTGATTTATCCATGCATTTGTGAATTCCGCATATCCTTCAAATGGATTTGTTGATCAGTATCAACTTACAAAATCTTTATTGTGTGCATACTGATCAGTCGCTCGACTTAATTCATAAAAGCTTAGTGACCAGTCACGATTCCCGAATCTTTCTTTTCAAAATTCTTTAAACGATTTGCTTTTATCTCAACTTGGATCATCAAGAACTCAAAGATCAAATATGTGTCCCGCAATTTCATGAGTTAGTATCTCAAAAAGCTCCTGTTTGGAAGAAATAAGCTGCGTATTAATTAAAACGTTACTTCTTCAAGCTTGTCATCTTACGCCATCGGGTGACATAAAAAACTTGATTGACGAAAGTGTTGTACGTAATAATCATGAATCTTTTTTGAGGTTATTACTATCAATCTGGGTAATAAGAAAAGTAGTATATAATAAAAATGTGTATTTATCATGAACCGTATAATGCGCATCATATATTATCTTCTCACATATATCATCATAAAAGATACAGATCGAATCTATACGTTCTTGAACTTCATTATCAGTGAGATCATCCTGATTAGTGATATTTGAATTGAATTGATTTTTAATGTCAGCATCTATTAGAGTTGTATCAAAATTCGACATAACACGAAGAGGAGCTGGAGGATATTCTTCGAGATTACTGTCATCTAGTAATCACTCTGTTCATTGTGCATAATGATACAGTTCTTGATTGTTTATATGAGTTGCTACTCATATACAAATAATAACAGCAATAGTTGCAATAATCTGAAATAGTTTCATTTTATTTTATTTCATCTAAAGAGTCCACAGTATCGTGTCGCCTAGTTGTATCTCTTGGTCTCATGCCCAAGTCTTTAGTTCTGTATGTTTCTATATCTTTGTTGATATATCGCTCTCAGAAAAGTTGTTTAAACAGAAGGTATTTCTGTAGAAGTACTGGATCTTCTCTAGCGATTGCCAATAAAGGGACCTGATGATTTATCCACGCATTTCAAAATTCAGCTATTTCTTCAAAAGTGTTAGTCTGTGCATATATGCTTATCATATTATCGTTTCTAAAAGAATTTCTTTTTTGGTTTTCAGACTGCCAAGAGAGACTATAAAATTTTAACGATCGATCATTCATTCAAAATGACAGATCTCATCGCTCTTTGTATTGCTTATTTTTTTCACTAAATGGATCATCTATAACTCAAAGATCAAGTATATGCATCAATTCATGAGTAATAATTTCGAACAATTCTACTAGATCTCTCATGTCATATGTATTAATCAATACATTTCTCCATCATGCTTTTCACCTAGTAATATCTACGCTATCTTTATTAAAAGTAATAGAAGATAAGGTTGTGCGAATTGTGGATACATCTTCAAGCAGTATATTGTCATCAATCTGAGTTATGATGTAGACACTAAATACTGTGAAGTTGTATAATTCTCTAAGAGTAAAGTTGTGATCCATTTTCATTCTATCACAGATGTCATCATAGTTTCAACAAATTTCTTTTAGACGCACTCAATAGTCTTTTTCTTGAAGATCTGTATATGCCGTTCCTCATTCTAAAATATCCTGGGTTCGAACATCTAGCTTCATATCTATTACAGTGGTATCTACATCTGACATTACACGAAAAAACGGAATATCTCGGTGTTTATCATCTAGACGACGATCATTTCACTGTTCAAAAGAATCTTGTTGAACAAAAAAGTATCATCCTCATATGGCCAAGAGAAATAAAAGCGTAAGTCGCGATGTGCGGAATAAGTATTTTTTCATATTGAACTTAAATAAAAATGGTTCAGATTATATATAGTTAATTATAAATTAATTATTCAAATTTGTCAAAAAAATCTTCTTAACCTTGCATTTATTATGGAATTTGATATATATGGCTTTGCTTCTGATAAGCATGCAATTTCGGGAATTAGCTCAGATGGCTAGAGCGCCTGCTTTGGGAGCAGGAGGTCGCGAGTTCGAGTCCCGCATTCCCGAGATTAAATAATGGCACAACTGTAAGTACTTTAATTGTCTAGCCCTCAAGGCGCTTAGAGTGATAAAGATGAGAAGGAGATTAAAGATTCACACAACCGTAAGTATATAGGCGCGTAGCTCAGGCGGTTAGAGCGCATCTCTGATAAGGATGAGGTCGGTGGTTCGAGTCCACCCGTGCCTACCATAAAGGTAGTAAGTATGCCAGTGTAGCTCAGGGGTAGAGCAGAAGCCTGAAAAGCTTTGTGTCGGTGGTTCAAATCCGCCCACTGGCAAATCTAGAAAATTACAATTATTATTATACAGGTAAAAACAAGTCTCTACTGAGGCTTGTTTTTTCATATGAAATTCTTTTATTCTTAACTAAGATCATATATAAGGTTTGTATTTTTACTTTTCTCAAGAAAATATGGATAACATTCACATGACTTCCTCATCTTTGCAAAAAGAACATTATGATGTGTATCAACATTTCTTTGCAAAACATGACCTGGTGCTATCGTTGCCTCAAACATTTGATCGGGGATATAGTTGAAATGTAGAGTTTGATTCTATAGTTCAAGTAAAACAAAAATTGCCTACAAAGATGTATTTATGAGTAACTTTTGAGTGAGAAAAATGATTTATATTAGACGAAGCAACTCTTTATGATTTCCAAAACAGATGCTTTGAAAAGAATTTGTTCTCTGATTTGTATCAGTGAAGTATAAGTGAAAATATAGTCAACGTAATTGAATCTTTTTTTAAGAAAGTGTGATTATCTTGAGTAAAAGTATCTATTTTATCAGAATTTCGTAGATGAGAATGATCGTGATTTTCTAGCACTCTATCGACATTATTTGCCTTATTTATGTTTGTATATACACATAACGTGAATCCAGATAAACTATCGAAAAAAGAAGTCCTATGAATTTGGAAAGTAGCACTTACAATCGAATCCAAGGCTTTCTGATTGAATCATCATGTATGATGATTTTTGCCTTATGTGTCTTTAATTAATTCAGACTTCCCTCAGGCTTATTGTGGATGAAGTATATTTGAAAACGACAGATTCCAGCTTTCTTCTCAAGTGTTTAAAGATAAGATTATAGATTTCAAAAGTTTTTCATTCACCGATGATTTTTCTCGTATTTGATTAGACTTGTGAATTATCGATACAAATCAAACCTATTTGCCAAGATTGAAAAAGATTTGACATCAACGTAAAGAATCATCATTTACCTTTTTGAATAATGTTATTAGTAATGTTAAAGAGATTAAACCTAGCCTATATTTATCTGAAATTTATAAGTATCACCAAACGTTTTTTGTTGAGATGTTTTTGAGATACCTCCAGAAGCCTGATAAAACAAGTATAGATAGACTTATTTCCTCACTAAAGAAGTTAGAACTCCCAACACAATTAACATTCAATAGTCAGTCGGCTTATGATCAAACACTACCAGGAAAGTTTGATAAAATTGCCTTTATCCCTTTATCGCCAGACAGGTGAGAGTGAAGATTCTTGTGTATTTCAAAAAAATGATGACTAAAGAAGGTTGCAAAGTCATTCATTAACCACTTAAAAGAGAAAACATGACGAGAAATTAGCTTTTCATATTCCAATTGGAGAGATTGAACACAGTATTGATGATGAAAGATTGAACAATTTTTATGAAAGAAGATATATTCAGATTATATAAAGAAAGGGACAGTTATTTATACTAGTATAGAATGAGAGAAGAAGATTGTGTCAATAACTGACGCTATCAAGATGACATCACGTTGATTTCTTTTAGATGGAATATCTAAAAAGATATACTTTGACTGAGAGAGACTGACATCGAAAGATCTAGTATCTCAGAGCACTACTGTAGACTTGCTCCTTATGTTATTTGATAATCTTAATCAAGATATTCCAAACACATTACTTGAACGCTCTAGTTATTCTAGAAATAAAAATGAAATGTTAAGTAAAGTTATATTGCCTTTTAAGAAATTTGTTGAGCTAAAAACAAAGAAAAAATTATCTCTAGACTGCACATGATGATTATACGATTTCATGATTCGCATGGGACAAACCGATATTCCATTTAGTCGTATATCAAGAGTGGGAGAGAGTATAGCTATCAGCTAATCTCCAAGAAAAAAAACGCAGCTTGGTGATATGCTACGTTATTGAGATTGAGTAAAAAAAATATTTTAACTTTTCCATTTTTTTATATTTCTATCAAGATTATGTGCAAGATCATAGAGTCTTTGTCGCTTTTCAAATAATTTTTTCTTTGCGTCCATCTTGTCCATATCTTAGTTGTGTTTATACTTCCATATTTATTCCAAAAAAAATAGCAAACTTTGTTTGATTTTCACTTGCAAAATCTATCAACTTGTTTAAATATACATCTGTTTAGCAAAAGTCTCGATCGAAGTCTGAAGGTCCCTAATGTTGGAAACCGCAGTGAGAAACTACGCTAACCCCATATTATCTTTGTTGATTTGCGAGAAGCAAAACGACACTATTTTTTTTGGGAAAAACAATAATTGTTATTATGTTATTTATTTATTACTATATTTGATATGTCTAAACCACACGTTAATGTAGGTACTATTGGTCATGTAGATCATGGTAAAACTACAACCACAGCTGCTATTTGTGCAGTACTTGCTACTAAGTGATTCGCTAAGGATTTAGGATTCGGGAACATTGACAAGGCGCCTGAGGAAAGAGAAAGAGGTATTACTATTAACACTGCTCATGTAGAGTATGAAACAGAAAATAGACATTACGCGCATATTGACTGTCCTTGACATGCTGATTATGTTAAGAATATGATTGTTGGTGCCGCTCAAATGGATGGTGGTATATTGGTAGTATCTGCTGCTGATTGACCAATGCCTCAAACGAGAGAACATATTTTGCTTGCTAAGCAAGTAAATGTACCTAAGTTGGTAGTCTTCTTGAATAAGTGTGATATGGTTGATGATGCTGACATGTTAGAATTGGTAGAAGAAGAAATTAGAGATCTTCTTACACAATATGACTTCCCTGGAGACGAAATCCCTATTATTAGAGGATCTGCACTTAAGGCTGGTGAAAATCCAACTGATGAAGCTGGTGATGCTAAATGTATTTGGGACCTTATGGAGCAATTGGATACATATGTACCAATTCCTGAAAGAGAAACTTCAAAACCATTCTTGATGCCTGTTGAAGATGTATTCTCTATTAAAGGTAGAGGTACTGTAGTGACTGGTAGAATTGAGACTGGAGTAATTAAGATTAATGATGATATAGAAATAGTTGGACTGTCTGACGAACCTACACCTACAACTATTACTGGTGTTGAAATGTTCCATAAACAATTTGAACAAGGTGAGGCTGGTATGAATTGTGGTCTTCTTCTTAGAGGTATTGAAAAAGATGCTGTACAAAGAGGTCAAGTATTGGCTGCGCCATGAACAGTAACTCCTCATAAGAAATTTGAAGCTGAAGTATATGTATTGAAGAAAGAAGAGGGTGGTAGACATACTCCGTTTATGTCATGATATAAACCACAATTCTTTATTAGAACAACTGACGTAACTGGAACTGTAGAGTTGCCTGCTGGAACAGAAATGATTATGCCATGAGATAATGCAAAGATGATTGTTGATCTTATCTATAAAGTTGCTATGGACGAAGGTCTAAGATTTGCGATTAGAGAAGGTGGTAGAACTGTGGGTGCCTGAGTAGTTACAAAAGTAATTGAATAATTTAAATATATATAGCGGGGAAAGACGATCGATCTTATTTAAGATCGGTTGTCTTTTTATCCCATATATAGAACTTTAACACTCAATCTTTACTTATTTCATGTTTCACGTATGTCTGATTGAAAAAAAACAACTCCAAAGCTTAGAATTAAGCTCAAAAGTTATGACTTAAAAATGTTAGAAAATTCTGTTACAAAGATTTTATGACTTTTGATAAAATCTTGAGCTTCAGTAAAGGGTCCAATTCCTTTGCCGAAGAAGATGAAGAAGTATACAGTGATTAAGTCTCACTTTGTGTACAAGGATTCTAGGGATCAATACGAGAGAATCACGTACGCTAGACTTATAGATGTAGTTGAAACATGAACTAAGACGGTTGAGTATTTACAAAACCTATCTATCCCAGTTGGGGTTAGTGTTGAGGTGAGAGTATATTAATTTGTTTGCACCCTTGAGCTTCGAGGCTCTGCTTGAGTATTTATTTGCTAATTTAAGAAGCGATGTTAACCACAAGATGATGACTAATTGTCAAAAAACAAGAAATGACAAGAGTTTGGAATGAAGATAGAATGGTGCCAGTCACTATTTTAGCTGTTCCTGAACAAACTATTTTGAGACACAAGACAGTTGAAAAGGATGGATATTCTGCAATTGTGATTGGTGCTGATAAAAAAAGAACTGGAAAATATGGAAAAAGTGTAGAATTTAAAGTGTCGGAAGATGACTTAGCAAGTTATCCAGTATGATCTGTTCTAAATGCAGAAGTGCTCAAAGATGTTGCTACAGTTAGGGTTGTCTGAATTTCAAAATGAAAGTGATTTCAAGGTTGAATGAAGAGGCATAATTTCTGATGATGACCTAAAACTCATGGATCTAAGTTCCATAGAGCGCTAGGATCTACAGGTAATAGAAAGCCAAGAAGAACTCTAAAAGGTCAAAAGATGGCTTGACATATGGGAGATGAGACAATTACTCTTAAGTCTGTGCCAGTTATCTCATTTGAGATGATCAATGAACAACAGGTTGTTATATTGAAGTGATCAGTTCCTTGAGCATATCACACATATCTGGAACTATTGGTTACTGAAAAATAATCTTCTTATTTATTAATTCCCAAAAATGAGCTATTCTTATGAAATACTAGATATGAAAGGAAAGAAGGTAGGAGATCAAAAGATGTCCAAAGATCTTTTTTCTGACGAAATAATTAATGAAGGGTTAGTACATGAATATGTTGTTATGTACCTTTCAAATCAACGTCAAGCAACTGCGCATACAAAAACAAGATCTGAAGTTCGTAGATCATGAAGAAAATTGTATAGACAAAAATGAACCTGAAATGCGAGAGTAGGTGATGCTTGATCTCCAATTAGAAGAAAATGATGAGTGGCGTTTGGTCCTAGAAACGAAAGAAATTGGACAAAAAACATGAACTCTAAAATGAAAAACAGAGCGCTAAGAAGTGCTCTAGCGTTAAAAGCTAAATCAGAAAGATTGTTTTGACTAGATAAATTAGAGCTATCTGAGATTAAGACAAAAGTAGTTGTAGACTCATTGGATAGTATGAAGTTGTGAGGACAGAAATTGTTGGTTGTTCTTCCAGAAAAAGTAGAAATTGCTGCTAAATCTATGAACAATATTGCTTGAGTGAGATATACTACAAGTGCACAATTGAATCCATATGATCTTATGTCATTCAAAAATGCTTTATTTGTAGCTGATGCTTTTGATAAAGTTGAACAAAGATTAACTAAATAATACTTTATAATTTATGTTTACCAATGAAAAGACGAGATTCTATTAAGAAAAGGAGAGCAAAAACAGCAATTTCACCTAGAGCTCTAGGGAAGCTGACTCCTTATCAAATAATCGGTGCCCCTCTTATGACTGAGAAGGTATACAAGTTAGCAAACGATCTTAATACATATACATTTCGTGTTCATAAGGACGCAAATAAAAACGATATTAAGATTTCTTTATGAGTACTGTATGATGTGACTCCAAAGTCAGTTCGTGTAATGAATGTACCATATAAGTGAAGACTACAGAGAAAACTTGTGAGAAGAGCATATAAGAAAGCTATTGTTACCCTGCACGAAGGTGATTCAATTGAGCTTGTTGGTTAGAAAATATTTACATTGTTTACACTTACCTAATGGCAATTAAGACATATAAACCATTCACTCCATCAAGAAGGTATATGACCTGATATGATTTTTCTGATATCACTACTGATAAGCCTCATAAGCCATTAACTACCTTTATTAAGTCGAAAGCTGGTAGAAATAATGCATGAAGAATCACAACTAGACATAGATGATGAGGACATAAGAGAATGTATAGAATGATAGATTTCCGCAGACGAGATAAACTTAATGTTCCGGCAAAGGTTGCTACTATTGAGTATGATCCATATAGAACATGTAGAATTGCTTTATTGCACTATCTTGATTGAGAAAAAAGATATGTATTGGCATGGAAAAATATAAATGTATGAGATATGATCGCTACTTGAGATGAAGCATTATTAAAACCATGAAACAGAAAGCAACTAAAAAATATACCAGATGGATTTACTGTATATAATTTGGAAGTAACTCCTCAAACTAAAGGGAAATTGGTAAGAAGTGCTGGTTCGTATGCTACTATTACCGGTAAAGATGAGGAAAATGGTATGATATATGTAAAGTTGCAGTCATGAGAAGTAAGATTGTTTCATGAACACTGTTGGGCCACTATAGGTGCTTTAGGGAATGATGAACATAAAAACATAGTCATTTGAAAAGCATGAAGATCTAGATGGATGGGAAGAAGACCAGAAGTAAGAGGTAAGGTGATGAATCCTGTAGATCATCCACATGGATGATGAGAGTGAGCAACAGATCTTGCTATGAACCCAAAGGCATTTAATGGTAGATGAGTGTCTCCAGGTAAGAAGACTAGAAAGAAGAAAAAATGGTCAGATAGATTTATTGTTACTAAGAGAAAGACGAGATTTAAATAATATGCTTTTACATTTAATTAGATTATGGCTAGATCACTGAAAAAATGATTCCGAGTTCATCCTAAATTGATGAAAAAGATTAAAAAGATGAATGATTCGGGAGAAAAAAAAGTAATTAAGGTGTGGGACAGAGCATCTCAAATTCTTCCAGAGATGGTAGGATTCACTATAGCAGTTCACAATGGAAGACAATTTGTCTCTGTGTATATTAATGAAGAGATGATTGGACATAGATTATGAGAATTTGCTCCTACAAGAACATTTAGATGACATCCTTTCTAAGGAATAATCATAGAAAGATTCAATTATTTAACTAATTACATACACCATGTCTAATAAAAGTATGACAGCAACACTAAAATATGCGCTTATGTCTAGTAAAAAGCTAGGATTGGTTGCATCAATGGTAAAATGAAAATCTGTTCTTGAGGCAAGAAGATTTTTAACATTTCTACCTAAGAAAGCTTGAAAAACCTTGTTAAAACTCATTAATTCAGCAACTGCAAATGCTGAGAATAATTTGGATCTCAAAAAGGAAGATCTATATATTGATACAATCAATGTTGGAAAAGGGCCTAAAATAAAGAGAGTTAGAGCTGTTGGTAGATGAAGAATGCATGGTTACGAACATCACAGAGCATATGTTTCTGTAAAATTATGAGTAAAAAAATAAAAAAATCGTTTAGAGTTTAGAATCAGACATTATGTAATATAGTTTCTGACTCTAAATTCTGACTCATTACCTTTATACTTTAAATTTGCTATATGTGATCAAAAATCGACCCAAGAGGGCATAGAATATGAATCATGAAAAATCGACCATGTGAATGGTATAGTCATTCTCAAAATCAATCTTCTAAATTTTTCGTTGAGGATATAAAGATAAGAGAATTGATTGAAACTCATTATTTCAGATCTGCAATTGCTAAAGTAGTGATTAGAAAAACTGATAAAGAATGAGAAGTAATTATCTTTACAGCGAAGCCTGCGTCTGTATTAGGTAGGGATGGAGTAAATTTGCAAAAGTTTGAGAAAAAACTTCATAAAATCACAAGAAGACTTTTTAAAGTAACGATTAAAGAAGTGAAGGTACCAGAATTGTCAGCAAAAATTATGGCTGAATTTGCATGTATACAAATGGAAAATAGAATGTCATATAGAAGAGTGGCAAAGAGTGTTTTACAGAAAGTTATGGAAAAGTGAGCAATATGAGTAAAAGTTCAAATAGCATGAAGATTAAATTGAGCAGACATGTCTAGAAATGAAAAATTTACAGAAGGAAGAATACCACTTCAAACACTAAGAGCAGATATAGATTACCATTACACTACTGCTAAGACAAAATACTGAGTCTTATGAATTAAGGTTTGGATATGTATTTCTGAGAATATGCAGGCAGAAAAGAAATCAAGAAAACAAGAAGCAATGGAAAAACTATAGACAAGGTGTTACTTACTTAATGATTCTTCTGACACCAAACTCTTTATACCTTTATAAACCTACAACAATATGTTACTAGCACCAAATAAATGGAAATTTAGAAAGCAATTTAGATGAAGACTTAAATGAAAGTCTCATGTATGAAATTCAGTTGCTTACGGAGATCGATGACTAAAAGCTACTTCAGCTTGATACCTTACTAATAGACAATTAGAGTCTGCAAGAAAGGTAATAGTTAGGGTGACTAGAAAAGTATGAAAAATTTGGTTTAGAGTGTTTACAGATCTGCCATATACAAAAAAGGGACTTGAAATGCCAATGGGTAAGGGTAAGTGAGATGTTGATACATATAGAGTAAGAGTTAAGCCTTGAAAAATTATTTTTGAGATATCCGGTGTTGATAGGGAAACTGCTGAAGAAGTCTTTAGACAAGCAACTTATAAATTACCCATCTCAACGAAACTTGTGTGAAAATGAGAGATAAAATAATACGCACCTATTTGATTTAATTCTAACAAATTATTATGAAAAAATTAGAAATGAAAGATTTGATAAAAAAATCTTTTAAGGACTTAGTCGGTTTGAGAAACAAACTTAGAAGAGAGCTTTTTGATAATAAATTAAAAAATACAATGAGAGCGTTAAATCAAACTCATCTAATTACTTTAGGAAAAAGAAATATTGCTAGAATTAATACAGCAATGACTAGTAAATCAAATTCTGAAAAATAGTATTTTAATTTTTTGCCACCATTTCTATGACAGTTATATGAGATAAAAATATCAAAGAGATTATCGGAAAGGTAGTAAGCGATAAGATGGCAAAAACTATTGTTGTCAGCGTTCCGATGGTAAAAGTTCATCCTTTGTACAAAAAAAGGTATACAAGACATAAGAAATATTATGTACACGATGAAGATCAGTCTGCATGAATTTGAGATATGGTGAAGATAAGGGCAGATAGACCTAGAAGTAGACTAAAAAGATGGATACTTGTAGATGTCATCACTAAAGCTGCAGTATAATAAGCACAAAGTACTATTTATCATTTATATTCTTTAAACCATGATTCAACAGGAATCTAGAGTAATTATAGCAGACAATAGTTGAGCTAAAACCTGAAAGGTTATTAGAGTTCTCAAATGAAGTTGATCAAAGACTGCATCAGTTGGTGATAAAGTTGTTATTGCTATTAAAACTACATTACCAAGCTGAAGTATTGATAAAGGTTCAGTTCAATGGGCAGTTGTAGTGAGAGTGAGAAAAGAAGTTAGAAGAAATGATGGAACATATATTCGTTTTTCTGACAACGCTGTTGCACTTATAAATAAAACTTTGGATCCACTTGGTAAAAGAATATTTTGACCTGTTGCATGAGAATTGAGAGAGAAATGATTCAAAAAGATAGCTACTATGGCAGAAGAAGTGGTATAATTCAAATATATTAGAATGCTTAATTATCTTATTAACCTTATTAATTATTATGAAAAAGATTCAAACTTGAGATAAAGTTATAGTGATTGCATGAAAGTGGAAATGAACCACTTCTACAGTTTTGGCTATTGCTCCGAAAAAAGATGAAAGAAGATGACTATGGATCACTGTAAAGTGAGTAAATATAGTCAAAAAAGCGAAGAGATGAGAATGATTTCAAGAGTTTGAAGCTCCGATTCATAGTTCAAATATCATGCTTCGAGATGAAAAGAGTTCATCTTGATCTAGAGTATGAGTTAGGTCAGATAAGAGTTGAAAAAAAGAAAGATTCTATAAAAAAAGTTGAAATGTTGTTAAAAAATAATTCTAAAAACATATTCACTTAATTTACCTTTAAATTTACTACATGTCATTGTACGAAACATCAGTAAAGAATACTAAAAATCTTCAGGAAAAACTTGGTAAGAGTAACTTACACGAGGTTCCTAAGATTGATAAAGTTATTATTGCAATGTGAGTAGGTTCTCTTGCGACCAGGAAATGAGTAAAAGATTTTTCTGATTTAGAGGAAAATCTAAGAATGATAACTGGTCAACAACCTCAAATGATATTGTCTAAAAAATCTGTTTCTAACTTTAAACTTAGAGAAGGTATGCCGGCAATGTTGAAATGTACCTTGAGAGGTGAGAGAGCGTATGATTTCATTGAAAGAATGGTCTGATTCGTTCTTCCCAGAGTAAGAGATTTTGAAGGGCTTAATGTAAGGAAGTTTGATGGGATGTGAAATTATAACTTAGGATTGCCTTCACAAGCAGTATTTGGTGAATTGACTCCGGAAGATATAAAGACTCCAATGTGACTTCAAATAACTTTAGCAACAACAGCTGATAACGATAAAGATTCAAAAGTATTCTTAGAATCATTGTGAATTATCTTTGCTAAAAAATAAATTTATAGAAAATACTTCAACTTTATACCTTATACTTTAAAAAATGGCTAGAAAAGCACTTATCGTAAAACATCAAAAACTTCTGAAACGTAGACAACGTATCTATGAAGAAATGAAAAAAGCTAAGGAAGAAGGAAGAGAGTATACACCTCCTAAGAATTGGAGACCAACTAAGTTCTATAATAGATGCCAAGCAACTTGAAAAACTAGATCATACATGAGAGATTTTGGTGTATCAAGGCAAGCTTTTAGAAGGTATGCTAGAGAAGGAATAATAATGGGTGTAAGAAAATCATCTTGGTAAAAAATATTAGAATTCTATTTTATGTTATGACTACACAATGGTAAACGCTCCAATTCATGATCTACTTATAAGATTAAAGAATGCCTATATGGCAAGAAAAAAGGATGTTGAAGGAATTCAATATTCAAAGTTTAAGGTACGTGTTTTGGAACTTCTCCAAAAATTCAAATTCATAGACTCATTTGAGACAGTTTGAGAATGAGCACTAAAAACACTGACTGTTCAATTACATGTGACTGGAAACTTAGTAGAAGATATTCCAGTAATAAGAATGTACAGCAAACCTAGTAAAAGACGATATATCGGACGACAAGATATTAGACCAGTTGCTGGTTGAAGATGAATATGAATCCTTTCTACTAGTCAATGACTTATGGCTAGTCACGAAGCTAAAAAGAAAAAGATATGAGGTGAGTTGATCGCAGAAATTTATTAAGTACATAAAGTTTTATTATCTTATTTAGCACATGTCTAGAATTGGTAAAATGCCAGTAGCTATCCTTGAGGGAGTTACTGTAGATATAAAAGACAAAACAGTGTCAGTTAAATGACCTAAGTGAAATTTGTCATACACATATTTAGATTGAGTAAATGTGAATATATCAGATAATGAAGTAGTTGTTACTATTGAGTCTGATGAGTATAGCAATCTACGATGATTAACTAGAACACTTATATCTAACATGATAGAATGAGTTACAGATGGTTTTCAAAAGAGATTGTTGGTTCTTTGAGTTTGATACTCTGCAAAAGTACAATGAAGCAAGTTAGCATTAAATCTTTGATATTCTCATCCAATCGATCATGTCTTACCAGAAGGAATAAAAGCAGATATTGAACAAGATCCTAAATGAGAAACAATAATTGTTATTAGTGGAATTGATAAGCAATTAGTAGGTGAACAAGCTGCTAAAATTAGATCTTATAGAAAACCAGAACCATATAAGTGAAAATGAGTAAGATACGAAGGAGAGTATATTCAAATGAAAGCGTGAAAGACGGCAACGGCTTAGTCTAACACACACTTTACACCTTACACTTTACACAAATGTCAAAAAAACTAACAAACAAATCACTCGATAAATCAAATAGATATGCTAGAAGAAAGCATAGAGTGAATACTGTTGTCAAAAAGTTCACATCACATCCTAGGTTACTTGTGAATAGATCAAATGCTCATGTTCAAGCTCAAATTATTGATGCTTCATGAAAAGTTTTGGCATTCGCTAGTTCATTGAAGGCTAAGAGTGGAACTAAATCAGAAAAGGCATTTGCTGTAGGTGAGGATATTGCAAAAATTGCCTCCAAAAATGGTGTAACAAAAGTAGTTTTTGATAGAAATTGACATCTATATCACTGAAGAATAAAAAGGTTAGCTGAGTGAGCTAGATCATGATGATTAGACTTTTAAATACATATACTATTATATTTACTTATTATCAATAATTTATGGCAGACGAAAACAAGAAACCAGAAGAAGCAGTTGAAACTACTAAAGTAGACGAGGCAGCTAAAACCCCTGAGACTTCACAACCTGAAGTTAAGTCTTCTGAAGCTGAGAAGCCTGTAGAATCAACGGAAAAGAAAGCAGAAGCGCCAGCAGAAAAGAAGCAAGGAGCAAGTAGATGAAGATGAGCAAGACCAGCACCATCTAATGAAAATCCATTGTCAGATAAGCCTCTTCAAAGAAGGTGAAGAAAGTGAGGTTGAAAAGGATGAAGGTGAGACAAACCAAATAAAGAATTTCAAGAAATTCTTTTGGAAGTTAGAAGAGTAACAAGAGTAACTACTGGTGGTAGACAGCTAGCCTTTCGTGCGATCATTGTTATTTGAAACTGAAAAGGGAAGATTGGTTTATGAGTTGCTAAAGGTAACGATGTTAGTATTGCTGTTAGAAAAGCTACTCATGAAGCATATAAAAATATTGTAGAAGCTCCAATAACTGATGAACTTACAGTGCCATATGTAATGACTCACAAATACAAGGCTGCTATAGTTAAGTTAATGCCTGCTACGCAAGGTACTGGTATGAAAGCTTGATCATCTGTTCGTACTGTTTTAGAACTAGCAGGATACAATAATATCTTATCTAAAATAATCTGAACTAACAACAAGTTAAATAATGCTATTTGTGCTATTCAAGCTTTAGCTAAGTATAAAGTTTGAAAAACACCGCCAACTCAAAAAGATCAAAAAAAATGAGATAAAAATGATGATAATAAACCACAAGGAAAAGATGAAAAAAAGACAGAGAAAAAAGAAAGTAAAAAAGAAGTCGCTGAGACCAAATAATAAGATTACATTGTCATATACTTTATTCTAACTAACTTCATATTATGTTACATGAACTCACCAAATCTCCATGAAGATCAAAACCTGGTAAGAAACTAGGAAGATGAAATAGTAGTGGTGCTTGAAATTATTCTGGAAAATGAATTAAGGGTCAAAAATCTAGATCTTGATGATCTGTTCCTGCATGGTTCGAATGATGACAAACCCCATTATATAGAAGACTTCCTAAATTGAGATGATTTAAGAGATATTTCAAGTTGCTTGAACATCATGAACCTGTTAATGTTGGGTTATTAGAATCAGATGATAGAATTAAATCTTGAGATACGATTACTAAAGAATTACTTGCTCAATTTTGATATATTCGTAAGAAAGACAATAGAGTGAAAATCCTAGGAAATTGAGATCTAAAGAAGAAACTATCTTTTGATGGGTTGGACGCTATATCATCTTCTGCACTAACAAAGGTAGAAGCAGTAGGAGGAACATTCTCTGGATGAGCACCTGTAACTGAAAAATGAGCAGAATCGACAGAGCAAGAACATGAGGAACAATCAGAAGAATAATCAACTAACACTTTGCTGTTAACAGATTATTTATCTTTATACTTTACATAATTTATAAACATGGAAGCATTCTTTCAATATGTCCAAGACATGGTGGTAAACCCAAATGTAAGAAAAAAATTGTTATGGACACTTGCTTTTTTAGCAATTTATAGATTCTTAGTATATATCCCAGTTCCATTTGTAAATATTGATGCTTGGGCAAATGCTACTATTCAATCTTGAGGAGGTTTAGAGTACTTTGCAATGCTACTTTGATGAACACTAGAGCAATTTTCACTTATTGCAGTAGGATTGATTCCATATATTAATGCTTCTATTATATTACAATTACTAACTGCAGTAATTCCTAAGCTTGAAGAACTTCAAGACCAAGGACAACAATGAACTCAAAAGATCCAACAATATACTAGACGACTTACTTTCCCATTAGCTTTCTTACAATCTATTGGTATGGTATTTTTCATAAACTATCTTTTATGAGGAAACGTTATTTCTACTGATATAGGAACAATTTTATTAACTGCATTTGCACTGTCTGTTTGATCAATCTTACTTATGCGAATTGGTGAAATGATTACAGAAAAGGGAATATCAAATGGTATCTCGATTTTGATTTTTAGTTCTATTGTAGCAGGAATAACATCTCAAACATATACATTCTTATCATCATCAGGGGGTGACTTGTTGAATGTTGTATTATTTATGTTTATAATAGTGTTAGTATTGGTAGTGCTTTCTGTGCTTCTAATTAAGACTATAAAAGATATTCCTGTCATCTATGCTAGGCAATGAGCTATGCAAGAGACTGCAAGTTTGCCAATTCCATTGAATCCAGTAGGAATGATTCCAATTATTTTTGCTGTAGCATTTGTAACATTTCCTTACCTTATTTCACAATTAGTGACTAACTTGGGAACTCAGAACCCAACAATGCAATCTATTGCTAACTGGATAGAACTTAATTTGAATATATATACTCAACAACCATGATGGATAGCTATTCTTGCTTACTTCTTGCTTATTGTTGCGTTTACTTTCTTCTATGCTATGATTACCTTCAATCCAGAAAGAATGGCAGACACCATTCAAAAAAGATGATGATTCATTCCTGGAATTAGACCTGGTGAAGAGACTGCAAAATACCTAAATAGTGTCTTGATGCATTTAGCTTTATGGTGAGGACTGTGATTAGCGTTCGTTTGAGTGTACACATATATACTAAGTTATATTCCATTTGTACAACAAGCAGCACAAAGTCTATGATCTATTCCAGTAATTGTTCAAGGGGCGTGAGTTATTATTATTGTATGAGTAGTACAAGAATTAGTAAACAAAATAAATGCTGAATTATTGATGGAAAGATATGATAGAGTATAAATATAATTTCTATTAGTAGACCGCACATAAGGCTTCCTCTAGGAAGCTTTTTTGTTTGACAAAATAATATTTGCATTGATAATTTTTTCTTTATATTTAGAATCTACATTTATTAAAACACTTGAATGACTGAAAATACAATCGCGGTTCTAGATATAGAAGCTACCAATTTTCGTAAAAAAGGAGGACTTATTGTAGAGATATGAATAGCTGCTTTAGATCTCAAAACTTGAGTAATAAAGAACATTATTGATACCCTTATTCAAGAACCAGGGTTTGACGAGACTCATTATACTTGAGAGTTTGGTCGGGTGTTTAAGAATTCTGACCTTGAGCCAGAAATGATATATCAAGCTCCTACCCTAGAACACAAGAGAGAAGAAATTCAGGAATGTCTTGATAATTCGTATTGAGTTACGGCCTTCAATACAGCCTTTGATTTTCCATTAATGGAAGATAGAGGCTTTACTATTCATAATAAGCTGCCTTGTTTAATGCATAAAGCTTCAAAACCAATGAAGATTTGGTTAAAAGAGAAAGCTAAGAAGAAAAGAGCAATAGCCTCATTTCAGCAAGCATGGAACTACTATTTGAACACACCTTATGTCGAAAAACACAGAGGAGCTGATGATGCTTATCATGAAACAATATTATTAAGGAAATTGATTGAATTAGGTTTGTATTCTATTGATCAGTAATTCATTTAGTACACATAACCAAACGAAGAAAAGAAAGAGTGTATAATTGATCAACGTAACCCATAAAGGGTACACATAACCAAGCGAAGAAAAGAAAGAGTGTATAATTGATAAAAGGGTATAGTACACATAACCAAGCGAAGCTTGGGTTTTTAATTAACCTGTTTGTAGCAACTTTCTCTTTCTTCTCAGTTGATGATTCGTCCATAACATCATCCACGAACTGTTTTTTTGATTCCATCTACAATGACAGTAGCTCTATTTGGCCATGCGTATTTGTGTTCGAAATCTCATCAGTCTTCTGTTTTAGCTAATGAGAAGACTTCTTCAATTCATCAGAAAGAGCCGTCGTAATTTGATACTACTATAATTGGATAGTTTGCCGTATTTTCAATTTTATAATCGATATGTCCATCATAAATTGTACTATCTAATCAAGGCATTGTGATTGTTTCTCCATTTACTTGAGCATCATACAGATTTCAATATCGTTGAGTATGAGCACGCCATTCTGCGGGTAAAATGGCTTTATTGGTCAAAAGTCACTGGTACAAAGCGGTGCTCGCTCCACATAAACCTCATCAATATTCTGTTTGATCTTCATCTAACACGACAGTAAATCAGTTTTTGTATAGTTCTTGTTCTTGTGGATCGTAGTTTATTTCATCAATAAATGAAAGAACCTCTCATGGATTAACAACTCTTACAGATCAAAACTCTTTGAGAGCAGTTGAAATATTATGTCTTCTGTAAGACTTATCGTAATTCTCTCTTACTCTATGTGAAACAATAGTATATCACATGTCAGTTAGGTCTTGAGCATTTTTAAATAAATGGATTCAGGTCCATGATCCGTAATCAGTGGAAGATAGGATAAATGGTTTCTTATGAATTTGATATTCTGTATCATTATATGAAGCTAAGAAGTTATCTATATGCTGATCCAAGGGATCATTACTTTTAATGGGCAAACTTTCTACAATCAAATCTCAGGTAAAACTATAATTCCATGTAGTTATATTGACATCGTTTGATGATCAGCTGTAGGGTTTACTTACAAATCAAGAAAAAGCTTCTTGTACAAGCTGCGATTTCACATAACTTTTAAGATTCTTTTTAATGTCTCATTTCTCTGTTCGTTCATCAATAATCTTCTTTTCAACAAAGATATCACCATTCATTAGATCAGGGTAGTCCTTTTCAATTTGTTTGTCGAAAATGTGTGCCAACAACAAAAATATCCATACAGTGAGAAGTATGGTAACACCACTAATTAGTATATGTTGTCTAAGAGTATTTATATACATCAAAATAATTCTAGAGATAGTTGATCAGATTTTAGTATATTCTTTTTGTATGATTAGTTGTTCTAATTTCAATATACTTTCATGCTGAAATTGTACTTTATAACCCTATCATGCAATAACTTTAGTTTGGCATGTGACATGAAACAATTATTCCTTATAGGTGGATGAGAAGTGTTCGATACAAAGGATGAGTATTATAATTTTTTAAAAAACTGTGATCGAGATTTGCAAAATCCAAAAAAGAATCGAAAAAATCGATTATGTGATTCAGTCTCATTAGAGTTTAAGTGTATCGTGCCACAAATGCCCAACTGAATGAATGCTGATTATATGTCTCGAAAGATACGGTTCGAAAAGTATTTTAAGTACTTAAACGGAGAAGAAGTTGTTTTAATCTGACGATCTTTGTGAGCAATGTTTTTATTAAGATATTTGTCAGAGACTGATTTTCCATCTCATTTGGTACAAATACATCTGATCGCGCCAGAACGAAAAGAAGAATGATTAAATTGATTTAGCACTGCTAAAAACAATCTACAGAAATTTGAAAGCCAGTGTGATACAATATATATATACCATTCAAAAGATGATGATATTGTTTCATTTGAAAACTGAGAGAGATTAAGTAAAGCTATCCCATGAGCAATTTTTGAAGTCTTTGAAACTAGAAAGCATTTCATTACGCCAGCATTCCCTGAATTACTAGATAATATTTGAATTTATTCCAGATAATAACTATGTTTAGAACTACCGTTGAAGAATTATTCGCGCAAGTGAATGCTCCCATTATTGATCCAAATTTGATCGAAATCCCTCAGGATAGAAGCAAATGAGATTTCGCATTGCCTTGCTTTTCTTTTGCAAAAGAGATGAAACTATCTCCTCAGCTTATAGCTCAGCAAATAGGTGATCAACTTATGAAGGATATTCCAAATAAAAAGATAAATAAACTTGTTGTTGATGGCCCGTATATAAATGTCACCTTAGATAATGCTTATGTAGCAGATACAATACTCAAGGAAATTTTGGAAAAAAAAGAGACATATTGAAGATCTAAAAGTAGATGAGAAAAGATAGCAATAGAATCACCAGGACCAAATACTAATAAGCCATTACACTTAGGTCATGTAAGAAATATGTTGATCGGGAATGCACTGGCGCTAATGTGAGAATTTGCGTGATTTGATATAGTAAAAGTAGATATAAAAAATGACCGTTGAGTGCATATATGTAAATCACTTCTTGCGTATGAAAAGTTTTGAAACAAAGTCGAACCAGACAAAAAACCAGATCATTTTGTTGGTGACTGGTATGTTAGGTATGCATTGGAAGCAAAAAAAGATCCCAATTTGGATATAGAAATCCAAGATATGTTAGTCAAACGAGAACAATGAGATCCCGAAGTTAGGGCATTACGAGATAAGATGAGGACACGATGTTTACAATGAATTGAACAGACGTATGCTAGATATTGATGTCATATTGATCAATCTTATTCAGAGTCTGATCATTATTTGAAGTGAAGAAAGATAGTTGATGATGGAATCGCATCATGAATGTTTATAAAAAATGATAAAGGACACTATTTATTTCAAGATGAAGAGCTTGGAGATAAAATAGTACTTAGAAGTGACGGCACATCAATTTATATAACTCAAGACTTGGCTTTATGAATATTAAGATATGATGATTGGAAAATGGATCGTATGGTTTACATAGTAGGTAATGAGCAAGCTGATCATTTCAAATTTTTGTTTAAAATTTTTGAATCAATGTGACTAGAGTTTGCTTCAAATTGTCATCATTTAAGTTATGGAATGATAAGTCTTCCAGATGGAAAGATGAAAAGTAGAGAAGGGAATGTTGTAGACGCTGACAGTTTGATAGATGAAATGCAAGAAGCATCATTAGTAATGCTAGAAAAAAGATATCCATGAGAAGACATGAAAACATTAGCTGAAGATATAGCTTTTGCTGCAATAAAGTTTTTTGTATTAAAATATGATGCAAAAAAAGACTTTGTATTTGATCGTAATGAATCATTAAGCTTTGATTGAGAATCATGACCTTATTTGCAATATACACACGCTAGGTGCATGAGTATTTTGAAGAAGTCAGAAACTAGTATAAAATCATTTTGAGAAATTGATCTTTCTCCTTTAGAATTAGATTCTGAAAGAATGATTATGCTACATTTGTCAGAATTGGGATCGATAGTAGAAAAGGCCGCAGACGAATATAAACCAAGTTTAGTTGCTAGATATGTGTTAGATCTTGCTCGTTTATTTAATACTTACTACCAACACACTAAGATTTTGGTTGAAGATGACTCAAAAGTTTCTGATGCTCGTTTAGCGTTGGTACAGAGTGTCCAATACGTCTTGAACACGTGACTATGATTATTATGAATACAAGCACCTAAGAAGATGTAATTTTACTTATTTTTTTATGATGACAATTAAAGATTATATTTTAAAGTGATTAATGGCAATTATCTGATGATGAGTTGTGTGATATGCTATCTGGCTATATATGCAAAATGCTCAAATAGTATGATCTTGAGATGATCTTCAGAATATGATCGCGTATATATTTGTAGTTATTATATGATTATTTCTCTTAGCGATCGCATTCAAAGAATCACTTTTACCTAACAATAGACGATGAGTGTTGTTGCTTGGAGTTGGTATTATTTGGTGCGCGCATATATACTTGATAGATACTCCAAATCAGTCAGTTTATCTAAAAGATATAATGAAATTAGTAGGTGTATTTCTTGCTATAGTATGACCCATGAAAGCCTTACAAAGTAAAGAATATGAGGAGAAAAAGTTAGAAGAAGAAATTGAAATAATAGAAGTATAGAGAGTGGATCTTCTTCTATAAATAATTATTATATAAAAAATAAAAACAGATGAAGAAAAAAGAATGTTTGGTAATAGTTATTAAATTCATTCCTTATCTTGGAGAAAAATTTAAGCTGATGCATAGAGATGTTTCACATTTAAAAGCACTAAAAAACTTATACCAAGTGAAACAGAAGAGCATAAGTGATTGTGACTCAATGATCAAACAACAGAAATCGGAGATTCTTCAACCAAAAGATGTAGATAATTTTACTCTTGCTCTGGAATGTCAAGTGACATTTTAAATGAAATTTTTCTTATTAAAAAAATCCCTTTAAAATAATATTAAAAGGATTCAACAGATTTTAGAAGTAATTACTCGAAGAACCATTTAATTAAAGGGTCTCTCTCGTCAATTTTTCTTTCTAGATTATCTATATTTTCTTGTAATTGTATAACATCAACTTGATGATTTAAGCTGTGTTGATCTAGTAAATCGACAAAATCTTTACTAACTGATTCCTGTTGATATAGATTGATACATGTTTATCTTAGCTATAGTTGTACATTATAAGTCACCAAACGAGGTGGAGCATGTTGACAAAAAATAAATATTATTATCAAACTAAATCAAATATAATGAAGAAAAAGGTAGGTGTCCTTGGAGGAGGACAATTGGGTAAAATGTTCCAAGAGGAAAACCCAGATCTAGAAATTTACTTTTTAGATAAAAAAGATAGCCCTGTAAGTAGGATAATACCATCAGATAGATTCTTTGAAGGAGATCTTACGAATTACGATGATGTTATGTCTTTTGGTAAAGACAAAGAAAGCATAACGATAGAGATAGAAAAGGTAAATGTAGATGCGCTTGATGAACTAGAGAAACAAGGGAAGCAAATATTTCCAAACCCTAGAGTCATTAGAATGATTCAGGATAAAGGAAATCAGAAGTTGCATTACAAGAACAATGATATTGCAACAGCGCCATTTACCTTGTATCATGACATACATAATTTAAAGGCAGATATGCTTCATAAAGATTTTCAATTCCCTGTTATGCAAAAGCTTTGCTTTGGTCAATACGATGGGAGAGGAGTACAAAAGATATCATCTATGGGTGAGATCGATCTACTTCTTGATGGGCCATGCATTATCGAACAGTTCATAGATATTAAGTGGGAACTATCAGTTATTATTGCAAAAAGTGATGACGATTATGTAGTAATGGAACCAGTTGAAATGGTATTCGATTATGACAAGAATATTCTTGATTATCAAATTTGTCCGGCAAGAATTCCACAGAAAATAAAAGATGAAGCAATTTTGTTGGCTAGACAAACTGTTGATTCTTTTGATTCAAATGGATTATTTGCTGTTGAACTAATTGTTACATCTAACAATGAAGTTATAGTAAACGAAGTTGCTCCTAGGCCACACAACAGTGGACATCATACTATCGAAGCTGCTTCTGAGTCACAATATAGATTGCTTAGAAAAGTGATTTTTAATCAAATATTCTTTAATCAAGTAGTGACATCTGAAAGCGTAATGGTGAACTTGCTTGGAGAAAAAGGATTTTCTGGGCCAGCTTTTTTTAAAGGTAAAGAAAGTATGCAGCAGTCAGAAGGTTACTATCTTCATGAGTATGGAAAATTATTAACCCGTCCAAAAAGAAAAATGGGACATGTTACTATTTTAGGAGACTCAAGAGAAGAATGTTTAAAAAGACTATCTTTTGTGAAACAGAATGTATCTGTAGAATCATTATAATAATCAAAAATTCTAGAAAAAATGAAAAATCAATTAATTAAGGATATTAAATTGAGGGTCCAAAAGCAACAATGGACCAAAAAAGGAAAGGTTAGAGAATTATATGATGCTGGAGATGATCATATTTTGGTAGTTGCTACTAATGATATTTCTGCATTTAATCACATCATGCCATGGAAAATTCCCAATAAAGGGGTCATCCTAAATGAACTAGCTGGATTCTTTTTTGAGAAGACAAGTCATATCATACCAAACTGTATGGTAGATCTTGCAGCTCCTGATATTCAAATCTGGAATAGACTTTCCATGATTGAGTTAGAAATTGTCTTGAGACGATATTTAACTGGCTCATTATGGAAGAAGGAACTGTCGGGTGAAGGAAATCATTGGGATATAAATTTACGTGGGATGAAAGAATTTGATAGATTTTCAAAAATTCAAGTCACTCCAACTAAAAAAAACAAGAATGATGATCCCATCTTATATTCAGAAGCAGAACATATGGGACTTATAGATCCAAGAGTTAGAAAAAGAGTTCAAGAAGTTTCAATGGAATTATTTCGTTGGGGTGAAGATTATTTTAAAGATCTTGGAATAGTTCTTGTGGATACAAAGTTCGAATTTGGCTTAAGAGCAAACGGAGATTTGTATTTTGCTGACGAAGGATTTACTCCTGACAGTAGTCGTTATTACCTTGAGGAAAATTATATAACATCAAGGAAAAAAGGTATAGCGCCAATCCAGTATTCGAAACAATTAATTCGTGATTGGATCAAAGCACAAGGCTGGGAAAAGGGCCAACAACTACCTACACCAGATGCAGAAACCTTAATTTCTTTTGAAGAAAGGTATAAGAAAGTGTATCAGCATATTACAGGAATAGATTTCAATACAGTGCAATTGGGAGATGAAGACTCAAGACTGTCTTGTATAGAGCATAGTTTGACACAATTATTAACTTAAACAAAATTTAAAACATGACTAAGTATACAAGAGAAGACTTTATAAGGGAATTTGGAGACAAATTTTATGGGGCTATGATAGCAATTATTATGGGTTCTGATTCTGATTTAGATGTTATGGAAAAGGGGGCAATTTGGTTACAAGAAAGAGGTATTCCCTTTTTTATGACATCAATTTCTGCGCATAGAACTCCTGAAAGAATGGCAATTTTTGCAGCATTTGCACATGAATTTGGATTCAAAGTAATTATTGCAGGAGCTGGTGGAGCTGCTCATTTACCAGGAATGGTAGCATCAGCAAGTTCTTTACCAGTGATAGGGGTACCTATCAAGTCTAGTAATTCTATTGATGGCTGGGATTCAATTTTATCTATTTTACAGATGCCAAATGGTATACCTGTAGCTACTGTTGCCTTAAATGGTGGAACTAATGCTGCAATATTAGCAACGAAAATTATTGCCTTGTTCGTTGATAAAGCAGCGAATGTAATTTCAGCACATGCTCCCTCACTTACACTAAAGTGTAAGAAAAAGCAAGAAATAGTAGAGAATAAAATGAGGACCATTCAAAAACAACAAAAAACAGCTTAAACTATGGAAAATATCTTTAAACAAATAACACATTTGTTACTTTTAAATAAGATTGTCACATTACAACCTAAGTATCCACCTACGTGGTCATCAGGCTTGAGACAACCTATTTATTGTGATCTTAGAAAAGCGATGTCTTTTCCAGAACTGAGGAGACTCATTCGGAAACAGATGCTTGAAATGGCAAAAAAGTTTTCTTTTGATTCAATTTTGGCAGTACCAACAGGTGGAATTGCATGGGCAACACAACTAGCGTTTAAACAAGATAAACCACTTATCGTTCCTGTAGAAGGAGGATACAAGGTATATACTAAAAAGATGATAGTTGAAAACACAAGGGAGTCAGTAAAAAAATCTGTTTTAAGTACAGTATCAACTATCCCATATGGATTTCACTATGCAAGTAGATCTAACCTAGAATTTGGATTTATTAGATCTAAAGCCAAAAAACATGGTACAAAGCGTCAAATTGAAGGAGTGGTCACGGGCACTTCATGTGTAGTTATTCATAGTGAAAAGGACATGTCACTTGAACAATTAGATATTATCCTGAAACGAGCAGGAATACTACGGTATGAAGTAATTTCTGTTCCTATTCCGGAAACTATTGCTAGCCTTATTGAATATGGAAGATTACTAGGTATTGAAGATCTTGTTTCTACTGGGAAATCATCTTATGAAGAGTACAAGGGAAAACAAATTATAGGTGCTTTATCAGTATTTAATTATGGTTTTTCTTCTTCAAAAGAAAAGTACCAAAAGTTAAGTATACAAAACGAATCACTACTTTGTTTTGATGACTTCTTAGGATATGCAAAAGAATTATGTGAAGGTAATACTAAATATGGTTTTACAAAAGATGATCTCAATATTATGGATTCTTGGAGTAAATCTCCAGAAACATGGGGAGAAGACAATGGATTTCCACAACTGACTCCAAAGCGAAAAATTGCTAGAGAGAAAGTGTGCTATGCTTTAGATAATATGAGTTCATTTGAGGAGATTGAGCATAGAATTAGGGCTCATGCACCTTATATTGGGATGTTGAAGACTGGTAAAGAATCGTTTACTCGATTTGGCCCTCAAATTGTAGAATTATGCAGATCACTTGGTCTAAATTTCCTTGATTTGAAGTATCATGATACCCCTAGGACAGTTGCTGGAGCAGTAGACGCAGCAGTTGAACTTGGAGCATATATTATCAATGTGCATGCTTCAGGTGGTTATGAAATGCTAAAAGAAGCTAAAATGGCATTAGATAAAGCAATTGAAGTATACCAACCTAAAATAAGACCGAAACTTATTGGAGTAACCGTGCTTACAAGTTTAAATTTAGCATTGGTGGTTCATATGCAATTACCGTTAATAAAACGGTTGGTAAAAGGAGACGGTCTTAGAGATAGAATTTCAAAATTTAATTTCGCAAGATATTTTGATTTTAAAATATTTAAGCAAACTCAGACAGAAGATGAAGTGCCTGATTTCTTTAGATATTTAGATGATGAATGGACGTACCTTTCTAAGCAACTCAATCTTGATGATGCATTGATTCAAGAGTTAGTACACCATCTTGCTAGTATATGTAAGCAGGCTGGACTTGACGGAATCGTTTGTGCTGCATTGGATCTTGCAACTATGCCCATCGGATTACTTGGAGATGATTTCATTTCTGTAACACCAGGGATTAAGCATCCAAAATTAGCCAAAGGAGGAAGTGGTCAGAAGAGAGTAATGACTCCTGCTGCTGCAATTAAAGATGGTTCTACCTATTTAGTCATTGGGTCTGCAATTTCGGACCCTCGTACTGATGAGGAGAAGTCGCAGAAGCTTATAGTCACTGATAAGAGAAGAATACGAGCAAATGTTGAAATATTGGATGATATTGCTTCAGTTGCTCCGTAAAATGTAAGTATTTAATGTAATACAAAAGCCTGTAGGTATTCATACTACAGGCTTTTTTAATAGAAGAAAACTTGACATTTATTTCTTTTTTCTTATATATGTGTCTCTCTGAATTTTGACAAATTAATCAATATTTAGAGACAAATTAAAAAGAAACTTGAGCGTATTGTTCGAGTAGGTGATTATTAAAATATTAATTTATGAACAAAGAAAATTTTTTAAAAAAATTGGCGGACTCCAATTTAATTTCTGGGGTTGCAAACATCACAATTAGCGTAAACAATATGCTTGGCGTAGATAGTAAAGCACTTGTTTGGCTAAATAAATCTTTAAAACAGGTGTCTGAACTGCCTGATAGTTACTTCAGTATTGCACAGCAGGGTGAAGTGCCAGATTTTGTAATTGATGTTAAAGAAGTAGACATAATTGATGAAAACCATGAACATCTATTAATACAACATGGCGATGTGAATATAATTAATTTCCGTTATAAGGAAATAGATTCAATGAACTCTAAGATTCAGAATTCTCTTATGTTAAAGAAACTGCTAAAGTCTTTATCAAAAGAACTATTAGCATGCTCAATGTTGAAATTTTTGAAATCTAATCTTGCATTAACTTCAAGTACACCGATTGTCTATGACTTTAATTACTTGCCTTCAAGTAACCTAAATACTCAGGATTTATATGAAGCTGCAATAGTTAGAATCGATGAATCACTTTCTTCTATTCAAGGAAGAAAAATTATTAGAAGAGAAGAAACAAGCCGTCCAGTGCAAATTTTGTTTTCTTTAGGTGTAGACGAAGAGAATGTCATAGTAACAATTGATAGTACATCAAAAAGAAACACAATATCAAGTGTTACTGAAAGAGAATTGATAGGAATGCTCTTTCCATTATTTGCTCAATTACGACCTTTTAATAATGAGAACCTCACTGAACTTTTTCAAAGCAAAAGAGGTTTCTTAATTGAAAGTAAATTGAATGAGTATTTTGGAAATAAAAGTCAAAGATTAATCACTTCATTTTCTTCTAAGGAATTACTCCCTATAGCAATGGCGATCGAAGAAAGTGCTACTGATGATAATACTCAAACACCAACATCACTTGTTCCGGCAAGTGAATCTCCTTTTAACACTATTCTAAAAGAGTTGCTTGAGACTAATGACATGATTGACCTAGTGAACAAGTATGTTTCTATGAAAAGACATAAGGAATATATGGTTGAAAATGCATTTGGCAATAATCTAGATGATGTATCAGTTCCAATCAAATTGATATTTGATAGAACGGACGATATGTCGAAATTAGGAATATCTGTATTTGATACTTTCAAATCTCAAGCAACAGACTTTTTCACAAAAAGTGATAAGTATAAAGCAGTTGAAGAAGGAGAGGTATTCACTATTTCACTAAAAGAATACACAGGTGATAGTATAAATGTTGAAGCTTTAGAGTTTGATGTTGACAGCAAATTTACAGAATACCCTGGAGATATCTTTCCTATAGTAAAAGATTTACATGGTAGAGAAGATGTGCTTTTTAATAGTGTAAGTAACCTATTAGGAGGTATTGGAGAAGTCACGAATGCAGGCGGATTTTTAGGAGTTTGTTATCCTGAACTAAAATTATTCCAAAAAGCTGATGAAAGCGAGAAAGTAGTTGAAAAGGAGCCTGAAGTAGTACCTGCTTCATAGGCTTACATTTTTTTTTATAAAATGGTTGTCCCCTTAGGGACAATCATTTTTTTATTAAAAAAAATAAAGAACATATTGACTCTATCTTCATAATGCATATCTATTTGTTAGCAATATATGGAGCGAGAGCGATCATATGATTATTAATAGTAAAAAAACGAGTATGTACAAACTAATTATTAGACCTTTGTTTTTTTTGCGTGATGCAGAGAAGGCACATGATGTAATGGAACGCATGATCGGATGGATGTCTCGATCAGCTATATTTACCTATATTCTTAAACTGTTATATCAAGTAGAAACAGTTGAGAATGCTTACTTTTGTGGTTTACCTATCCAAAGTATGGTAAGTCTGCCAGGTGGCTTTGATAAGAATGGCAATAAGATAGCATTTGCTCATCACATGGGGTATGGGATGATAGAAGTCGGCACAGTGACACCATTACCTCAAGTTGGTAATGATAAACCTAGACTATTTAGACTTCCCAAAGATGAATCATTGATCAATCGTATGGGATTTAATAACGGGGGACTATCGATGCTCGAAAACAACATAAAGAAATTTAGAAAATCGTATCCTAAGAGTAAAATACTTATTTTTCCAAATATTGGTAAAAATAAACATACACCAAATGAAAGTGCTATAAACGATTATGCAAGTGCATATGAAAGATTATTTTATCTTTCAGATGGCTATGTAGTAAATGTAAGCAGTCCAAATACTCCTGGATTGAGAAAATTGCAGGATAATGAATTTCAAAAGAAATTGTTTGAAAGATTTCATGAAATTAATCAAAGGAATGGATGGAAACCAAAACCAATACTAATAAAGATTTCTCCAAATCTTAGAAATGAATCAGCTATTGATTTTTTTAACTTCATTGAAAACGAACCTTTAGCAAGCGGTATTGTCGGTACAAATACTGACAACACTAGAGAAGGAGTAGTATTTAGTGACAATAAAGTTGTAGAGGACATTGGAAATGGAGGATGGAGTGGTCCATCTTTATACGATAGAGTAATTGAACTGATAAAGCTAGCTAGAGACAATGGATTTACTAAAGAGATTGTAGCAGTTGGTGGCATCAATTCATCTAAAAGAGCACTAGACGCTGTACTTATTGGTGCAAGACTAGTGCAAGCTTATACTGGATTGGTCTATGAAGGACCAGGATTATTTAAACGAATTCAAAAACAATTAATAAAAGTTGACTATCTATGGGAAAAATAAATCTAGGATCTACACTTGATGCACATTTGCATTTCAGGCAAGATGAACTAATGAAACAAATAGCGGCATATTCAATTAATCAGTTTGGTGCTGCTATATTGATGCCAAACACAAATCCAAAATTAACTTCATACGACTCTTTGCTCTGGTATAAAAAACAAGTGAAGTCAGTTATCCAGGAAACTGGAAAAAGTTTTTTGCCATTATACACTATGTACTTATCAAAATCATTGCAATTAGATGATATTCGTAGAGCATGGAATGAGGGTATATTAACTTCAATTAAATATTACCCGAAGGGGGGAACGACAGGATCTGATGAAGGAGAACTTGGATTTGCTAATTTAAAGCCACAACTCGAATTGATGCAAAAACTTGGTATCCCATTAAATATTCATGGAGAGACTCCTGAAATAAATGGTGAAGTAGTTGATGATTATGAGAGAGAAATGGTTTTCTATGAGGGTGAAATGGTGCGAATGCGTGAAATGTATCCAGAGTTGCCAATAGCTCTTGAGCATATTACTACAAAAGAAGCCGCTGAGTTTACAATGGCTTATAAGAAAACTGTTGCAACAATTACACCAGGGCATCTTTTATTTGATAGAAGATCGTTACATAATTACACAACAACAAACGATCAAGGCGAGATAATTGTTACAACTGAAAAATCAGGCATTATACCTGACTTTATGAAGCGCCCAATTTTAAAGCACAGAAGTCATGTTTTATCACTGAGAGATCATTTAATTATTCAGCATAAAGAAGGACTTCAAAAGTTTGGATTAGGTACTGATTCTGCTGTCCATCCACCAGAGAAAAAATATTGTGAATGTGGAGCATGTGGTGTTTTTTCTGCACCAATTGCGATGCAAATGTATGCAATGGCTTTTGATGAAATGAATTTATTAGAACATTTACCAGCGTTTGCATGTGATATTATGCCTAACTTTTATGGCATTAAGGATAAGATGCCAAACAGGAATTTTGTCCTTACAAAAGGTTTAAAAGATGTAAAGGTGGAGAATAACTATAATGGTTATGTAACACCATTGGCGGGGCAAAATATTGCTTGGTCTATCGCAGAAGTATTTTAGAGGTTAGAAATCATATTTTAAAGGGATTAGCATTTGCTAATTCCTTTTTTTATAAAAAAAACTTCTTACAAGAAGAAGATTTAAGAGGTTAGCCACCGAGCAGATTTGAACTGCCGACCCCTTCCTTACCATGGAAGTGCTCTACCGACTGAGCTACGATGGCATTGTTTTATGAGGTCGCTTATACTTAAATAAGAGCTTTTATCAAATATTATTTTCCTTTAAGAAAGTTATTAAAAGTGAGAATATCTCTTGTTTCTGTTGTGATTTAAAATCTAAATTGTTTAACAGTATCTCTCATCTTTCTACAGCCTGTTCTCTAGAGAGACCTAAAGTTGTCTGCATTTCTTCAATAAGTGAATTGATTAGGAAGATAAAGTTTTCACCTTTTGATTTTTTATAATCCACGGCAAGGTGACTATCTTCTGATTCCAAATCACGGTAGTAACGTATACTATTTTCTGAGATTTGCTGCTTTTTATGTAACGGAGTAAATTGATAATAGGTAATCATCTTTAGAAGATCATTAAAGATACTGGCAGTTAAGTTTTGGTCAAGGAGTGCTTGTAAATATCGTTTTATCGTTTCGGTAGGTTCGTTTCTTGAATAATTATGATTGTTAGTTGTAGTTTCTATATTTGTTTCTTCTATTGGAGTAGTATCTGTAGTCAACTTTTCCTCTTTTGAGGAACTCTTTTGAGAGAAGAGTTTTGTAAGATAGAGTTTTATATTTTTGGTCACCTTGTTGGCTTTTTCTTTTAGTTGTAAAATTCAACTTTCTTTTTTGTATTCAAGATCATTTAGTAGTTGCTGTAGATATTCTTCTGCTTTCTCTTTTGAGATTCATTTTTTCATAAGATTTTTCAACTTTTGTATGTATGCATTTTCTTTTCTTTGTACTGACAGTTCTCTTTCATAAAGACTTTCCATTGTGTTTGGACTTCAAGGTGGGGTTCAATCAACCATATGCACTTGATTTCATCACCATCAGTTAGGGAACACAACATATGATACTCAGTGTCACATTTCTTTCGTAATTTTTCTTTGACTTGAAAAGTATCAACTACTATGTCCAGAAATTAATCAAGACCTACGGAGCATTGCTTCAGTAATAAAAACTGCATCATAACAGACTCAAGCTCGTATTTTTTTATTTTTTCATAGTTTTTTTGCTCTTTCTTCGCAAAATTTTATTTTTTCGAACCTTGTAAGGTCATCTTTAGCATCTGCTATATCAGTGTCTTGATATTCATAGAACATATTATTTTTTACAAAATTTTCAATTTTATATACTCTCTCACTTGGAGATAATGCACTTATGGTATTAAGAAAATCTTCTGTTTTAATATTAAAACACGTTTTTTCTCACGTTCTTGAATAATCATTTAAAAATTCTTCTCAATATAATTTCGTGAATTCTTTTGCAAATTTTGCATATTCTGTCATTTTTATATTTGGCATTCTTGGAGGAAGTTGAGATGTCGAAATAGTATAAGTTATTTTGTTAGTATTCCGTTGAGTTGGGACAATAGATAATCAACTTTGGTTCTGTGTTGATCTAATAGTTTTTATATCTCATCAAACTAATTCCTGCTTACACTGATCACTGTTAATCTTAGCGTTAATTGGCTTAATAAGCAAAGTAGAATCTCATAAAGCAAAAGCAGGAATTGAACAATCAAAGAATTTTCTAGGTCCATTTACTTTATTATGAATTGGAAACGAAGAGGCAACGGACAATCCTATCTCTTCGTTATATCAAGCATATAATCATGTTATGAGAAAATCATTAATAGGATTGTCTGAAGCAAATATTTCACCGATCTCAATGTTTTCGTTTGTCTCTTTTCTTCATATTCATCGAATTCATTGGATTCAAAATGCACCTCATTTTAATATAGAAAAAAGTGTGTCTTTCAAAGATCCGGCAGAATGGTGAAATCAATGTATACTTCTGGCATCGATAAGATAAGTAAGTCTTTTTACTAACTCATTTCTATTTCATAAGCTTGATAGTGATTTTTTAAACACCTCAGGATTTGTACGGATAAGGTCTCTTAGAATATGTTCTTTTCATGCGAATTGGTTCTTGCTTCTTATTCTTGGAATTTTCTTAAGCAATAATTTTATCTTATCTTTGAATTCTTCTAATTCCCGTATAGTAAGTGTATTGATATCTTTTCACAGATGATTTAGGATATCTAGGAGATCTACTGTTTCGATATTCATATTTTCTGCAGGAGTGTATTTAATAACAATATCTTGATGTGAGTTTGAGGAAGTTTTATTGTCTTTAATGTGATATATTCATTTTTCGTTTTGATGCCAGGTGTTTCAATGAGATTTTCTAATCTTAACTCAGTCCTTGTTAGAAATATAATTATAACTTCCAGTTTCATTTGATGTAATTTTTGCTGTTAGTTTATAATTATCTTGGTTTTCAGACTTTGTGTCTACAGTTATTGATCATCCAGTTATTGCTTTTCACGTTCTATCAATATAGAATCGTTGTGTTCCATTATGAACTTTAAAATGTATATCATCAATAGTCTCAATAATCTCAAAAGAATCATCAAGAATATTAGTTGTATTTGTTAAGATTTCATCTGTTGCATGACTAGTATGAGAATAAATACATTTTCATTTTTGATTCATAATGCATTGTTCATTTCAACGTTTACCTATAAAATATATAGTTCAATTAAATGATTTGCATCTTTTTATTGAATCAAAAGCTCATCAGACTGACTTCCCTGATTCGTCAATAATATAATAAAAGAGTCACTTATCAATCACATAAAACAATTTTTCATGGTAAGCAGTTTCCATATCTATTCCAAAATCTGATCTGAAGTCAAATATCCTCTTGGCTTCAATTGCCCATTCTATGTCTTCAATTTTGTCTTCAATAATATTTCCTTTATCATCAATAATAATATAGTACTTGTGTCTTCATCCAGCAACTTCATAACCTACAGCATAATATTTCTTTCATCACAGTTTGTTTACATAATCTAGAGATCGTTTAGATTTTTTCGGCAACATTTTGTTAATTATTTCTTTCATCTCACCACTCATTAACATAATATCTTTTTCTTCAACATGGTCGCCATCAAACATTATTTCTCTTTGTGTATCTCTAATTATAAGACGTCATTTTTCTATATTAACGAAAGTGCTTTTTCGTCAACTAAATGCAAAAGTATGTACTTTTTCGAATGTTTCTACGTTATATATACTTGCTTGTCTATTTTTACTTCCTTTAACTTTATCTGCAATAATTATATACGAATTGTCTCCAATTACTCATTCAAAAAGTGTGTATCAATCATATGAGATCGTTTTGTTAATGTTTAGATTTTCTAGTATATTAAGACTATTTTTCGTTCTCCAGTTAGATTTTGATACTATTGTATTTCATTGTTTTGTGGTGTCTAGATTTATAGAATCATAAGGCTGAGATAGTGTATCATTATATAGTAAATAATTTTTATCTTTTCATTTTCTATTTTTCTTAGACAACTTTATTGCTGGTGAATAGTTCACCATATTAAATCATGATATGCCAGATTCTGGAAGTAAATTTTTAACTGGCAATGAAATAAGTGCGTCTTCAGAAGAATTTACCTCATATTTTTCTAGATCATTATTGTATTGTAACTTTTTTTCTCATCAAGAATGTGTAAGTAACTGACTTTCTATCTCTTTTTTAACAAACTTGATAGCCTCAGATTTCTTTAAATCAAGTATTATTTTTAGAGGTGAATAAAGAAGTTTTTTGATAACTTTGAAATCTTTTTCTTCAAGAATTCACTCTAAAATATCTATTGATGATAAAGTGATGTTGTCACGCTTAACATGCTGAGAATGACTTGGATACTTTGCAACAATTTCCATTACCGTATCCAGAGCATCTTCATCTAGGGCTCAAACATTTAAAACTGAATAAAAATATTTTTCAACTTTGTCCCAATACAACTTACTAAATTTAGCTATTTCTTGATCTGCGATCTTTGTATTTTTTATCCTTTGAAGATAGTGTGCATCTATTTCTCATCTCAGTCTTTGACTATCGCCTCAACCTATATGTTCATCTTCATTGTCTGTTGATTTTTGATTCGATTCTATCTTTTCAAGAATTTTTGCTACATTATTATTTTTGAGTCACAGCCTGCTTAATTTAGAGTTTATATGTTTTATGGTGTCTTGGTATCTCACAGTGATCTTTTTATCATCTAAGAGATTAATTATTTGTTTTGATGAAAATTTAAATTTTTCTGCTAATTGCATACCTTCATCTAGGTCGTACATACATATGTATTTTGTGACATTGATTTTCTTTTTGCTATCCCATTTTTTTTCTTCTGAATATGCCAAAATATCTGAAAAGAGTTGTTGAATATCTCCTTCATTGGTTTGCGGGTTTTCTCTATTTTCTAAGCTACTGTAATCCATACTTTAAGGTTTAAAACAAGCGTATTATAATTGTAAGAGTCACATGCTTTTTTATCAAATATTAAAGATAAATAGTAAGAAATAAAAAAAATCTGCTTTTTGGCAGATATTGATTTGGAGCGGATGAAGGGACTTGAACCCTCGGCCTCGACCTTGGCAAGGTCGCGCTCTAGCCAACTGAGCTACATCCGCATATATACTAGCTAATAGGTTTTATAAAAGCTATCACTTTTTACAAGCTATCTCTTGAAAAAAAATATTTCCTTAGTATATTTAATTTGCCCCGATGGGGGTGGACCAACTATATCTGTTGGTTCGATTCCAACAAAAATAGTACCAACAAAATAGATATACCGTCCAAAACACATACCATCCCAAAAGCTTAATGTTTCGACATTGTCAAATTCCTTCGTACTTCGGTACAAAAGCATTTGATCGCTAATGGGAGTTGTTACCTTTATTTGAACAACGCACATATATGTTTCGCAATTTATTTCCAAGTGAAATATGCACATAAACATCTGTTCGTTCACTTCACCTAAAGTACAATTCAATTTAATAAGAAAAGCTCTTTACCTTTTGGTAAAGAGCTCTCTTTTTTTATATAGAATATAATTATTTTTTAGCTGTTTTTTTAACAGATTTTTTGCTGCTTTTCTTTACTGTCGTGTCTGTTTTCTCAACAGTTGGATGTGATGTTCCATAAATTCTTTCATACAGATGTGTCATCCCAATTGCAACTATTGCAACATAAACTCGTGTACTCATTCAAGTCAAAAATGGTAATATTTTTGCTAACAATAGTGCAAACACAAAAATAGTAATCTCATATGCAGCATAATCAAAAATTGTGAATGTATGCATTCTACTTACAATGTCTTTGAAAAGTTTCTTCATAATGTACCAATAATAATAAAACATCAATTTTAAGTATAAGTGGAGGATAACCTTTTGTCAATTTTATGTAAACATTTTACTAGGAAAGATTAAAAGAAATTGTGTCACAAAAGTCAAGTATTGTCGTACATTAGGTAGTGATTATCATAAATAATGATTAGTTGCACCAGTTATTCATATATTTTGTATAATGAAATTCTTAGACTTTTTTCAATTCATTAAAGGGCAGGATCTATCTCGTGAGAGAAAGGATTTGATTTTTGCTGCTTTTCAAGCGAAAAAACGTCAATGACTTTTTCTTCAAAAAATGTCAGTGTATACTAGAGTGTGAGCACTTTCATTATTTATATTTGCTGGATTAGCTGTTGTATATTTTTGAAGTATATGATGAGAAGAGTGAAATCGAGAACTTAATGATGGATTTATCTGATTCAATATAGAAGAAGGTAGTCAAGTTGCTTATGCAGATGAGATATGACAAATTATAACCACCGTTGGTGACGTGAAAATCACAAATAATTGAATAACAAAATCATGATCATGATTAGCAAATGCTGACAAGGTATTATTGCTTGTTGGAGCAGAATTGGTTTTCGAGATGCAAGGATGAGTCCAAGCGAAAATTATATGACCAGCAGAATTTGAACTAGAAAAAAAAGATGACAAATATCTTATAAATATGATCACAGGAGAGTTTGTAGAAATAAAGTCTGTTATTGATACAGAAGAAGATCAACCATTGACTGATAGAGAGTTTGTTGCAGATGTCCCTAATGATGCTCCTATTAAAACAACCAAGGATAATATTAATGTTCAAGTAATTGTAAAAACTCCAGAATTCGAAGTAGTTTCAGACACAAGTAGATGAGATATAGATATGACGATTACAACGGAGGAGGATGGTAAGCAAGTTGTAGAAAATGTCTGAACTGATGTTGTGATTACAAAGATAATTAAAGATGAGACTGTTATTACAGAACTTAAATCTCAACAAAAGGCTGCAATCAACTGAGAAGTACATATTGCTATGATTACTCCAGACATAGAAATAAATGAAAAACAAGCAGAGGCGATTGTAGAAAATATCAAGAATAATGATCTCACGATATCCTATAAAATTGAAGATTCTTCAAATAATGAAGTTGAAACAAGTAAACAAGAACTCAAAAAGGAAGATAAGGCTAAAGTAGAGGAACCACTTAAAAATCAAGCTGTACCTAAGGTAAATGATAACTCAGATAATAAGCCAGTTGCAAAAGTTGTTGAACAAGAAAAAGAAGGTCTTGTAGAAGATCCTGCTCCAGTACTTGAAGATTTAGTTGCAGATCGTAAGCGTGTTATTGATTGATCTCAATTAGCAATGTTGCAACAAGCTACTCATGGATCTGTACTTATGCGTGATATAAGAAATATAGTAGCAAGTCATGTTTACTGATACGAACCAGGTGTACAAACATCATTGACTAATTTAGCATCCTCACTTCATCCCGTAACTCAAAATATTCTTTGATGAATGAACTTAACAACTAGTTCTATTTCTTGAATGGCATCGTCACTTGAGTCATTGATTAGTAATTTAGAAGCGAAACGATATGTTCCACCTGTTTATATTAATAGACTAAAATCAACTATTGCATGGTTGCGTCTTGTTCAAACAGTTCCTAGTGCTTCCGTTGAAGCAACTTGTGATTTTGACTGTATTGTCACAGATGTTCTCAAAGTACAGCCAAATCAAAGAGTTCGTTTGATGTTGCAATAGGATATTATACCAATACATAAAAGCTAATAGTCTCGTCTATTAGTTTTTTACTTACAAAATCTTTTATGGAATTCCGACTATATTGGGTATGAGCTTGAGTTATATTACTAATACTTGAAATGTTTATTATGAGTTTTGATGCGTTAGCATTAAGTCTGGCAGCATTTGTAACTGCTTTGTTGGGCTATATGCTTTGAATCCAGATGGGAAACCGAGAACAATCATTAATTATCTTTCTTATCGCATCTATAGTTGCTTTGATGCTTGTAAGGCTAATTATAGCTCCAAAATTACAATGAGATGATGTCACTAACCCGATGAGTTGAGATACGATAATTTGAAAGAAGTTTGTTGTTCAAAAGGCAAATTGAAGAGAAGTGATAAAGTATGAATGAATGTATTGGAATATAAGAAGTGACACAGATTTTAAAGTTTGAGAAACTGTTAAAGTCCTCAGTATGGATGATAATATAGTATTGGTAGAAAAAATTGATTAAATTCTTATAAAAGATGTTCTTAGAATGCAAACATTCTACTTTATATAGACAATCGCAAATATGTGTGGATTGTGTTTTTAACTAGCATGAAATAATGACAAATTGATTGAGAGCAGTACAATACTTTCTATGATGATTTGTAGCCATGTTGGCACTTTTTTGATGAGTCACTTACTTTATGGCAAGCAAATGAATTCAGATGGATAGTAATTGGATTTATATCTTTTTTGCAGCACAACAGTTGGTCACTTTAGTTATTGTTCGATGTAGTTTATCTGCTTGAGGGTGGAAGTGAATTGAAGCAATGCAACAATATTTTAATGAAAGAGCTCAATGGAAAGGACGATGACTATTTGTAAGATGGGTTATATGATGATTTATTGTATATATGATTATTAATTGACTGCTTTTCACCTTACTAGACTATTTTTCTATTACTATTCCATGAATGTATTGAGAACAATGAGTTATGTCTATGCTTGAACAAATGAATCTTACTAGTTCACTTGATTGGTTTATGATATTTTTGATGATCGTTATAGTTGGGCCACTAGTTGAGGAACTTGTGTATAGAGGACTTATAACTGATGTATTTATGAAGCGCTGGAAATGACGAGGTGTTGTTAGTGCAGCATTTATTTTTGCGCTGATACATTTTGAATTTGCTGTTTTTTGGAATCTATTTCTTTTGGCTCTTATATTGTGAGTTATCTATTATAAAACTGAAAGTATGCGATATACGTTTGCATTCCATGTAATCATTAACGGCATGTGATTTCTGATATTATGGTTAACAGAAATGGGCTATGTTCCATGAGTATAAGTATCCAGTCTTTAGAAAAATCTATTATTTTCCCTTGACCTTAGTTGTTAGATCCCTATATATCATCTTATATCCAAAGAAAGTGAGTTGTATATACATAAATCTCACCGAGGAAATACTCTAAACTCAGCTAGATTTCGCTGAGTGACAAGTACTTCTTCGTGAAGTAATTTTTTTTTGGGAAAATATAACTTTTTTTATTTACAACTATTCGATCCGATGCCATTGCTAAAAGAAGATAAAAAGAATCTGGCACAAACGTATGTCGAGATGATGGAATCAGGAAAAAATGTAGTGGTAGTTAAACACACATGAATTCCTGTAAATGAAATTAATGAAATGAGAATGTGAGTAAGTGATGCTCAATGAAATATGAAAATTGTGAAGAAAAGAGTCTTGTTGAAATGAATTGAAGGTAAGTATCATGGACTATCATTAGATATGATTGAGTGAAGCAGTATTGCTCTATTGACTAGTTCTAATGAAGATGACGAGCATGCTCCATTGAAAGTAATCAATAAATTAAATAAGAAGTGGAAAAAAGATAAAGCTGAATTTTGAGTTGAATTCTTGTGATGATGGTATGAATGAGCAGAATGGAAGGATTCAGGATTTGTTACCGAGTTAGCTAACTTGCCAAGCAAAGAAGAATTGATCAGTAAGTTCATCTATATGTTGAACCATCCTGTGTCATCATTTACTAGAGTGTTAAACGCAATTGCTGAATCACAAGGGTGATGAGAAGAAGTTAAAGAAGAAGTTAAAGAAGAGGCTAAAGAAGAGGTTAAAGAAGAAGCTACAGAAGATAGTCCAGAAGAATCTCAAGAAGCATAAATTTAAAGAAAAATTAAAGTCGTTCTGATCTTATTTCAGCATCTTATAGGAATTATTCTTTGGGTACTGAAACAAGTTCAGAGCGATTATTATATTTATTTATTATATTATTATTACTATGTCAGACGAAGCAACAACAAATGAAGCTGCTGAAGCAGCAACTGAAAACACAGAAACTGTAGAAACTAAAGCTCCTGCAGAAGAAAAGAAAGAAGCTGCTCCAGCAGAAGAAAAGAAAGAGCCTACTATTGAGCTAAAAGGTGACTCAAAGAAGATTATGGATCTTGTGAAAGGTCTTTCTGCGATAGAACTTAATCAATTGGTAAAGGCATTAGAAGAAGAATTCTGAGTTTCAGCTGCAGCACCAGTAATGATGTGAGGATGAGGATGAGGAGATGATGCATGAGCAGGAGATGACACAATAACAGTTGAATTAGCTGAAGTTGGACAATCTAAGATTGCTGTAATTAAAGCAGTAAAAGAAATTCTTGGTCTTGGACTAAAGGAAGCTAAGGACTTAGTAGGTCAAGCTCCAGTTGTAGTGAAAGAAAAAGTTCCTTCTGATGAAGCAGAAAAAATTAAAGCTCAGTTGGAAGAAGTTTGAGCTACAGTAGCATTCAAATAAAATGAGTTCGAAATAAGTGAACACTTTTTATTCTATATTACTGTGTATATGACTGTAACAGCAGATATTGTTAAGGCAAAAGTATTTGTTTGACAACCTAAAAATAAATCTAATCCAAAAACGAGCGATAGCCGACTTTGAGTATTTAATGGTATGGTTGTTTTTGATCCTGCATTAATAGAAGAGCAGCTTAAGGCTGGAAAAGAATTAATCCAAGAAACTAAGAAAACTAAAGGAGAGATACTAGTTATCTGTGAAAAAGCTCTATATAAGGAAGAACTTGAAACTCTGTCTATTAAATGAGGTTTTCATTATTTGAATCATAAGGTTCCTGCTTGAGTAATGACAAATTTTGACACATTGCTTTGAAGAATTAGAAGTCTAAAAGATTTGAGAAGTTTTGTTGAAAGTTGATGATTTGAAACATTGACTAAAAAAGAGCAATCCATGAAAAAGAGAGAGTTAGCAAAGATTGAGCAAGTGTATAAGGGTGTAGTTAATCTAAGAAAGATACCCGATCTAGTAATTATTGTAGATGGTCAATTTATGAGTAAATTTGTTTTAGAAGTCAAAAAATTGAAATCGAATGCTATTGTTTTAGCATCATCTGACTTTGATAAATGGATAGATCAACAAGTTGTAATGTGTAACACAAATAGTTTTGATAGTATAGATTATGTACTAAATTATTTATTTGCTTAAATAAAAAATTTAAAATTGCACCTTTTATACCTATAGTTGTTGCCATATGGTACATGAAGCAAAAGAACTAGATGGTTTGATAGATGATAATTATGTACCTAGTAGTGTAGAGAGAAAAAAAGCACTAATTATGTACTTTTTTGTAGGAATTATTGCTTCTTTGTCAAAAGAAGAGATTAGTGTCTATGAAATGTTTCATCTTAAGCAGGCATTAGGTCGATGGATGTTGTTTTTTATGTTTTTGATTTGAAGTGTTATCTTTATTTTTATTCCATACCTACGAATACTTCCTGTATTTGTATTTATAATCTTTTTGATCATTTGGGTTGTGTTTGCAAAACAAGCACGAGAGTGAAGATATACAATTAATGACAATAAAATCCTCATGCCTTTATTTTCATGATTGGGTGGGCGAGTAATTACAATTTTCGAATTAGATGTGATCTATGAAGACGAATAAGAAAAACAATGATATAATATGTTTTTATTACTAACTGTATTAGTATGTCAGTTGATATGAATCTCCTCAAAGAATTGAGAGCTATGACACATGCTCCTTTAAACGATTGTAAAAAAGCTCTTGAAGAGTCAAGTAATGATTTGGATGGTGCTCAAGATTGGCTAAGAGAAAGATGAGCTCTAAAAGCAGCCAAAAATGCTGATAGAGCGACTCATGAATGAATTGTTGTTATAAAGAAAATTTGAGAACAAATTGTGTGACTTAAATTATCTTGTGAAACAGATTTCGTTGCCAAGAATGATACATTCAAGGATTTGGCTAATCAAATAGTTGATATTGTGTCTACATATTGAGATGTCACCTCTTATGAAGAATTAGATCAAGACAAGAAAGATGAATTGAATAAGGTTCTTCAAGATAACTTTGTTACAATAGGAGAAAATATGCAAATAGCTGATGTATTCACATCAAATGATAATGGGTATATTTACATTCACCCAGGTGATAAAGTTGCTGCAGTTGTATATTTTGATTGAGATGAAGATAGTGCAAAGCAAACAGCGTTACAGATCGCTGCAATGAGTCCTACATACCTATCAGTAGATGATGTTCCACAGACTGAAAAAGATGAAATGAAGGCTGCTTTTGAAGAAGAAATGAAAGATAGTGGGAAACCAGCCGAAATACTAGACAACATTATTGCAGGTAAACTTGCTAAGAAATTTAGTGAATTCGTGTTGTTGGAGCAAGTTTCAATATTTGATGATAGTAAGAAAGTTAAAGATACATTATGAGACACTAAAGTGACTGGATATGTTAGATATGCTATATAATATACATTTGTAAGTATGGACGACAACATGTGAGTTGATCGTCTTCTCGAAATTACATCGAGAGCCAAATGCTTTTAATTATTATTTTAAGAACATGAGACATTACGAATTAGTGATTGTGATTGATGCAAATCTTGCAGCAAAAGACATGAAAGAAGTTAGTGGGAAAGTTGAAAAATTCTTATGAAAGGGTATCTTGGATACTGATGATATTGGTTTAATGCAAACAAAATATCAAATTGAGGGGCAAGATCAAGCATATTACATCTCATATTACGTTGAACTTGATCCTGATAGTATTCCACAATTGAAGTTAGATTTAAGTATTCTTAAATGAATTGCTAAATTTACATTATTTGGAATGAAGGAAAGTGAAGCATTTTTAAAAATGTCAGACCTTAAGAAAAGATATGAAGATATGCAACCTGAGGAAGTTGAAGAAGAAAAAAAAGTTGAAGAAGAAGCAATTAAGCAAGAGTAGTATCCAATTGAACACTTTTTTATCTTTGTATCATATATCATGTTTGCTAGAAAAGCAAGAAATCCATTTAGGGACAAGTCAAATTTAGATCTAATCAATTGGAAATCAGTTGATTTTTTAAGAGCGTATACTACTAGATTTTGAAATATTAAACCCAGAAGATTCACATGACTTTCGGTGAGTCATCAAAAGAAGGTAAGACAAGCGATTATTAGAGCAAGAGAACTAGGTTTAATGCCGTATACTAAGTAATATATATACTTTCCACTTTTCGATTGTGCATTTTAGTTTATATTTATCAACATGCCAGGTAAACTTAATAGAATAAGAAAATACCAATGGAGAAAGAGAACAAGAAAACATGGTTTTCTGAAGAGAATGAGAACTAGAGATTGAAAAAATGTTCTAGCAAGAAGAAGAAAGAAGTGAAGACATTCATTGACTGTTCATAGAAGCAAAAAATAAGATAGACATATTATATGTCATCTTTTATTTGCTCAGAATTCAATATGAAATTATCAGTAACTAAACATATTTAATATATTCTCGATAGATATTCGAGAAAATTTTTGTTTTTTCATTCTAATTGTTCATGGCTAAAATAGATCCAAAGAAGATTGAATTAAAAACATTTTGAGAGAAACATTGAAGACAATTCTTGGCAAAAGATAAGAAATTTGCTGATTTTCCTGATTTGTTAATGACTCAAAAGAATTGATTTTCATCTTTTATAGACCATTATCTTATAAAGTTATTTGAGGATATAAATCCAATCCATGATATGGCTTGAGAAAGACTATATCTAACGATTACAGATATTAAGGTTTGAGAAGCAATTGAGACTGTTGATATGTGTAAAAAGAAAGAACTTACATATTGATGAATCATATCTTGAAGATTAAAACTTCATGATAGTGAGACAAAAAAAGTCTTATTCAACAAGCAGGTTAATATTGGTATTCTTCCTTTGATGACGAAATGGTGATCATATGTTGTTAGTGGTGTAGAGAGAGTTATTATTTCACAAATCACAAGATCATATGGTATATTTTTTAATTATGACAAGAGAAACTTAACTCAGTCGTTCAAAATTATTCCAGAAAATGGTTCATGGATCCAGGTGTTTACAGAAAAGTCATGAAGAATTGTAGTGAGAATTAATAATTCTAGAAAATTTCTTGTAACAGCTCTTTTAAGAGTGTTTTGATTTGAAAGCGATGAGAGTATTAAAACTCTTTTCGAAGACATTATAGATGAAGAAGATTTTGATTATATCTGAGAAACGTTAGCAAAAGACACAGTGACTACTGCTGCAGATGCAGCAGTGTATATTTATGGTAAAATGAGGCCAGGTGAAATTATTGATCCTGATAGTGCCTTAGATTATATTAAATCTATATTTTTAGTGCCAGAAAGAATGAATTTGGGACTAGTAGCTAGACGTAAAATAAATGTAAAATTAGATTTAGATAAAGACCTAAAATCTGACGAATCACAGCTTTTTGATGGACAGGACTTGGTTGCATCATTGAGATATCTGATCAACTTATGAAACAAAAAAAGATGATTTTACTATGATGATATCGATCATTTAGCTAATAGACGTATTAGATCTTTAGGAGAAACTCTATTTGCTCATTTGACGCCTGTGATGAGAAAATTCACAAAGAGTATAAAATGAAAATTATCAGTTTTGAATTTAGATGAACCAATTAAGTTAACAAGTTTAGCTAACTTCAAAATTATTGATAATAGTGTAAAAAGTTATTTTGCTACATCTCAATTGTCTCAATTTTTAGACCAAGTTAATCCTTTGGCAGAAATTGAGCATAAAAGAAGAATTACAGCTCTGTGACCAGGATGATTAAAAAGAGAGACTGCAACATTTGAAGTACGTGATGTTCATCCTTCACATTATGGTCGTGTCTGTCCAATTGAAACACCTGAGTGACAAAATATTGGTTTGGTAACATACCAATCGTTGTATAGTAAAATCAATGAATACTGATTTGTTGAAACTCCAGCAATGAAATTAACAAAAGAAGTAGAAGCGAAAGTAGAGTTGTTAGTTAATAGAATAGCTGATGTAGATATAAAAGATGGAAAGAAAATTATAGTAAAAGATGGTGGATTTATCGATGAGAAAATCGCTAAAGCTATTCAGAAAGCACACAAAAAATCATGATCTTTAATAAAAGTGAGACCATTTATTTCAGATGAAGTTGAGTATATTTCTCCTGAATATGATGAGAAATATATTATAGCTGACATTTCGATACCTATTGATGAATTCTGAAATATAACAGATAAGAGAGTTCCTGGTAGGCATTTTATGACTATGGAAATGTTTTATGTGAATGATGTGACTCATGTAGATGTGAATCCTTCACAGATTTTCTCACCTAATACGTCTATTATACCATTTGTGGATCATGATGATGCTGTGCGTGCTTCTATGGGTACAAATATGCAACGTCAAGCAGTTCCTTTGTTGAAACCAGAAGCTCCTTTTGTAGGAACGTGATTAGAATGAGACATTGCAGACATGTCATATGCAGTTATAAAGGCAGAATGACCTGGTGAAGTAATTTATGTAGACTGAAAAAGAATTAAAGTTAAGTACAATAAATGATGAGTAAAAGAACATGATGTTATTACTTTCAAAAGATCGAATCAAAAAACTGTAATTCATCAATGGCCAAAGGTTACTCTCTGACAGAAAGTTAAAAAATGAGATGTTCTTATCGAATGACCTTCTGTTGTTGATTGAGAAATTTCACTTTGAAAGAATGTAAGAATAGCCTTTATGTCTTGGGAATGATATAATTATGAAGATGCGATTGTGATTTCTCAAAGATTAGTAAAAGACGATGAACTTACTTCAATTAATATTAATGAATATGAAATCGAAGTAGCCGACACAAAACTTTGACCAGAGGAAACCACAAACGATATTCCATGAGTATCGTTATCAAAATTGAAACATTTAGATGAGGAGGGTATTATTAGAATTTGATCTTGAGTGAAATGATGAGATCTTCTGGTAGGTAAAATATCTCCTAAATCAGAAGGAGAATTAAGTCCAGAAGAAAAATTGATTCAGGCAATTTTTGGTGACAAATCAAAAAGCTTCAAAGATAGTTCATTATATATGCCCGCAGGTAGTCAAGGTAAAGTAATTGATGTGGTAGTTCTTGACTCAAAGAAGTGAGATAACCTAAATGCATGAGTTAAGAAGAAAATTAAAGTATATGTAGCTAGCACAAGAAAAATAGAAGTTGGTGATAAATTAGCTGGTAGACATGGTAATAAAGGTATTATTGCTATTGTTGTCCCAGAAGAAGATATGCCTTACACAGAAGATGGAACACCTATTGATTGTTGTCTCAATCCACTTTGAGTAATTTCTCGTATGAATATATGACAAACATTTGAAACTCAGTTAGGATTGATAGCTAAGGCTTTAGATACTAAGTTTGCTGTCCCATTGTTTTCAAAGTTTACTGATAAAGACCTTGAAGATCTAATGGTGCAAGCATGATTTGCCGCTGATGGAAAGATGACAATTTACGATGGTAGAAATGGTGAAAAATATGCAAATAAAGTGACTGTATGATATATGCATATTATTAAGCTTGTTCATATGGTTGAAGACAAAATACATGCTAGATCTGTTTGACCTTACTCATTGATTACTCAACAACCTTTATGATGAAAAGCTAGAAGTGGATGACAAAGGTTCTGAGAAATGGAAGTTTGGGCGTTGGAAGCATATTCAGCAGTTTATACTCTGCAGGAAATGTTAACAATTAAATCTGATGATGTCACAGGTAGAAATAAGACATATGAAGCGATTATTAAATGAGGTAATATTGCAATAAAAGGTCTTCCAGAATCATTCAATCTAGTAACATTCTTATTTAAGTGATTATGACAAAATATTGTTCCACTTCGTGAAGAACAAATTGATAAAATCCATGAAGAGAGAATAAAGAAAATAACAACATTGTGACTCAAATGAATTACATGAGAAGAAAGTTTTGAAGAAGTTAAGATCGATGAAAAGAAAGGATCTAATGAAGATAAAGCAGCAATGATGGAAACATTAGTAGAAGAAATGGTTGATAGTTGAGATATTGATGAGTAGATATTTATGATTTGAGCAGAAATACTAAGTAATATTCAGCATACATTAATTTATCATTAAATCTTTCTATGAAAAACACTTTCGATTGATTACAGGTCTTGCTAGCATCTCCAGAAGACATCCTTTCTTGGTCTTCAGGTGCGGTAGAATCTCCAGACACTATTAATTATCGTACAGGTAAGCCAAAGCAAAAATGACTATTCTGTGAGGCTATTTTTGGTCCAATGAAAAACTTTGAATGTAGTTGTGGTAAGTATAAATGAGTGAGATATCGTGGTATTGTATGTGAACGTTGTGGTGTAGAGGTGACAACCTCTAGGGTAAGACGTGAACGCATGGGACATATTGAGCTAGCAGCACCTGTTGTTCATATTCGGTATATCAAAGCAACTCCATCTAGAATCTGATTATTACTCAATCTGTCTATTAATGAGATTGAAAAGATTTTGTATTTTGTGAAATATGTTGTAACAGGAGTTAATGAAGAACAAAAGAAAAACATTATTTCACAGCTTGATAAAGATTATCACGAAAAAGTGGGTGAGCTAGATAGAGTATACGATAAAGAAAAGAAATCTGTGATTGATAACACAAAAGACAAGAAAGAAAAGGAAATAAAGATGTTAGAAGAAAGCACAAGAAAAGTATACGAAGAAAATAAAACTTCTCTTGAGAAGGAGTATAGTAGAGTAAAATCAATTCTAGCTAATCTAGATGTGTGAGCTACAATACTTGAAAGTGATTATAGAAACGTGTTTTATAGATATGAATGAGCATTCACTTTTGAATCATGATCTCAAGCTGTATTAACTTTGCTTAAAGGTATAGATATTCAAGAAGATATCGCTGATATATTAAAAACATTCGGAACTCTAAAAGGAGAAACAAGGAAGAAGATGTTCAAGAAATTGAAACTGCTCATCAATTTGTATATATCATGAGTAAAACCAGAATGGATGGTTCTTTCTTACCTTCCAGTGATTCCACCTGATTTAAGGCCTGTAGTTCAGCTAGAATGATGAAAATTTGCTTCTTCAGATGTAAATCTATTTTATAGAAGAGTTCTCATGAGGAACTTAAGACTGAAGAAAATGATTCAAGTTGGTATGCCTGATGTTGTAAAGAAAAATGAAATTAGGTTATTACAAGAATCAGTAAATAATTTACTAGTTTGAGAAAAGGGAAATGCCGGTAAGTGAGCATGAGCAAAAGTATTTAAAGCTTTGACAGATATGCTTAGTGGGAAAGAAGGTATTTTCCGTAAAAATCTTCTTGGAAAGCGTGTTGATTACTCAGGACGTTCTGTAATTACAATTTGACCTGGATTAAAATTAGATGAATGTTGATTACCGTTATATTTGGCTGTTAAAATGTTTACACCATTTATTATTGGAAAATTGATTGAGAGAAAGATAGCTCATACACCTAAGCAAGCTGAAAAACTTATTAAAGATCAGGATCCAATAGCCTTAAAAATCCTAGAAGAAGTAATTGAAGATAAATATGTGTTATTAAATCGTGCGCCTACATTACATAGATTGTCTATACAAGCATTTAAGATTAAATTAATGCCTGGTAAAACAATCCGTATTCATCCACTAGTTACACCAGCTTTTAATGCTGATTTTGATGGAGATCAAATGGCTGTTCATTTGCCTTTGTCTGAGGAAGCTCAACGTGAAGCAAAAGAATTAATTGCATCCGATCAAAATGTATTAAAACCTTCTTCAGGTGAACCAGTTATTACTCATTCTCAAGATCTTGTACTTTGAGTATACTATCTTACGGATGAAGCTGGGATAAGTTCAGAAATGACCTTAGAAGATATTCAAAATCATTTTAATGAGAAAAATAAATGGATCTGAATTAAGTGAATATTCCGTTCGATTGAAGATGTGGTTCAGAATGTTGAAGCTGCAAACCTAGACATCAAACACAGAATTGTTGTTAAACAATGAGAAGAATTTATTCTTACTACAGTTTGAAGAGCAATTTTTAACACACATTTGCCAGAGAAGGTAAGATTCGTAAATAAGAAAGTGGGTAAAAAAGAGTTGAAAAAAGTACTTGATGAAATATTTGATATATATGGTAGAGAGCAAACTGTTGCAACAGCTGATAGCTTGAAAGACTTATGATTTGAATATGCCACAAAATCATCAGCTACAATGAATATTTTTGATCTTATTATCCCTCCTCAAAAAGAAGAAATATTACGTATAGCAGGAGACAAGGTGACAAATGTACATACGTTTTGGTTTAGATGATTCGTTTCTGATGAAGAAAAACATAAGTTAATTGTTAGTATTTGGTCTGCAGCAAAAGCTGAAGTAGAAACATTAGTAAAAGAAACATATACGGAATGAAACGATATTTTCACACTAATTGATTCAAAGGCGAGAGGTAATCGATGACAGATGACACAGATGGCATGAATGAAGTGATTAGTTGCATCTCCATCAGGTAGAATTATTGAGCTTCCGATTAAATCTTCGTTGTTAGAATGATTTAGTCCAATTGAGTACTTTATTTCTGCGCATGGTGCCAGAAAAGGTAAGGCTGATACTGCGTTGAGAACAGCTGAATCTGGATATCTAACGAGAAGGCTCGTAGATGCATCTCAAGAAGCTATTATTAGAGAAGAAGATTGTAAGACAAAAGATTATATTTTGATTTCAAAAGATGAAGCGAAGCTAAGAAACGAACCGTTTGATGAACTTATCTTTGGTAGAGTGGTAGCAAGTGATGTATTAGATAAGAACTGAAATAAGATAATAGAAAAAAATACATGCTTAGATAAAGATCTAGTAGAAGTTATTTTGGATGCGTGAGTTGATATGATTATGGCGAGAAGTCCACTTACATGTCATACGGTAAGTTGAGTGTGTCAAAAATGTTTTTGAATCGACCTTTCTTCAAGAAAAATGGTTGAGATATGATCGCCAGTATGAATTATTTCATCACAATCGATTTGAGAACCAGGTACTCAGCTTACTATGCGTACGTTCCATAGTGGATGAGTTGCTAGTATGGACTGAGATATGACACAAGGTATTAAGAGAGTAGAAGAGTTGTTTGAAGTAAGAAATCCGAAGAAACCCGCGGTTATTGCTCCTTTTGATGGGAAGGCAAAAATTATTGATTGAGCAAAAAAGACTGAAGTTCATATTATAAGTGAACCAAAGCCTGTTACTTATATTATCAAAGATGGGTACACAGTAACCGTTAAAAAATGAGAAGAAATAGCAAAATGATGAAATTTTGCAAGTAAGTGAAGATCTAAACTGAAAATCAAGAAATGATGAATAGTGCTTGAAGTAAATAAAGATCATATAGTTCTATGAGAAATAAACATTATCGTCAAAAAGATGACAATCTGAACTGCTTTGAAAATCAAGAATAATCAAGATGTTCTTCAATGACAATTACTTACTACGTGAGGAATTGATCTTAGAGAGTATATGACAGTTGTGTGACCTCTTGAAACACAAAGATACATTGTAAATGAAATAAAGAGAGTATATACATCGCAATGACAAGTAGTGAACGATAAGTATATGGAAACAATCGTGAAACAATTATTCTCAAAAGTGATGATTGAAGATGCAGGACATTCTAGTTTCGTGCCTGGGACAATCGTCAAATTTGAAAAAATGTTAACTGTGAACGCTGAACTTGAATCAAATGGGAAACAACCTGCAAAATGACAGAGACTTGCACTTTGATTGACTCAAGTTGCTAAAGAATCTGATTCATGGATGTCTGCTGCGTCATTTCAAGAAACAATAAGAGTTATGGTTGATGCTTCAACAAAGTGAGCTATTGATAATTTAAGTGATCTCAAAGCGAATGTTATTATTGGTAGATTACTTCCAGTTTGAGATATATATAGAGCAGAGTACTTTGAAAATTTAGAAGCATGAAATCTCCTAGAGAAGGTTATTAAAGAAGGATAGTAGAATTTTGCCTTATATATGGAATCAAATTAAAAGTACTTGCAATCATTGACAAAAATCTTATCTTAAAACACGTTTTCTTAGGGAAACACCAAATTTAGTTTACTAAAAAAAATGGCTCATAAGAAAGCTGCCGGTTCGGCAAAGAATCTAAGAGATTCGAATCCAAATTATCATTGACTCAAGCTTAATTGAGGACAATTTGCTACTGCTTGAAACATTATCGTTAGACAGCAAGGACAAAAATATAGATCAGGTGATGGAACCTACATATCTAAAGATTTTACTATTCATGCAAGTATTGACTGAATCGTAAGCTTTAGAAAAAGAGCATTTGTGAGATTTGATGGTAGAAAGTATATAAGAACAATTGTTGATGTATTGCCAGAAGGAACCATTCAAGATTCTCCTTCGACTTCTGCTCCAAAAGCAGAAAAGAAGATCTCTAAACCTAAAGCTAAGCCTATCTCTAAAAAAGCAGATGAGAGTACTAAGCCTGCCAAGGCAAAGGTTACTGAAAAAGCAGCACCTAAAAAGAAGAAAGAAACTCAAGGAGGTGATGATCTAACTAAAATCGAATGAATAGGGCCTAAAATAGCTGAAGTATTCACACAAAATTGAATCAAAACATTTGCAGATTTAAGTGAGAGTAAAGTTTGAGACTTGAGAAATATTCTTTCTGAAAACTGACTTTCTCAACATGATCCTAAAACTTGGAAAAAACAAGCAACTTTAGCTAAGAATGATAAATGGGATGAGCTAAAGACTTTGCAAGATGAGTTAGATTGAGGAAAATAGAAAGTAATATCACATAATTGATAAATTGTAGACATCTTATTTATTAATCAAATTCACATGATTGGACCAAGGAAAAAAAGACCTATTTCTAAGAAGCATCAAAGACATTCTGCTCGAAAAAGAGTTAAGATGAAATATTGGTTGAATAAAATTCAAACAAGATGGTCTGAAGAAGGACAATGTTTCAAGTTAAATCATAGAGTATGTCCAAAATCTTGATACTACAAAGGAAAACAAGTAAAGACTATTAAAAGCAAAGCAAGTGATGTAATTGAAGCATAAGGCTATATTAGTCGTTCTGAAGGAAATATACTGAAGAATCTCATATAGGTGACTTCTTGAGATCCTTTGTTTACACTCAGGATGATGAGATTTACCTCGTTATCTGTCCTATGAATATAAAAGCTAGAATAAATGCTAGAAAAATACTGCTCGTATACTATTACGAACAGTATTTTTTCTTGATGGCAGGAGATAATCAGACCGCTATCACGGATATCGACAAGATCAGGAAGATCGTAGCCAATCCTGGTGATGATCTAGAAGAAAATGTTGATCTTGCTCAAGTATTCAAAGATGGATACTATGGTGATTTTGATAGAGAGATAGTATATATTATAGAAAACTATTTTGAAAAATTTGAGACGAGCGAGATAGATTTTGAATATATCAAAGAGCTAGGTCCAAGATTTAGTGAAAGCATAGATCCTGTACGCAAACTAGTAGACACTTACGCTGCTACATTTGGCTATGATAGTATGGATCTGATGGATAGAGTATTGTTTATCCTATGATATGTAGAATATACCCACCTCGATACCCCCAAGGAAGTAGTGCTCAACGAGATGGTAGAGCTAGCAAAAAGATATGGAGACGAAAGTAGTCCAAAACTACTCAATGGTATAGGACATAAGATTTTTGAAGGGCTAGAAAAGTAATGATGAGTAATAGTAATATAGACTTTCTCAACTCACTCTCACTGCCTACTTCATCACTAGATGAGGAACTTTTGTGACAGGCGCTGACACACAAGTCATACGCGATGGACTATCCGATCGGGACAGTGGATCACAACGAGAGGTTAGAATTTTTGGGTGATTCTGTGTTGGGTGCTGTGGTGGCGAGACTACTATATGACAACTTTCCTGATATCACAGAGTCGCAGCTGACCTTGTCCAAGATCTTCTTGGTCAAGGAGTCTACACTGGCCAAGGTCGCGAGAAACATCGGACTAGGAGAGGTGATCAGGATAGGTGTGGGAGAAACGAGGAGCGGATGAGCAGACAAGGATTCGGTATTGAGTGATGGATTGGAGGCGTTGATAGCATATATCTATATGCAGTATGGATGGGACGAGGTAGAGCAGTTTATCACCAGACATATATACACGCTCCTATGAGACGAGCCAGCTATGCCGACCAAAAGCCGAAAAAACCTCCTTCAAGAACTGATACAAAAATATCATAACGAAACGCCCAGATACGATATGGTAGAATTGGAGTTTGCCTCGAGTGGAGATGTGATCTTGTTTGGTGCGGATGTGTATGTGCTGGATCAACTGGTGTGTCGTGGTACCGGTACCAACAAAAAGAAAGCTCAAGAGGATGGGGCGGAGCA
>CALDTY010000005.1 GCA_937923605.1 Candidatus Absconditabacterales bacterium
TCATACACAACAAAAGAACAGTTTGATATCATTACTAAGCTAGATACAAAAATCATGGAACTAGAAAGAACAGATGTGCACTGGCGATATAAGAACAAAATTTTTGTTAAAGATCTTTTGAGAGAACTAAAGAGCTCGTATAATCAATAAATTGAATACTCTTTCAATAGAGTCAAGTATTTTCTTTGCAAATAAGTCTAAATTTGCAGAATATTGCTACTCTTGCTATACTTTAGATAGTTAAATTTTAGTAAGCTGAGTTGCAGTTCTATGCAAATTATGAAGAGATTTGTTCAGTCTATAGCTACTATAGCAGTCCTACTTGTGATGGGGGCTAGCTTTTGATTTGTGTTAGCACAAAGTTTTGGTTCGGAAGTGCCTGCTGAATACTATCCTGATTGGAAGATATCAGATGATTATGAGCAAATGAAATGAGCATTTGCCACATTAGATGCAACTATAAAATTATCTGAGGAACCAGACACAAGATTATTTTCTCAATTGCTTGATAATTTTGAGGCTGTATTTCCTTATTTCCCAAAACAGGCTCATCATCAACAGACATACACACAATGTGAGATTATTACTGCAAAATTAGCTGAAGAATATAGTTCTCAAGATTATGCAAAATTTAAAAACAAGTGTTTCGAAGATATAAGATGATTAGTAAAAGAAATTAATACATGATTCACAGTGAAGGCAAGTATAAAAGCAAAACCAGTAAGTGGGGCTTTGCCTCTTACGGTCACTTTTGATGCAAGAGAATCATCTGATCCGTCAGATGACACTATTCCTAGTGATAACTTTTATTGGTATTATAAAGATATTAGTGGAGTCGAAGTAGCCTTGGATAAAAAAGGTCCTGTAGTAAACCACACGTTTACAGAACCAGGAAAATATGTTGTACATCTTACTGCTAGAAGTTCTAATAATCTTGAAGAAGGTATTTTAGATTGAGCTGACTCAATTGAAGTTGAAGTTGCTCCCAAAGCAGCAGATATAGTGATATATCTAAATTGAAGAAAGATGACACAAGATACTTCTTTGAAAATAAATTCTCAAGAGGCAAAAAACTGATTTATTATAGATGGATCAGCGACGTTGCCTCAAGGTGAGAGAAAAATATTGCAACATACATGGAAAATTAGATCAAAACAGACTCAAGAAAGAGTTGATATCCTTCGTGAAAATGACTGACCACCAGGACAGTTCTGATTATCATTTCCATATAATGGAACCTATACAGTAAGTCTAGAAATTGTTGATAACGAAGGAAATAAAATAAGAGAAGAATATGAAGTATCAGTTTCTGATCCAGTTGCGTTGTTGAAATATACTCCTAAGAAATGAGATACGACACAATCATTCACTTTTGATGGGAGTGCTTCATATTCAATTTCTAGCAGAGTTGCTAAATATCAATGGACGATCATTGACCCAAATTGAAATCAGGTTGAAAATTTTGAAGGTAAATCATTTTCAAAAACATTTAATTTACCTTGAGTGTATACAATTCAATTAAAGGTTGAGGATGAATTTTGAAGTGAAAGTTTTGATATACATAAAGTAGAGGTAGATTCAGCTGAACCAATACCATCGTTTCAGATTCTCCCCTTATCAAACCGAGAAAAGCCATCTCAATTTGTTTTAGATGCTTCTTGAACGTTTGATAGTGATGTATGATTTTGAGTTGATGAGTTGTCTTATTCTTGGTCGTTTTCTAATCCTTGAGTAGTTGATATTAACAAGACAGAGCCATGATGAGAAAAAATTGTCATTACCTATAATGAAACTTGAACACACAAAATAAAGCTAACTGTAAGAGATAGTTATTGAAAAACAGCTGATGTAGAAAAGAACGTAGTGGTTGATTCTACTTTGAGACCAGAAATGTTTCCAAGTCCACTCACAGCGACTTGGTGAGAAGAAATTACGTTTGCTACAAAATCAAATAAGCCTGTGAGTCGATATAATCGAGATTTTTGAGACTGAGCATCTACTAGTTCTGTTACTTGAGCAAGTGTAAAACACGTATACAATAAGGCCTGAGTATTTCCAGTTACAATCGCTGTAGCAACTGCTGATGGCGAAGAAAATAGTGTAACTAGAAATGTATTTATGTGACAAAAAGATACTCCTGTACTTGCTTATGAAGTGAGATACTGAGCTGATCAATACCTTACTAAAGAAACTACTTGTGAGGTTGAAGGAGAAACAATGCCTGCATATCGTATTACCAGAGACCAGCAATTTCAATTTTCTCTTCAAGACTCTATTAATGCTAAGGGCGAAAAACAAGGCTTATGATATTTTATAACTCATGGGGTCAATGATGAATGAAAAGTGTTTGAAAAAAGTAGTATATCAACAGATTTTGATGAACTTGGATGTACCTATTTAGAAGTGGCTGTTCAAGATAAATCTACAGCAAAAGAAACTAGAGAGAAGATATATTTTCTAGTTGAAAATGACTTGCCAGTTATAGGGAATGTAACAATTAGTTTTCCTCAGGCAAAAAGTAATGATAGTGCATCATCATTAAATATATGAGCTTGATTGCAGGTGAGTCAATCTCAACAAGAGACATTTGATTTGGTAACAAGAGATCCTTTATTGGTTAGGGTGTCTGTCACCTGACAACGTGATAATGACAGCCAGATTAAGCGTTTTATTTGGTATTATTATGACACGAAAGATCCTGATGAACGACAATATACTGCGATAACTCCTGCTAACGTTCCATATTATACCTTTACGGTGCATAGAGTAGCTGGTGAATTTGCTTTTTGAGTAATTGTTGAAGATACTGATTGAGGGAAAGTAGATAGTCATGAGACGCTTTGAGTAGGACCATCTATTACATTCTCAAGTCCAGGGAAAATAGATTTACCTTTGGTTGATTTAGATGTAAATACAACAGATATAACAGTAGGAGAAGAGATAGTCTTTACTATGAACTCTGAAGTGATCTCAAATAGAACAGATTTTGAAGAAAAAAGATACTATAAAATAGATTTTGATTGAGATGGAGTATTTGAGAGTGAACCAATTAAAAATGATGAGTATAGGTATGTATATGATCAAGTGGGAGAATACAATCCGCAAGTAAAAGTGAAGTATAGAGATAAGGTTTGAGTAGATAAATGACCTACTATTATTGTTAGACAAGGAGTAAAAAATCAATTATTTATCGATGCTTTTGGAAACAAAGCTTTAGTTAAGAACACAAGTATAGGTAATTTTGACGTTCAAAAACTATGTCTGAATGTTCCAGATTGTAATCCAGAATCTGAATTTGCTTACAATCGAACTTGAGCTGAAATACTGCTTGTTGATTATCCTGATAATGATACATATCAAATAAGTCTAGCTTGAATTGACGAATTATGAAATAGGCCTACAACGTACACCACAAGCATTACAACTACTACAGATGATGATCCATTTCGTTTGTTATCATTCCCTAAGCCTACTGTTCATGCAGTGTCAGGAGTCGCGCTCACTGTATGAAGCCAGTTAGATAACACAATTACCTTTGCTCCAATTTTTAATGAAAAAGGATCTTGTTTTATAGATCTAAATCTAAGTGAAGATAGTGATAACGATGATGATCCATTATTTGATCATGATATTGAGTGCAATGAAACTGTTACTATGTCTTTTGATACACTCAAATCAGTACAAAGAGGAAATATATATTTTGTACGTGACAATGTGTTAACAGAGATTCCACTTACGATTACTTTTTTGGACAATATATCTAGCGAAGATATTGAGATTCCAGAAGAAATGAAAGATATCTACAATCGTATTGAAGATTTGATTAGTGACGTTGAAAACGGTGTTGCGCCAAATGACTCATATTATTTGCTATTGCTTGATAATTTAAGGAGAAGTTTAGTTGATGAAGATGATACAGATAGCATTATTTTACAATTACATGAATATATTACTACATCACGTTTGGCGTTACCTGATGATCATCGTGATAAACTAGATGTATTATTGTTGACCCTGACTGATGAAACATTGCAAGCTGCAATTTGAGGAACTGAATATGATAAAGCGAAGGCCAATATATTAGCATGGTTCTCTGGCAAACAAAGAGAGAGTATGCATAAGTTATTTCAATCATTAGAATCATCATTGTGAGATCAAGATGCTATAAAGAAACAAATTGACGCATTATGAAAAGCATCGTTGGATCAATACAATGATGGCGTATTAGATGAAGTAGATTTTAATAATATTGTACTCAACCTATGTAGTATTTCTCGTTACTATGAAGTGCCAACAAAAACATGTGGAGACGAAGAAATTTCTTGATCAGGGACAGTAAAACAAGAAAATAATGATACTAGTAATAATTCTTTGAATTCAGGAGATGATAGCAGTTGATGATTCTTTAGTGGAATAATGAAGCGAGTTATTATTGCAGTTGTAGCATTGATTTTAATATTTATCATTATCGTTGTCATCTTTGCTATTAAAGCAAAATCAAATGCGTGAGACCTAGATGAAGATGATGAATAATGGGTAGTATAATTTTAGTTGCTTATGTTTCTAAATAAAAAAAATCTTTCCAAAGAAAGATTTTTTTAATAATAAGTAAGTTATGATTAGAACGGCATTTCTTCTACATTGTCTTGTACTGGTGTTTCTTCTTTTGGAACTTCAGGTACAGCTCATGCTGTATCTCCTGTAGGTCTTGAATCTAAGAAGATGAAGTTATCTACTACAGTTTCTGTTGTATATCTCATGGTTCCGTTTGTGTCTTCCCATTTCCTAGTTCTTAGTCTCCCTTCTACATACATTCTTTTTCCTTTGTTTACATACTTTCAAATAATATCTGCAGCGTTTCAATAAGCTACACATCTGTGGTATTCAGATTCTTCTACCATTTGTTCATCTTTGTTCTTGTACCTTCTATTAGTAGCTACAGTGAAATTTACTACAGGTGTTCCTGTAGATTCGATCATCTTGATTTCTACGTCAGTTGTAGATCTTCAGATCAGCATTACTTTGTTCAAATCCATCATGGTTAGTTCAAAAAAGTGTTAAAAACAATCTATAAATGATTGTAGGTTTTGAATATATATGTTGAATACATTAAAATCAATTGAATTTATTGTTTATATGCCTATATATCTGTACATTCTCTTAGAAAAAAGAATGAAATAGGGGACAAATAAAAATTTAGAGGTAAGATGTTTCACATTACAGCATACACGTGCCCAGATGGTGGAATTGGTAGATCTGCGAAGCGATGCTCCTGAGCTGAGCGAGTGGGAGTGCACGTCGAGACGTGGTGAAAGAAAACAAAATCGTAAGTAAAATACATATCACGAAAAATACTATGCCCAGATGGTGGAATTGGTAGACACGTCGGATTCAAAATCCGATGTCTTCGGACGTGAGGGTTCAAGTCCCTCTCTGGGTAGTTACTTTGCAACAAGTAAGATAAGATGAAGCTAAAGTCAGAAAAGACCAAAGCAAGTATAGAATTAAGGTTGCCTCAAAGCTAAAAGTAATCAAAATGTAAAGAATAATAATAAGAAAAGATCTCTTAAGAGTTCTTTATAGGTAGATATCTTAAATAATTAATATGCATAAGGACCCTAAATTGGGTTTTTTTAGTATAACTAGCTATTGACAAATGGTGATTTTTATATATAAAAAAATGATTAATAGTTGTTAATTAAAATCGTAAAAAATATGAAGAAGCAGATATTACTTTTGTTGATATTTTTATTTTTTTCTGCCACTTATGTAAGTGCCCAGAATACAATAAATTTCGACGGTAAGCCATTAAAAAACACTGAAATCCTAGTCAAGGACTGGGGTTCATTTACTACTGATCACTCTGGGGAAATATATCTTCTAAGTTTGATCGAGCAAAAGATGCAAACTCATCTAGATACAATTCTTGATATCAAAGAACTGACTGTTGTGATACCATCTACAAATGATGATATGCCAACAACAATTCGGACACTATCGACAGTTGAGTTGAGACAAGGATCTGTTATCGAGATTGAAAGAATCAATATGGATTCTGGAGAATTTGGGACAAGATTCCTAAAGGGGACATCAAGTAAAGATTGTTCTATTTATATTGAACAATCATCACAGATGATCACTTCTCGTGGAATATTTAATAAAACCATAGCGTATCCTAAGAAGACTAAAAAACTTCGATTGATATTCTGGGATGGCATTAATAACCTAGAGATTGTGGAAAAAAAGTCCCCAAAATATGTTTCTCCAAAAGATGGCTTTCAAGAGATACGTGTTAGAAATATTAATTTAGATGAGCCAATTAATTTACAAGAAAGGAAGATAATCTTATCACATCGAGGAATTGATTTATATGATACTAGTTATCTTAGTGTAAAGTATTATTTAGATAAAGCAGGTTCATATTGGTGTCTTGTGGATACTTATGATGATCATGTAAAAAAAACTTACACAACAGGATGTGAGATTAATAAAGATCTACCTAAGACTCTATATTTACAAGATAAAGATGTACTGCAAGGGGATATATCTGAGGTTAGACTTAGTGAACTTCCAATGCATATACCACGAATTGAAATTGTTCCAAAACTGTACTTTAAGCAGAAAGACATCAAAAAGAAGACAACTCATTTTGATGATGGCCAAGTGTCCACTAAGCATAGAAATCAAGAATTTGCAATTCTTGGATTTGTTGTTTTAGTTATTTTCTTAGGCAGTTTGTACAAGTTATCCAGAAATGGAAACTACTAAATTATTCTCGTAATCAAACAAATTTTAAATAAATGAAAAACATTAAATTAATTATTATCGCATGCTTAGCAATTATGCTTAGTTCATGTAATGACTACATTGAGGTTGTACCTGGCTATGCCACTACAACTAGTAGAAGCCAGGGTTTTAGGTCTGAAGGTGGAGGACAACAAGATAGTTCTTATCTTTCGGGAACTCATAAGGTTGGAACTTTCACACAGACAGTGGAGGATTACGCTTACGATTATACCCCAAAATGGTATAAAGTCAGATTTTCAATACCAAATAATAAAATGGACAAACAGACTGTTAAAGGTGAGGTTGCCATTTTAGTTATGTTGAATCCGACGCTGGTACATTCAGTAAATGCTAACTTTCAGCAATATGAAGCTAAGATTATATCTTCACTGACTGCTGCGACAAGAGCTGTTTTAGGCAACATTGACATGGGTATGGGGCAAGTAGATGAGAAGAGTAATAATAATGAGTTTGAAAACAGAATAGCTGTATCTAAAGAACTTTTTAACGAAACGGTGAAAAATTTTCGGACAAATAATCAAGGCTTCGATAAAGAGTTTATCTTTATAGATGCAGCTATCAATAACTTAGATTTCCCTCCGGAAATTATGGCTGCTTTTGTTAAGGTCGCAAAATCTGAAATTTTATTAGATCAAAAACCTCTTGAGGATGAGCTAAATAAAATTTTGAATACTATTAATGTAGAAAAAAGTTCTCTCGAAGTAGATGCCTTTACTCAGGAGTTACAGAATTTGGATTCAAGGATTATTGATGATAAGTCTGTAGATATGGTGCTAAAGGCAGCAGAAGATCCATCCACTGAGCTAACAATTTATTTGACCTTCGATAAGAATGGAAAAATAAGAATGTTCTCCCCCGCAGGGAGATAAATTAAATTCATAAACATTAAAAAATTAAACAATGCAAATAAAGTATATATTTTTAATAGTTGTTATCGTTCTAGGAGCATTCTGTATATGGAATTGGGTGGATCGATATGATACAATTGATCCTCAAATAGTATCAGTAGTAGCAGAAAGGCCATTTGCCTTTCATAATAGAAATGCTGGAGGCACAATTTGGCCTGAAGTGCTGACACCAGGTCAGAGGAAACTAGGAAACGGACCTGTTGTAAGATATGATGTGCCAACTTCGGTTCAACAAGCTGAATTTGATATTGATGTCAATATGGCAGACCGGATAAATCAGCAGATAAAAATCACGTTGAACTATAATCTTTTGGCTGATGGTAAAGCGCCTATTCATCTTGTCCTAAATGCACTTCCTCTAGATGATCTTATTTACAACGGGAGTGATGATGATGATGATGAAAAATCAAGTAAAGATATTAAATATCTAAGTAGGATGAACTCTCTTAAGGTTGTAACTTTTAAGCCTTCATCATTTTTTGATAAGCTATTGAGAACTCCTATAGATATGATTATTAGAGATGTTACAGATTCTTTTACTTCTACAGGATTGAACGAAGTTGAACTTCAAGTAATGTTGGAGAAGGCAATTGTAGCAACTTTAAAGGAAATCAAAATTCCATACGTAACTATTGACGACCAAGGAAACCCATATTTCTGTGAAACATGCACTATGAGTCCTATGGATTTAGTAAGTATTAATGGTGTTATGGTGAAAGATTATCAGATGCCAGAAGAGCTAAAACCTGATATTGAAAGAGCTAAACAACTTGAAGCTAAGATTCAAGCTGCTAAGAATCAAGAACTAGGATTAGTGACTGATCGAAAGATTGCTAAGGATAGAGCAATTGCTGCCTCGCAAATCAATAAGCAGTTAAAAGATTTGTTTAATAAAAATTCTAAGGCTGCCCCTTATATGAAACTCAATAATTTTATTGAGAAAATTGAAACTGGTAAACTTAAGAACGTTAAAATGTTCTTAGTCCCAGAAGGGTCAACAACATTAATTAAAGATAACTAAAGATAAATAAATGTGTTTATCTCCATAATTTGAACTCACAAAGATTTCTTTGTGAAGACGGATATATGGAATATCTCGGCTCACAAAGATCTCTTTGTGGGCTTTTTTTATTGGTCCATACTTATGACGCACTATTGACATAAACTACATAATGTATACAGTAATTCTGTGTTATCATTATAAGAAACCAAATATTGATCGACCACTAAAGAGTGTGTTATATTATTTCGCGTAAAAATAAAAAATAGAATATGGAAATGAATTATTACAAAAAAAGAATGAAGTATACTAAAATTATTACAGGACTACGAATCATGTGTGCATTACTGCTTGGTATGATACTGCTGTACTTGTTATGGGAGGTTTCCCTTGGAAAAGAGTTTAGTCAGTATCTTGCACTTAATGTCTTTCTTTTAACTTTTGCTTCTCTTTTATTAAATGGTTTCAAGCTAGGTATTCTAACTCTCATTATTGAAATACAGAGACCATCATTATATGGGAATGCTAAGAAAAAATGTTATAAGAAAAAAGTGAATCTACTGTATGTGCCTGTAATTATTATATGTATAGCATTAAGTTGTTTTGTTAAGATAAGTCCATTGTTGATAGGATTATTTTTGATTTTAATTTCATTTGTTGCAATTCTTGCTTTTTTTGAACAAAGATATAAAGATCAAATGCAACTAGAGTTGATGACTTACAACACGGCTAGTACTGAAGCAAAGCTAACAAGAATAGATGATCATGATTATACACGGGCAATGCAAAAGGCTACTTTGACTCTAAAATTCAAGAGCATCACATCTATTCATACTGATTTATACGAAGCAAAGAAAAAATGTTTAGATACATTGGCTAACTTAGCTATAAAATTCAAAGAGCCGTCAAAAGATGAAATTTCTCATTTGATGGGATTGAATCATGTAATTAGATTAGATTTTATTGATCATTATGATAAAAGAATCATAGAGTTAGTAAAAGGGAATAAATTATATGAGGGTATTCTAGACGGATACCTTTTAAAGCTGTATAAGTGTAATTTACATGAAGATAAAAGAAATCGCACGGAGCAATTCATATTGTTGATCGCTGAACAGTTGCCAGACTTCTTTGAAAGACATATCTTTAAGTACTTTCGAGAAGACAATAAAATGTGGATTAGATACCAGAGGAATGATTTTTACAAACGTCTTCCTGAGAGTTGTGCAAAAAATAGATGTATCTGTATAATGCAAAAAAGACTATCAAAAGACATACAGGATGCAATAAATAAAGGCGATATACAAGGTTTTTCAGCTTTAATATCCACAAACAACTATCATAGTATTGATGATTTTGCATTGATTGATATCTGCAAAAACTATGAGGGCTTACCGATTACCTATGATGTAACTGATAAAACTATTATTAGATTTAAAGAATCTGCAATCACTGATGATATGGATGCGATTAACACTATATTTAAGTTATACAAAGATTTTGGTGGAGAAACTAAACCATTAAAAGAACTGTTTGTTAAGCAAGCTAAACAAGTGAATGACTTATATGATAAGAAATCGTTAACAGGAGGGCGAGATAGAGTAAAAAAAGCTTTTTTTGCTCCAAAGTTTCATAAGAATCTGATATTTGATATAAAAAGAAAATTTAGTTATTTGAGATAAACTAGTAGAAAGCTCGAGATAATTTTATCTTGGGCTTTTTTTGTAATTAGACTTCTTCTTTCTTGCACTATATACTACTTTAGCTATACTCAATCCTAATTGAGATTTATATTTTTTGAAACAGTGTAATGTCAAAAATTTTGAAGCTAAGACTAGCTATACTATTGTTAGATATATTTGATTTAATAGCTTTTTTGTTTTTTGTAATAGGGATAGTCTTGACGGTAAGATTTTTTATCTTTAATCCATTCACGGTTGTAGGAAAAAGTATGGAATCAACCTTCTCACAATGAGATTTTATTATTGTAGATAAGGTTACTCCAAAGTATTGAGATTTAGAAAGAGGAGATATATTAGTATTTGTGCCAGAATGAAAAGACGTTCCATTTATTAAAAGAGTTGTATGAGTAGAAGGTGAAACAATTGTTGTTAAGGATGGTGATATTTATGTTTGTGAAGATGATGTAGATGTGATTGATAATGACGTCCCTGATATTAGCTCGTGTGACAAGCTTGATGAGCCTTATCTAGATGCAAACACAAATACCTTAGCGAACTGTAACAAAAAGGTGTTCCCAATTAAAGATGAAGGACTTTTTATGGTCTGAGATAATAGAAGTCATAGTACTGATTCAAGATGTTGCTTTGGATCTAGTTGTTATGATTGAGCAAATTATGTTGTTTATCCTAAAGATATTATTGGTAAAGTGGCTATTAGATTGTATCCTAGTTTTGATAAGTTCTAAAAATAATATACTTCGTAATACAGACCTTATTTATATTTCATAAAAATGTGTTCATGATAGATGTTCCAGTAGATGTATATACTTCGTCAAGTGAAATAATTGTAATCATTCCAGTTTGATGAACTAATAAGGATTCTATCGCGATTACATTAGATAATAGACATTTAATTGTACGTGGTGAAAGAGTGATGCCTGCAATGAAAGACTCAGTAGTTGCGTTGTCAGAGCAATGTTTTTGGGGAAGTTTCGAAAAACGTATAGAGCTGCCTGATCATGTATATTTTGAGAAAATATATAGTGAGCTGACTCCTGAGAACACCTTATTAATTACAGTGCCTAAAGTGATGAGACCAGATGAAATTCCAGTAAAAATACTATAATTGTTTTCTAATCTTAGTTATTACATGTCAACCAAAACTATTCTTCGTCTACTAAGACCAGTTATGCACGGCATTATTATTATGTTGTTGTTTTGGGGAGCATTAATTCTGCGTCGCAGTACTGATTTGATTCCATGAGTACAGCTTAGAATACCACCACTAGATTCAACAGAAACAATGATGTTCGCTCTTATTGCTGTTGTGTTTTTTTTTACGATTTGAGTGTCAAAGGGAATTTATGAACTAAAGAGGCCATTACATAATTACTATCCTAGATTTTTAGAGACTCGATTTTGGTGGATCATGCTGCTGTTTGCAGTGGCCTACCTTTGATTTTGATATGTTTTTGTAAATTGAATCTCTAGATTTGTGTTAGTGTGGTCTGGTGTATGATTTTTTGTGTTTTGAACATTATTTGATCGAATTCGAAACGCTTTAAATGGCTTACTTGAAAAGAAAAATCCCTACAAAATGAATATTGTATGAAAACAGTGACAATTGATGCAACAAATAAAAGAAAGTCTATCATTGTATGAAATCTATGATACGTCAGTATCAAGTAATAATGAAAACGATAGATCTGAAATAATCTTGGCTGTTGGGCAACATTCAAAAAAAGAGCTTCAGATCTTAGCAGATTCGGCAAGAATACATGGTCAATTATTTTACCATATTTCAGATCATTTGGAATTAGAAGATTTAATCTCTTCCCCAGCAAGAATAGGTCCAATTATGGCGCTTGAGTATAAGCCTTCTCCATTAGAAGGTTGGTGGAGTGTTATTAAAAGAGTTTTTGATTTTTTTGTTTCTGGTGCATTGATACTTATACTTAGTCCTGTTTTACTGCTGGTAGCAATAGGCATAAAACTGGATAGTAAATGATCTATTTTATATAGACATCCAAGGGTTGGAAAAAATTCGCAAGAATTTATGTTTAGTAAATTTCGTACAATGTATACACATTTAAGTGTTGGTGAAGAGTATGGAGGAAAAGAGGCTCAAATTCTCAAGGATGAACTTATGAATTCTGATGCCAATATTCGTAAATGACCGTTGCAAAAAATCAAAAATGATCCAAGAGTAACTAAATTTGGACGCTTTTTACGTAGAACATCCTTAGATGAACTTCCAAATCTATTTAATGTATTTGTAGGAAATATGTCATTGGTTTGACCTAGACCTCACGAACCTTTTGAAGTAGAAAAATATGAACCACGACAGAAAAGACTTTTTTCTCTCAAGCCTGGAATGACGTGATATGCTCAACTATTTGGTCGTGATAGGCTTCCGTTTGAAGAAGAAGCTAAGCTTGATTTGTATTATATACAGAATCGATCTCTTATTTTAGATATATATGTCCTAGTTGGAACTATAAAAGTTATTTTTAAAGGAAGATAATAAAAAGGCAGAAACAAAAGTTCCTGCCTTTTAAAAAATACTTTGTTGTTTAGGCTCTAATAGCTTCAGTAGTTTTGTCGATTAGAGTTAAAAGCTCCTTCTTCTCTTTCTTGTTCTTTCCATACTCGACAACAAGTTCAGCTAGATCTGTAGCGTCAGCTAGATAATTAGCATTTGAGTTTCTCCAATTTTTCGTATTTAGAGAATCTGACAATAATTTTTCAACCAACTCTTTTTTTGAGTCTCCAAGGCTTCTAAGCTGAATATCTTGAAGATTGTGCTGAACTTTTAACGCTGTCAATGCAATCTCTTGATCCTGTAAGTACTCAAGAATTTTACTGATCATGCTAATTGATAGCCCTTTAATTCTGTGAAACTTTTTATTGCATAGAGCAATAACGAACAATGACAAGAATGTCTTGCCAGATAATGGATTTTTTCCCATTTCTATTTTATTTTAATATACATTAATATTTATCTTCAATTTTATAACTTAAATATATCCATTGTCAATAGAAATTTATATATCTTTTGTCGTAATTAAAAATCTCTTTTGAAGACAAAAGAGATTTTTATAAGTTATAAGATTGATGTAGCTCTATAAGAATGTAGACAGAAGTTCTTGACAAGGGTGAAATACCTTTGAAAGATTATTATTAACAATAATGTTAATTTCTTCTCTTACTTTCATGTTCATTAAGTCTGAATCTCTAATCCTAGTTTTCACTGGTGTTGTGAATAATTCTGTTCTCAATTTTGTCCTCTGACCTGTACATAGATTGGTATATACAACATAGATTCTTGATTCGTCATGTTTTAAATGCACTTCACATGCACGATAGTGCAATATATCTGTTTCAAAAGATAATTGATGTATCGAGCATAAATCGTAATGAGCAATACATGATAAATTTCTAATTAAATCTTGTTTAATGCCAGTTTCACTTGCGTATTTAAAGTTGAACGATTGAGCATTCGTAGTGAATGCAATAAGTGTTAGGAAAAATACTAATGTTTTCATTTCTGTTAATTTATTTTTTATTGATACACCCTTTATACACTTAAAATTAAATAAGTCAATACTACACCCAAAGCATAATTTTATGTTTAAATTCAAATAAGATTCTCTTTTCTATAATCTTTTTAGCTAATCCATGAAAGTACGGTATATATTGTCATCGTTTTCAGTTTGTGATGATTCCATCATAAGGTCATAGTGCCATTGCTAGAGTTGTTCGACTTTCCAGAGGTGGATAGTTCTTTTCTATTCATTCAATGTTGTCTGCAATAAGATGTCAGATACGTCTCCCTTCGATCATTGCATTGTGTGCTGTAGTGGCCAGACCATGGAGAGCAACATCTCAAGCCATGTAAATATCCCCTGATTCTTCGGAAATATACGTTTGAAAATCTAACTGTCCCACGTGTTGCTCATCATTAATTTTGATTCATGTGCTCAATATTGTGCAATCACTGTTTATCTGTTTCCCAGATGAAAGAATTACCTTATTCTCTTGTATTTTTTCTGCTCTGTCACTAAGGACAACATCTACCTTATGTTTGATCATTCGCATTTGTGCTTTGTGAGATATTTTTGGATCATAGGTATCTACTAAACGATCTTGAGAGTGAACTAGGGTTACAGTCTGTCCTGCTTTTTTTCTTATTGCTATAGTGCCCGCAATTTCTAGTCATGTAAATCATCATCACACGACGCAGATATGTTTTGCTGATTCTAATTTTTTATTGAGCGGCTCTATATCATTTGCCCAACGTACGGCATATGTATTTTTTTCAAAGTCTTCTTTTCCAAAATAATTCGTACGAGATCAGGTTGCTATAACTGCGTAATCAAAAGAAATTTCTTCTCATTCTTGAGTTATTATTTTCTTATTCGCAGTAATTTTTGAAATATTTGCTTTTAAAAACTCAGAATAATAGTCTTTTAGCTCAAATTGAATTTTTTGAAGAAACCCTGGTTTATACAATGCTTCGTGTAAGGAAGGAATATAACAAAATTGTTCACGCTTATCTATAAGAGTGATTTTTAT
>CALDTY010000006.1 GCA_937923605.1 Candidatus Absconditabacterales bacterium
TATTGTCCTTGCAGAAATCAATCTTTATTGAGCGTTAATTTGTATATTCTCTCCTTGTCACTTAAGATCATTTATTTCTTCTTGGTCAAGATTCTCGATTAACATTTTTGCTTGTTTATCAAATTCACTTAATCACAACTCTTGATTTCATGTATCTAACGATCAAGAAGTGCTACATCCAGTAAGCATAATAACACAAACCATTATGAATCATAATTTTGATGACATACTTTCTCTTAAAATAAAACAATTAATGTCTAATTTTTATCTCAACTACAGCCTTAGTATCATTTCATACTAAATTTACCATATAACCAGCACTATTAGTAGGAATTGGGGTAGAAAAATCCCATCAAGATGAGATATCTCATCCTACACTAAGGATTTGAAACTGTTTTCACATATGAACTAATCATCTTGCCTCTCGCTCTGGGTTGATTGCTAAAATATGATCTTCTCTATCTGTAAGCTGTATTCAGTACTTACGCTCAAATCATTCTATCACTCTAAAATACTCTGTAGGAACACGTAATTCATATGTTATACGTATTGTATGATCTCATTTTGGCAACCCATTTAATGATATCTTGTCTACAGATCACCTGTAAAATACAGTTCACGTTTGGTCTATAATTTCTATACTTTTCTCTACAAATCAATCAATCTTGTTATAAGATGTATTTGCTTCCCAAACGTACATAGTATCAACTTCAAATCTAGTTGTTAAATGATTATCACGCAACCATCATTCGAGTCATCAACCATATGTCCCTCATGAGACAGAAACTTTATATGGATATATATTAACATCTCATTCTTGAATAAGCGCTGGAAGATGTTCTAACATTGACCACAGTAAAGTGCTTCTATGATCCTTTAAGATAGACGTCACTTGATCTACATATAATTCTTTTTTTCAGAAAAGGTTATTTCATCTAATAAGATCTGTTGCTGCATTTGTAAATTGCCATTCTCGTTGTTGTTCCTTAAATCCTGGAATCAGAGTTTCAAATGTATCTGTTCTTAAAAAGACTACTCCTCTTACTTCTTCACCAGGGTACACCATCTCGTAGAGTTTTTTTATATGATTTCAATCTACATAGGTGAATCAGCTTTTATTTGCTCATACAAAATGAACATCACGATGTGGTAAATATTGTAAAAACCACTCTGGTCAAAGTATTTTTACGCCATTTTTTTCATAATCTAAAATATAACTATCACGAACTTCGATATCTATAATTTTTCCATCTTTAACATTAAGAACAGCAAATGATCAAAAAAATCAACCATTTGGTCTAGACTCTGATGTGTTTTGTAAAATGATAAGGTAAGTCTGAGGACGAGAGAATCACAATAATGAAATTATATCATCTTCAAATTCTGAGACTCACGTCATCAATTCAAATAATCATCTATATTGTTGGGGGATACTCTGAATCCATTCTCATCACTTATTTCTTAAAAAACGTAACACTTGAATCAAACGTTCATCAACCGTTGAATCTATCTCATTATCATTATAAATCTCAACTAGCTTTAGTAATTGGCTCACTGCATGTCATAACTGAGGGTCAAATCATGCTCAAGAGACTCATAGTCGATCTTTCTCGCTTGAAATGGAAGATATATCTCATTGTTTATATGCTCACCATATTCCCCATCCACGAACACTAGTAATTAGCAAAAAAAAGAGCAAGACTCACAAAAAACTAATAAGAACATTTGAAGGATTGCTCCACCAAGTTTTCTCTTCAATCTTCTTTTCGAATCAGAATCAATGCATCTTGATAAAAGTGAAATTATGTTAAAATCTATCAGATTTCCTTACTAACTACTTTCATAAATTGTTCTTGTGATTTTATCTCATTCAATAAATAATCGATATTATTTAGACTTGTGATGTCTATTTCAAGATACACTTCAGTCCATTTTTCATCTCTTGGTTCAGTAGTTAAGTTATTGAAATTTAATTGAAAGAACTCTAAAACTTTAAGTAATCTAAGTAATACTCAAGGTCTATCTACCAATAGCAATGTAAGTTTTAACACATACGTTGTAGGTTCTTTTCAGTTTCGATGTGCTTCGTAAAGTCTATTAGATTTGATAGTATCTAATGCCGTACAGGAAACGCAATGTATTTTCATGAATCCACTATCTGACTTAGCAATAATCTTTTTCTTTTTTGATATTTTTGGAAGACATTCTGGACAAAGCACTACTTCAAGCTCTTTATCATTATCTACTATAACAACCTGTTGAGGTTTTTTCTTTATTGTAATTTGTTTCTTCTTTTTCTGTCATGATGCCTTTCTTTCGTCTTCTATTTTTTTCATCTGTTCTTGATAGAATGTCTTTATTAATTTTGTTGGAGTGATTTGTTTGTCAGCAATTCTCATGATTTCATGTTCCCATTCATCTTTAGTAAAGTTTTTTAATATTCTATCATTCTTTGATCATAACAGAGGCAATCAAAATGATTGCAATCTATCATCCAACATCTTTCTTATTCCGTTTATCTTTGACTCTCTTTCATTGTGTCTTAAAAACCTAGATAATTTAGATTTCGCTGAAGGTGTATTCAAATATCTATCTCGTGATGCAGTTGCAGTTACTTTATTTTTAAACGTTTTTATATCAACAATATCTCCTGTTTTAATAACATAGTCTACAGGAACTATTCTTCAGTTAATAAATGCATTTTTAAATTTAAATCAAATATCAGAATGAATACGAAACGCAAAATCCAACACAGTACTATTTTGAGGTAATTCAATAATGTCTCATTTAGGAGTGTATACAAAAATATTTTTTTCCAGAATTTCCACATTTAGATGTTGTTTAAATCCTTCCTTATCTTCTGCTTCTTGAAATTTATTCACAATATCTTGAAGTCTATGTATCCACTCAGCTTGCTTATCTGATATACGAGTGGATATTCATTCTTCTGCATATGCAAAATGTGCAGCAACTCAATACTCTGCTACTTGCTCCATATCCTTGGTTCTTACCTGAATCTCGACTGGAAAATCATACATTCATAAAATGGTCGTATGAAGACTCCTATATCAATTTGGCTTTGGCAAAGCGATATAATCTTTCATTTTCGCAAAGATCGGTGTGTAATGCTTATGGATTAGACCCAACATGTTATAACAATCTCAAACACTATCAGTGAGAATTCTAAATGCTAGAATATCCATAACTTTAGAGATATCCTTGGTTTGATATTTCTGCAGTTTTTTATGAATTCTGTAAGGACTTTTAAGTCTTCATTTGACATCCAAATAAGGTATTTCATCTTCTTCAGAAAGGTATTTCAAGCGGTCTATTCAGCTATTCTTATATCTATCTACATCTCAATACTTCTTTACTACATAATCATATATTCTTTGGTATTCTTTTGGATCACGATTTTTAAATGCTCAATTCTCTAAAAATCATTGATATACATATAATCATAATCTTTTTGCAACAGGCACAAATACTTTTAACGTCTCTTGAGCAATTCTAAATCTTTTATGTTTCTTAGGATGATAATGAAGTGTTTGTATGTTATGAATACGATCAGCCAACTTAATAAATATTACTCTTAAATCTTTTCACATTGCCAAAAATGTTTTCTTGAGTGTCTCAAGTTGTCTTTCTTCTCATGTAAATCTAACTTTTGACACTTTTACTAATCATTCGCACAACTCTGCAACTTCATCGCCAAATATTTTTTTAATATCTTCATAAGTCATCGGTGTATCCTCTATCACATCATGTAATAATGCCGCCTGCATACTTGCTGCATCAGGTTGCAACATCATGAGAAATTCTAAGACTCTTACGGGATGGATTATATATGGTTCTCCACTCAATCTGGTTACTCAAACATGTGCATCACGTGCTACTGTGTATGCCTTTTTGACCATTTTCTTTTCATCTTTTGTAAGATATTCTGCAAATTTACAAATATCATCCACAATATGTTGTGGATTTTCATCAAACAAAGGTTCATATGTATGAAATGAGTCTATATCGCTAATGTCCATACAAGTAATATAGGAAAAGATAAGATGAGAGCAAGAGAACTAACTATTGTAAAGTCATTTAGTTGTTATAAATTTTTTTCATATTGAAAAAACCATTAAGAGATATATTATAAATTATCATGTGATATCTAGAGACCGCAATAATTGCTATTGCTTGAATGTTAGCAATTCTATCAGCAATTCTATGACTAGATAGAATGATTAGAATAATAATGTGAAACTATTTAATAAATAGTATAATTTTATGACTTTCTAATTTTATAGAGCTCATTAGTCAAAATCTATTGTTTGGTAAAACAAATGCTGCGGAATGGTTATCTAAAATTGAATCTTGATTATGAGAATTACTGCTTGATTGAAGACCGACAATCTTACTAACCACCTATTTTCTTTTGTTGCTTTTTGTCATCAAAAGAGCTCATATTTGATTATGAGAAATTAGGAATGATTCGACAAGAGCCTTACTGACAATACTATTTATTCCAAGTACTGTTCTTAGCATTTTACTGAGCATAGCGACCGCTATATTTGGAGCGAAAATTCTGAGCTTAGAAGCAATACAATGATTTGCAAAATTAGTGGATCATAATGAACGGCTTTACCATTTCATTTTACTCACTCCATTATGGATTGTCTTGCCTGCAATGATAGTAATTGTATTAGCAGCATTTATGCGACGTAACACTGATGAAATAATTCAGAAGGTTGTTGTAACAGAAAGACATTATGACGACACTCCACTATATGATGATTAAACTAATCTTACTTACCTTTGCATATATATAACAATATATAGTGAATATTAGGGATAGTTCTTAATATTCTGAAGATCATTTTATTCTTTTGTAATTACCAATGTTAAAGGAACTAGCTCAAGACTTTATTATGAAACAAGTTGCTAACCAAGTTGAAAAAGCTACTGGGATAGATAGTAAACTAATTGAAAAAGTTGCGGATGAATGACTATGAAGCATGATTTTTTGATTAGCAAAAAATGTATGAACACCAGAAGGTGCGCAATGACTTATGTGAGCTTTGACAAAAGATCATGATGGTTCAATATTAGATAATGTATCGGACTTGTTTGCAGAAGAAAAACAAATGGAATGAGGAAAAATCTTAGACCATATACTAGGTAATAAGAAAACGGCAATTGAAACTCAAATTTGAAAAGATACGTGACTATGAATATGACAAATATCATCTATATTGAAAACTGTTGCACCTATTCTATTATGATTCATGTGAAAACAAGTTAAAAATGATTGATTCTGACTTGATGATATCGTATCATTATTAGGAAAAGAAAAAGAAGAAGTAGCAGCAAAATCAAATTGATTAGGAATATTCTGAGCGATCTTAGATCAAGATTGAGATTGAGATTTCGATGTTATGGATGCATTCAAATTAATTACCTAGTCACATAAGTCTAAGAACATAGTATTGTATGTATATTTACTTATTCACTTCACCGATGAAAAAACTATTAATCACAGTATTTCTTTTCGTTTCATGATTCCAATTAACGTTTGCAACAGAATATGTGATGCCAGAACAAACAGAAGCTCTGAAATGGATGCAGACGCGATCTGAAAAACAATGATATAAAATTCCAGTTGTTAGATATTATTTGCATAAAGCATTCAATAATCCAAAGTATACTGCGGAACAAAAACAATATATTTGATCTTTAATGATGGCAATTGAAGATGTTTCAGAACAACATTTCCGTGTTTCTCCATGGTACGAAACTAGATTCCAAGGAAAACTTGCTAGATTATATGGGCAAATTGATGATACAATAGACGAAAAGACTCGTGAACTTATTGATAATAACCCTGATCTACATACCATTGAACTTGTTTATGTTCCTGGTTCTGATCATGATATAGATAATCATAAGGCGTGAAGAATGATACGTGATGCTTGAATCAAAACGAGAATCAAAGAATTCTGATTTATTGCGAGTGGAGGAACAGATCTACTGATGGCATGAACCAAAAGAACTATAGCTGATGGTGCATTTATAGGTGTACATGCCTGGACTTCTCCTTCAGTCCCAGCATCTTGGTCATTATCAACTAGTCACTCTGCTCATGCTGAATATCTAAATTATTTTGCTGACATGGGTATTTCTACTGATTTGTACTGGTGGATACTTGAGAATACTAGACCAACCAATATTCATTGGATGACAAGTGGAGACTTAGATACTTATTGATTCTAAATACTATACATTCAAAAAAGAGCAAATCGATTTGCTCTTTTTTTATATATACATGTTTTAATGCTATCATTTTTCAAACATCTTACATTTAAAAAAATAGTATGAATCTTATTTGGTGGAATCATCATCTTCTTTTCACTTATACGATGAAGTTTCGGATATCAACAATTTACAAATTCTGAATGGTTCCTACAAAGAACTTTCAGCAACATACATACAACAAATTCTTCCATTCATCTTGGTAGAGATATTCGTCTTCAGATCGTCTGAGATCGCTCAAAAGAATCATTACTTATCATCTGATGAGCATGATCTGGTATTTTTAATTGGAGACATCTAGTGAAAGAAGAATGATTGTTAGAAAAATACTATATCATCCTTGTTAATCAATCTTTTACTGACATTAAAGATACCGATAGCTTTGTTGAACTTGTTGGGACCTATATTGCAGAATTAAAACACTCAAAACCTCTTACAATTCTTTCTAAGTGAGGTGGCACCTATAGTACGCTAGCCTTATTGGATCGTTATGAATCATATATTGATAAAGCAATAATGATCTCATGATATTACAATACTCTTATAGATACAACTACATCCACAGAACAAAAATATATGGAAAAGCTTTGATTCTTATTAAGTCCAAATTTCAAAAAGGCTTGGAGTCAAAAACGTGAAAGTGAAGAGTCACTGAATAGTCTTCTTCAGAAATTATCTGGAACATTAAAAACTCCTCTACTTATACTACACTGAAAATATGATCTTCACCTAGGTTCTGGTCATGCTGTTTATTTAAAAGAAGTACTTAGAAAGGATACAGTAGAAGTAGCACTAACTGACACGAAACAGCTTTGCTTGGAGGATCATAGTAACTTATTGGTGAAATATATTGATAGTTTCTAAACAAGTAAAAAAACGAGAAGGAAAAATCTTTCTCGCTTTTAAATCACTGAAATGTCTCCTAAAGATACATTCCTTTCATTTCGGTCGTGAGTCTTGGGAACACCATCATTTGTGATCTTTTGAATTCAGATTCTTCAATCGTTAAATCTGGCAATGATAATTTAATAAATGCTATAAATAGTTTCATAGCACTATCAATATCCTTGATAGTATAATTATCACTATCATACAAATCAGTTAGATTGATACCATGCCCTTGTAACTGAGCAATAATTTCAATACTTAGTACTGCGTTTTTATCTAATATTTGCACAAAATCACTATGCTTTGACCAATCATCAAAACAAATCTGAGTAAGTTTACAACTTTCTTCGTACGCTAATTTAATTTCTTGAATCGTTTTATTTGAGTGAAAGATGAAATTATCAGATTTACCATGACTTACATATTTTGAGTCACCTGTCTGGATATTAATTTTATGACTAGTCTTGTAATTTGTTACAGGTACATACCTATCCAAAGGTGAGTTAGATAATGGTTCATCTGTTTCAAGATATGTTGAAAGACTGGAATTGTTTGTAATAAAACAAACGAATGTATCCTCTGAAGGAGAAGTAGAAGATAGCAACTGATCATTAACTTTAAATTCTAATTCTCTCTTCTTGATCGTCATCACATCCACTTCAGAATGTTTTGTTACCATTTCTGCAGCAAATCTAGCTGTCTGAATAGATTCATACTGATCAAAAACAATAAATACACAAGTTTTGTATTCTGCAGTGTTCATCAATGTAGCTAGTTTTTTACCAAGTCTTAACGCTTGGTCTTCATTTGTAACATATCTTTTATGTGGACATGCATCTGCATGTAAACAGACTGCAACATGTGGAATAAATTTTCTATTCTTCATTTTTTATTTTTTATTTTTTATTTCAAAATGTTTTTCAATATAATTTAAATACTTACTTGTCTTTTGTGGTTCTGATGATTTAGGAGCAAGAAACCTTAATTTGTTAATAAGTTGTTTTGCTTCATGTGCAATGGGATGAAGAAATATCTTCATTCTTTTTTGCATTTTTTTTCTTTCACGATGTACTCTCTCCTTAAAAAAAACTTGATACGATGGCTGTTGAAATTTCTTTCTAAATCTACTTTCATTACGATAGTCATCTTCTCCTAGTGTACTTACAGACTTCAATTCATCATAAAAAACGATTGTATTAGATAAATCAAAGCCAGTCCTCCTTCCTATAATAACGTATTCATCGCTGATACGGTATACAATGTGGAGAAAATTTTTATATTTTCGTTGCATGTCGAACCTTTGCTGATCTTTCTTATTAAAAGTTTTAAGCTCGTAAAGCAATAATCCTCTATCACTCCATATTTCGTGAAAAAAATTTCTAAATTCTTGATTAGTTCTTTTTGGTGTAACTGATAATGTTCTCATATATTCGATTTACGCGTTGTTTAATATAGTTCTAAAAAAATATATCTTTATTGAAGAGTTTGTCAAGTGTCGATACATAAATATATACAAACAAAAAAAGCGAGAAAGAATTATCTTTCTCGCTTTTGAATAAAATATCGTCTCTAATGGAACTTGCTTAATGTCTCAATAATGTTCTCCACCATTTCTAATTCTTCTTGACTAATTTTTCCATGTAAAGAAAGTGAATCAAGAACCGAAATAAATAACTTAAGATGTTTAGTTACTGTAGCAACATTGTCATACGGACCATTAAATTTAGCATATACATCATATGCTTTCATAGTTGTATAAGCAGTCAAATCGTTCATTTGATAATATGAAAGATCAAAACTGCTCAGTAAAATGCTTCGATTCTTTTGGGTCATCCCCTGATCAACTTTTGCTAGAAGATACTCTAAAGTATCTGGATCAAAGCAAATAAAGTCATGATCTAGTGAACATTCAATTATTTTCTTACTTGAATCAACATTAGTAAGATTTTTTGACATATGTATTTGAAACATGTTGCCGTGTACATCTACAGAATCAATTTCTTGCGCAGATAGCGAGTTAGCTATAAAGGCAAGACAAAAAAGTAATATTTTCATTTTGTTTTATATTTAATAGTCAATTACTGCATATTTTAACCCCTTAGCCATATCTAGTTCTTTTAAGTCAAGGGTTTGAAACCTATGATCAAGAAAGATATTTAAATCGTTTTCATAATAATCCTGAGAAACAGCTAAAAAGATTGACAAGGAATTCATATAGAAATCATTTTTTGGAAAAACAATTTCAAAGTAATCCTGACCTTCTATTTTATTTGATTTCTGAATAATTACATAAATATTTTTTCCTGCGTTTTCAATATAAGTAAAATATTCCATATCTAACTTAGTATTGAAATAAGGATTATAAAATACTCTTAAGGCATGACCATGCTCTGAATGAACCATATATACTTTTAATTCATTACCTTCATAAACTTGTATTTTAGAAGCAGCAAAGTACAATCTAAACTTGCGTATAATATATTTTTTATAACACAAAGCCGAAAACAATCCAGTTATACTTATCACAATTCCCAAAAATCCTAAAAAGATGTATCCCTTTAATATAAAAAACACATTAAATAGTATTGATAATACGAAATCAAATATCACATTATTTTTGGTGTCGACAGTACACAAATACTCAACAAGCGCATTAAATAGATAACTTTTATCAGACAATTGTTGATTATAATCAAATGTATCCCATGATTTATCATGCTTTTTTACTATAAAGAGAAGGTAAGCATAAATCATACTTATAACTGCGAAACAACCACTTACAAGAATTAAAGCTGGTGCAATAAGCCAAACATTGAAATTAAAACCTACAATTTCAACTATATAAGGATCAAGAATAATTAGAGCTAAATTTGCAAATACAAAAATTAATGTTCCAAGTATATTTGCATATGTATAATACTTTCCACTTGAAGAAGGTCTCGTAGTCATGGTATTTATACTGTTAGCAAGATCTAATCCAGCCTTATACTTTTCCTCAAGATACTTGTTTTCCTCATCAGTAAATTCATCTTTTGGTATGGTAAAATTTGTGTTTTTATCATATACAAATTTAGATATAAGAAATGCTTTTATAAGACTCATTTTTGTTATTTTAATGAATAATATTCCTTACAAAATGCTGTAAGATATCTCAAATAATATACTTATTTATATAAAAATGTCAATCACATTCTCTCTTGTTTTATATCATTTTTCAGTATAATTATGTTAGTTATCGAGACTACATATGAGAATTTACTTTCATAGATCAACACTTCTGTCTCGGTGACTCAA
>CALDTY010000007.1 GCA_937923605.1 Candidatus Absconditabacterales bacterium
AATGACGTAGATAAATTTAGGTCAGTTGCCTTTATAAAAGATGAACTGCAAGAACAAGGAACAGCTTCTATAGACGCTGATGGTGTCACTTATACTGCAATCGAAAATAAAGGTATTGTAACCGTAACTAGAGATTGAGAAGCATTAAGTTCTTTTGTTCAAATGCGATTCTCATGGACGTCCCATGAAAACAATCCTAGATATCTCTGGGGATTAGAATAACAAGTATAGACACAAAACTAAAAATACCTTAGAGTAAGGTATTTTTTTTCTTAGATATCTTTTTCTCAGAATCATCTCAATTTACTACGTCTCAAATCGAATGTAGATAATCTATCTTAGCTTGATCCTTCGATGCATATATAGCATTACGTAGTCTAGATCTCAATGAAGTCAGAGGCAATATACAATACTTGGTTGTTTAAGAATTTCTGGACTCACACTTTTACGTTCTATATCAATACTCTTTACTCAAATCGGAACTTTTTCAGATATGTTTTTAATATAAGCTACATAATCTTCGTCTGGCACTATAGGTAGAGAAATGTCATTTCGCTTTCATCATGTATATACATCAACTTTCTTAGAATCCTCTCAAAAAAGAGTTAAATACAAAGGAACATCTTTTGAATAACCATAATTTCCTCACCAAAATAGTATTGATCACTCCTGTATCTTTTTTCCAAAAACATCAACTCATGGATCAATATATCTTACTGTCTTTCAAGCATACTCAAATTGTTTCCGTTGTCATTCAAATCGTTTCAATGTTTCTACAGAGGTGTCTGGATTTTTCACCACTTTCATCATTATTTCTTTTGCTTCATCTAACGTAGTATATGCTCGTAAAGATATTTTATATCTCTCCATATATCTTATTACTATTTCCAAATGACCATGTTTTGCTAAGGTTTGAAGCCCAGTAAATTGAGTATCCTTATTTTTTTCTACCAGCAACTCTCCAAATTTTTTGTCAGCATCTGTAAATATTTCTCCACTACTCTGGCCATATCACATCAACCAAAGAATATTAACTAAAATAGAATTTACTTTGTTTGTATCGTTTAATTCTGCAGCAATTTCAATAAAGGATCTTCATTGAGACATAATAAATGGCTGCATTTCTCAGTTTGGAAGCACTTCACTTAGTTGTCTATATACTGTCTCGTATAATTTCATATCAGCTGTTCAAGATATTGTGATTACATTCATATCATGAGTAAACCACACATTGCCACATGCTACTGCTTGTAATAAAGGGGTTTGAGATATTCCTTCATTTACTAATACATCATTCCTCAAAACATTCTTATTTTCTATTACAAAATCCTCTTGCTCAAGATCAAATTGATTACTTTTTAACCAGTTCAACCAGTCAATAGCTACTGATTTTTGGGCTACTCCAATTGGTTCTTCTTTTAGGTTTGCTAGATATGACACGATTGATTTTCAATCAATATCTGTTAGATCCAAATACATTGCTGTAGGTTCAGTATACTGACGCTTTTTAAAATTTGTTTGGGGATCATGATGACGAGAAAATGATTTATTAATTTCTTTGTTAGATGCTTTATAAGTACTTTTTTCAACTAGAAACCTTTTTTTAAGAACAGTTGCCTCATCTCAAACAGCATGCACAGAACCCTTTGGCACAACTATTTTATACCTTTCCTTAAGCAAATCTAATTTATCAATGGTAAAATCTTTTCTTAGCCAATCGGAAGATGTTGCTCGATTATATTTTTTTTCTATAAGTGCATCAGTAAATCGAGATCTATTTAGTTTAGTAGCAGTCAACCATCACTTTTCTCTCAATTCAATACTTCAATTGTAAGCAGCAAATTTTTCATCTCATCAAAGAATATGATTACTAACTATGTCAAGAACATACCCTACATCAGTACCGATTGGAATTGATAGCATTGTATCAACGGCTCATGTTTTCAAAATACTCTTTTCATCTGCATACAAACTATGTAAAGCAATTTCAGTTCGATATTCGAAATATTCATTTCATTTTTCCTTACTTATAACATTTCACTGTAATTCTACAACTTGATAAATCAATTCATCAATAAGTCCTTCAGTGGTTATAACATGATCTGAATTTGGTATTTTAATATATTCAAACTTATTAAATCATAATTTAGTAACATCTTCAATTAAAATTTGTAAATCAGGTATTGAAGCATTTCATATTTTGTATTCGATCCTAGTATCTCCAAAAGCAGAAACCTGTTCTCAGGTATCATTTGCTGTTAACTTCACTCTTTCACATAAAGATATTTCTAGATCATCAGCTACTTGATTGAATCGATTACAAGTGTCTCACAAAAACTGACGTGTATCAAAGTTCTTCTGACCTAAACTATTCCAAATATCCTCTGATTTTTGTTGTTGCAGAGCTTTCCAGATTGAAAGTTCTAATGAGTGCCCCTTATTGATCGATTCTTTTATTTTTCTAAAAACAGATGCAATAATAGAAATCTTATGTTCCAGTAGTCTTCATTGAAAAATTCTATTTCATATATTCTTAAGTCATTTACTTTCCTCAATTTCCAACAACAAACCTCGGATAGCATTCCTCGTGTCTGAGAATAATTGAACATCTGACAACCATGAAATATCACCAAGAGCTGGAAGCTCACCAAATAATTTCTTAAGAACTTGATAATCCACTTCTTTCGGAAGTATTTTTAATCACTCATACAAATTTTCCCTTAAAATTTTTACTGGCTGATCAACTTGATCCATATCAATATTTTGCAAACTAAGCATGATAATCAACTTCCTAAGTGTATCATCACGAAATACACTATTTGAAGCCCACATTGGATTATGTTCAGATAATGCACTGATATGTGATACCATAGTGTCGATTACTAAAGGATCAGTCATTGGGAATTCGGCACGAGAGAATTCTTCTTGAATTTCGGCAGACCAAGGGAGCATTTGCACCATAAATCTTAGATAATAGCTTCACTTCGCGTCAACGTTATTGTTAGATAGATCAAGGTTATATACATCTCGGTCCTCATTCATCTTTGATGCAAGCTTATCAAAGGAATCTATAGTACATCCTTGTTCAAGGATATTCACTATTTCATTATACTTATCATCATCGATAGAAACTTTTGAAAGATGACTATATGCATCTTGATCGAGCAACTCTAGCTTCTGTGAAAAAAATGTTTTCCAAGAATCACTGACCATTTTATCTTTACTCATTAATGTCATAATGCTCCATAATTTTCTTGGAAACCAGTCTTTCAACTCAATGGATGTTAAAAAATCTAGATAGACATTTGTAGAAAAATCTCAACTCGTTTTTTCATAAAACAACTGTAGTGATTGCATTTCTTCTTCAGAAAATTTATCCTCTAGTAATGATTCAAAGTTTAATTCATATCAGTTAAGATTCAGCGGAATATTTTCATCAAACACAGTATTATAACCGAAATCGATATATTCATGCCACCAATCTTTATGATTTTTTATAATTTCTTCTCAATATTCTTTTCAATTATGAAGAGCTAACTTTTGTTTTTCTTTAGTATTTAGCAAATCAAATTCTTCTTTCTGTATATGGTCGACATACATTTGCACATCATTAAATTTATCCTTTGCATCATGTGCAAGAAACTCTTCATCTTTTTTTAATGATGTATAAAAATCATCATCATGTTGATTTGTTTGATTTTTAGTCATACTAGTAAAAAGATAATACCATATAAGTATAAACAACCACATAGATTCAAGCAAATTTCTTACTTGAAACAAGGAATCAAAGCACTAATCTTATCTTATTTACTGATGTTCTTATTATGAAAATATTATCAATTACGTTGTTTTTTGTCTTAAGCATCTGAAGCACTTATTGAGCAAGTATATATAATTTTGATGACACTAATATTCAAAAGACCTTAGAAAAGATAAATCAAAGCTACAATTTGAATACTGATGTGCATGTATTAAACTCTTGAGATGATTGCGCACGTCGTACAGATTTTTCAGCTTGTATCAGAAAAGCTAGCGATGATTGAGTAGATCTTATTTTCATCATAAACAACGAATTGAGAAAGATGGAAACAAGTATACGTGATACAACTTTATATGTTCTCCCAAAAAGTGAAACTCTCAATTTTGAGCAAGCAGCAGTACAAGAACTTCAAGCATGAAATATATCAAAAGCTATACAAACATATTTAGCTTCGTTAACCAAGTATTTAAGTGATGAATGTAACCAATACAATACTAATTCTTGCACAATTACATCACTAGCATCTGCAAAGAAACTATTTGAAGAACAGCAAGCTGAAGACCGTGCACGCAAAACTGTAAAGTATCTATGGACTGCCCTACTACTATTAGTAGCAGTTTTAGTGTTACTAGGGTTGTCAAGGCGATGGAAACTTAGAAAACGTAACGCAAATAACAAAAACGTATTAAATCAACTCTTAGACCATACATCGTTCTTGAATCTCACGATTGAACATGATACATATCTTTCTAAGACCGACAAAAAAACGTTACTAAAAGAATTATGAACCTTCGAACAAACTCTAGAAACTTTGGCTACCTCTTCTGCAGAGTATTTACATATAAAACTATCTGAAGGAGATTATGTTTCTTGATTAGAAACATTAACTCACCGTTATCAAAAAATGCTTGAACTTATATGAAATTCAGAAGAAATTATGGAACAAGTAGAAAAAATTAGAGGAATAAATATTTAATTTGCAGAAATTTCAGATCAGAATCACTTCAATGGATCAACATAATTTGGTACATCCAAAGCGTTATCACGAAACCATACATTTTGTAGTGATGGCATACTTCAATTTTGCGGCAATCCGAATGAAAACAGTTCACTAAAGTCAGTATAGGAAGTTTTATTTACTTGATTTAACGTATTTTTCAAAGACACTAATTGTTCAGCAACATCTCCATGCAGCAATGGATAAGACTGAATGAGTAAGTCACGATTGGCATTTAATGTACTTGTTCTTTGGGATAAAACTGATTGATAAGCGATAGATTTTTGTGCTAAATATGCATAAGCATTAGATTCTATCCTATTTGTTATATAACATGGGGCAAATTCCAATGATTGCTCTAGTCATGCTTCATATCATGCTTGATCAGCACTATTTACTCATGCAAAGAACTCTTGATCTCATATTTGTTTCTTTTGGAGACATGTTTGTGCTTCTTTTGCTTTTGACTGAGATGTTTGCATGAGTCATTCATACGTAGTTTCCATATCTTGAATAAGTTGTTCTGACTGAGCAACATGTAAATCAAAAACTGATCACGGGTCTCTCGATTCTCTTAGCAACTCAAGTATATCTGTATTTACTAATGCTTCTGCCTTTCATTCTAATCATAATGTGTCATTTGTCGTACGTCTTCCATATAATGTTCCGTTTCCTACCCTTAGTTGTGCTAACACAGAACCCACGATAGGAGAATTTATATCAGCTACATTTACGTAATTAGATCATATTTTGAGATTTTGATTCACAGTCCATACTTTAAAAAAACTAAATCATTGACTAGAGTTTGCAGAAAGAACAAAAAAAAGTGCTATGAAAATCACAAAGCTACCAAAGAATAAAGGTCTAAATAAGATGCGTCTTAACATAATTTAAGTTAAAAAAAAACTTCTCCTTATCCTAAGTATATAGGGAGAGGTATTTTTTTGCAATTTTGGTTGTAGTCTACAAAGCAAATTGATTGCTGTCTACAAACTCAACATGATTTCTAAATTCGATTCTCAAGAAAACTTTCTTATCTCATTTTTCATTTTCTCCAGTAACTGGTTTATAGCTCACTCGTTCTGCATAATCTACAGGAGTCATTCGAGGTTTAGGAATGTTATTGCCAAAAATTCATCTAAATACAGATTCATTAACAGTTTGATGTGTTCCAGCAAGCACAGTAGCTGGTAAATCATTTTTATCAAATCTTCATCTTTTATATAACTCCATAAACTGTGATATCTTTCTTAAGTAAATTCAAGCTGCCACCTTATCATCAATATCAAATTTTCCTTCCAGATATTCTTGTGCTACTAAATTTTGAGTTATTTCTGACTTACGATTTTTAATATTATCTTCGTCAATAATTCATTCCTGTGCAATTCTAGGTTCTAGACTATCAAGATATTGTAAATCATTCATATAAGCGTTGAATCTAGCATCAAATTCTTTTAGAAAATCCTTATTCATTCAATCTAATCATAAATAATTTCTAGTTTCTACTTCACCATTTAATGGAGTTCAAGAATTGTCATTAATATTACTAATTGTGTTTTTCACTCTTCACTTACTTGAAGAAATTTTAAGAGCAATCTTCTTGTTTGCATAATCTCTTCTTCAAACTTCTTTTGAATATGCATCTCATTCTGCAGTCAACTCTCATGTTTTAAAATCCTTATGAGCGTGTCTGGTTGACCTAACATCTGGTCACTCATCGACTATCCTCCATGTATCAATAGTATTCATAGTTGCACATGAAATAAATATATATACATATATTATAAATAAAATGTGTATATATGTCAATTTCATGAATTATATAGCTAATTTTTTTATAACTCCTAGATAAGCATCAACTTCAACCTTATCTCAATCTTTTAATACTGATGTGGCTATCTGTGTACCGACAATACATGGTATTTTCAATTCTCTTGCAGTGATTGCTGCATGAGATAACATTCAGCCAGCATCTGTTACGAAAGCTCAACACTTTTTGATGAGAGGTAAATATTCAGGTCTGGTCATTCATGTCACTAAAATATCTCATTCTGAAAAATCTATTTTTTTATCATTAGGATCTAAGATGATTTTCACTGTGCCATACACCTTTCAAGAATAAGCCGATTGACCTTTTATAATTTCCTTAGAATTGTTAGTTAATAACATAGATTCAAATTGCTTTGCATTATCTCAAAAATAATATGTTCTTTCTGTTCCTACCATGTGCACTATACCGTAGTCGTATTGATGTTGAAGGACATCTTTATCTGTGCTGATTCACTCTTGAAGCAACTGTTCAAATTGCTCTCTAGTCATTGCTAACATTAAGTGTGATTCGATTCAATATTGCTGTCAAAGAGTTCTTGCAACATAAATCATATAATCTTCAGTTCTTGAATAAACAGGTTCTGCATGTAATCTTGCCTTCTCTAAACGTTCTAAATTTGCTTCTAATAAATCAGATCATAAATAATCGACCATAACCTTAATGATTCTATGAGGAATTCCGTATGCATTAAAAGCAGCAATGAATTCTTCGAAAGATTTCTTAGTAACTGGTTGTTCAATTTTTTTAGCAATCAACTCTAAAATCAGATCACTCTTTAAGATAAAGTCATTACACCATTGTTCAATTAATTTTGGATTTTCTTTTGCCAACTGAGCAAAATGTTCTCAAAAAAACTTGAGTGTACTACTTGTAAAATAACAAGAGCTTACTCATCATCTAGTAATTGTTAATGACTCTTCTAATCAGATTCATAGTTCTTCAAATAGAGTGATATTATAATTATCATGGAGATATGAACATGAAAGAAGACTCCAAGATCATGCTCGATTCTTTTTTCGATCTTTAATTATTTTATTTGTATGTAAAATTTTTATTGATCACGTGTTTGTGTCTAATTCTATTTCCATTCAATCTTTAAGTAAGTTAGTAGTATTTCAGACTCCAACAATACACGGGATTCATAACTCTCTTGCGACTATTGCAGCATGAGACAAAACTCATCACTTGCTAGTTACGATCGCAATGCATTTTTTCATAAGAGGAATGTATTGAGGAGTTGTCATATCGCAAACTAGAATCTTACCAGACAGATCTACATCATTAGTAGGATTTTCAACAATACACACCTTTCATTTTACTACTCACTCACCATAAGCAACTTGTCAATGGAACTCATCATTATTATTTAAGATCACTTTAGGTCTAGTAATTGTTTTATGCAACTGACGATTATAGTCTATAAACCATAATCAATTTTCAGAAGAAGTTACGGTTTCAAAATATCATTGAAGATAATTTTGTACAAACTCTCACTGGATCATACTACTTACTTCTTGTTGCTTTACACTATCAGGGACATAAAGATGCTCCAATATGAACTTCATGTACATTAAAGCGTCATTATTGTGTTCGGATAGTTCCCACTGTTTGAAATCATATTTAAAGGTAATTGGTTTTACATCAGTATATAATCATTGCGTTAAAAAATGATGTGATCAAGCAATAATTTCACCATAGACTCAATCCTGATTGATTACAAAGATAGTTGATCGAATATTAGAGTCAAAGTGCGGTACAAAATCTGCTCTATAGTCTTCATAGGATATAATATCTTGCTCAGGTAACCATCATTCCACTACTTCTTTCACAGACAATCATCTCATTCTTAGTTTTGGCAGTCCAGGTTTCTTAGAAGCTAATCTTAAAGCGCACGTCTCGTGTCAATGTGTGTCCATATATCAAGTAAACTTTTCTGACCTATTTATAACATCCTCGAGCGGAAATGATGTTGGTTTATCATAAGGAATATCAATAATTTCAGATAACTCACCTAGTCTTATTCTTTTACTATTATCTTCTTGCTTAAAGGCATCTGCATCAAAATTTGGCACTTCTTCCATTCGTTCAGAAAGAGAGATTTGAGTTTTAAATATTTTGGAAAGATTTGATTTTTCAGAAAGAATAGTCACTTTTCACTCATCAGCATCGACCTCTACAATGTCACCGTCCTGAAGTGAACTTGTCGCTATCTTGGTTCATATTATGCAAGGTTTATTCATTTCTCTAGCAACGATTGCTGCATGTGATGTAATACCTCATTCATTTGTCACAAAAGCTCAAGCCTTTATCATAATTGGAATGAAATCTACAGAAGTCATGGTAGTCACAAGTATATCTCACTCATTTAGCTTTCAAAATTCATGTGATCAAAGAATAACTTTTGCTATTCAAGTAACTTTTCATTGATTTGCACTTATTCACTTTATTAAGCTTCAGTTATTAGTTTTTTTTTGATTACTTTTTTGTTCGTCTAAATATTTTTTAACTTGAAAAACTTCAGTTGCAGTTAACTTTCAAAATTTTCCTTCTTGATTGCAAAAAAATCAAAAAAATTCTCTACCATTGACAATCTCATTCACATCAATTTCATTGCCAGCAATCAGATCTCATATCTCATCACTTGTTAATTTGTATAAATCTCTCCACTGGTTTAGTCATACATTCTTATTCAATTCTTTCGTAAGCGCATGTAAATTTCTTCAAACTCTACTAAATATATTTTTTCTATATTCATTGAAAGTTGTTGATTTCTTAAGAGCATATGCGAGTACAGAAACTTCATCATTATCAATCTCTTTCAATAGTTGATCTCCTTTTTCTATCATATTATGATGGTTTTTATTGATTGTTTCAATTTCTTGAGTAATATTTTTGTCTAATAGAGATTCAATCATGCTTTCAACATCTTCTCTACCCCAAGCATTTCATGCAAAGCTAATGGGTATATGTCAATAATTTATTAGCCACTCATCAATCAATTTATTCTTCTGTGCGATAGACAAGTGCTTACTTTTAATATCTCATACAATTTCATATATTGCTATTTGAGAGAGCAATAATGGCGTATTCTCCTCAGGATAGGTAATAAATCATAATAGATTCATGGCTTCTTCATGTGAATATCATATCTCTTCCAATTTTTTGAGAAGAATAGGTGTTCCTGTTCTTCAAATATAATTAGAGACATATAATCATCACCCATAATATCAATACTGTTTTTCAAAATCTAAATAATTTTCCAATGTTATGTCATTTAATAATTTCTGTGAGATTTCAAGAAGTGATTCACCATGCTTTAGATACGATTCTTCCAAAAAGTCTATATATGAAGAGTCATAAATCTTCAACTTAAGTTCATCTCATATTTTTTTTGCAGCAGGAGGAAATACAAAAACTGATAAATTCATTGGTTGTTCAATAAAACATAATGAAACAAACTTATTCTCTAGTCAAAAATAGTCTGTTACTCCGTAATAATATCATTTACAAATCATTGATTGATGAAAAACTTCATTATTCCTAGTTATATTATATTCTCGCTCTAATCATTCAAAAAATAAATTATCTTTCTTCTTTTTCGCTTCTAATAACTTTACCGCTCACTCATCAGCATCGACCTCTACAATGTCACCGTCCTGAAGTGAACTTGTCGCTATCTTGGTTCATATTATGCAAGGTTTATTCATTTCTCTAGCAACGATTGCTGCATGACAAGTTATTCATCCCTCATCTGTAACAAAAGCCGCCGCTTTTTTCATCGCAGGCAAATAATCAGGACGAGTCATGACCGCAATAAGAACATCTCCTTCTTCTACCTTTTCCATATCTTGAACACTCTCTACAACACTCACCTTTCCAGTTACTTTTCATTTACAAGCAACAAATCAATGTAACTCATTAGTCTTACTCTTCTCTCATCTTCCTAATGAATCAAGTTCATGAATCAAATCTGAATCTGTTATTACTTCTTCTCCATCAATATCCAACAGACACATGCAATACTTGATCCTTTGATCTAATAATTCGCAATTTATTTTCTGTGCTAAAATGTCCTCTATTTCTTTTGGAGATGTATATTTGAGTTGATGCAATGTGTACTTAGTTCTATTAGCTATCTCTTGTAACAAGATAGAAAAATAATGGGTAGCTCGGAAGGTCATTTTCTTTCTTTTATCTTGGGCTTCATTAAATTTATCTGTCATCTTTAGTAACAAAATGATGTCATGTGGAATATCTAAAGATGCGATAAGTGCTTGCTTCTTATTATGATTATCTATCGGCAAAACAGAAATTTCTTCCAACTTCTCATCTATACTATGTTTTGCAAGCTCCTCTCGCTTGGAAATAAAGTAAGTAAGATCAAGTACATGGTCATCTGTATAATTATTTTGAATCCAAAAGTATTTTTCTTGATGTTTTTGAATTATATTTTTATCTAGAATTCAATTATTTTCTTTCATTATTTTTAAAAGAGCTATCTCTTCTTCTTGTAAAAATGAATGAAATATTGGTGCTGTAAGTTGTGCAAATATATCTGTAAATGAATCTTTATTCTCAGATGAAAGATGATCTTGAATCTTATTTGCAATCAAAGTATCAGTTGTTAATGCAAACCCATCGATTAAACCTGAAGGAATAAGTGCTGTAGAATAGATATTTTCTAAATTTTTATATACTTCTAAAAGTTCATTATTAGCCAAATTAGTTAAATCATTTTGTTTCAATAGCAAACATTTCTCATAAAAAGAAAATTGAGCATAATCATAATCATCTACAATTGTATCAATGATAGTCTCATCTTGAGTTATATTATCAATAATTAAGTTAGCAGTCTTTTCTAACTCATTTAAATTGTGGTACCAATCAGCTGTATTATTACTATATCAAGCATACGCAATATTTTGTCCCCGAGGATATTTACTGCTATTCGTAGTATAGATATGAGCATGTCCAATAAAAAATAAGAAATGTGGACATGCATCAAATCTCTGTCTATATCGTTGATCATCTTTGTAACTAGTTAGTATTTTTCTTGGGATAGAAATATTCTTTTCTAAAATTCTCACCACTCCATTATTTGCATCAACCTCAACAAGATCTCAATTTTGCAATGCTTGTGTAGCAATTTTTGTTCATATTATACATGGTTTTCATAACTCACGAGATAATATAGCTGCATGAGAAAGTAGTCATCCTTCATCAGTCACAATCGCTCAAGCTAATTTCATTGCTCTAGTAAAATCTGGAGTTGTCATAGTAGAAACCAATATCTCTCATTCTTGTAGTTCTCAAATTAAGCTCTTCTTTTTAATAACTCTTACTTTTCATATTACTAATCATTGTTGAGCAACGCTTCAAGTAAGTAATTTAAGATTGTCATCTTTTAGTATATCATATTCAAATACAAATCATGATGTCTCTTTTTCAAAACTTGTTAATGAGATTGCTTTATATGTAGAACTTTGAATCATAACAAAATGATCAGAACGTTGATTAAGAACTGATATAGATGGGGGGCTAGATATCTCTGAAACAAGCATTGCATTAACTTGTTCTCCTAAATGCGGATACAATTTCTTTAGCGAAGAGCGAATCAATTTATCGTTTTCATCAAAAAATTTATCTTCATCTCTAAGTTTTTTTATCTTTTTCCTTATATTTCAATCAATTTCTTCGATCATTCATCAGTAGTACATTACTACAAATCTTGCTATTCACTCAAATAGTTGATTAACAAATTCTTTAAATTCTTCTATATCTGATAAATATCATTTTTCCCATAATCTATTAAAATACTTTAATTCTCTTTCATAATCAATAAGTATTTTTTCAAATTCCTGAGGTTCAGACGTATATAGTTCTTTCATAAGACGAATTAATTCTTGATTTGTAGATTTATTACTAAATATATCAATAACTCAATCATTCATATAATGAATTACTGGTGGAAAAGATGCATCAGATAATTCTACTCATACAATTCTTTGAAGAAGATCTCTATCTAACCATGCTTGCTGCAAAATAAGTGATGTATCACGTGTATACTCTTTAACAAATAGTTTTTTCTTTTTTTTAAGTATTCTTATCTCTCCATTATTTGCATCAACCTCAACAAGATCTCAATTTTGTAATGCTTGTGTAGCAATTTTTGTTCCTACTATACACGGTATCTTCAATTCTCTTGCTACAATCGCAGCATGGCAAGTGATTCAACCTTCATCTGTAATAATTGCTGAAGCATTCTTCATGATTGGTAAAAAATCTGGATTTGTCATTTCAGAAACCAAAATACATCAATCCTTGAATTGATGTAGCTTATTAGTTGAAGTTATCTTACAAACGATTCAAGTCACTATGCCTCAGTGAATTCAAGTTCAAGATATATCTCAATCATCATATGTCTCTTCGATCAATGTTAATCAATTTTCTTTTATCTTTTCTTGTACTACATCTAAGGTATGCACAAATCAATTTAGCATTCACAATCATGTTTGACGTTTCTTAATAGTATCGTAATCCAAAGTCCCAGTAGTTGCATACTCCTTTATCTCTCCAATTGAGATAAGTGTTTTGATGTCAGTGTATTTTTTTTCATACTTTTCCCAATATTGATCAAATACTTTATACATTTTCTCAGTATATTTTTCACACATCACTCTATACTCAAATAATTTCTTTCTTTCTTGAGAAGCGCTCTCTTGTTGAGGAACATAAAAAACAACTGTCATAGCCGACCATCGTAATATTAAGTTGTTGTAATAATCTAGTAATGTATCTAGTGAATCAATCTCAACAACATCATCTAATATTGGAGTCAATTTAGGTCGGTAAATTTCTAGTTTTTCTAATAGATTAGTTGAAAAAGAAATTTCATCTTCATCTAATCTGTTTAAAATCATTTTTTCAATTGCTTCCAGATCATTTTTTGAATACCATACTTCAGTTTTTTGAGAATCAGAATCATAAAGAAATAAGTTATGCAAGACATCATGATCTAAAAACTCTTTAAATCAAATTCTGTCACTTTCGTTTCGCATGCAAAAGTAGAATAATCATTTTTCACGTGAAAAGACCTTATTCATTTGAATCTCAGGAGAATCAATTGTCGTCACAGGCCTTGCTTGTAAAATATATAATGTATCATCTTCAACTGCCCACTCAATATCCATCGGTTTACCGTAATGTTGTTCGATATCTAGAGATAGCATTGCTAACTCCTGTATATGAACGTCTGATAATTTCTGAATAGATTGAATAGTGGATTCAACTTTTTCCTCTAGAAGTCCTCACTTATTTAGATCAACAATAAGTTTTTTCGACTGAGTACTTATATTTTTTTCAAGAATCTCTAGTTTATTTTTACTCCAAAGATAATTGTCTGGCGTAATCATTCCTGACACAACTGCTTCTCCTAGACCAAATCATCATTCTATAATCATCTGACTCGTATCATTCGTTACTGGATTTATCGTGAATACAACTCAAGCCACTTCACTATTAATCATCTTTTGTATAACAACTGCTACTTTAATGTCGTCTCTATCTATTCATTTGGTTTCACAGTAAGCCTTAATGCGTTCTGATTCTATTGATCTATGGCATTCCATAATTTGTTCTATTAAGTTCTGTTTATCCACAAAGAGAAAGGTATCAAATTGTCATGCAAAACTATCATCTATACTGTCTTCCTTAGTTGCACTAGATCTCACAGCAACATATTTCGTTTCTAGTTGATCAAAAGCTTTGTATACTTTGTCTTTTCGTTCATTATGATCCAACTGATATGCTTCCGTTGTAAGCACAAATCAATCTGAAAAAGGAAATCATGCTCTCATAAGTTCCCCTAAAGATGCTCACTTACCTCAGCAAGTAGCAATATCTTCTTGTCAAATATCTTTGAATCGCTTTAGCATAGGTAGATAAGAATTTAAAACCCACTCTGAAGTTCTAACATTTTTGCATAATGCCCTCATGAATTCACAAGTTCAGCATGCGTTCAGCTTTCTGCAATTTTTCAATCATCTAATAACAAAATAGTATCAGCCTGTTTCACTGTTTGCAATCTATGTGCAATGATGATAACTGTCCTTCCTTCAAAAAGATTGTTCATTGCCTTAGTTATAGCCTCTTCAGAAAAACTATCAAGCGCACTTGTAGGCTCGTCTAAGATAATTATTTTTGGGTCTCTTAAAAATATCTTTGCTATTGCTAATCTTTGTTTTTGTCATCATGAGAGTCTAATTCATCTTTCACCAATCTCTGTATACACCCCATCTTGAAGATCATATATAAATTCACAATTCGCGTTTACTATCGCCGCGTCAATGAGATCATTATCGATATCTCATTCAGTTGCATAGGTCAAATTTTCTAGAATGGATCAGTCAAATACTCATGGATCTTGAGTTAGGTATCAAATATGACTATAGTATGACTGCAAAGAAGTGGCAGCAAGATCTTGTTGATCAACTAAAATTTTACCGTCACTAGGTCTCAGGTACCCGGCAATCAATTTTACTAATGTTGATTTTCCAGATCAACTTACTCAAACCAAAGCTGTTTTTTTTCATCATTGAATATGTAACGAAAATGAATCAAAAACTTTTTCTTGATCATATGAATAGCACATATCTTTGATTTCAATATCTCATGTTGAGAAAACATATACATTTCATGTGTCATATCACTCTATCATTCAAATCTCATCAAATGTATCTCGCATCCTTTTTACCAAATCAAAGTCTTTCGTAAAATCTTTATAAAATTTTAGTCGTCTTCACATTAGATTCTCTAACAGTCATAATGCTGTTCATGCAGCAACCAAATCTGTATACGATCACACTCAATCTATAATATCCAATCCAATGATCAAAAATAATGATATTTTTAGAAGTGGGAATAATAATGCTGGAACCCAAAAGAATAATTGAATATAAGGTTGCATATCACGATTCGCTTGGACAGCTTTATCTTGTTCTCAATCAAGTTTTTCTATATCTTGGCTCCTTAATCATACTTGCATAGTTTCATATTTCGACATAATTATTTTCACTAAGTACTTTACATAGACATTCAACGCAGTAACTCTTTCCTTTCTAGCAGATAGCATACCCTTATTCATCTGATATGTAAATAAGATGATAATTATACTGATCACTATAAAAAATATAATATACTGGTATCATAAAGTATAAAGTACGTACATTATGTATCACAGTGTCAGCACTAATGCAGTAACATAATTAATTGCGAAATCGACAATATTTCATCGAGTATTGATTCATTTTTCAATTATACTAACGAACTTTCATGTTCAAATTTTTTCATATCCAACATTATCTAGATAAACGAATTTTTTCATATACTTAGCATGAACAACTTTTCAGTATGTTCAGATCAGTTCAATCCATCCTCAATACCTTGATAAATATGACCAAATCCAAACTACTGCTAAACAAATTACATAAACTCGAATATATGTAACTAGTAGTTCTTTATCTCATAATTCGATATACTGTGTAATTTTCGTAAACATAAAAACATTCATGATTGGGAAAAGTGCCCATGATGAATAGGTAGATAAAGCTCTAAAAAAAGCAGGTCGATCTTCTTTTACGATTGCAAAAAGTCTATATATATCTTGCATAGGTTTGTTCGGCTAAAATAACTATCCTACATTTTTCAACCATTGTTGAACTTGTTCGTAAATATCTTTTCTATGTTCTGACCAGTAAGCTAATTCATCTTCTTTCATTTGTCATAACACGTAATCAGTAACCATTTTCTGATTAGATGGTCTACCAACTCATAATTTCAACCTTCGAAATTTTTGACTTCAAACACGATCAATAATGTCTCTGATTCAATTATGCCCACCATGAGAGCCACTATATTTTAGTTTTATTTTTCAAAACATATGATCAATATCATCATGAATAATCAAGATATCTTCTTTATCTAATTTGTAAAAATTGATTAACGACTGCACAGCACTTCAAGATTTATTCATAAAGGTCTGAGGTTTTGCGTATAAAATCTGTCGTTTTCCAATCATACCCGAACTTACTTGCGCGTTAAATTTTTTATTAAATAGCAAATCAGTCCCATCAAAATGAGAAATGAGTTCATCTACAACTAAGAATCATACATTATGTCTAGTTGTTGTGTACTGAGATCCAGGATTTCATAGTCAAATAATAAGTTTCATTGGTTGATATGTTTCAAAATCTACCGACTGAGTCGTAGATCATGATCAAAGTAAAAGTGTCTTTAATCGATTTCGCATAGATTCAGTATAGTAAATTTAATGTAAAAAAAAAGCTATGCCAACAATTATATGCAGCATAACTTTTGATAACCCAGTATAGATTATAATTTAGACAATTGGCTCTTCCATAGTATATAACTCTATAATATCTCCAATTTCTATTTTCTTTGAGGTTTTAATTTTGATCCCACATTCATGTCATAATTTAACTTCTTTGACACTATCTTGTTCTTTTTGAAGAGACGTGATTTTACCATTCGCTCGTTGATCTTCTCATCTCATTACCTTAAACATAGCATGATTCACAGCTCTTCATTCAATTATTTTTCCTCACACAATCATTTCTTTTCACTTTTTGAAGAATAGTGCTAAGACTTCCATCTTTCCACTTAATGTCTCAACTTTTTCAATTTCAATCAATCCTTTTGAAATATCTTCTAAATACTCAATAAATTCATAAATAATATCAAATTGCTTCACTGTCACTTGGTACTGTTCAGATTTCTTTCTAATTGCTCACGTAATGGGCAAATTGAATCATACGATAATTGCTCAACCAGCTTTAGCAAAGGTTAGATCTGAATCCGTAATTCATCATACATCATCGTGGATCACTTTGATTTCAATATTCTCCTCAAGCTTAACTTTTGAAAGTGAGTGCTTAATTGCCTCCAATGAACCATAACTATCAGCCTTTAAGATTAGCTTAAGTTGTACTTGTTCTCCCTCTCATAACCTATCTAAGACACTTTGTAATGCGACTTCTCATCTATGTTTTTGTTCATGTTCCTGAATTTCAGAGATTTTCTTGTTTGCTTCTTTGTCACTTCAAACTACTTCAACTAATCTTCATGGTTCTGGTACATCATTAACTCAAAGAATCATAACTGCATCTCCACCATGAGCTTCTTTAATTTCCTGTCAGGTTCGATCTGACATTCTTTTAACTCTTCAATACGTATCATGAATAACAACTATATCTCATATTCTTAAAGTTCCAGTCATTACTAATAATGTAGTCATCACTCATTGTTTTGCATCTTTATTTGATTCCACAACTACTCACACAGCTGGTCTACTAGGACTATATTGCAAATTTAACATTTCAGCCTGTAATACAACAGCTTCAAGCAGATCATCTACTCATTGTCATGACATAGCACTACATGGAACAATCATTATATCTCCTCATCGATCTTCTGGTGTTAATTCTTGTTCAGCTAGTTGTCCTTTTATCTTCTCCATGTTCTTGTTTCCTAAATCTATTTTTGTAATAGCAACTATAATAGGTACTCAAGCGTCTTTCGCATGACGTATTGCTTCAACAGTTTGAGGTTTTACACCATCATCTGCTGCAACAACAATTATTACTATATTTGTAATCTTAGATCATCTTGCTCTAATTGCAGAAAATAATTCATGTCATGGTGTATCTATAAAGGTAATTTTATTGCCATTATGTTCTATTTGCGAAGCTCATATCGACTGAGTAATTCATCCTGCCTCATCAGCGACAACATCAGATTTTCTTAAGTAATCTAACAATTTTGTTTTACCATGATCAACATGTCACATGACAGTCACTACTGGAGGTCTTGTTACAAGATCCTCAGCTTCTTTATCTTGCGACAGAATTGACTCTAAATTAGCCTCTAAAACATCTTCAACATTCATTTCAATCTTTTCTCTTTCTACTGTTACCTCAAATTCTGTTCATACTAATTGTGCAGTATCAAAATCAATACTTGCTTGTGCAGCAACTACTATTTTGTTTGTTAAAAGAACTTTCATTACTTCTGAAAGTGGTACTCACATTTTTTCAGAAAATTCTTTTACAGTAATTGTTTCTCACACCTGTACAGTTTCTTTTCTTTTAAGATTTTCAGAAACTTTGTATGTCTTTTGTGAATTAGTCTTTCTTGCAATAATATCTTTAGTTGAAGTTGTTATTGCAGGCGTATTGTGAATTGTTCTTCATAATTGAAGTTTTCCGTCCGGAGCTGGTCTACGTCAACGATTTCATCTATTATTTCCTCTTGAAGCATTTCATCTTCAAGTATTTCTTCTTCAAACACCTCATCATCTTGAAGGTCATGACCTTCATCCTCTTCATGCTCATGATCATGTTGCCCTTCTTCATGGAGTACTTCTTTGAGGACGAGACTCTATTCATGACATAAATCAACTTCCTGATTTTTTCTTAATAAGATCATCTACCTCAGATCACTTCTCTTTAGTAGTAGGTTTTCTAGTGTCTTGGACTGTTTTGATATTTCATTTATTATTCTTTGGTTTAGGTTCAGCTTTCTTAATCACTGTAGCATCATCCTTTGAATTCTCTGGAGCTTTTGAAAAATCCATTTTCTTTCTAATTTTTTTCTTCTTTTCAGGGATACTTTTATCATCAGAATCGGAAACTTTACTATCCTTAACAATAGGATCCTTCTTACCTTCTTTTTCATCAACTGCAATTCATAATCATGATAAGAATCATGCATCATCTCCAAATAAATTATCTGTTGGTTTTTTATCGTCTCACATATGACTATTTATATACTGTAACAAAAACACTCGCTTAACACGAGAAGCTAGTTTCTACCTATTTTATTTTTGAAAACAAGACAGAAATGTTTTATAAAAAAGAAAAAAGAGCAATTCAATAATGATTGCCCTTTTAAAATCTATCTTATAAATAAGTAGGAAAGTTAATATATGTTACATAATGCTAGTAAAAAGCAAATTAACCCGACTAATAAAGTAATAAAGAGTCTTACTTTTAGAACCCTCAATCGAGTATATCCTTTAAATTTCTTGCCTACTTCAGCAGTCACCAACCAAAGACAACAAAAAAACGCATTAAAAACAAATAAGCCGCCCGTCTTAAACATAATTTCTAATCCTGTAGCTCCAATAAGAAGCAAATACATAGCACTTATCAGTGTAAAAAACAATATACCAACATACATTGTATTTGCCATATTCAGTGATCTCAATTCAGATTCGGTAGAAGATCGAATGTGTCCTATTTCCATTACTAGATTTTAAAGATTATTTAATTTGTATACCTATCTCAAATAAATATACTTTTACTCTAAAAAAGTAATAGTTTTGACTAAAAATACAATATGTTCTTATTTGAAAATCTACATATACTAGATCAACACAAATCATATCTTAATGATATTATTCCACATCAAGAAATCTTCGTTGTGTGAGGATGTATAAGAGATATTTTGTTATGAATCACTAATGATCCACTTGATATCGATATAACTTGCGCTTGAAATCCAGACGAAATATGGGAACTAATGAACTTCGATGAAACATTAGTTTCTCGTTTTCGTACAGAAAAGTATGGAACAATGACATTTCTACCAAAAGATTCTCCAATAGAATATGAACTTACACCATTTCGCACAGAAGCATGATACAGTGATAATCGTCATCCAGATAAAATTACTTGGAGTAATGATCTACTTTTAGATAGCGCTAGAAGAGATTTTCGCATTAATTGTTTATATCGAACAAGTGTAGATAAAGAATCTATTTCTACTTCTGAGTCAAATAATTTGTGATCAATCGATCTAATACATCTGTATTTAAAAGATAAAAAAACAATTTTCTTGCAAGATAGCTCAACTATTATTATTACAAATCAAGAAGACATAAAAGAAATATGTAAAGAATGATTTATTAATATTGATACTCTATCTAATCTTATTTCCAATGCGATAATAATCTGAGACCAAGGAGATCACAATGTAATATCGATTCTCATTGATCCGCATGCTTGACTAGAAGACCTTATATCTAATAAGATTCAAACAGTTTGAGTGCCAGACGATAGATTTAAAGAAGATGCACTTAGAATCATAAGAGGAGTTAGATTTGTTAACACATTGAATCAAAGCAGTGCAAATCAAATGGATTTTGAAAAATGAACATGGATTTCTATGCAACAAAATAGTCCTTTGATTGACAAGATCTCTTCAGAGCGTCTTCATGATGAACTTGTTAAAGTATTCCAAAAAGATAATCCATTTTGATATATAGCACTAATACAAGAATTACAATTATTGCCTACCCTGTTTCCCGCATTAGATGAAACTCGCCATAATGACCAGCCTGTAAGATATCATAGTTTCGACACATATACTCATACTTTGCTATGTCTACATGAATTACAAAAAATTCTCTTGAACAGAGTTAATAAAGGACAAGATGACTATTTAGTGAAATTTGCCATGCTGTATCACGATGTAGGCAAACCGGAACAATACGAACAGATGTGAAAAGCAATTGAAGAAAATCCTGAAAATCCTGATAGATCAAGTTATGAATATCATACTGAATCATGAGCAAAGTTAGCTATTCGTGACTTTAAAGCACTCTCTTTTTCAAAAAAAGAAATAGAAATAATTGCTTGGTATATTCGTCGACACCATAGACCTTGAGAAATATTAGATGGTAAAAAGGAGAAACGTGCCGTCAGATTAAGAAAACTAATGTCAGACTGAGGATATGAAGCAACTATAAATCTATTAGATATATCAATTGCGGATAGACGCTGACAATATAACCCTATTCAATCGCCAGCAGTGCAGGAAATTGAAGAATTAAAAATACTATTAACTCAACTTTACGAAGATGAATGAAGATTTACGTTAAAAGACCTTGCTGTCTCATGAAATGACATTATTGAATATCTATCCTTATCTGCTTGACCAGGTATATGAGAACATCTTGAAAAAGCATTTAATCGAGTCATTAGTGATATCTCGGGAAGAAACCAGAAAGACAAAATCTTATGATATATAAAAAGCCTTTAGCGCAACTGCTAAAGGCTTTTTTTAATTAAAATGTAGTTAACCTCATATTAATTCAAAGAAACTTAACTGCTCTTCTAATTTAGCTATAAATTTATGTAACTCTTGTAACAACTTATCGTATTCTTTAACTTTCTTATCAGTTACTCTACAGTATAAGGTATTAAACTTTCCTTCAGCAATTAGATCCAAATTGTCAGTATCTCTATACAGTTTGTAAATTTCATTTTTTGATTGGATATCATCAAACTCATCACGATTTTTAAAGATAATACTTCTTTCAACTCCAATCTCTCTTATTTTCTCCTTATATACCTTAATGTCTTGATGTAATAAGGCTTCCAAAGGTTTAGAATTTTCTTTGATCATCTGAAATCTTTTTTTGCGAAAATTCAACTCAATTAAACCTCCAGAACCAATTAATGAATAAAAGAAAGAGAAGAATGCTGCCATGAGTAATGCATATTTAATATCATTATCATTTACACCTCCTAACGCAGAATTAAGAAACAATACGAACAAATACAATACAAGAAAAGAAATAACAAGAATTAAGAATCTCATTATCAACTTTCTATTACGTTCAGAAAATATATATGTTGATTCTATAAATTCAGTTAAATTTTGTACATTTAATTCGGACCCAATTCCAAATTGTTTTGATCGTTGATTGTTAAAATTTCTTACATTATTATAAAAATTTCGCTGTTTCATCTATGTTTTTTTAGGTTAATGATGTCAAATTGTATTTTTTTATACTTAAGATGTGTAATATGTCAATGCTTTTCATTTTGCATCATTCTTCTATTTTCATAGACTATCCACATTTACATATATATACAAATGACTTCAATTTTTACAAAAATCATCAACAATGAAATACCTAGTACAAAAATCTATGAAGATGATATATGTCTTGCGTTTCTTGATATACATCCAGCCGCAAAGGGACATACTCTTCTAGTGCCAAAAGATGAACACATTTGGATGAAAGATACACCTAACGACATCATTTCTCACCTATTCATAAAAGCTAAGGATATCATGCAGACCATGATTGATACCTTATGATGTGACTTCGTCAGACTCTATATTGAGTGAACCGAAGTGCCACATTTTCATATTCACCTCATTCCAAGCATGATTGGTGACAATACAATAACATTATGATCAACTATGTATAACGCTGGAGAAACAGATACAATAGCTCAAAAACTTAGAACAGAAAAACCTAAAAATTAGTGAAATGAGACTTTTTAAGTTTCAACTTGCATTCTAAGCTGAAAATCATAAAAAGAGTCAACTAATTTACCCCCTAATTTTTGAATTGATGAAAAATAGTCCTTTTTCTTGAAAGAAAGTGAAAGTCTTACTTTTGAAGCCACTATTATGAAAAGGTAATGCTTGAGATATTATAGAAGTGAAGACGCATTATGCGTTATATGTTTTGGTTCCAAAAGAGATTGCTGTAATATATGACACACAAACTCAAAACCAAAAAAGCACTCAAATGGCTCGTATCTCTAAACTTAAAGAAGCTGAACAAGCAAAAGTGAAAGAAATGTTGTCTACTATTGAAACAAACTGATGACTAGTATTTTCAAAGCAAGCAACAGAAGAAGATAGCTTGTATGACAGTATCACTAATAGATCATTATTGGCATATGTGTCTAAAAATTACTGAGTAAGCTTACAACCATCAAATTTTGAACTAGAAAAAATTGAATCTTTATGAGAATTTGTTGCAAAATTTGTATATCAAGATATTCAGCAAGACATTACAATAAAAGTTATTAGAACTGCTGAAGAAACTCAACCTGAATAATCATTATATTATCAAAAAAGACCAACTTCACAGTTGGTTTTTTTGTATTTTAGAAAAGAAGTACGTATACTTATAATAGGTTTATTTATACCTATGAAATGAGTAAACAAAAATTAGTGATCCTTTCTCTTATAATTCTATGAATCATCTTTATTTGATGATGGTTTTTACTTGCAAGCAGCTTATTGTGAAATAACAGTTCAAGTCTTCAAAATACAATCATAACTCCTCCAAACCAAAATAAAATAGATACTTCAAGTCCTCAAGAAAACAATATTAAAGAAAACCTAGACACAATAGATAACCTCTCAGATGAAACAGAAATTCTCACTCGAGAAAAAAAATGAAAGATAACTATCGCACTTCCTCCATTTATACAAAAAACTGATATTCAAGAACTTACAGATAAAATAAATACAAATGAAGACACGTTAATTGAGGTTAAAATTGTTACATTCAATTCGATACACAGTTATAAAGAGGAAATTAAAAGCAACTCTCAAAAGTATGATCTTATTCTGGTTCCTAGTTTACGATTAAAATCTTTTGATGAGACTCTCTCATTTCCATTTCAAGCAGACATAGCTTCTATTTTTCATCCAAACATATGAGAGATTGTTACGCAATTTAATCAGACATGGATTCCGTTCTCGATTGATCCTTTTTTGACAGTTTCTTCAAGTCTAATTAAAACTTCTGATAGCAATATATCACGGATTGATATAGAAAAGCATATTCTCAAACAAGTTGAATCTGAAACTATTAATCTTTGATATGGAATCTCTTCATTTGAAAAAGATTTTATTTCTACAATTAGCCACCCCTTGCCTTGATATTTACAAACATTTGAGATGATACTTGCTTCTAGTCTTGAAACATCCTCAGAAAATTTCATCTTTCAGTTATTTAATACTCCATTTTGGAAGCTAAAAGATATTCTTGAATATGCGTCTACTAGCAGTTCATCGGCTTGTAAAGAAGATGTTTTTATATGTTTACGGGACGAAAAAAAACTTGATCTACTATTCACAAGCCTTAGTAAATTTTCACTTGATACTTGATATATATACCCTCTTCCTGATCAATTTAGTCTAACTGCACAAGTTCGAGGCTTTATGTCACCTAACAATACATGAAATAAAGAAGCCAGCTTATGATGGATTTTATGATATCTACAAGAATGACCAACAATCAATAATTGATTGCGAAAAAATACACTTCCTGCATTCTGATCTTCCCTTGATAGAAGATTATTAGAAAGTAAATTTAAAGAGATTAAACCTTTTATTCAAGAGAACTCTCTTTCTATTCCAATTGGATACACAAACAATTTAGAAACATGGTTAGAAAAGACACCTCTGAAAGAAGTCATTAATTGAGATTATAATATGCAATTATATATAGAGAAATATTGAAATAATTAAAAAAGATTCAAATGTAATTCGAATCTTTTTTTGAAAAAATATCTTTTCATCAACTAATTTCCGATCATTTGTATCTGTTGAATTGCCAGTTCGGCAGTATCAAAAGTTTTGAAAATTAATTCTAATCTAGAGATTTTATATAGATGTTTGACCGAAGGATGGTTTACCCCAACCACATAGAAATTGCCGTCGTGGAATAGTCTATTACCAGTCAGTATAGAACTTAAACCACTACTATCTACATATGTAACATTAGAAAGATCTAAAATCAAATTTCTCACTCCATCATTATGAAGAAAAACTAATTCGGACTTTAAATCCTGGGAAATCATCCCATTAAGTGATTCATTCTTAATCACTGCATGAGAATAGTCATCATGCTTGTCTATTTCAATTTTTAAATTCATATTTTTTTTCTTATATTTACGACCTTTATTTGTCTTGTCAAGATGAACATTCTACTCAAGATATTCAACATCTTTTGACATAGTGTGTTTTGTCCAAAATTTAGTATAGTATAAAACCATAAATAATAAATACGAGACTACTACCATTAGGAAAAATGTTATCGAAACAAAAGGATATAACAGTAAAATCATAAGCATTATTGCTGAATACTGAAATCAAGGATTCTTTACTTTTTCAGATACTAAACTCATCATAAATTCACAAATTGATCAATCAACTACCCTCTTCTCTTCTAAAGTTTCCATAATAACTGTATTCTTTATTTTACGAAACAATGTTGGTGATTCCTCTTTTGTGAAATCAATATCTACAAATCACTCAAGAGCAACTTGAACATCAGTTATCAGGAAATTTCTTATATTCTCTTCAAGTATATTAAATACATCATTCCCATAACGTATTGGAGACAAAACCATATCTATAAATCAATCCTGTGATTCTTGGATATCTTCACACGAAAAAGGAATTGATCTAAATGATCAATAAGAATAGATTGCGACGAAGGTCGCAACAAAAAAAGAAAAAATAAATACTCATGCGTATTGTAATGTCCGATATTGCATAGTAATCTTATTTTCCAAAGATGACTGCTTGATCTGCAATAAAATAAAAATTCAAATCAATAATACTATTCAAGATAATAATTGGAAACCAAACTTAGTAAAAAATGCATTATAATCCTTAAATAGAATGGGTCACCAAATCACTATCATTAAACTGATAAACGTAATGAGAAAGAAGATTTGCCACTGATAAATTCATAATAATGCAATATCTGGAAAAGATAAATTTAAAAAAAGTAAGAATCATAACAACAAACTAATTAATATGAAAAGTAATCAATACTTAGGGAAGAAAGGAATTGTGCCTCAAAAAAAGAATACCAAAAACATAATATAACATCATATCATTGGCGCTAGAAATAGAATATATCTGAGAATGTGTTTCATCATAGATTATTATGAAGCCTTCTTTAATGACCTTAATTTGATTCGCTTTTTCTCAATTTTCTCTAGATCTTTTGTGATTTGATTTTTTGAATATCATTTCGAAATTGAACTATCACTCGTGAAAACTTTTCTTAATGAATTTCAAAGTTCCTTTAATCAAACTCAAAATGTTCAAGAAAGACTCTTACTTAGAGCTTCTTTTGTCTTCTTATTTCCTAATGTTTTCTCTAAAGTCTCCAAATTTGACATCACATCGACCAAGATAAATACCTTACTTACTTACAACTATTCTTTCTGTTCTAAAAATAAATACTTCAACATTTCATTGAATATCATATTTTTTCTTTACATGATGTAATGCATGCTTCGCGTCAGCAATTCATTCTATTCCAGGCAAAATTACTCAGCTTTTATTTTCTGCTCAAATTAATGCAAATCAAAACTCTTTAGGGTCCTTATCTAAAGCATCATCTAAGCGTTCAATTTGAATTATTTCTGAGACTATATCAATACTAATGAAAACAATGTCCTTAATATTTTCTTCAATCTCTTTATAGAGTACATCAAGTAATTCATGCAATGATAAGTCAGTAGTCAAAGCACCTTGAGAAACTATTAGTCAGTGTTCTTCAGAAAATCAAGAAAGAAAAATTCATTTCTGTTCCTCAGAACCATAAGATTCAAATAGTACCTTTTTTATCTTATCTAACATGTTTGTAGGGAGATAAACAGTATAAGTATATACAGATCGAATCTATAAGTCAAAAGATTGCGTATCAACTTTGATTATTCTTCTTCAAAATAATTTTTTATAAGTGGGAAAAAACGAAAGTATTCAGCAAATTGAAGTCAGGTAAATCTACCTACTAATATATTTAAGATCAGAACCACCAATAGTAACTCAGGATTTCCTAAGAATATATTCTGAAGATAAGTAGAATTTAATATAAATAATACTCATAATGACATTACAAAAAATTCAATAAGATCAATCCACCAACCTTTTTTAAACTGAAGAAAACTGTCAGAAAAAACTCATTTAGCAACCAGTAAGATTACAACAAATGGAAAGATAGCAAAGTTATTCGCATATGCTTCTGTTGTTACTAATGATAAATCTAGAATTTCATGCCCCCACCAGATAAGAATTGAAATTATACAATACAAAATTATCATCAAAGAAATTTTAGGACTATATAATAAATATATCTTTTTACTAATAAAATTGGTTATAAGAACGGCAATAGTTGCTGACAAAAGCAATAAAAATGAAGGAGCTAAACCTATAACATACATTGAGATAGCAAACAACAATGGCGTAAACACTCAAAAGACTGAAATTCAAATGATTTGTCTAGCTACCGAAACTAAAAGTCACACAAGTGGTAACAATAATACCAATGTTAGAATACCAAGTGGAAATCAATTTATCAGCAAGTAATCAGTCATGTATGAAAGGAAGGTCCATTTATTTGAATCTTCAAGACTCAATGAATAAGCCTTTACGAAATCGTATTGTTGAGGATTTTCTTTTAGTAATAATGAAGTAAATAATGATCCGAAATACTGTTCTTGTGTAACATAAACTTTATCTAATCATGAAGCGGTTACATATCTTGCAAGCAATCTACGAAAATAACTTTGAGCTGTATCAGCAATTACATATACATCAATATTTCAGGTATCTATTTCATTTAAAGAGAAGACTTTTCAAAGTGTTTCAAAGACGAGTCATTGAGAAGATGTATCAATGATCAAACTATCAGCATATCTAAAAAAAGCAACAAATGATGATAATTCATTTTGTAAAATCTCAGAAGAATTGGTTGAATCGATTAAAATTTCTTTAAATAAGAGCTGATAATCTCCACTTCAATTTTGATTTCTACTTAATTCCAAAACCTCTGATCATTTTCAAATGTACAGTATTATTTGATCATAGCTATTTACTGCAGTTTGAATAGAATAAACACAGTCTTGTGTCAGTTCAATATTTGTATTTATCAAATAAGATCAAGAAAGGTTAAAGTCATAAGAAAAACTTTCTTCCACAAATTGAGATAACTCTTGTTCATCTTTCAAAATGGAATGTTTAATATTGAGTCAAGTTGCATATTCATTATATTCTGGTGCAACCAAGGTGTATTCATATAGTTGATTTGATTTAACTTCATCCTGCCCAAGAAGTGAAAAATCTATCTCTGGACATCATCAATCATCAACAACGAATTGTTCTTGGGCATTTCAAAATCACAGAAACAGTAGAAAAAGAATTCATATACCCTTATACAATTTAACTATTTTCATACGTAATAATCATGAATAAACTAGATTTTAAGATACTAAAAGAACATAAAAATGCAAGGGTTGGAGAAGTAACACTCAATGGAGTTAGCTTCAAAACTCCTTGTTTTATGCCAGTATGAACAAAAGCAACCATCAAATGACTTCTTTTGGATCTCATTAGACAACCTTGATACTTATGAACATCAGAACCAGTTAAGATTATCTTAGCTAATACATATCATTTATATTTGCGTCCTTGAGAAAGGATTGTAAAGAATGCTTGAGGTTTACATGCTTTTATGAATCGGAATGACTGATTAATACTGACAGATAGTGGATGATTCCAAGTCTTTTCACTTTGATTAGGAAAGAAAACAAAGCAATGAAACAGTTTAGTGAAACTAATGGATCAGTGAGTTGAGTTTGCAAGTATTCATGATGGTTCAAGACACTTATTTACGCCTGAAAAAGTTATTGATATTCAATGTGACCTATGATCAGATATTATGATGATGCTGGATGTATGCTCTCCTGTTACGAACATTACAAAAGAAGAAGTTGCATCACAAATGTGAATTACGCACAAACGAGCAAAGCAAGCACATGAACATATGTCTAAAATATATGATTCAACAAAATGAGTATTATTCCCCATCATTCAATGATGACTATATGACGATTTAAGAGAACACTCAGCAAAAACACTTTCAGCATATGCTGTAGATTGAATAGCTATTGGTTGATTAAGTGTGTGAGAAACCAAACAAGAAATGGAGCACGTTTTAAAAGCAACTCTTCCCTATGTTCCTAAAGAAAAGCCAAGGTATTTAATGTGAGTATGAACGCCTGAAGACATTGTTATGTCGACATGACAATGAGTCGACATGTTTGACTGTGTGCTTCCAACTAGACTAGGTAGACATTGAACTGCATTTAGTCAAGATTGACAGTTGAGATTGTCTAATGCGAAATTTCGTGAAGACTATACTGCACTTGATGCCTCTTGTAAATGTTATACATGTAAATGTTACACAAAAGCCTATCTTCACCATTTATGTAAAGAATGAGAAATGCTATGATGAATATTGCTTTCACTTCATAACATTGCATACCTTCACCAACTTTGCGAAAGTATTAGAAATAATATACTATCAAGTTCCAATTAATTTACTTACTAAGAACACATTATTTGTTCAGAACACGTATTTGTTGAATAAGTTGATTCAATTACATTTTTCATATCATATTCAATCAGCATCTGCGTGCCTTGAGAAGACTGCTGATGATAGATAGTATTTAAATAGGAAAAGAAAATTCCATAGCAAATAATGATAGTCCAATACGTTATAGGTCGAACTACACGTTGAACAAATTTTTGGAATATATCTCTGCTAATAGCTAAAAACAGACTCCAATTTGATGATCTTCATCATACAAGACCATATCAATGCGGTAAAGCACATTCATACAAATTATAAACCATACTTCAATAAAGGTAAAACTACCTTTCATGTATGAATTAATATTCAAGCTTTTTGTTACTCCTCACTACTTTTATTTGTTTGTTCGTCCTTATTAGGATAGTGAATTCTCTAAAATATATCAAAAATAGAGGTAAATATGATTGATTACTATTGCCATTTACTTATTTTTATACAAAAAATAATGTAAACAAAGAAAATCAGCTCTAACAAGCTGATTTAGGGAGACATTCTTCTATATTTTTCTACTATAACAAGTCGCTATACTTCGATCTCCAAAATGTTATCTTATGATCTAGTTCTCATAGATTATCATCATCTGCTATCTTATTCCAATGTTCTTTTTTACAAATAACACATTGTGAATGTATCTTAGTCTCACCATTCCTTATTTCATACTCAATAGGTATCATCTGCCCATGACATGATGTATTTCTATCTCCTGGAAGCTCCCCATCAACATGCAATGACAAAAAACACTGAGAACAGTGATTACGACATGTTTTATCAGCAAGAGGAACCTCAAACTGACATCAAACACATTTAAATCATTCGTTAATTTTTTTCATATTGTAGTATATATATTTTTATCAATTAAAAAAGCTTCGTAAGTTATTGCGAAGCTTTTTCAATAATAATTACTAAGCGTATTCAGCAACAGTCTCTTCAATTACCTTCTTCATTCATGCTTCAATTTCTTCATTTAATTTCTTTTCTGACAAAATTGTTTCTTGTAAACCACTATGGGTTGTATCTAGTTTTTCATACAGAGCAGTTTCAAATGGTATAATATTAGTGACATCAAGCTTATCTAAGAATCCGTTAATTCCTGCATACATCATCACTACTTGCTTTTGAAATTGGATAGGACTATTTACTCATTGTTTCAACATTTCTACCATTCTCACTCATCTTTCTAAGATCTTTCTAGTACTTTCATCAAGATCACTAGCGAATTGGGCAAATGCTTCCATTTCTCTATAATTTGCAAGCATTAGCTTTAGTTTTCAAGACACTTTTTTCATTATCTTAGTTTGAGCATTTCATCAAACACGAGATACAGACTGTCCAACATTAATAGCTGGCCTCACACCAGAATTAAATAAGTCTGTTTCAAGAAATATTTGTCCATCAGTAATAGAAATTACATTTGTAGGAATATATGCTGAGACATCTCAAGCCTGAGTTTCAATAATAGGTAATGCAGTTAAAGATCAAGTTGTACCTTTAACTTTTCCTCAAGTAAGGTCTTCTAGAAACTCTGCACTTACTTTGGCAGATCTTTCTAAAAGTCTAGAATGTAAGTAAAACACATCACCTGGATATGCCTCACGTCCTGGCGGCCTTCTTAATAAGAGTGAGACTTCTCTATACGCTACCGCATGTTTCGATAGATCATCATAGATAATAAGTGCATCTTCTCAATTATACATGTAGTACTCTGCTATACTGCATCATACATAGGGAGCCAAGTATTGAGTAACAGCTGGATCTGATGCTGAAGCTGATACTACAGTAGTATACTCCATTGCACCAGCATCTTTTAATGTTTCCACAATATTTCTCACTTTAGATGCCTTTTGTCCTATAGATACATATATGCATTTCATATTTTGTCCCTTTTGATTCAAGATTGTATCGATAGCAACTGTTGATTTACCGGTTTGTCTATCGCCAATAATAAGTTCTCTCTGACCACGTCCAATAGGAATCATTGCATCAATAGCTTTTAGTCAAGTCATCATTGGTTCATCCACTCACTTTCTAGCAATAACTCAAGGAGCTAGTCTTTCTACAGGATATTGTGACTCAGCCTTAATATCTCATAGTCCATCTATTGGTACTCATAATCAACTAACTACTCTTCAGAGATATTCTGGTCAAACTCAAACAGAAAAAACTTGTCATGTAGCCTTTACTGTGTCACCTTGAGATAAGGTTCCATAATCACCTAAGATAAGAATTCAAACGTATTCTTTAAGCAAATCTAACACAAGTCACTTAAGTCCGTTTTCAAATTCTACGATTTCGGAAAAACTAACTTCTTCCAAACCTGTAACTGTTGCGACACCATCTTTAATTTCTAAGATAGTTCCTTTTTTACTAAACTCTTCATTGAGGTTAGCATTAGAGATTTGATCTTCAATTTTCTTTAGTAGGTCTTGAGCAACACTCATAATGATTGATAAATAAATGAAAAAGTAATTATTTAGTTTTTGAATTCGAGAATACATCTAATCTCTTCTTATATTTCCTCTAAGACAACATCTTTCACAAGTCTCTATCCAAACCTCTCTTATATATCTTTCAATCTCATGAGATTTGTACTTCTATTTTTTTACTTGATACTTTATCAGCGCTAGGTTGTATCGCTCATTCTACAGTGTCTGGATTACTTGACCTAACGACATATCATTCCGAATTTCAACCTCATAATTCATGATTTAAAGCTCATAGAGATTTCTTATTTAATTTTCACATAACATCTAGCAACAAAATCACTTCAGCTAACGAAGAATCTGCCTTCTTAATCTCTCAAAATAGGCTTCCTTTCAAAGAAGATGAACCATATTTCTTCACTAAACTAAAAATAACTGATACTTGCTCAGCCAGTTGACTGAGATCGCCTCATCCGTCTTTTCGTTCGGTTATTAATTGTTGATTTGTTAGGTACATGTACTTTAGTAATTAATATATTAAATATTTTTAGAGTTTGAATATTTCAAAATTTGTTTGAATCTTATTTTTGATTCTGCATAATATTCAGGAGATCAAATTGGGTGAAGATTAGAGTTTATTGTAGCTTCAAGTATCTTTAATAAATCTTGATCACTAGAAATTCTTGGGTGTTTCAAGAGCTCCTTATATTCAAGTTCAGTTAATACTCTTGAATCTCAATCATACTGATTAAACTTTCCAATCATTGTGTCAATTAGATTAAACCTTGATTCTTCTCCAATCTACTTACTAAATTCCTTCGCTAGCTCTGTTAAGTATTCATCTTGCAGACTAACATCTTTATCGAAGAGTTTTCTAACTACTGCATGTGCAGTAGATTTTACCCCATCCACAAAGCTACTTTCAAGTTCTTTCTCAATATGACTCGCCTTTTCTTTTGCCTCTACCTCTATAAGGTTTGCTCTTGCTCACGCATCTGCAATAATTTTATCTGCCTTTAACGTTGCTGCTTGTTCAGCTTGAGCAATAACACTATTTTTGTGAGATATGGCCTCATTAATCATAGCTTTTTTCTCTTCTTCAGCTTTTGCCATAGTCTCTTCATATATTTTTGCAGCTCATTCAGCCTTTTTGAGTTCTTCTCTTCTTTTAGCTATTGCTTTAGACATTTTATCTCCGATCAACCATTTAAATAATCATAAGATTATTAAAAAATTAATTGCTTGAGCTATAAGTAAACTTCGATTTAATTCCATAAATAATAACGTTAATTAATATAAACATGTATGATCAATGACTGTCATTCTATCCAAGTAATTGGAACGCGATAATAAGTCCATAGATCGCTACTGATTCTACAAGAGCCAAAAACAAGATCATGAATGTCATAATTTTAGTCTTATTTTCTGGATTTCTCAATGTTGCATCCATAGCTCCAGAAACAAGCATTCCCTCACCGATACCAGCACCTAATCATGCAAATCAAATTGCGCATCCAGCTGCAACTGCAGCCCAAGCACTAACTGTAGTCGTTGCAGGATCTAACCCTAGAATTTGAAAAGCAATAATAAGTCCATAAATTGCAGCAGACTCAACTAAAGCAATACCCAAAATCGTTAGTACTAAAAAGTAATTACTCATTTCTGGATTTTTACCCATAGATTCAAGTGATTTCTTTGCTACCATACCTTCTCAGATACCTACTCCCAAACCAGCTAGACCAATAGCCAAACCAGCTCATAAAATGTACAATGGTTCCATAATTTTCTTATTTAAAAGTTAAAAGTTATTTTATATGTCTGTTGATCATATACAAATTTATGCCACAGCCTCGTCTTCACCTCACATCCTAGCAACTTTCACATATATAGCTACCAACAAAGGGAACACTAATGCTTGGATACATGCAACTAATAATCACTGCAAAAAGAGAATAATAGGAGCTATTAACGGCAAATCTACTCCGTTAAACCACTTTGCAGTTGCAGCACTCAATCATGCTATCAGCACTGTAAGTAACACAGTTCCACTCATCATATTTCCAAATAATCTGAACGCAAGAGAGATCACTTTAGCTAAGATACCAATAATATCAAGAAAACCTACAAATAATGAAATGATAATATCAAAGATCTTTATTATAGGTCGAGCTATATAGTACAATATTGGCTTCATAGATCACTTTTCAATAGTTATAATATCTTTTCACCAAAATGGCACATATTCATACATAAAGTTTAGTGCTTTAAAGAAGGGGGTGTTCCATTTAGCATCTGATATTTTTTTACCAATGAATCAGTTCCCATCCATTACTATCAATTGTATCACCAATGTCAGTAACACTCATACCAAAGCCATAGCTACATTGAACTCAACATTTGATGTAGCAAAACCAAGTTTTTCTGAGAGAGCAAAATCTCCTGTTTCTGTTAAACCAAAAATAGGTGAAAAGAAGTCAAATAAGAGTCATAAGAGATTAAATATCAATATAACAAAAAACAAATTTGTAATAAATGACTTTATCCATAAGTATTCATTCTCTCAAAGGATATCTCAGAAAAAATCCATCATACTCTCGTATGCTTGTCCAAAAATAATAGCAAATGAATGTTTTCCTCTTGCTCCAAATAAAGCTAATAAAACAATAATTAATACTGCAATTAGCATTCCACCAAAACTTGGATCATACTCTATAGTTTGTCAAAATATATTCATAGTAAGTAGTTAATTATCTTACCTAAGTAAGTGTATAAAAAAAGAAACTATGGATTGAAACAACAACCACATAGTAGATCGTCATTACTATACTATAGTAATAACTAGATTCAAGATAAATCGATACTTTTACTACTCCTGTTTTCATGTATGCATTTGTCGCACTTTCTCAATCTCACTGATGTACTTTTGCTTCAATCATCATAGTTTAGATTCAGCAGTACACAATATCTCTTTAAGGCTCTCATGTGTAGGATCTCACAGATTTATACGCTCTATTGGCTTATCTTTATGATATTTTAAGGCGACAATATATCCTCATTCACTTTTTAGTGATAGAAATTTCATATTAATTGTGTTTCAATTATAAATTAACTTTTCTTATATTCAGAGTCAGATTGTTCGTGATTAGTCTGAGATCAAGACATTTTTTCAATTAAATATAAACTCAATGCCATAAGTACTACAACCGTGGACAGCATAACCAAATCAAAAGCATCATCTACATGCAATACAAGCGCTTGCTTAAAAACGTGTACAATCAACGAAACAATTACCACCTTTCATAACTTCTGTTTTAGTTCATCTATATCATGGATAAGTACTTTTTCCGCATTCATATGGTCATTTACTGGCATATCACGAATAAATAATTCATATATTCACCAAATAATTAATAAAATAATTACTGCAATCAACGTAAAATCAACAATATCTATAAGAAAAACCAGCACATCAAATGCATCATGATCTTTTATGATTACTTGAGTAGCTTCTCGCATCCTTTCTGCCATAAGGATTACTAAGAAAAATAACGCTAAGGAGAGAAAAACGACAGGAAATAACAAAAGATATCTTACTTTTCGTAAGCACCATTCTATGCTTTTATAAAAAATTTCTTTTTTCATAACAATAAATTACATGAAACAAAATAGAATTCAATTCTTTTTATGCTAAAAAAAAACCAAGAAGCCGTGGAATTCTCGGTTTCTAACCCCTACTTCAAGTCAAGGTGGGTAGCTCGACCATACCCTAAAGTATGATATACCGGCTCCCTGGTAGAAAGCATAGTAGAGGAATATATAAGAGAATTCACCAACATCTTAGATAGTTTGTTATACTGGTGAAGTTTTTTTTTGCAAGAAAAAAAAAACGCAATATATCCTACTAATTCTTCTATATTTCAGATAGCCTTATAATATTATGAAACAAACTTGCTACTGTGGCTGGACCTACTCATCCTGGCACAGGAGTGATCGCTTTTACATTGTCCTCCAAAATTTTCCGATCCATATCTCAATGAGGTCATTCATCATCACTTCCCCATCATATATCCACAAATACTTTATTGATCCATGCTGAATCATCTTTCATAAGATCTTTACTCACAATGTGTTTAACTCAGGTCGCACTAAAAATAATCTCTGACATATCTATCATTTGAGCTAGTCTTCAAGTTGATGTACGTGAATTTGCTGACAATACAGTAGCACGACGATACATACATGCTACCGCCAATCGCTTTCAAATTAAGTTTGATTGTCCTATAATGGTTACATACTTTCCTTCCATATCTCATAAGTCATACCAGTCTAACAAAGCGAGAGCTGATTGCGGCGTAGCTCATAGTATATCATGGTATCAAAATCATACATTTCAAAAATTTTTGCTAGTAAGTCAGTCTATATCTTTTTTTGGATCAATAGATTCTAAAATAGTTTTTTGATGTTCCTTTAGCTTTTCTCCAATAGGGAGTTGCACCATAACTCATAAACAAGCAATATCGCTATTACACTGAACTATCTTCTCTAAAATATCTTGCACGTCCCAATTTTTTGCAAAAATTATATCTGCATATAATCAGATTTTTTTTGCATACGCAGCTTTCAAGGAAACATATTTTTCGCTAGCTATATTGTCAGAAAGTAGAAAAATTGCTACATAACGGCCCTTATTGCCAGAATCTAGAACCCATTTTTTTGTCTTTTTTCTAAGATGCTCAACCAATGGTTTTGCTTTAATTAACATTATTGTAATAATAATTTTTTAAAATCTTCTATTCATCAATCAATCATCTTAAGCATAATTTCTTCTCTCCAACCCGACCCTCATCAACATTGTCTGTGGATAAGCATATCAATGTAAGTCTCAATTGTAACCCACTTTAATTCGATGATCTCTGAACCAGTATCCAAATTTTGTTCAGCCACTTTCTTAAGATCTTTCGCAATAAAAACATACTTATCTACCCAAACCAATCATCTACCACTGTACTTTCGATACTGCTCAAATCTAGCTGATTCAAATCAAGTCTCCTCCAAAAGCTCTCTTTTTGCTCAATCATATATATCTTCTCATCGTTCTATAAGTCATCATACGTGACTTCGGTATCGATCCTCTTTATGTGGTTGTTTCTGATAAGCCAAAAGAATCTTTCACTCCTGTACTGGGAGTATATATGCTGGAGACATCCTTTGAGCTCTTTCAAAAACTTTAGAAGTTCCGTCAAATAGTTCTTGATCTCGTTGGTACACACGAAGACGAGTTCCACTAAAAACAATTCTTTCATTATCTCTTTTCATTGAAGTGATGTTTTATAAAAAGTCATTATATCATCTGAGTTTAAGTTCCTCACATGCAGATAAAACACTACTAGGAACGACTTGTTTTGATTGATATCATAGTCATGGATACTTAACGATGCGGTCAAGATCACCAACTAGCATATTTATTATACCATGCAACTCAAATCAAATATCATCTCTTAAAACATACTCATCAAATCTGTCATCAATTGAAGAAACAATTAGTTTTGAAGCTAATTCTGGGTAATGTTGTTCAAAAGTTGCATAAAATCTTCTTTCCATATAAGGCTTATGAATCAACATTATTTTCTCAAAAACAATATTGTTTTCATTGATAATCTTCATTGAGTTAAGAACATTTTCTCCTGTATTTGTTGCGAGTATATCCAAATAAATTATATCATTAGGTACTCATGACGCTAACAATATATTCTTATAAATTTCTGCTTCACTTCATGTAAAAACTCCTTCTGTGTTTCTTCCTTGTCCTCCAGAGATAACTATCTTTCACAGAAGTCATCTATGATATAAATCAGCACCGTGTAATGGTACGCTCATATCAACAGATCATCAAATAATTCAGACATTACAAAAGGAAAGCTGATCTCAAAGCTTCATATAATCTCGAATCTTCTTTGCATTTATTATATCATTATCAATCATCACATCAAAAATATTTACCAGTCTTTTACTCATTCATCTCATGGATTTCCAGGTGACAATAAATCTCAAATAACACTCAAATCTTGAGGAAATGAATACGATCTATTTCACTTATTATAGTTATGTTTATTTTTTTCTTGCTGCTGTTCAATATATTCTGCATACTCTCTTAGGTCATTCCTTTCTTGCTCAGTCAATTCTACAAGCTCAGAATTTGCAGATCATGTCAACGCTCCATTCTCCTGTTTCTCATTATCTTTCACTTCTAATACTGAAGACTCATTCATTATTCTTTTCAAGGTGTCTGCATTATGTTGTGCATATTTAGCAAGTAGCTTATTATTACTAGAAGATAGTTGTGAAAAATCCTCATAGGATTGATTCCATCAAGAATGTATGCCTTTCTGATTATCATCTATTCGAGCAAGGTCCTGCAGTGGGTGTACTCATCAACTCATAGTATAAATTCTCTCCAAGAATCACTCGCTTGATCATATCATAGCTGCATGAGTTCGAAATAAATGATGAGCTTTTGCATAGGTCGATATATCACATTGGGTTCAATAGCATATTCTATCCATAGTAGATAAATGAGATGTCGCAATAGCTTTATCTCTATCTATAAATGTTTCTTGAAATAATACATACTCTTCAAAAAACTGAGTTGACTTTTGCCATGTAAAAAAATGTATCAAGAAAAATGATACAATAATAATGCTTAGCATAACTTTAGTATTTATCATATTGCTCAAATGGTAGAAATGAAACAAGTATAGATGTTAGAAATAATATCCATGCTATTCAAACACAATAACGAATATACCTTATGAGACTAGTCCTTTGTTTATGTATATCAGATGATTGAAGAATTCCTTTTGTTTGAAACTTCTCTAATTGATCTAGAGTCAATATCTCTCAATTTAATTTTTGAGCAATCTTTTGTAAATTTGAAACTTCAAGCTTACTTATAACTGTTGATCATTCAAACTGCTTAAATGAAGGTCAGCTCAATATATTCTCTTCTGGTATAGGTCAACCAGCAGATGATCCAACTCAAATCAAGTATACCTTTAGATTTTCATACAAAAATTCTCATTCATTTATAGTGACATCCTCTTCTCATCAATCTGTGAAAATTAAAAGAGAGCCTTCTTTTTTATCTTTAAATCTATCGGTCCCATATTCAATTGCGGCGATTAGCTGAGTTCATACATCTAGTGGAACAGAGACATCAATAGTGTCTAAGAACCTAACCATAAGCGTATGGTCATAAGTAAGTGGGATTACTCATTCTGCCGATCATGCAAATATTCATAATCAGATCTTTTTTCACACATTATTTTTTGCAATATTCTTTATTTTTTCCTTTGCAAATTCCAATCTAGTCACTCTTTTTCATTGCAAATCCATATCAATTACTTCCATGCTTTTTGAAACATCTAACATGATCATTATATCATTTCAAACAGCGACACTATTTATCGCAAATTCTTTCCATGCAAAAAACAATCATAGAACAACAAAAGCCAGACTTATATACTGCAATATCATTTCTATTGTTTGTTTTTTCATGAGCACCAAATTCGAAATTAACTAGTAAAGTATTTTTTTATAAGCAAGTACAAGATAAGCAGCAAGCTAAGTAGAAAAATAAATGGATAGTAATAGTACGTTTCATTCTTCTCAACAAATAAAATTAACTCATGTTTAGTAATATTTGATATTTCTTCAAATATCTCTCTAAACCTATTTTCATCGGATGCTCTTCGGTAAGTAGAATTCGTTATAGTAGAAATTTTTTTAAGATGTTCATCATTTAATCATGGAGCAAATATCTTTTCTTGTCTTAACGGTCATTGATACATAAATGATCATCATGCATCTGATCAAATTCATATTGAATATATTTTTATGTTTCACTCAGCTGCAAGTTTTGCAGAAAGTATAGGATCTAAAGTTCAGGGGGTCACCTCTCCATCAGTCAATAAAATAATAGCTTGCTGTCTTTGTTGAGAAGCTCTATCACGAGATGATTCCAACATACGCACTGCAGCAAGTAATCATTCTCCGGTAGCAGTACCTTGGAGAGACTTTACTTGTTGATTAATAGTATAAATATCAATTTTATTAACAAACTCTCTTATAAAATCATAGTCAAATGTTAAGGGAAGTGAGGTAAATGCTTTTCATGCATATACAACAAATCACACTCTATCTGTTTCCAATTTTTCAACAAACTCATCTATGACTTGCTTTGCAACTTCTAAACGATTTGGGGTAAAATCATCAGCTAACATTGACGAAGAAAGATCCAGAACAAATACTATATCAATTCAAGCAACAGACGTTGCATCAACATTGTTGCGCGTATAAGGAGCAGAAAATAGTATACCAAACAGCAATAATATAGATCAAACACAAAGTGATAATAAATGTGTATAATTAATACCCTGATATGATGATTTGATAGGTTGAAAAAAAACTGTATCTACTCATCTTTTATGTTGTTTACTAGAACGAAAAAAATACCAGAGAATAAAACATATTCAAAATAGTAAATAGATTGGATGTTGCAATCAAAAACTATACATAAAAAAAGTATCTAAATATTTGACAAAAAAACAATGTAGCAATATAATAATGTAGATTAAATATATGGTTTTATTTTATATATTGTATATCAAATGAATAAATCACTTTACTGAATCTTATGATTCGTGCTATGAATCTTAGTATTTACGTCAATAAACAATGGACGTTTATTTACAGATGCATCTAAGTCTAATGAATGAATTATTGAACAACTAGATGGTATTCTAGCTAATCAAAAGTTTAATAACAGAGATTATGCTGTTTCAATTATGGATAAGTCTGGCGCTTTAGCTGATTTATTTGAAAAAGATAGCGTACCTTACCTTGCTATGAAGTATATCAATGTAAATCTCAAAATTAAAATTGATTCTATGCCAAAACCAATTGTAAAGAAAGCTGTTGAGGAAGCTGTAGTGGAAAAAGCAGAAGATGACTCATCTGAAGATCTTCATAATTCTGCGGAGAAAGAAAAAACAACTGAAGTTCAAAAATCAAACGATTACCGTGGAACGACATGATTTCCATTGCCTCCAAAACAAAAAGTTGCTAAAGAAGCTCCTGTAGATACTAATACTGACCTATGATGATTTAATATGGGTAAACAAGAAGCACCTGCAAGTGCTAAAGTATCAACTAAACAGTACGTATCAAACCCTATTGCTTATAAGTACTTAGTAGATTGACATCTACATACTGATTCATGTGCACAAAAGACATGTGTAGCTTCATGTTTAAACTCAGATCTATGATATCCAGAATCAGTTTGTGTAGAACAATGTGTTAGTGCTGTATGTATGGAGATCAAAAAGAAGAACAAACTTAAAAGTCGTGAAATAAGTTTCGCACCTGCAAAATAAGAGAATAGATGTTTTAAAAAAAAGCTCCTCTAGGAGCTTTTTTTTCTTTTCCAACAGTCTAATACATGATCATCTACAACTCATACTGCTTGAAGATAGGCATACATAATAGTTCAGCCAATGAACTTCATTCCTCTTTTTTTCAAATCTTTTGAAATGGTTTCTGATAATGGTGTGAAAGCTGGACATTGATCTAGTGTTGTTCGATGATTCACAACTTGTTTATTATCTACTCGTGATCGAAGGTAGTTTGAAAATGATCAAAATTCTTCTTGTATATGTATAAAAACGTTCGCATTATTTCTAACTGAATAGATTTTTAACTTATGCCTAACAATTGAGGCATCATTCTTAAGTCAATCTAAATAAGCGTCTGAAAGTTTTGAGCACAAGATCGGATCGAAATTCTTAAATGCTTTTTTATATCATGCTCTCTTATGTAAAATAGTACTCCAGCTCAATCATGCCTGGGCTCACTCAAGAACTAAAAATTCAAATAGTATACAATCATCATACACTGGTTCTCCTCGCTCATCATCATGATATAAAATATATTCATCAGATCATAAACATCGGTTACATCTTTTCATGAGACATTATAATCTTTCTAAAGGCTCTAGCATGTTCTTTCATAATTTTCTTATCTCCAATTGAAGTATTGTATGGGAAATAATACGTTTGCTCCATGAGATTAAGCACATCATCAGGCAAAGAATTATGTGACATATTCTCCAAGGTAGTGCTAAAGATATCAATATCATATCTAGAATATACTCGACTTCTTAACATATACTGATAATCGTTATACCGCTTTTGTGTAGAAACTTCTTGAATACTATTTTCTAAATCATGTAAAACATCTCTAGAAAAAATATGCTTAGTCTTTTGTTTAGTAAACGTATCTTTGTGATGTAAAAACAAAAACAGCAATAAACCTAAAGAAATAAGTCATCGTGCTACTGTTCGCCATCCCCAAGGGGTAGGAGAATACGTTATCAATGGATACAAGAAATCTCAAGTCATGAAAACATGCATCTAAAAAATCTAATACTTATCTAAGTGCTGTAACAATGAAGGAATCACTAACTCACTAGTATTCAGTTTAATATACTTTCATCCCAAACTATTAATTTCTTTCTCAGTATGATCTAGAGTTCTATCTACCAATCTTCTATACTTTTCTCTTCGCTTCTTATTATTTTTGAGAGTTATCTGTTTAGATCATGAAGCAAATTGTAAAAAATGCGCACTTGAAGATTCTCATTTCAATTCCTCTTCGTCAAAAGTATGAATCCACCAAATATGTGCTTGTTCAGCAATGGCTCACAGTTGTTTTCTACTCAATGAGACTGAGTCACTACAAATCACTATAAGCGCATTTTTAAATTTCTGACTTAATAGTTGCTTTAATTTATGCTCCAAACTATTCTTTTGGACACGCTTTCTTTGTTTACCAAATACTAGATAGGAAAATAAGTCTTTATATCAAAGATCAAATTCACTCAAATCTTCTTTTTTCTTACGCAACATTAATCGTAAATGCTTAAATTTTGTAGTCAAACTGATCGTATTGTTACCATTTATTTCTCACACTCTAATTCATTGTGAAATAGCCGTAGATCATAGAGCATATATAATCTCATTTACTTTTTCTTTCTTATATAAAGACCTATTACAAGTTTCATCATCAATAACAAATCGTATGTCCAGTTCATCTTTAGTAGCCTTTTTGATATGCATCTCATTTTTTTTCGCTGTCTTTTTTCGATCAATTTTACTCATATCATCTCATGTCACATATTCTCTACTGTCTCAATATTCAGATCATTGATGCTGAAGTACCCTTGTCCGTCTAGCCAAAAATTCTTTGGTTATGAGATGCCCATAACGTGCATGTACAGATTGTATTGTGCTGAGACTATTGTTCATCATATTAAACGACACTAATGTTTTGAATAATTTCCTTAATAATATCTTGAATGAGTATGTTTTCAGAATATGCCTCAAAGGTCAGAATCAACCTATGCTGCAATACATCTTCAACGATCTCTTGAATATCTTCGGGTATAACAAATGTTCTGCCATGCATCAATGCAACTACTTTTGAACATGTAATCATTGCAATTGATGCTCTTGGAGATGCTCAGAACTTTAGATATTTCGTCAGTCATCAGCCTTTTTCTGATCTAGTTGCTGTGATAATGTTTTTTACATACTCATAAATACTATCTGAAATATGAATTTTTTCAACTATCTGTTGAATTTGTAGTATACGTTCATGGGTTATAACTTCTTTAACTTGAGTTATTTCACCTCATCAGAATCTTTTCATTATTTCTATTTCTTCTTTTTCAGTTGGATATCACAGCTTAGTCTTTAGTAAAAATCTATCCAATTGTGCTTCTGGCAAATCGTATGTTCAATCTTGTTCTATTGGATTTTGAGTCGCCATCACAACAAATGGAGCATCTAAATCATATGATGTCTCTCATATTGTTACCTGTCTTTCTGACATAGCCTCTAATAGAGCTGATTGAACCTTAGCAGGTGCACGATTTATCTCGTCAGCTAGAAGTAAATGAGTAAAGATCGGTCATTTTTGAGTTTCAAATCTTGATACTCATTGGTTCCATATTTGAGTACCAATAATATCAGAAGGTAATACATCAGGAGTAAATTGAATACGAGCAACATCAATCCCCAATGTCTTTCCTAAGGTCTCTATAGCTAATGTCTTCGCCAATCCTGGGACTCATTCCAAAATGATGTGTCCTTTTGCTAATAGAGCAATTATTAAATTCTTCATTAGACGATCTTGACCAACAATGACTTTTTGAGTCTCTTGTAACAACATCTTAAGATCATCCGAAGCCTTTATCACATCCTTTTCATTACCTTTTTCCATTGATTGACGAACATAAATAGACTGTTTATACACTTTTGTGATTGTGATTCTAGTGAGAGGATCAAAAGGAGTCAATATAATGTATTGACATTTATATAAAAATAGGTACATTAGATCAATACTTTTAAATATTCATCTTCTTAAATATGTTTTGACCAACACAAAATCCCTGAAATAGAAGTTCTGTTCAAGATTCGTCTAGCATGTCAACTACTACAGGAAATCAAAGAAATGCTGCAACATCAGCACTTATTTCACCTGCAACAAAATTACATAACCAAAAAGCGTTAGATCTCGTTGAACAAAGACACATACCCCTAAACGACATAGTTAAATTTATTCCAGAATCAAATAGTTTACCAATAGAAGAAATAGAATCTACTCACATTCCTGCTAAATATGTTATTAAAAATGAATTCATATGAATGTTTCCGCCTCTTTTAGAGAGCATAATGAAAAGTCGAGTAAAAAACGATAAAAACGCAGTCCTTACAATATTTAATGTATCACTTTCAAATGATAACAGCTTTACTCTAAAGTGAATACTTGAAGAGCAATGAACTGATGCTGTCGAAGAAGAAGAAATCTGAAGTGTATCATATGACTTCGACACATCGGTGATTAAGAATTACCTACCTGATCAAGAGGATGTAGATACAGATGTTGAAGAATTACTAGACAGTCAAGCTCAGGAAATCATCGACGAAGATTATAACGTAGTTAGAGCTCAACAAAGACAAAAGGCAGAACATGATGCAAGTGAAAAAGTTTTAGAGAAAGAAACACTAGATGAAATCAATTTTGAAGATATGAACCAAAGAATAAATGACCAAGCTCATGAAAGAGATGAGTACGATGCTTTGATTGATGATCAAGGTCCAGAATGGGATGCTTACGATGAATATGTTAAATAAAATTAATTTATATTTAATGCTTACAAAAAAAACTCCCTCTAGGAGTTTTTTTTACGATATGTTGTTTTGCTTACCATTATTTCTTTCAATTGATCCATTCAAATTCCCGATACTGCTGACACATGCAACACTATTGGTTCTTTATACTCCATTTTCTCACAATATAATATTAACTGCTCTTTCTTAGCTTGTATAGTATCTATCACATCAGGAAGATCGCATTTATTTAGGATATAGATTCTTTCTTGCTCTGCTCAAATTTCATCAAGTATTTTATCCACCACTGCAACTTTATCATCCCAAAGAGGATCTGATGCATCAATAATATGCAACAAGACATCAGCCTCTATACTATCTTCCAAGGTACTTTTAAATGCTTGAATGAGACCAGGTGGAAGATCACGAATAAATCAAATCGTATCATTCACTAAAATTTCAGTACCTTTCCCTCATTCCATATTTGGAATATATAATTTTCATACATCAGTTCCTAAGGTTGCGAATAGTTTATCTTCTACCAATACTCACTTGTTCGTCAAAAAATTCATGACGCTAGATTTTCATGCATTCGTATATCCCACTAATCATACTGTTGGTAAGTATTTTTTCTGTCTCGCTTTACGATGATTTTCTCTTACTTGTTCGTAGGTTTTCAGTTGTTTATCAATCTGTTTTTTTCTATTTGCAAGATGTCTACGCATTACTTCAGTATTCGTTTCACCAGAACCTACTGATCAGACTCATCATCATTGTCTACCTAACTCCATACCCATACCAAAAATACGTGGACCCATATGCTTAATACTTGCCAACTCGATTTGAAGTCTTGCTTCACTACTGTTCGCATGACGATCGAATATTTTAAGAATGAGGTCTACTCTATCCCAAGCCTGCAAAGTTATGTCATCATCTTTAGATTCTTCGCGCAGTATTTCATTTACATTATATATTTGTCATGGTTTCAAAATATTTCAAAAGATCAATAACTCTGCCCCACAAAGCTTCATATCCTGAATTACTTCTTCTAATTTCCCACTTCACATATATGTTTTATAATCTGGCTTCGTTCTTTGTTGTACTGCCTTCACTATACTCAGTCATCAGTAGGTATTAACTAGCTGGTCTAGTTCCTCCATTCTTTGGAGTATAAGTTGTTTTTCTACTTGATTTGTAATCACTTCTGCTATAAATACTTTTATAATCTTATCCTTCTCTCACATAACATCAAAAGAATAAAAAACTTCTACATTAATACTCAGAAATAAACCTCTATAAATGCCTTCACTCTCGCAAATATTTCTCTAAACGTTCAAAAATCAGTCATTGAGAATGTATCTTGTGAGGAGTATCAAACTGCATCAAGTCCTGATTGACGTGCTAAGAATATACTCCTTCGTAAATGGTATCTTTGAGTGAAAATTATTATTTTTGGATCATCAATAAAATCAAAAACTCACTGCATACTTGCCAATGTATCATATCAATCCCTATCAAGAAAGATATCTTCTTCTTTAACACTTTTTGAAAGAACATACTCTCACATAGACATAGCTTCTAAGTAGGAATCATCCTTATCATATCCACTCAACACAATTTTTCAGATCATTCATGTGTTATATGCATCCAAGCTGGCATCTACTCTTTGTCTCAACGCGGGAGACAAACGACCGTCTTTATATACTGATGCTCATAACACTAATCATTGTGTATATCATTCATAGCTTGGCTGTATGACCCTGTTCCAATTTCAAGCGATTATTCGTACATTACAGAAAATGATAAATGCTAGTATACTCAAGATGAAAAATAAGATTGCCTTTGTACTTCTATACATACGGATTTCATTCTAAAACTTATACCTCGTTACTGAGTGTTCATTCACATAATTGAACGAATTTTTTGTTCAACTTGCTCTACTGCATCAATAAATCACATTTCAATATCTCATTTATTATCCTCTCACTCTGCTAAGAATGTGATTGTACCTATATCAAAAAAGCTATTCATTAAACCATGTTTTGCGACTGTTACGGATTTTATCTTATCAACATGTATGGTCTCATTATCTCTATGTAGGACTCAATTTTGATCATATTTGATGACTTCTTTTGGAGTAACAATTAAGTAATCCATTTTCCAATTAACATATTCTTTTGTCGCACTTTTGAGGGTTACGATAAAGTATAATACTATTACTACCCAATAGAACCATTGTGCATATACTTGGTAGTCAAATGAAAGCATATACACTAAGTACAATCATAGAGCAAATACGATAAAAAATCGTGCCAATGGCACCAAAACTTTCATAATATAAAACCATCTAGATTTATGAATAGAGATTACCTTAGATTCTCAGAATCATTTTTTGTACTCCTCTAGTAACTCTATTTCTTTGCCTGTATCAAAATTTGATAGCAACCTCATTACTGATATAGAAAGTAAAACGATAACTATTTAATTACAAATTACTCTAATACTCTGGTAATTCAAGTATATCTACAGAAACTGTCTTTTTACAAACATCACGTCATGAAGCATTTAGTCATTTTAAGGTAAATATAGTATTTCATTTTGCTGTTCATTTTTCATCTGGCTCTATCCTTGCTGCTATATATCAAAGTGTATGCTGTTCAACATCATATGTAGATCAATTATTGTCTTCCAATACTACAGAATCAACATCCCATCAAGATCACAAAAGACGAATATCGTCGTTTTCATAAACAAAGTCTTTAGATACAGCTGTTGTTCAATAAATACCTAATGTCGCAGTGTCACAATTAAACTCATCTTTAGGCTTCTGCACAATACTTGCTTCTTTTTTAAGACTCGTGATGTTATAGGTAATATGCATAAATGGATCCTCAATCACAATTTCATTTCAATACAATCGGGCATCTAAACGAAATACTGATCATGTTTCAGTTGTAGGTGGAATATGAACCTGCTCATCAAGGTGATAGACATTTCATTGATTTATTAATCTTCGACTTCATGATCTAAGAACATAATACTTGTAACGTAATCATGGAAACAATGTACGACGTATACTCTCATTTTGTTTGTAATAATACACAATCAATTTTTCATATCAATTTTCTATTTCTACCTGCTCTCAATTGATTTGGCGTAATGACATAGTATTTCTTTGATTACGAACATCATAATGTTGAATCAGTGTCTCATAATTTTGTATATCTCAAGTGGCCTTCACTATTTGTAAAAAATTTCCTCATGGATTAAAATACACCAAAGATTGATACAATGAAGATCGTCTCCATTGATATAAAGGAAACTTGCTATATAAAATACCATGGTCAGGAGACTTTATAGTGTAGGTATATTTACCATCTAGCTCTCTTTTATTATCGAAATAGATCAGATATCATTTTTTAGTTGAATAGCTTAAACAAGCTGGAATTGTACTATATTCATTCTCATATTTAATAACAACTTTAGAAGTTCAATCAATACATCCATTAGTAAGAAATCAAGTAGGTATTCAATCAAAATCATCTTCAAACCAAACAACATTCTTACCATCAACTTTGTTATAAGGATCTACATATAGTGCAGCATTTCATAGAAAAATTTCTTCGTGATTAGAGTCTATTATCTTAGTGAAATTTTTCTTTTTTCACGTTGTATCAATCACTTCAAATGTATATGTATTTTTTCACTTCCTCATAAAATCATTATGTAATCAGACTTCCCATTCTCGGATTCATTCGTCATTGATCATTGGGAGGAGGTTTTCAGAAATTGTTTCACTGTTCTTAGGATGATCATAAGATACTACAAAAGAAACAAATCAGGTAGTAGCTTCTCATACAAATGCATAGTGAGGTGAATATATATCAGTTCTTTTTTCTTCTAGATCAAACAATATTGGTTCAACTTTTTTCGAACCTCATAATTCCTTCATCCTAAATAGGTGTAAAGCTTTTTGAACTTTCTTCTGAGAATCTTCAGAACGTAAATTCCATTCTGGCAAATCAGACAACTGAAAAAATGCAGAAGCATAGTGGATTGGAGGCACTTTCTCATATACTTTCTGAGTATATGAATTATCCATAAGCACTAGCATTAAAATATATCAAATTACCAACAGAGTCCACAATATAAAGAAACTCCTAAGTCACCAATAGCGTCGCATGAAAATATAAGAATATAGAAATTAAAATATATGTATCCGCACTCTGATTTAATTATTGAATCTAAATAACATCACATCTCCATCATGAACAATATATTCCTTTCCCTCTAACCTTAGTCATCATTTTTCTTTTGCTCATGTTCGTCATCCATGTTCAACGAAATTTTCATATGTTACAACGTCTGCCTTGATAAATCATTTCTCAAAATCAGTATGTATAACTCAAGCAGCTTGAGGTGCTGTGCTCCCCTTTGTAACTGTCCAAGCTCTCGTTTCTTTTTTTCAGGTCGTAAAGTAGTACATGAGTCCAACAGTATCGAATGCTAACTTAATTAAATCATCCAAGGTAGGAATCACAACATCTTGTCATCATTTCAAATCTTCAAAAAATAATTCTTTTTCATCCTCATCTAATTCCATAAGTTCAGTTTCAAACTTTGCGCTCACTAAAGAAACTTTTTTTCATAGCTTTTCTTCATATTCGGCTATCAATGTTGCACCATTTTTAAGATCTCATTCGGAAACGTTAAGTGCATATACAAAGGGCTTAAACGTAAGTAAACTATACGGTTTCAATAATTCTAGTTCTTTTTCACTTAATTCATCCTTTATATCTATTGCTAATTTTTCATTTTCTAAAGCTACTTTTAATTTCTCTAACACTCCAACTAAAACCTTCACGTCATTATCTCAAGACTTCACTTTTCTGTGCAATCCTTCCAAGATATTATCAATAGTTTGTATGTCAGCAAAAATTAGTTCAGTATTAATAATATCTACATCACGTAAAGGATTTGGTCATCATTCTACATGAACCACATCATCATCTTCAAACAAGCGGACTACCTGAACAATGGCATCTACTTCTCTAATATGTGAAAGAAACTTATTTCCCAATCATTCTCATTCAGATGCTCATTTTACCAATCAAGCAATATCTACAAAATTAATCGAAGCATAAATTTTCTTTTCAGTTTCTGAAATCTCAGCTAATTTATCTACTCTTTGATCTTTTACCTCAACTACTCATATATTCGGTTCAATAGTACAAAATGGAAAGTTTGCAGCATCTGCTGAATAATTTTGAGTAAGTGCGTTAAATAAAGTTGATTTTCAGACATTTGGAAGTCATACGATTCAAATTTTCATATTACAAAATCAATAATTATAAACTGTATACTTATAAATATATATACCTTAAATGACAGATAAAAGGTAGATTATCTCAAGGTGTCTTTATAGGGTTCTGCTACAATTTGATACTCGTCTTCATACACAATATATCATGGATTATCTGTCACTACAACTTCTACATACTTATCATACTCTTCGTATATTCTTTTCATTTCATACATTTTTTGTATATGTTCTTTTGCTGAATCTTTATATCGAGAAATTCATTTTGTAGCCCATCAAGTTGGTTGTTTGCGTGAAAATTTAGTTGGCTTATCTAAATTATCATCAAATCGCTCTAATAAATCTTTCAGATATTGTTTATCATATTCTGGAATTGCAGAATCACGTAATTCGTAGGCTCCATGAAAAATTCAAAACGGCTTAGTGCTTGAATCATAATCAATTTCAGAGGTTTGAAAACGTATATACATTACATTAGTAGAAACTATTATTTAAGTATAACTAGATACATCAAAATATCAAAAAGATTATAAAGTAATCCATAATTCTAGAAATAAAAAAACTTACGAGCATCATTCAAAGTGTAAAATGAATAGTGACATACAAAAAACTCCCTCTCGGGAGTTTTTCTCTTCTATGTAATTATTCTTTATTCAGAACTTGGGTCCACTCGGGCTCGAACCGAGGACCACCGGCTTAAAAGGCCGTTGCTCTACCAACTGAGCTATAGACCCAAACAGAGAGTCTTTTTCAAGACAATCAATTTGATGGATTCGTTTTTTATCTATACTATCACAGTATTTCTATACAAAAAGGTGTCTATATTTTTTATAGTAGCTAGAACTAATCTTAATAGTTAGAGGAACCCCATCAATGATGACTTTCTTCTTAATAAGATTTACTTTAAAATTTCTTTTTGTAGCTCTATTTGAATGGGATCTATTGTTTCATGATTTAGTTTTTTTTCATGAAAACATACATTGTCTTGCCATAGTAGTACATTAATAGATAAACATAATTACTCTTCTGATCATTTTTCTTCTGCATTCTCTTCACCACCTTCTCATTCAGCTCCTTCTTCTCCTTCTACAACATCTGCTACAACTTCTTCCTCTTCTTCTTCAGCAAATGCAACTGTCGTTAGAATTGTACGAGAAAGATCATCAACAAATTCAACTTTATCTCCTAGATCAATATCACTAAGATGAATCACTTGTCATTCTTCAGTCAGTGTTGAAATGTCGATAGTAATATCATGAGGCAGATCCAATGGGAATGCTTCAACTTCAATATTGCTCAAAATAAGCTGCACACGACCCAAATTGCTTTTTTCGTATGGAGATTCTCAGATAAGTACAACTGGAACTTCAGCAGTCACTTTTTCATCTTTATTAACAGCGAGTAGGTCTATATGAATAAGATGATCTGATACAGGATCCAATTGAAGTTCTTGTACAAGAACCAAATGCTCTCAATTTGATCCGTCAATCTCAATAGGAGTACTTCTTCAAGTTTTAGCAAAAACTCTAAGAAATTCTATTCTAGAAACAGCAAATGAAAAAGCTTCATCTAAGTGTTTTCCATAGATAACTCAAGGAACAATTCAGTCCTTTCTAAGAAATTTAACTTTTTTACCAGTTACATCACGATTTTGTACGGATAATTTCATAATTAATCAATATTAGTAGGTAAATTATTCTTGATTCTCTGTTGTGACTTCCTCAACTGTGTCATCTGCTGTAACTTCTTCTGCCTTTTCTTCTGCCTTAACTTCTTCTACTTTTTCTTCTGCCTTAACTTCCTCTGCTTTTTCTTCTGCCTTAACTTCTTCTGTTTTTTCTTCTGTCTTAACTTCTTCTGCTTTATTATATGGTGCTGCTAATTCATTCGCTTCTGCAATCGCTAAAGCCAACAAATCTACTCATTTCTCCTCAGCAGTAGCTATAGATTTCATTTTAGCATCCTTACCAACTTTATCTCTAATGTAATATAATTTTGCTCTTCTGGTTCTAAAAGAATCAATCAGAAGAACTTTTTCAAACTTTGTAAATGAAAGTGGATATATTTTTTCTACAGTATGTCCTGCCACTTTTCATCTCATGATAAAAGTACCATCAACGTGATTTGGTTTTTTTACCTTGATGATAAGTCATCTAAATTTCCAAATTCTTTCATTGCTTCATTGTCAAACTTTCTCATGGATTTCAACCATTTGACCAGTTTTAACAGGAAGAATATGATATCATTTTTTTGCTCTCAATGTAGCAAGTCTTTGATTGTTCATTACAATACATCTTAAATAAATCAAAAAGTAGTCTGAAAATAATTAAGCTTGTCTTCTTTTTACAACTTCAGCTTTCCATTTTCTTTGCTGATCAAGTTGTTTTCTAATATCCATAATAACAACCTTATTTACTCTTCTTAAAGCTTTTTTAAGCTTCTTTTTTCCATATGTCTTTAACCTTCACATAATGAGAGATAAGTATTTAAAAAATGTACTTTATTAGGTGATTTACTTTGCCATGAATGCGTCTAACATAGTTTGTGTAATTCAATATTTCTTAATTCTTTCTTGACATTTATTCATTGTCTTTTCAGCTCGTTTTTCATATCCTGGTTTGTCTTTTTTCGACAAAATTAGTTTATATCGCTTTAATGTTTTTTCATATTTTTTACCAGACTTTTTTCTTTTCTTATTAGGATTCTGAAACGAATGTTCTGGTTTACCCGATTGATTTCTTGATGGCATCGAAAGTAAATGATAATATAAAATTTTAGTAATAATGTATATACAACATTGTGTCTATCTAACATATTTTGCCAAATATGCGAATGCTTTATTTGCATCAGCCATTTTATGCGTATCTTCTTTCTTTTTAACCGCTGTTCATTGACTAGAATAAGCCGCCAACAATTCTTCTGCCAATCTCATATACATTGGAGTCCCCTTCTTAGCTCTTGAATAATCAATAATCCATTTACATGCGTAAAAGAATCTTTTTCTAGCTGGAACTTCAACAGGTACTTGATAAATAGCACCACCAATTCTCTTTGATTTGACCATAACATGCGGAGATGCATTATCAATTGCAGATTCCCAAACAGCTTTTGGATTCACATGTCAGTTTTTCTTGATCTCTTCTAGAGTTTGGTTGAATATATTTCTAGCAATATTCTTTTTTCCGTCAAGCATGATATAGTTGATAAATTTTTCAATTTTATCATCAGTTGATGGAATCCTAAATGGAGTTGCTTTCTTAAATTTCTTTGCCATGTAATTACATTTAAAGTTTTAAAAGAAGTAAGAGACAAAAGCACTAGACTTAGCTCTAAATTCTAATTCTATATTAATTCTTTGGTTTCTTTGTTCCATGAAATGATCTTCATTGTCTTCTATCTTCAACTGGATTCGCATCATATACTCATCTTACCACATGATATTTTACACCTGGAAGATCTTTTACTCTACCTCACCTAATCATTACAACACTATGTTCTTGCAATGAATGCTTTTCTCCAGGGATATATGCAACTACTTCTTTCCCATTTGACAATCTAACCTTAGCAATCTTTCTTTGTGCTGAGTTAGGTTTTTTAGGAGTAGTAACTGTCACCTTTAAACAAACTCATCTTTTAAAAGGACTAGGACTATGCACCTGTTTGTTATTCTTCAAGGTGTTTGTTCTATACTGAAGAGCCGGAGCTTTAGATTTCCTAAATTTCTTTTTTCTTCATTTTTTAATCAGTTGGTTTGTTGTTGGCATAACGTAGATTTATTCCTAAAAAAAATTTTACAACTCTACTCCCCTTAGATATGGGTTATTTTCGAGTTGCTTACTTAAATATGATTCATGTATATAAATGTTATTATAAAATGCAATAAAAAAAACACCAATCTTCACGAGTGGTGTTTTAATCATTATATTCACTCTAAGCCCCAGTCTTAGGTAGAAATGCTGGTAGATCTAATAACTGCAATCCTGCTGAGTTATGTAAATCATTCTTATTATCTTCTACCTTTTCTTTCAATACCTCTATCACCTTCACTATCTCTTTCTCCTCTTGTGTAAATTCTATTTCTGGCTCTTGTATAACTTCTACTTCCACTTCTGGTTCAACTACCGGCTCTGGTCTAGGTCTTGGCGCTTCGTTTCCTCCTCACTGATCTCCTTCTACCACCATTATCGTGATTGCTTCCGGATCATGATCATCTTCATCT
>CALDTY010000008.1 GCA_937923605.1 Candidatus Absconditabacterales bacterium
ATCAGGTCATGTGCTTGTTGTTCTGTTGGGAGGAGCATTGTAACTTAATTAGAAGAGATTAGAAAGTAATTACAGATAGAAATAATTGCATGTAATTATTAATATAATAAAGAATTCAAAGAAAAAACCAAAAAATCTTTACTAAGCAATTTTATTTATATAATAATCTCATAATTTATTATTGATTTTATGTAATTATGTATTATAATTTAGTTTTAAATGAAGTATTGAGTAAATTCAAAAAAGAGTATTTTTGTCATTTAATATATGTAGAAAAAACTGCCTTAACGCTTCAAGAGAAACTATGAGGAGATTTAGAAATAATTAGGATAGCAGCAATATGACATGATATATGAAGAGTCGACTGATGAGATAATTCCCTCCATCCAGAAAAGTGAGCAGAGATAATATATGATCTCCTTATGAGAGAGTGATATGATAAAGTAAAAGCCCAACAGGTAGCGCGATGTACTCTCATGCATAACAAAATAAAATGATTCGAAAGTTTAGAGGAACAAATAGTTAGTAATGCAGACACTCTTTCAAAACTCCTATACAATGATATGTTTATGTTAATGTGTAAGAAGGAAGACTATATCTCCAAAGCAAGGTGGGGATTAAAATATATAGAAAAATGATATAATAATCTTACCTTTGATTTCCTTAAGGTTGAGTACAAAGACTTGTATACTGACCTACAAAATAGGTATTCACTAATTATCAATAATTAAAAGTAGCTTTATGAACAGCTTAATAACAGTTCACTGAATAGATGGTACCTGAAAGACAAGTACTGTAAAGCACCTTGCTGAAAGATTATGAAGAGGAACTATAAATTTCGATAATTTTAAAGATTCTTCAGCCTATCCCATAAATCCTCATAAAAAAGTATTAATATGAAAAAATGATTTAGAATCAGTCTGCGAGTCATATTTTCGATCTATGTCACATCATGCAAAACAGATTAGAGCATGTTTGGAAAACTGATTATGAGTTGTAAAAGCTCGCTATTTAGATGATATTCGTGCTCATTTTTCACACTTATGAATCTCTGAGGGTTTTTTAGATAATTGCGAAAAAAAATATGACTTTATATATCCCTCCCTCAAAGTAATTCTTATTCTTGACGAGGAAGAGAGAAGAAAAAGACTAAACATTAGGTGAATAATAGACGAGCGTGATGAAGAATCCTGTACAAAATGAACACGACTCCAATATTTTCAAAACTACGTTAAAACAAAGGCAAATCAACAGACTTTACTTATCAATACATGAGATAATAATGTAGATAGTGTAGTAGATATTATCACTCATAGAATAAATACAGATGGCATTTAATACTCATCAATATATTGAAGCTCAAGCGTGAGTCTTATCAGATAAAATGTCTAATACTCAATGACCTTCGTTTCTTGAATTCTGAGGAAAGCCATTTTGAGATGAGCACGCTGCGAGAGTGTTACCGTGATATGATCCAGATTGTAAAGCTCTAATTATTCAAGACTTGCAACAAGAAACTTGCGCAACCATAACTATGGTGGTGAATGCTCTAGATATTCTTAATGCGCCTGAATGAAGAAAACAAAGATGAAGAATACGTGGAGATAGCTGACTATTTTATGATGCAGAAACAGTGAGATTGATCACTGAAGCACAAGAAAGATGAATGCCTATTGATAGTGTTACTCTTGCAGTAACACCATCTAAGCTATCAGATTCTTGACAAGAAAAGATTTGAAGTCTTGAAGAAAAAGTTATGAGCCTATGAGTATGAATGAAGGTTCACCATGCTATAGACTGATACCCACACATTCAACCAGATAACTCTTTAAATATTCTGGATTCGAATGACTCAGTGACTAATCCTGGTACATCAATCATTGCAATAAGTCCTGGATGATGAAGTTGAAAATTTGGAGTATTATTTTCTGAGGTATATAAAGCTTTATTAAATTGATACAATCCTAATTTCATTAAATTTGAAACATTTCCAGCTTTTTGACTTCCTTATAATCATCCTCTTAACCTTGCGTTTGAAGCAGCAACAGCAGATCTAGGGAATAAAGTTCTGTTACTTGAAAACTGACAAAGTTGATACGATAAAGATGAGGATAATTTTCGATTACTACGAGCACTATATCAAAGCTTTTGAAAAAATGATCTTGCTGAAGAACTCTCTTATTCAACAGACATGGGAGTCAACATGATTCATGTTTGAATTGAAAATAGAGAAAGTATTACCCAAGCATGCCGAATTGAAATTGAAAGAAGAGTACAAAGATATAGACAAGAAGTTATTGATGGAAACGAATCACACAAAACTTTACAAAGAGCATTAGACATTTTGCAAAAATTTCATAATATGCGCGAAATTAAAACTAGTATTCAATAATATGAGAAAAAAATACATCATTGTAACTGGTTGAGTCATATCGTGAATCTGAAAAGGTGTCACAAGTGCTGCAACCGGTTTTTTCTTTTCTGAAAATTATAATGTTGTTCCTATAAAACTTGATGGCTACCTTAATATTGATCCTTGAACAATGAATCCTCATGAGCATGGAGAAGTATTTGTATTAGAAGACGGGGCTGAAGTAGATATGGATT
>CALDTY010000009.1 GCA_937923605.1 Candidatus Absconditabacterales bacterium
GAGTTGTGATTAAGTGAATTTGATAAACAAGCAAAAATGTTAATCGAGAATCTTGACCAAGAAGAAATAAATGATCTTAAGTGACAAGGAGAGAATATACAAATTAACGCTCAATAAAGATTGATTTCTGCAAGGACAATACTATATATTTGTTCATTGTTTCTTGTGATATTTAGAAATAATTGAGGGTGACTAGCTCAGCTGGTTAGAGCAGGGGCCTCTTAAGCCCAAGGTCCCGGGTTCGAATCCCGGGTCACCTACCAAAATAAACCATAAGTAAGAACTGTCTTTCGGGAGAGTTTTTTTGTTATACAGAAAGTTGAAATATTGAAACCTTCTAACAATTAGTCCTGGTAAATATATGTGTTCAATATATCAATTTTTTCTATATCTAATCGAGTTTGTTTTAATCTTAATACTGCTTCATTTGTTGTCCAAGTATAATCATCATGGTCAGATTCACTCTCAAGATTATTTATTCTTACACTGTTTTGACTATCATTTACAAAAATAAGATAGTATTCTCATACAAATCATGTGTAATCATTTAGTGATTTAAATTGAGGTATCGTAATGATTTTACTTACATCATTTTTTTGAAATCAAGTTTCTTCTCGAAGTTCTCTATAAATTGCTTCTTCATAACTTTCTCAGTCTTCTATTCATCATTTTACAGGTTCTCGCTCATCTCTATCATTCCTATGTAACATAAGTAGTTTGTTTTTTGTGTTATACAGAAATCATACAACTATGCTTGCCATATTATTAATAAGTATAAATAGCTTCTAGTATTTTATTGTTATAAATTATATTATCAAGACTATGTCTCTCCCTCTGTTCTAATCCCACTATCATACATACTATTAAACAACCTTACCTTCCAAAACTCAGTACAGGAATAGCTTCTTCTCTCATAGTGCTACTAGTGCAGGAGAGTTATTTCCGTAGGTGTAGGCATGGAGCTGTATTACTTGTCATAGCTCGCAATGATCTGCGTTACTGATTATTTATTGTACTGTTAAAGTAGCGCTAAGCATATTTGAAACTTATGACAAGAAAGTTAGAACTCTTTCAATATAGGTGAAAACTGTATTTCGAGAGATTTTTTTGTTTTCTTAAATAGAATACATTCATATTGACTTTTGTGCTTTTTAAAATTATAGTTGTGTTTACTATGGTTGAGAGAACTAATTCAGGTTTAGAAAAAAGATGATATCAAGCCAATGCACGAGTAAAAATGGCTAATTTTACGAAGCAACGATTAAGAAACAATCTCGGTAATCCTAAAAATATAGATTTGTATACCACTATGCTTATTAATATGGCTACCTGATCATGAAAAACCGCTACGGTAGGAGTTCATACAAATAAAATGTTTACATTCAGAAATAGACTTGAAAGAATCACCAAAAAACAATTGCCACTCAATTTGTTAGTATTTAATGATCGTATTAATATTATAAATCAAATTAAAAAGGATTTTGTGGAAGGTAGAGGTGATAAACAACCATTTTTGAGCAAAGATGTGACTGATCATGCAACGATAAAAGTATTTCATTCCAAGACCGATCCTTGAGGAAATATAGAAGTCAAAGATGAAGTATATCAATTGGGCGAAAGAAAAGATAAGTTATACTTTTCTACTTTTGGTAGTGGAGGTAAGTTTAAAGATGAAGATATTTGATTTGATATCATTATTGTGGATGAGGCTCATCATTTAACTGGAGAAACGTATATGAAGATGTTGAGACACTATGCATTTACTTCACAGAAAATAAGATGACGTATGCCACTTATCATATTAATGTCTGCTACTGCTGATTCTATAAAAGATGTGGTGAATGATCCAACAGTAAGATTTGGCTTACCAGAATATATAGCAAGTGAGTATTCTCCTGAGATCCAATATCAGCTGATTACATCATCTCAATTTAGTGAACAGGAACTTACTTCGCTTAATGTTCGAATAGAAGAGACAGCAGATATACAAGATTATCATGAGAAAAAACAGGAAATTGAAAAAATAAAAGAGTATATAGAAAAATTCTTAGCTAAATTTTGAGATCTAGAAGAACTTTGTACTGATTTGATACAGAGATTGCCATCGTTAGATAAAACTATTATTTTTGCTAATAGTATTCATGAAGCAAATGAAATTACTAACAAAATTAATGCACTCTCGTGAGATGAAAATACTGCGATTGCTTTACATAGTAGTATTGATGAGGCTGATCAAGATGTTCTTGATGATTATAACAGTTGAAAAAGAAAAATTATTGTTGCAGTAGATAAACTTAATGAATGAATTGATATGCCTGAGACCCAAAATGTAGTCTTTTGGAGAAATACAAAATCTCCTAGAATATTCCAACAACAGTTTGGTAGATGACTTAGAGGTAAGAAGGTCAATTTTTACGATTATACTGGGGCACTTGGAAATATGGCATGGGTAAAAAATATCAATGATCAAATTAGTATCTTTGATGAAGATGACTCCGTAAATAGAGTATGATGAGGTCCACAACCAAGGAGATGAATCAATATATTGTTTGGATGACTATGATGAGATGAGAATATTTCTCATGATTTATCAATTGAATCTGTTATATGAGATATTATAGATCTTGAGAAGACTAATGAATTACCAATTCTATGAAAATCATGACAAGTAGAAATTGAATGAAAACTGTATCAACGAGTATGAACTAAAACTCCTTCCTCTCAAATATGATGAATCAATTGAGCAACTCTAAAAAATAGAATTAATAAAAAATCTCATCGACGAAAAGAAAAAAACATAAGAAAAGCGAAAACAAATAATGGTAGAATAATTGTAACAGTAGTAGAATCAGAAGCTTTACAAGTATTGATAGACGAAGATGAAGCATTAAGTTCTGTATGAAAAAATGGAAGAGTCATGATTGATAAAAAAATCTATCAACAAGTGTCTTCTACAACTCCGATAGATCAATTATGGTGATTACAATGAGCAACTGTCAGATTACGAGTCAATAATCAACCAAATTCTCGAAAAGATAACTTTGTTAGAAAGGTAAAAACTAAAGGATGACCGCCTAGTCAAGCCGTAGAACTTGAAGCTTTACAAATTTTTCTGAAGAAGTACATAGATATGTCAAATCTAAGAGATGATGGAAAAACACAGATAAAATGAGATATGTATCAGCGAATATGACCAAAAACTCCAGTACAACAATTGTGGTGAATAGAGTATTCCACGGTAAGAGGTAGAATTGACAATAAGGCAAAAGATCGAAAACGTAAGTATGTAAAACACGCTAAACAAAGTGATTGAAGAGTAGTAACAGTTGTGCATATAAAGCAATTAGAAATTGTCATGGCTGATTATATATCAGCTATAAAATTGCCTAGTGTATGAGAAGATGGAACAGTTAAGATTGAATGAGAAATATATCAGCATGTATGAGTTAATACTCCAGTAGAACAGCTTTGATGATTAACATATAAGTATGTAAGAAAAAAGATAGGTCTTCAATCTCAACAACGAAAAAAACAACATGTAAGAATAACACTCAAAAAATGAAAACTACACAATGTAGTAGAAATAAATGCTCTGAAATCTATCTTAAATGATAAAATATCTAAGTTGGCATTACCTTTATTGTGAGAGGATGGAAAAGTGAAAATTGATGATATGATATACCAACGAGTCTGAGAAGCTACTCCATCTTCAAATTTATTTTGATTGAAATATTATACTGTAAAAAGTATGATAGATAGAAAAGACAATGGACGAAAAAAGAAGAATGTAAAATATGCTTTGAAAAAACATTGAAAAAGTCCTCATAAAAAAAGAAAAAATAAAGTTATGGTAATAGAAATACATGCACTAAGAGCTATCTTAAAAGATAAGAAACCTATATTGTCGTTGCCTGCTATATGAAAAGATGGTAGAGTTAGTCTTGGTGCAAAAAATAAAAAGTCCTATCAATGGGTATGAGCAAATACTCCTCCTTCACAATTGTGGGGATTAAGATGAGTATTTGTTAATAATAAAGTCATGAGTCAGTCCAAAACGCGAATAAAGAAAAATGTAAAAGATGCAAGAAAAACATATATCTGACCAAATCAACAAAGCAGATCACAGACTATACTCGTAGTAGAGCTAAAAGCCTTGCAGGCTCTTTTGCAGAAGGATATAGATACTGCCAAGATATGAAAAGATGGAAGAGTGGTTATAGATAATAAATCCTATCAGTGGGTATGAGCAAATACTCCTTCGTCTCAGTTGTGGTGATTAAATGGTAAAGCTGCTAAAAGAAGACTAGGTAAACAAACTATTGAATGGATGAAACAGCACACAAGAAAAGCTAAATCACCAAAATCAAAACCCGTGATTGTAGTAGAAATCGCTGCTTTGCGTTTGATTCTTAAGTAAGTTATTTTAATGATCAAGTGTTTCATTTTCTTGTATAACCCAGTAGATCATTCTAAGTGATTTGAATCTACTTCATGTGAAAATAGCTGAGAACAGCTCATACATTGAAGACTATCAAAGGTCTGAGAGTATGCTGTGACACTATTTGAAAAATATTGAATTGAATATAAAGAAGATGATTTTTAATTTATTTCTTCTTCCATAAAGTCACAATCATATACACAAACTCTTCAAATAGTTCGTTCCAATCAAGAGTTTCCAAATAATCTACGACAACTTCTTTGATGTCTATATGTTTTACTTTCTCAAGGATCGCATCAGGAATATCTTTTAATTTTTCTTTTGAAATACTATCACTCTCTAGCATCTCAACAAAATGATCAAAGAGTTTTTTATAGATATCTTCTTCTTCTTTAGGAGTATGGACATGATTTGATCAAGAGCCTTGGAAATGAGGTTTATCTTTGACCTTTCGTCTTCATCACCATTCTAATCCCACTGATTCTCCAATACGTCAAACTTCTTCTCGAAGTTTATTATCTGTTGGATACATGGATCCATGTTTTTTTGGATCAAAAGCTATATCAAATGCATCTCAAATTAGATGTCTTGAATGCATTGTTCGAGTTACAACATTTCACGGTTTAGTTCTTCATTGCGCATATAGTTCTTTTTGTCTTTGATGAGATCTTTTTCATTCGGTTATGAAAACATGTAAACCTTTAGATTTACACTTCTTTTCCATAGATCTTCGTGCTTCTCTCACATGTTTTTTAAGTCTGCGGAGATCTCTATCTGCTTGAGACATAGCAACAGGATAAGAAAATAAAATCAAAAAAAAAGAGAGCCTTAGCTCTCAATCTTTTCTATTTTATTTCAGTTTGGATTAAAGTCATTCTACTCCTGCTAATATATCTTCTAGACTATGTTCCTTATTTGTATTTTTTACTGCTACTGTACCGTCTGGTGTTAAATAAACAGTAGTATGTTTTTTGGTTACTTCATACTTAGTTTTTAGTTCTTCGGAATTATCAAAATCTGCTGCTAAAATAGTTATTCAATCTGGAATAGTATCACTTTTAGCAATAATATCTTTCTTGAGTGCCATACATCAAGGACATCGACTAGCTCAGAAATATACTACTACATTATCTCAAGTTGCTAAGGCAGCATCTAGTCATGTTTGACTATATTCTTGAAAATTATCAGTTGGATTTTCTATAACATATGGTTCAGAAGGTCATCTATTGCATCATGTAAGAGCAAGTAATCAAAAGCTTAATCAAATAAGAATAAGTAATTTTTTCATCTTTAAAATAAATATAAAATAACAAATTTCTGTACCTTCTGATTTTATTCACAATGTACAAAATTTTATAAAATATACTATAGGAATAGTAAATGTAGATACAAGATTACATAATTCTTATGTCTCATAAAAAAGTATTGACTTGTTTTTATTTTTATGTAGTTATAATGATAAAATAAATATAAAATATATGAAAGAGCAAGAATGGATACCAGTTGCACAATCAAAACCTGAATTTACTTTCAAGTCAGGACACAACAAAGAGTCAGATATCGTTGATGTGAAATTTAATAACGGGAAAGAAGGTACTGGCTTTAGATATAATACCTACCAAAGAGGAGGGTGGAAATCTAAAGAAGATGGTAGCAAAGAATTGTATTGGAATCAAGCATGGGGTGGAATCTATGTGACTCATTGGAGAAAAAGAGTAAAGTAATATTACTGTTTGAAAAAGTTGGTCTATTTTTAGGGCAACTTTTTTTGAAATCATTAAAATCAATTTCAATTCGCAAACCATGAACATTTAACTACATATATCTTATGCAAAACTATATGCAAGAACATGGAACAAGTTATTATGTAGCAAATTGGTTCTTACCTAAGAGTATTAGGGACGATGTTTTTGCACTTTATGCTTTTGTAAGAATCCCAGATGATATCGTAGATGATCCAATGGCTGATCCAACCATAACAAGGAATCAACTACATAGATACGAAAAAATGTTTAATGATTTGTATGAAACATGAGTTAGTCAAGGAACATCATTTCAACAACGAGAGGTGGTAATTCGTAGTACTGTTGAGGTCATTAAGCGTTATGATATTCCAGTACAATGGATCAAGGAATTTTTTACTGCAATGTATGCTGACTTAGACAAAAAAGTCTATTATACATATGAAGAATTACAACAATATATGCATGGTTCTGCAGAAGTTATTTGATTAATGATGTGTAAAATAATTTGATATGATAAAACTCAAGAAAAAGAGGTATTTAGAACAGCGAAACTATTATGAGAAGCGATGCAATATACAAATTTCCTTAGAGATATAGTGGAAGATAGTTTAGATTTCGATCGTTTGTATATACCAGAAGATCGTCTTATGCAACATGATTTAAATCATACTCTTTTGATTCAGTATATAACCTGAAAGAAAGTAGATGATACATGGATGAGATTTATGTCGCAACAAGTATTATTTACAAAAGAACTGTACCGTGAAGCAAATATGTGAATTGATCTGTTACATAAAAAATGAAGGTTTGCGGTGAGAGTCGCATCATGGATGTACGAATCTATTCTTGATAAGATGGTCAAACATAAGTATGATGTTTTTAGTAAAAGTGCTCGCACTTCAAAGGTTGAGAAATTGAGAACTTTATTTTATAAGTCTGGATTGCATGCAATTGGAAAACTTGATTAAGATCTCTAGACCAAGATTCCGAATGTATCTGTTTGGACCGTTTTTGATATGACGGGTTGCTTGAATTAATGATTTATATCAATGAGATATGTTGAGCTGATTAGTTCAGTATAAAACATTTATTTTAGCTGTATTATTACTAGTTGCAGCAGATTATTTTCTTTTTAGTGCAAATCTGTTTGTATATGGTATCAACGATCTTTCCGATGATGATACTGATCAATATAATTCAAAAAAATGATCCTACGAGCATTCATTGCAAAAAGAAGAAAGAACTCGATTGGCACGCCACATAATCATATTCGCATGAGCTGAATGAATGCTACTTATGCTGTTGTTGGTTTGGACACAAAAAGTTATGTTTTGATATATAGATTGGCGACGATGAATACTAGCATTGGTATTATTTTGGGCAACATCATATTTATATAGTTCACTTCCAGTACGTGCAAAATCGTTACCATTTATTGACGGACTGTTTAATGTACTATATATTTTTCCAGCTATAGTGTGACGATTAGTTTCCTGACATAATATTGAATGATTTGCTTGGCTTGCATTTTGAGCTTGATGGCTACGAGCGATGGGAATGCACGCATATAGTGCAATTCCAGATATAGAGCCGGATCGTAAAGCATCACTGGTGACAACTGCAGTATACCTTTGAAAAGAAAAAACGTTAGTGTATTGCTGATTATTACGATCATTGGCAGCTATTCTTGCTTATGATTTTTTATGAACTCCAATAATTTTAGTTTTACTATTGTATATAACAGCTATTATACTGAGCTTTAGAACTAAGGTTATGAATATATACAAACGATTCCCATGGATAAATGGTTTTGTTGGTTTTCTTCTTTTTTGGCTAATTGTACTGTAATCTTTGACTTGCTTAAAGGTGTTTAGTATAATAATACTGCAAATAATCCCCAAAAATATCATAACATTATTATCCCTCATATCGTATATGATAAAGGATAGTTTTTTTGGTTTGGTTTCACGATCGCAAATAAGAATAATATACTAATGAGTCCACTAAAGAGTCGTCACATGAAATTACTTATGGGAACTCAGAATCGTCATAGTGTATATTTATAAGATCGAATTCATTGTGCGACATGTACAGGATCCAATGCGAGATCCAAAATTATGAGAAGAAGTAAGCTCATAAAAATTCGATGTTTTCTAGATCTTGAAAAAATGCTTGCTACTCCTGTGATACTAAACACAATGATAGGCCATATAAAGAAAAGCAAGACTGGAATTGCTCACAAGTGTGGTCCTAATTTAGTATTGTATTCAAAACATCCATATGGGAAGCATGTTTTAGTCCCGATAAATTCTATACTTAATGCAAATACTCATATAAGGAAAAATGAAAATATTCACTTAGTTCATCGATATTCCCAAGACACCCACAAATAATAGATTCATAATAAACATAGAAAGGGAACTATTCAACTAAGGAGAGTTTCTGGTGTAAGAAATCATGCTCATCATCAGATGAAGCATCAAAGTAATAAAAATAATGCATATGTTGTGTAATTATGTTTCATCTTTAATTCTCATGCTAGCTAATTTTCCAGATATTATGCAAATGGGTACGCCTATTCCAGGGTTGGTATATCATCAAGCATAATATAGACCCTCTACTTTTTTTGATACATTATTGGGACGAAAGATGGCTGTTTGACGAAACGTATGAGCTCATCAACTTAGCGCATTTCAACCATATGCATGATATCTAGAAGTGAACTCATCTGGTCAAAATAATTCTTCATGAATGATATGTCATTCTATCTTTTCTCAAAGAATCTTTTCAGTGGTAGCAATTAATTTATCTTTATAAGATTTCTTTTGTTCTTCATTCATGTTAACACGAGACGGAAAGGGAACTAAGAAAAATAGATTCTCATGTCAACCGGGTGCAACGTTATTATCTGTCTTAGAAGGACAACAAATGTAATATGAAGGGTCAGTTGGAAATACTTTACTTTTAAAAACTTCTTTATTATTTTGATCCCAATCTTGATTAAAGATAAGAGTATGATGATTGAGTCAAGTAACTTTTTTATCTAATCAGATATACATACAAAATCAACTTGGAGCAAGTGTATGATTCCCTCGATACTTCTCATTATAAGTTTGATTTTCTGATTCTAATAATTGAGTTTCAGTCCAATGCATATCAGCGTTGCTGACAATATCATCAACTTCAATTGTTTCTCAAGAAATAAGCGTCAATGAAGATATTTTCGATTTTCTTTTTCGTCGTTTCCAAGTTTTTGGCAGTGGAGTAGTTTGAATCCTTGTAACTTCGGAGTTAGTTTTGTATTGAACTCATAATTCAGTTCATAAACTTACCAGTGCGTTTACTAAAGACGACATTCCTCCTTGAGGGTATCGTACTCACATACCAAAATCTACGTAGGACATGAGATTATATAATGCAGGAGTTTCATATGGTGGACTTCATAAAAAAATCATAGGATACTGGATGATTTTTTGCATTTTATCTGTCTTAAAATATTTTTTCACATACGTTCAAATTGTTGAATATACATTCATTTTCATGCCATCAATCATCATTCTTTTATTAAAGAAATCAAAGATTGAATCGTAGTTCTTTTGAACAAATTCATCCATTCCAATGTGATATTGAACTTCCGACTTAGCAAGATATTCTTTAAGAGATTTCATAGAACCAGGTTCTATGTTCTCAAATAGTTCACGATTTTTTTCTAATGTACTACTAACATCTATGTATGGAGTTTTAGTGTCATCTTTGAAATAAATTCTGTAGCTTGGATCTAACTTTGTTAGAGTAAGGTAATCTTCAATTTTTTTATCAAAATCTGAAAAGAATTGTTCAAACAAATCAGGCATCAAATACCAACTAGGTCACATATCTCGTGTGAATCAATTAGCTTTTTTTGTACTTGCGCGGCCTCAGAGTTGTTCATTTTTCTCATATACAGTAACATTATATCATGCTTTTGCTAGATAACAAGCTGCGGATAGACCTCAAAATCAAGATCCTATAATTGCGATATTTTTTTTCATAAAAAATGTTGGATAAATAAATTCTTCAAAACGAACTTTATATGTCTATTTAATAATATGCTGTACTCATACTCCTTTTTAGAGAATCTTGTTTCTATTTCTTAAGAAAAGTTAGATAAGAAGGTTGTAATGAGCTTCGTGATAAGTACAAGAGATACTATGTTTTTAATGCATATTGTTAGATTTTTTTCCACGTTCTATACCTGTTGGTGAATCATTTTTCATATTTTATATTTTCTATGATATCTACCAAATACTCGGATTATAGCACTTTTCATCTTTGTTATGAGCCAGGGTTTTACGTATGTGTATCCTCATTATTGGAATTTTTATGAATGAAAGAATAGAAAATGATTGCTATGAATAGATTTCTTATTACATTGGATACGGATATTTATATTACCAATAAATTTCTCATATGAAAGTATTATACTTTTGGTTATAAGTGTTATTTGGTATGTATCAATCAATGCAGAGAAGGTAATCATATACTATTCAGATCCTGTCAAAGTCACTAGACAAATTTTTAAACGATGATCATAAATGAATTTATTAGAGTATAAGACATCATTTGATGTGTATTTAGAAAAACGATTGGAAATAAAACTTTCAGAAGTAGAATGATATTTTCCTGATAAAAAAACATTTGATTTACTCACCTATCTAAAACCATATGTAGATCATGGTAAAAGATTTCGCCCATATATGGTATACCTTTGATATTCACTTTATTGAGGTGATGATGTAGAATTTATACTCAAGGTAGGACTTGTTCATGAGTTAATCCATATTTTTGCGTTGATTCATGATGATATTTGCGATAAAGGTACGATAAGACATAGTATTAATAGCTATCACCAAGAGCTCTCTAATAGATATCAAGATGACCACATCTGAATAACGCAAGCTATGTTGATTTGAGATTTAGTATATACGCGAGCCTTACAGGAGTCTGAGCAACTTATGTGTTGAACAAAGGCACATAAGATAGTGTTTGAAATGCTAAACGAAGTTGTAATCTGACAGATGCTAGATGTCGATTTTAGTGTGGATCAAGAATCAATAAAATCATTAGAACAAATTACAAATAAAGATCACTTAAAATCAGGTCAATATACATTTCAGAAACCTTTACTAGTGTGAGCAAGTCTAGCTTGAAATGAAGACTTAGATAGCCTTGCACTGATATGAAAAAAATTATGAATTGCTTTCCAAATGAGAGACGATCTTTTGGACTGGATTCCAAACAAAGAATGAAAAACTAAAATGAGTGATATTCAAGAAGGGAATCAAACGGTAGTACTATTGAGTTGTCGTGAAATGTATGATACAACTGCTCGAGAAAGGCTACTAAAACTTAGATGAAGAAAATTATCTGAAAATAGTTTATCCATACTTAAAAATGATTTTGAGTCATTTTCAATTCAAGAAGTTGTGACTTCAAAAATTATATCTTTATTAAATGATGTTGAGGCTGACTTCAATAAACTTGGTTTAGAGTCATCAGCAATATGAGATTTTAAAGACATCATCGAATTATTGAGAAGTGTCAACTAGTGTTGACATTGCATCTATTTATCCATATAAAATATCTTTCTAAACTAAAGAATATAAAAATGAAAAAAAATGTATTTTTAATCCTCTTGAATGGAACCATTCAGGATGTATTTGCAGCTGCTGGAGTTGTACAAGGCACTATTTCAAAAGAATTAGCCAAGCATGCCCATACTAGTCCAACAATGTTTAATTATTTCACATCATTACGTGACAAGAATGAGAGTAGAAAACTGCCAGCATGGTTGCAAGACAGTGAAACAAAATTAGTTCATCAACACCAACTAAGTAAACACTTTCAGACAATTGGCATTCAGGGAAGTGATTTTACTTCATTTGATGCAGGTGAATATGAGTTAGTAGATGACACTAGCTCTCAAAAAAAAGACAAGAAATCTAAGGAAAAGAAATCCAAGGACAAAAAGTCTAAGGCTAAAAAAAACCAAGAGGCAATTAATCGAACAGCTAGCGTAGGAAACAAAAAGTCACTTGCCCTTAATAAGAGATCGAAGAAATCTTTAACTTTAAAAAAAGGAGTTAAAAAACATCTCTCTAAAAAAAGAAGATAAAGTAATATTTAAATGAAAAAGCGACTTGGATTTTGACCAAGTCGCTTTTATTATTGTATAATAGTGTATTTATCGCCCTCTAATTTTCATTGCATCCAAAATTCTAGTTAACGCAACAATATAAGCTGCATCTCTTAGATTAGTATTATGTTTACTTGCAGTTTCAATGACTCAATCTGTGGCTGCATTCATAAGTTTCTCTAGTTTCTGAAATACCTCATCTTCTTCTCGATAATAATTCATATTATTTTGTACTTGTTCAAAGTAACTAACAGTTACTCATCCAGCATTCGCTAATATGTCTGGGAGGACGATGACTCCCTTGTTGTCAAGTAAATCTTGTCATTCTGGAGTTGTAGGCCCATTTGCTAGTTCAAGTATTACTTTTGCCTTAATGTTTCATGCATTCTCTTTTGTGATTTGATTTTCCAATGCTGCAGGAACAAGTATATCACAATCGTTATCTAAGATATCTAAATTTTCAAGTATGGTGGCTCAAGGATATTCTGTAACACTACTTCTTTTCGCTTTAAGTTCAGATATTATTCCGATATCTATTCATTCTGGGACATATATTCATCATCTCGAATCTGATATTCAAATGACAACTGCACCATCATCAATACATAATTGTGCAAATGTTAATCATGCATTTCAAGCTCATTGAATAACAACTTTCTTTCATTGTAAAGTATCATTATTTTTGCCTAGATATCTTCTCAAGACATATAGTCATCATAGAGCTGTAGCTATTCATCTTCATTTACTTCATCAAATACTTAGTGGTTTACCAGTAATCACTCATGGTTGCCATTCTCCAACATGTTTTGCATATTGATCTGCCATCCATGCCATGATTTGTCAATTAGTATTAACATCAGGAGCAGGCACATCTTTTGTAGGTCATATATGTTCTCGAATAGCATCAATATATGCTCTAGAAAGTTTTTCAATTTCATTATCCGAGAGTTGTTTCGGATCCACAATAATTCATCCCTTTCCTCAACCTAGTGGCAAATCTATGACAGCAGTTTTAAAACTCATCCATGCACTGAGAGATTTAACTTCATCCAACGATACATGTTGATGATATCTTATTCATCATTTGTGGGGTCATTTAACATTTGAATGCTGAGATCTATATGCTTTGAATGTTTTTGAAGAGCCATTATCCATTACTACCTCTAGATCAGCTTCTACAATATTAATAGGTTCTAGGAGTTGTTCCATAAGCGAAACATCATAATCATCTTTTATATAAGCATAAGCATCTTTGATTTGTTGTTGTACAGTTCAAAATAAAGACATAACATAAGAAAATTAAATAAATATAAGATTAACATAAGAGTTGCTGTCAAATTTGCAAAGGTTGAGAGTAGATTATAATTTTAATAATTGGAATTTGTAAATTCCTTGTAAAACCACTCTAAAGACATACAAAAAAGTAATATATTTTATCTTCTATATTCATATGACAATAACTGAAATCGCAAACAGATTAATTGAACTTGTTCGTACTTGAAAAGATGCGCAAGCACATGAGGAACTTTATTCTCCAGACATTGTTAGTGTTGAAGTTAATAATCCTAATTCACCAGATGTGACTTGATTAGATGGACTTAAGCAAAAGGCTGAGATGCGAGGAACTATGTTAGATGCTTATCATGGTATAGAAGTGTCAGAGCCACTTATTGCAGATGATTATTTTGCGGTTACCTATACAATTGATGTTACATATACATGAGCGCCTAGATCTCAAGAAACAGAATTAGCAGTGTATCATGTAAAAGATGGTAAAATTATTAGAGAGGAATTCTTCTATAATGTGCCAGATATGGTCTCATAACATATTTACTTAGTACTTTAATAAATGTATCAAGTTCGATTAAGTGCTGAAACAAAAGCAAATGCTGAAAATATATTAAAAATACTAGTTAAAGAAAAATTGCTAGTTTGATGAACAATTCTAAATTGACCATCGCTTTTTAATCGAAAATGAAAAATCGTAGAAATGGATTATCATTACATTATGTGATGGACTTCAGAATCTATAGACTTAACTGAGTTAGAAAAACTATATTCTAAATCTACAATTGAAGAAATACCAATGATGTCATTACAGAAAGTTATTTCAAACTCCATATTTGAAGATTATGTTAGTAAAAATACTAAATAATTTTATTCAATTCAGTTGTTATGAAAAAAATCGTTTGAATTTGTATGTTGAGCCTCATTTCCTTATCCTGTTATGGTTTAGATATGAGATGAGATAATAATATTTTGATAGATCAAGATGTAGATGAGACACTTATGGCTTGATGATCAAAAATCACACTATCTGCAGATGTGTATGGTGATGCATTTTTGGCATGACAGCATATATCTGTAAACTGAATTATCTCTGAAGATGCCTGGTTTGCATGAAATGTAATATCTATTAATGGTGAAATAAAAGATGACCTAAGAGTTTGATGAAATGTTATAACCATATCTTGACCAGTTAACTGAGACGTTATACTTTGATGAAATACGATTACTATTTCAAACTCTATTGGTTGAGATCTATATGTAGGTTGAAATGTTCTTTCTATAAATTGAGAAATACAATGAGATGCAATAATTGATGTAGAAACATTAAATATGTCTCAAGACTCCATAATAAATGGAAATCTTACTATTAATAAGAACACCATGCTGCCTAATAATTTTTCTTGATTTGTTGTAGGTGATATATCTTATTCAGATTGAAAGTGAATGCATAAAGAATTCGAATTTTACTCAGAAGACGATAATGATGAATACTGATTTGACTTTAATGTATTTAGATTCTTATCGTTGATCATACTTTGATCGCTAGCCTTTTGGTTGATGCCAAACTATATAAACAAAGCAGCATCTACGATTCGCACAAATCCTGGCAAGACAATATTGTATGGAATAGGGATAATAGTTTTTGTGCCAATTCTTGCTTTAATATTATTGATAACTTGAGTATGAGCTGCGTTATGAGGATTCCTCTTGGCTAATTATATTTTCTTATGGGTCTTTTTAGGATTATTTGCTGTAGTGTTTCTTTCACAGTGGTTAGTAGAAACATACTTATACAAGCATATTTGAACAACAATATGGGCAAAGATTTGAGTAATGACTCTACTTTCACTTTTAATTACTATCTTGCCATTTATAGTTACTTTTGTATTAGGTCTGTTTTGAATCTGAGCTTGATTTACCAATGATATGAAAATAATAAAAGAGCAATTATAGTCACAATTTTCAAAGCTGATAGTATCAATTAGTAGTTATATTTATTTTATCTATTATAAATGATGTTGAAGAAAATTACGTGATTACTTTCTTGCTGACTATTGTTTTCATCGGTTTTTGCACTAAGTTGTGCATCTTTTCCTAGTTTTGAAGAGATGGTGGATGAGTCAAATATCGCCTTTGTTGGTACAGTGACTAATGTTAACTTTTTTGAAGACACTAGTGAAGAGCAATACTGTCAAGATTTTTGAAGTAATCTTAATACTTGAACCTATGAATACCGATTTGATGTTGAAGATGAAATGAAGTGATCTATGGATTCTACGGCTATCTTACAGCGTAACGTAAATTGAATAAACTGTACTCGATGATGAGCATGTAATGATATGGAGCTTTGAAAAACTTATGTAGTACTTACACATGACTGAGAAACGTTATCAGATGGCTTATGTAGTCCATGTCCGTATATGTTAGTTGATGATTATGTACCATCCACTGAGCCCATTTATGACCCTTCTATGGATACTACATGTATTGTATATAATGATTGATGTAACACGTGTAACAAGTGAACTGATGGTTTATCAATGTGTACACAGATGGCATGTTTCACAATGTGAGATCCCTATTGTATAGAGTATGAAAATAATTGACCAAATCCTGAAGTATGTATTTGCACAATGCAATATGATCCTGTTTGCTGAGTTGATGGTAAAACGTACTCTAATGACTGCGTGGCATGATGTGATTCGATAGATATAGCATACTCTTGAGAATGTCAGTTTTGAGTGCCTTGAGAATGTCAGAGATGATATAGTGGATCTGTATGTTGAATAGACAATATTACTTATGATGATATGTGTGATCTAGAAGAAACATGAATTGCAAAACAATATGATTGAGAATGTGTTCCAAATCCATGACCATGATGATATGTAGAAGCGCCTTGATTCTGTGAAACATGGTATGATTGATGCAATGAATGTTGAATAGTAAATGGACAATTAACATCCTGTACAGAAAGAGCTTGTTTTACTTTAAATAGAGCAAAATGTTCATCATTTGATTTTACATTACTTACTTCAAATCATGTTTGGATTATTGATAGAGTAGTTGGAAAACGACTTCAGACTGCTTCTCAAGCTGAGAAAAATTTAGTGATTGAGAAAGTTTCATCTAAAATATCAGATATAAATTACACCTTATCAGTTTCTAGTTTTGCTCAATGATCTGAGGCTCTGTGGGAATATCAATTTGTATTGGAAGTGCTTTGGAAAATTGATTCTATGTTGTAGTTAATACTTTATTATGAAAAACAAAAGCACTACTTTTGTTTTTTGTTACTTGCGATTTATTGATTTATATGTATACTATTTTTGTGTAAAATAACTTAAACAATAAAAAACGAAAAAAATGAAATTCATATTACAGTTACTCCTTATATTCGTAGTATTATTAAGTTCTTGTAAGAACGAATCAGCTCGCACATTAAAAGATAACGTTAATTTGCAGGATAATGATATATTCTGTTATTTTAATGATTATATCTCAAAAAAACCAAGTGTACCTTTGTCATACTTGCCAATAATGGTAAAAGATCAGTATAAAGATTTAAATCATCATGTGATATATACTGATGAACCAGAACGTTTTGGTGCTGTCCTATATACCTATGTTATTGATTCTTTATACTCGTTCTTAACAATTGAAAATAATGTTGAGAGAAGAATAGTATTAAGAGAAAATTACTTTCTTAAAGATGGTATATATAGAACAAAACATTACATAATTTCAAATGATGATTTTGTTAGATGCCAGATTACACATAAACAGATATCGAGCAATGCTTTTTTTATAATCGATGTTATAGAAATCGGAGATGCTTCATTCAATTCAGAACTAAGGAATTTAGATGAAGTTGTACTAAAAATGAAATATCAATTAGATTTAAAACAAACGAATGATGATATTGAATCATTAAATTATATAATTAGAAACCTTCAAAAAACTGGATAGATGAAATACCTACTAAGCTTTGGATTCATAATGTTGGGTTTTCAGCTAGTAGCTCAAATTCCAGTATTAAAAAAATTGCCTACTCAAGAGTTTGTGACACATTTAATGGACTCAGAAACAAAAGAAATATCATTGAAACAAGTCGAATTCATCATGGCGACTGACTCTTTGGAGACAATAGATATTCTATTTAAAATTAAGGGACAAGCTGACTCGTACGTTATGAAGATTGATTCGCATATGATCGATTTAAAGTATAGTAGTGATGTTGACGAAATCATTTTGATTATACATCATACGATAAATGAAAATCAATACGAGTCACATAGACGTATGTATAAAGTTAAAAGCTCCTTTATTGAAGAGACTTATGATGTGCATATGATCAAACTAAATGATGCTACTATGATAGTACATCAAAAGAGAAATTGGCATACTCTCAAGAATAATGAAATAGTCTTTAAATTGATGAATAAAGTTATTTCAAAATAATATACTAATGGATCAAGAACTTATTCTTGGTCCATTTTTTTATTCTATAATTTCTACTCGTCGTTCATTTGTTCTCATCCAAGCTGGTGTCCAAGGATCGTTATACTGTGCAAGTGTCATTTCTCATGTCCATTGGATATTTTCTTTTTGTAGAGCTATAAGAAACTCTCATTTTTTTCTTTTTACATTCATGTCTGTTGCGTATCCAGAAAACTGTCGAACTGCTAATTTTTTAGAAATAGTCTCGGAAATAGTGATATTTGAATTATTAGGTATGGGCAAGGTTTCTTTAGTTCGTTTACTTGGCATGACAAATGACACCTCAGTCATATCTCATTTGTTTGTTGAGGTAACTGGAGCAGTCATTTCAATTTTTTGATTAACAGGAATAGTCTTACTCGTGACTGGAGCAGTCATTTTTATTGATTGTTTGCTTACATTGTCACCAAAAATAAATCAGGCTAATTGACGAAATGCATTATTTGGTTTTGTGACTTCATCTCAAGAAACCAAAACACTTGCAACTAACAAAGAAGGCATCTGACGAATTTCTATATCTCAGACAAAATCACTTTTAGATGAAGGAGTTTCGATATTGCGTGTTATTCGCCATCACCAAATATGCCAAATTGCAAGTAAAAGAATAAGAATAACTATTATTGATTTTCGCATAATGCTGTTTGAGTAATAAATATTTAATCATCTTATTTATTGTTTATTGATATGCTATAGTTATTATTATATTATGAAATATGTGCATATAGGTTTATGGTGAGTTTGTCTCATATTATGATGGAGTGTAATTTCTGATGTTTCAGACATGTATAAAGATTATCTTGAACTACAACCGGAGACTGCCAAAAGTATCAAAATCAATATGAAGGAAAGAAAGATGCCTGATAATGATGTAGCACATGATAAGGTAGATAGTAATATAGTGAAACCAAGAATATCTTTGTCAATAGAACAAAAAGAAGACAGTAAAGCTATCTTACCACCTGAACTAAATCTTGTACTAGATAAGACGGATAAAAATGAAGTGATATATGAGCCTAAAGTTATTGAAGTAGAAGCAGAGGTCTGAGACACGCATAAAAATAAACAACCTATTCCAAGCACCTTCTCACATAAACTGCCTTTTTATCCTCAAGCTCCATATTGAGATTGGAATCAACCTCGACAAGATGCCTGTGAAGAAGCAAGCATCATATTGACCGCATATGGAATTAAGAATAAATCTTTATCTCTCCCAGAATTTAAAAACGAGATTCTAACGTTAGTTAGAATTCAGAATGACATGTTTTGATCTTATGTTGATACGACAATACAGCAAACTAAAAAGTTGTATGATGTATACTACTGAGTATGAGCTACAGAAATTTTGTATAATCCGACTGTGAAAGGATTAAAAGAAAAACTCTCGTCATGACATGTTATAATTGCTCCATTTGCATGAAAACTATTAGGTAATATCTATTATTCAAATTGATGACCAAGATATCATATGCTTGTTATAATCTGATATGATCAAACATGATTTTATACTCATGATGTTGGCACTAAAAATTGAGCTTCGTATTGGTATGAAGAAGATATCCTCCTACATGCCCTTCACGATTTTGTGCCTATTTCATGATGAGATATTATTAATTGAGAAAAAAAAGTACTTTTAGTGAGCAAAAATAATAAGCTAGAGTAGTAATTTAATTTGAGTTTAGTATTCTATATTCACTTTTATATTTTTATAATACAATGAAATATATTGTTTGAATAATTCTAATGTTAGTGACAGTTTGATTTTGATTTGCACAATATTCACCAACTCAAGCTGATGAGACGTTATTGGAAACATTGGATATGAAAGTCGACGCGCTTATGTCAATGGACAGGAATAGAGGAGTGCTTATTTGAAATAAGATAGTAAAAATATTGCCTAGCATTGCACCAACTTCAAGAGTATATTATATCTTAGACAAATTGTATGATATTATTGCAGTAAAAGCTGTTTTATATTCAGATCTTACAGGAAATGCGTTAAACACTAACGATACTCAAATGGTCACCACTACCAACGCAACAACCGATTCTAGTACTACGTCAGATAATATGATGAGTCCTGTAACAATTGAACTTGAAGGTAAAAATTTCGAGTATTCTTTGACAGAATTGAGAGTAAAAAAATGACAAGAAGTAACAATAGTTTTTGATAGTACGTGATGAACTCATGATTGGGTTGTAGATGAATTTAATGTTGCAACAAATAAAGTGAGTAAAACTGATTGAACCACAAGTGTAACTTTTGTGCCAGACATGACATGAAGTTTCGAATTCTATTGTAGTGTATGAAATCACCGTCAAGAATGAATGGTATGAACGCTAATTGTAGAATAATTATTGGTATGATTGCATAAAAACTCAAGCTTTGCCTTGAGTTTTTTTTATAAAGTACTAAGACAAAGATATGAGACCCAATCTTTATGATTATCTAAAAATAGTAGCAATCGTAACTATGATCATCGATCATATATGATTTTTCTTATATCCTGATATGGAAATTCTGCGCCTTATAGGTCGTACAGCGTTTCCTTTATTTCTTTTTCTTGTGTGATGGAATCATAAATATTGATTCAATAGCAAATTATGGTTCCGATGAATTATCTTACAAGTATTTGTTCGGTATTGATATTGGCAAGGATATACAGAAATTTTATATCTAAATATATTGTTAGCAATATGATTAACAAGAGTCCTCTTGAGTCGGATAAACACACAACAAAATAGGCTCTTAGAATTTATAATATTTTTCTTAGCGTTTATATACGCGTCTCAAACTCAACATTTATTGGATTATTGAACTATAAGTGTCATCTTTTGATTACTTTGATACTGGGTTAGAGATTGGTGAATTTCTTTTAAAAGTTATTTACTTATCATTTTTTCGGTCATCTTTCATTTATTGTTTATGTTGGATTTTTATTGATTCCATTCATCATGATGGTGGTTATTGATATTAATTTGATGCTTATTGGTGATTTCTATGAGTTGAATGTCAGTAAAAAATTATTCAATGAAAGTAATGCCACTATTGGATTCCTTAATACTACGACTATCTAGGCATTCATTGGAAATATATGTCACACATGTGATTATTATAGTGTCACTCAGTTTTATCTAATGTTATGTATTGAGCTATAGTTTAAGTGAAATATAGTAATTAGTACTACTTTTTATATGGAATTAATTACTATGTTTATTTATTTGAAAAACGAACAGGAAATTTTAACTCAAGAACTAGAGTATCAAAATTGGCGACTTATATTTAAACATTCAGACTCATGTCCAATATCTAGAGGTGCCTTGTCTGAAGTTGAGTTATTTAATCATAAATTTTCTAACGTACCAATTTTATATCTTGAGGTAAAATCTCAAAGAGCTTTAAGTAATCGAATAGAAAGTACTTATAAAGTGCTGCATGAGTCTCCACAGGTATTATTATTTAAGTGAAATAAGTTAAAGCAATCACATAGTCATTGATCAATTACTAATAAATGGCTCTCACATGTTGTAAACTGAGGATATAATGATAAATCATAACTGTTGTTAAAAATGAATTTAGTATTTTATTCTTACACTAAAACTGTAATCTCATCACATGAAGAAAAAAAGTGTAAGATCAAAAGCACCATTAAAAACAGTTGTCTTATGTAGCCGTGGGCATCTGTGAAGTATTATAGTGCTTAACCAGCTTATGAAAATGAAATGTTATGATGTAACTACTGTTGTGAGAGCACAGAAAGTACAGTTTACACGTAAATGAATAAATAGAGTCAAAAGACAAACTGAGAAAACATGAATACTATTTATGGCAATGCTAGTTCTACAACAATTTGTTCAGGAGATTTTTTTCTTGATTCCGTTCTGAAGAAAGACTAAAAAGATAACAGAATTGTCAGAACAACATAAATTTAAAATTCATGATACTGATAGTATAAATAATAAAGAAACTGAAGAAATTCTTAAAGAAATAAATCCTGATATAATCATTTCAGCATACTTTCCACAAATCTTGAAGCCAAGAATATTAAAGATTCCATCTCGTTGAGTATTGAATATCCATCCTTGATTAATCCCTTCATATAAATGAGTTATGGCTTATTTTTGGGCTCTTAAAAATAATGCTAAAAAAGCTTGAGTATCTATTCATTGGATGGATGAATGAATTGACACATGACCAATTATTGGAATGAGATCATTTAGAGTTTCCCCTAGAATGTCTCAAGATAAAGTAATGATTAAGACAGCGAAAATTTGATCAATCTTATTAAGACGTATCTGATACAAGCTTCGAAGATGACAAGAAGTTAAAGTTATATCTGTTTCTCAAAAAAATGTTTGATATTATTCATTGCCTAGTGACCAGCAATTTCGTGAATACCGAAATGTTCGTTCGTTTTTCAGTTTTAGGACTCTTCTAAAAACAATTCTATGAATTTCTAAATAAACATTTGTTTTTTATAAATGATGGTGCAATTTGAAATCCTTACGCTGTTTTTGTACATTCTGCTTTGAATAATCTTATTAGCGTTATTGGTAGGTTTATTTTTTTGAATCAAGTATATTTATGCAATAGTGAATTGATACGCTGTGCCAAATGTTACTTCTCCACAATACGTCGTAGATTCACTTTTAGAAAATTGTATTCTTACAAAGGATAGTGTCTTCATTGATTTATGATGTGGAGAATGAGATGTATTATTTTATATGAACAAAATCTATCCTGAAGCGACATATATCTGATATGAATCTAACACTATTCCATATCAGATAGCAAGAAAAAAGAATGCTGAAAATGAAGTTAACATAATGAAGAACGATTTTTTTTCGCAAGATATTTCAACATCAACGCATATATATTGCTACCTCATGCCTCATTTAATGAAGAATGTTTGGGAATTAATTAGTTGACAATGTAAGCCTTGAACCCAAATATTTGTTAATGCATTTCCTTTTCCTGAACTAACACCAGAAAAGATAATTGATTTATGAAAAAACTGATCTTTTTCTAGAACCTTATATCATTACGTTTTATAATAATATTGACCATTTTTGTTTAAGACTGACATATGTACAATTTACTAATCATGTTGTTGTTGTTGAATAGTTTGGCTCATATAGTTCAAGCATTTCAAGCAATCAAAAATTTTAATCAAGAAATTACCCCTTTACTAATATTTTCAATAGTTGCGCTGTCTTTGGCATTGTGATTATTTTTACGTTTACCATATGCATTATACATTACTCTGTGATTAATGTTGATAGGATGAATTTGAAGTTGAAATCAAATACTAAGATTAGATAATGGCTGATGTTTAAATTGGGGGATTGTAATTCTAAATGTTATAATAGTCATTTTATGCATTATGTTATTATTTGTCTGAATATAATTTTTATATATTAAAGAAATACTGAATATGGATGTCTTTATGAATCTATTTCGAAAACTAATCCCATTATATATTTTAATTTTGATTTGATATTTATCCGCAAAATATCTAAATGCTCAAAAGAAAACTATTGCATCCTTATTAATTTATGTCATAACACCAGTCATCGTATTTTACTGAACGTATATCGCAACTCTTGATGCAGCAAATTTAACATTACCATTAATGTTTTTCATCCTCTGTTCACTTATGGCGTTAATCTTTCTATTCATTTGAAATAAAGTTTACGGTGATGATTCTACAAAAAATATTTTAGCATTTGCTTCAGGAACGTGAAATACTGGCTATTTCTGACTACCAGTAATACTCATGTTGTATGGTGAACAAGCATTTTCTATAGCTGTTCTTTCAGCTTTGTGATTTACATTATTTGAAAACACAGTTGGTTTCTTTATGACAGCAAAATGAAGTCATTCATTACAAGAAAGTTTTTGGAAGGTAATAAAACTGCCAACTATATATGCATTTATTATTTGATTAATGCTAAATTATTTCCAAATAGGGTTGTCTGATCTTATCGTTAATACAATACAACAATTTAAATGAGCATATACATTGCTTTGAATGATGATTATTGGAATGTGATTATATTGAGTCTCATTAAAAACAATTGACTATAAATTCATAGGAATCACTTTTTTAGCAAAGTTCGCTATTCGGCCTATATTAATTTTATGATTAGTGTACCTAGATAGTAATTATGTTCATTTTTTCGATTCATGAATGTATGAAGTTATGTTACTATTATGAGTTGTTCCACTTGCAGCAAATACGGTTGCAGTAGCAACTGAATTAGATGTACAACCAGCGAAGGCATCTATAGCAGTTTTATTGAGTACTTTATTTGCATTATTTTTTATTCCTTTGGTAATGTCGTTTCTGTCTTAGCTTCTGATTCACATTCTGCAATAGTTTTCTTGCATTAATCGCTTCGCAAAAAAAGACTTGCGAAATCTTTTTAGTTTCTTATTATCTTCAGTACTTTATTTTTTGATTAATGAGGATGTCAAAAATAGATACTTCATATCAGCTTCTTCTAGACTATTTAAGAGAAAATGAGGAAAGAGAAGGGGTGACTGTTACACAAATTCAAAAAAGTCTCTGATTCGATCATCACCAAAAAGTAACTCATAGACTTAAAAATCTAGAGAAATGGTGATATATAAGAAAGAATATACAAACTGGATCATTTAAGGTGTTTGATGTTCCAGTGACAAATACTGTGGATCTTCCTGTTTATTGATCAGCCTTGTGCTGACATAAATGAAGTGCTGTAGTCCAGGAGTATCCTGAAGAAACAATGACATTTCCTACTTCAATAATTTGATGATGAGATTCATGAGATTATAGTGATTATTTTTTTGTAAAAGCGAAATGAGATTCTATGAATCCTTATATTGAAGATTGAGATTTAGTATTGATCAAAAAATATTCACTGGGATGGGAGCTAGATAGAAAAGTACTAGTAGTACATAATGATAAATTAAAAGTAAAAATTGTGCAAAGAAACAACGATTCATATTTTCTTTTTTCTTCAAATGCAGAAAAATTAGAAATACTAAATACTGATGAAGTTAGTGTTATTTGATACGTAGCAAAAGTAATTAAGGATCTATAGACAATAAATTATATATACTTTTAAGGAAAAAGCAGAGAAAATCTTGTCATAACTAATATTTCTACTCGTAGTTAGATGTATATTTGTTATAGTATCTTTCATGAAATATATCTATTGAACTATAGTTTTTATTATAAATATCTTGTCATTTGGGTTTGCACAAACTTGAAATATTGTTTCAAGTTGAACAATTGTACTTGATTGATGATGAGACCAAGAGTTGAGTCATTTGGATAAAATCAAAAAGAATTGAAACATTGTAGGGGACAATCAAGTGGTCATTGACACTAAAGATTCAAAAAGTCAGGAAGATAAAGAACCTGTTGCAACTGATCAACTGCCTTTGGAGCTTGAAGCAAAAGTCTTGCTAGAGGATGTTGCTAAAATTCCCATTATCGATCATGAGATTGTTCCTTTGATATTGCAGGAGGTAATTGAAGAAATCGAATACTGTGAAGATGGCTCTGAGAAGCAAGAAATGTGAGTTGACTGTGATGATTGAGATATCTACACCAAAAATGATATAATTTCTGATGACTGATGTACATGTTTATGAGTTGTACCTCCAATAACTGTCATAAATAACCCTAATTGAATTTCATATAATGAAGAAGGTCTTGCTATATTGAATAGTGTTCGTTCTATTGATGTTGCATGATGATGAGCTCCTTATTGTTCTATGATTGCAAGATTGAACTTAAAACAATTCTATCCAAGTATGAAGTACGTAAGTTGACTTGGATCACCAAATCTTATTTCAATGGGAGATGCCGTAACACTTATAAAAGCTGGTCAAAAAAATTGAAAGTTGACTCAAATTCTAACTAGAGATCTGCAAAGCACTTTAGATAATTCTTGAGAAGATGTCGTGGATATCTATTTATATACAGAACTCTGATTGGAAAATAGTGAAAAACGATACTTGCAATGACATAGGTCAGTTGCATTTAAGGCAAGTGACTTAAGACGGTATATTTTAGATCCTCTTAGATGATCTACTACAACAAAACCACAAGTTTTACGTGATTACATATATCATTATTCAAATAAGAGTTCCCAATTTTATGTGTATACAGAATTAACTAATACAGAAACTATATTTACGTCTCAAGATGAAGGATTATTAATAGATGCTGCTTGTGAAATAAAAGTACATGAATCAAGATTAATGAGTCATGAATTAAGTTTATTTCAATCAGAACAAGTCTGTTTCGATATATTAGAAGTGTGTTGATAGTACTCTAAATTCTAATTTTCTAGTTATTAAATTAGGTCGATATTCATACTATGTGATCATGAAATTAGCTAGAGTACTTACTAGTTATATAGTTATATTTGTGTATGTATTTTTTTCGCAGTTTGTGATTAAGGCATGGGCAACTACAGACGAGTCAGTCATTTGATCTGATGATTTTTGTGTAATAAAAAAGTTAGACACATACGATGGAAAATACTCTTGTCGAGAAAAACATAATATTGCAGTTTTTGATCAAGTATACGCATGAGAGGTTCCACTAAAATCTTATATCCACAACATAAGACCAGAATGAAAAGTTCATCATGTCGATGTTGTTAATATAAAAACAAATTATAAATATACTCATCCACCTCCACCAATTGAGAATATCTGAAATATAAATTTCATATATACGTTTATCTGAATAATTCTATTGTTGGTTTAAGATATATAAAAATAATATTAGAAGACTTCTTTTATAATTTTTATGTATGTAAAATGATTAATAAAATAGGATTAGTGTGTTTGATTTCGAGTACCTTAGTATTGGCATGATGTAATTCTTGATCTAATTCAGCTTCTGCGCCAAATCCTACTCCAGTAGTTGAGAAAGTAGCACAAGTAACATGATATCAACCATATAAATTAGCATCAGTAGAAAAAGCAATAGAAGAAGGAAAGAAAACAGCAGTATTTTTTCATGGAGCAACATGTGGAAGCTGTGCGAAACTAGATGCAAATATAAAGAAAAATGTAAGTAAGATCCCATGAGATGTAGCAATATTCAACGCAGATTGGGATGAAAATCAAGATTTGGCAGTAGAGTACGGCGTAGATAAGTACCATACAGTAACAATGGTAACAAACGGAAAAAAGAATGTAAAAGGACTGTTTGAATTAGATGATCTATTAAGTGAGTTAGACTGAGTAAATCAAGTGAATAATAATGGAGTATACGCAAAGTATGATGTAGTTTCTTTTGATAAAGCTGTTGAAGAAGGAAAAAAAGTTGCAGTATTTTTTCATGGAGCAACATGTGGAAGCTGTGCGAAACTAGATGCAAATATAAAGGAAAATGTAAGTAAGATCCCATGAGATGTAGCAATATTCAATGCAGATTGGGATGAAAATCAAGATTTGGCAGTAGAGTACGGCGTAGATAAGTACCATACAGTAACAATGATAACAAATGGTAAGAAAAATGTAAAATGACTATTTGAATTAAATGATTTAGTGAAAAGTTTATAATAATTGGTTCATATTAATAAAACGAGACTTAGGTCTCGTTTTTTTTGTTCTAAATGTTTTTTTAAAGAAAGTCAAACTTATGTAAAAATTACAAGCCTGTAATTTTGCTTAGAATCACAATTCAATATACTTAATACAATGTGTTTATTTTATTAATTGTCATGAAAAAAATAGAAAATTGATTTTGATCGCTATTGAAAATGTGACGAAGTAAAATTCGATCACTTTCAATTGATTGAAGAATTTCAAGATGACAACTCTGGATTAGTGATATGATTCTAAGATTTTTTCTAACTTTGGTTTTTTTTATAGATATGGTACTATTTAAAATGCCAATTCTAGTCTTTGTTATATTGTTGATGGTGATAATTAAAACTATATTTCTTTTGGTACAAAGAATGAATGATTTAGATTTTTCTCCAAATCGATTACTTGCTGCACTTTGATTAATTATTTTTGCCTTAATATTTCAAAATATATATACAACTATCTTTCTAATAATATTTGTAGTTCTATTTCAAATAACATTATATGCTGTAGTTGGAACCGACTGATCAAATCAGAATGGTGAAGATCCACTAAAATCTCAACCTAAGACAAATGAAAAATACTATATGATTGTATGATTTCTGTTATTTTTAATCCTATTCATAGGAAGTATAATTACTTTTTTCTTATGATGACTTGAATTAATTTGATTTTGATGAAACTAATAATTCTTTTTTTCTCTTATCAAACTGTTTAATTTCTCTTTCACGTATTGAAGCTTCAGATCTGTTGGAAGCCATTTCTGAGTATTCTAAAGTGACTGGACGTCTTGATTTAGTATAGTTTGCTCCCAATTTTGATGTATTGTGTTCTATGATTCTTCTATCGATATCTTTTGTGATTCAAGTGTATAAGCTGTTGTCAGAACATCTAAGAATGTAAACAGTTCGCATATTATAAATTTGATATATCATAAAGAGGATTATCATCTACATCTTGCTTTGCAACATAATTATTTCGATAAGTAATTGATTCTAGGTAGTGGTCTGATTTTTTTTCTCAGACAATTCTTTCAACTTCTTTTCAATCTTTAAAAATGAGCACAGTAGGAAAACAGAAAATAGAGTATTTCTCTATTAGTAAACTTTCATTTCATGAATCTACTTTTCAAATAAGTACATCCTTGCAAAGGAGTTCAATTTTAGATAAAGTTTTTTCTAGTGATTTGCAGGGTTCACATCGGTCAGTAGCAAAATCAATCAAGCAAAGTCATGACTGTATGAATCAATCAAATGTTGATGTTGATAGATTTTTCATGATCTTATAATACTGAATTTACTATTATTTTTTAGTGAAAAAAGAAAAAAAGGTTCTATCCCAGCTAGTATTTTTTTTCTATATCACTACATATTAAGTATGTAAAACTTGATTTATGTGTTAAAGAAAGTTATTTATGAAATACATAGTAGTTACGGGTTGAGTAATGTCAGGAACTGGAAAATGAATTGTTTCAGCTTCTTTGTGAAGCCTTCTAAAAAATAGTTGATATTGAGTTGAGATTATTAAATGTGATCCTTACATCCAAATTGATGCGTGAACAATGTCTCCATATGAACATTGAGAAGTTTTTGTGACTCATGACTGATGAGAGGTTGATCTTGATTTTTGACATTATGAAAGATTTTTAGATCAACAAGTTATGTTTGAAAATAGTATTACTACCTGACAAATATATCAGTCTGTAATTCATAAAGAAAGAAAATGAGAGTATTTGTGACAAACAGTTCAGGTGATTCCACATATTGTTGATGAAGTGAAATTAAGAATTGAAACGGTTGCAAATAAGCTTGAAGATCATCGATGAAGTTGAGCAATAGTTATTATAGAGATTTGAGGAACAGTATGAGATATAGAATGACCGCATTTTACAGAAGCTGTAAGACAACTTGATTTGGATTCAAATAATATAGTACAATTTGTGCATGTTGCGCCTTTAGTACGTCATTCATATAATAGTGAAGTTAAGACAAAACCATTACAGCATAGTATACAAAAACTTAGAGAGATATGAATCATTCCTGATTTTGTTGTTATGAGAACTCCAAATGATGTTTCAAGTGTTCCTTCAGACAAAATCTCAATGTTATGTTGAATACCTACAAAACATTGTATTCATTGTCCGGATAGAGAAACAATTTATCAAGTGCCAATAGATTTTGAACAACAATGATTTGATAAGTTGATTCAACTTTGATTTAAAATGGAGTATATGGCACCAAGTTTTGATGAATGGAAAAAGAAAGTTGAAGTATTGCTTGACCCAAAAAAATTAGTAACAGTATGTATTGCTTGAAAGTATACAGAGTTAGAAGATTGTTATTTAAGTGTAGTAGAAGCTTGTACACATGCATGAGTGCATTTTGATACTAAGGTAAATATTAAACGACTCGATACCGCAGAAGTTGAAAAGAAATGAGAAGAATATATTAGAACGTTTTTTCAGCAACATAAAATTTGATGAGTAGTAGTGCCTGGTTGATTTTGAGAAAGGGGAGTTGAGTGAATGATTAAAGTTGCAAAATTTGCGAGAGAAAATAAAGTTCCATATTTATGAATATGTTTATGATTACAAATTGCAGTTATAGAATATGCAAGAAATGTTCTAGAGTTATCAGATGCACATTCAACTGAGTTTGATCAGAATACTAAGCATCCAGTGATAGATTTTATGGAACAGCAAAAAGATATTGATAAAAAATGAGGTACTATGCGTCTGTGACATTATGAAGCAATTCTTGATCCAGCATCGAGAGTATCAAAGACATATTGATCAAATAAAGTTGTTGATCGTCATAGGCATAGATTTGAGGTAAATCCTGATTATCATGAACGTTTATCTCATGCTTGAGATCTAAAGCTATGTTGATGTTCCGCAGATAGAATGTTAGTTGAGTATGTTGAGTACTCAGATCATCCATATTTTGTTGCTACTCAAGCTCATCCTGAATTTGAATCAGCATTTATGGATCCACAGCCACTATTTAGAGATCTTATAAAGGCATCTATTCAACGATAATATATTTATTCATATATATAAAGTGAAAAAAAGATCGATAATATATTCTTTATTCGTATTGCTGTTTACAGGAATACAATATTTACAAAATTGATGAATTGAGCATTTTACATCTTGATATTGAGTTATTCATAAACAAACAATTACATGGGATACGTTTCAGATAATGCCATGAGTTGATAGAAACACTTTTTGTCATGGACTACATAAAGTAGAATCAAAGCAAGATAATTATCTGGCTTACAATGCTATTACATCAGCTCTAGGAAGGTATCAATTTGTTCCAAAATACTTTTGGGATAGTATACAAACAGTTACTAAAGCTACTTCGTACTCAGATTTTCTAAATACACCTGAGTATCAAGAACAATTTATGGATTATTATATTGACAGCACTTTACTGCCAGGATTTGAAAAAGTTATGGCTAACATAAAAGAAAAAGATAAAATTTATACTGATCAAGAAACTTTAGCATTAGTCCACTTTTTGTGAGCTAATTGAGCTATTGAATACATAAGTACACAAGTTATGAATGAAAAACAACAAGTATGAAATATAGATGCAAGTAAGTATATAGAAATAGTAAATCAAGCAATGGAAGCATTTAATTAGTCTAGAGTTTAGCACTTATATAAGTAATCTTTAATTTTCATATATACACTATTATGTCTAGGATTCTCACATGACTTCAAGTAACATCCGATCAGTTTCATATATGAAATTATTTTTGAGCTGTAAAACCGATCATTACCTCACAAGAGTCAAAAGATGAAGTATTTCTCTTTGTTGCAAATATGCATTCATATAATCAGGTACAGGACTGATCAATTAGACAAAATACGTTAAATACATTGAAGCTTTACTTAGCTACTTGAGTAGATCCTGATAAAGTTTTTATCTATAATCAAGCAGATGTTCCAGGGCATACTCAACTGATGTGGGTGCTGACTTCACTGACCCATATGTGATTTATGGAACGTATGCATGCATATAAAGATAAGAGTTGAAAAATGAAAGCAAACGAAATTTCTGTAGGACTATTTACCTACCCAATACTAATGGCTGCAGATATATTGTTATATGATGCTACCCATGTTCCGACTTGAAAAGATCAAAAGCAACATGTCGAATATGCAAGAGATATTGCTTGAAAATTTAATCATATGTATGGAGAAACTTTTGTCCTACCAGAACCTGTAATATCTGAAGATTTAGGTATTATACCATGAATTGATTGACGTAAGATGTCTAAATCATACAACAATTATATTTGATTTTTGGATACTGATGATGAATTAGTAAAAAAGATTAAAAAAATTCCAACTTCAGCAATTTGAATTGAGGAACCAAAAAACCCAGATGAGTGTAATGTCTATAAAATATATACATTATTATTAACCAACGAAGAAGATGCAAAACTTAGAGAAAGATATACTGCGTGATGATTATGATTTTGACAAATCAAAGAAGAATTGATTGAAAAGATGATTTCATTTATCAGTCCAATTCGTAAAAGTGTCACTGAAATAACGGATGAACAAATAATATCTATACTTGCAAACAATTCACCCAAAGCAAATGAAATTGCAAACTCAAAGATTAAGGATGTCTATGAAAAAGTAGGATTTTTCTTATAGACTTGATTATGTGGTATTATTTTTTTGATAGACATTATGGAATTGATAGAGTAGCTTTTGCTCAAAAATTACATCAGATTAAGGTGTGAGATTTTTTTGAAGCAAGATGAATATGATATGTTGTTTGTTTATGAAAAGATATTTCTTGGGTAGAACAGTATACAAAATATGTAGATAAACAGCTAGAAAAAGCTGAAATTATTCCTTTATGAAACTTGTTTAGCAAACAAACTATTCATTTGTTGCATTGGTTTACTCAGCATCGGTTTTGTTCCTATAAAAAAGCAATACCTCTACGAGTATGAGATATTCAAGAGTTAGCTAAGAGAAAGAAAAGTAAAAAGAAAAAAAACGAGTGAATCCAGCAACTTATGATTTACCCAAATCTTCGAAGTATACATAATGACTTTAGTATTGAAAAACTTCAGACTTGATATTTATTATTGCACTGACAGAGCACCAAAAAGACTAAAGCTGAAGGATATTGGCATATTCAGAGTTGAGTTAATTGTTCAGTTGTTTGTACATTTTCTCAAATGTTTCAAGATTGGCAGAACTTAACATCTATTTCATTTATGCATCAACATATGCGATATTATAAAAATCAGCAAGACCCAAGATATCACTCATTAGTTGTCGTAAAAAAAATGTCTGAATTATATAATGTTTCATTGGATGTTTCTTGATACTCACTAGAATAAACTCAAATTGCTTACAATTACGTAGATAATATAAAACAAGAGTATTTTTTGACATATAGGTGTTAGATTGATACAATTGTAGTACTAATATTTATCTATGAAGAACTATGGCGAGAAAATCAAACGCAAATAAGGCTCAGTTTCTGTTAAGTACAGATTCTCTTTCCTGATATTGACTAGATCTTATCTTTGATACAGCAAAAGAACTTAATTTTGACGGCATTGATTTAGCAATGTGGAAGAATTTTGATGCTTGGCATATAGAATATGTAAATGACTTAGTAAAAAAATATAAAATGCCTGTGAAAGTGGTTCAGATTTCTGAACACGCTAATATAAAAGAAATGAATCAAGCTATTGATCTTGGAAAACAGTTAAAGGCTGAAGTTGTTACCATCAACGCACCAAGTATCCTTAATATTAAATCTTATAGATTCTTGAAAGGCAATTTACCATCGTATAAAGCCCATAACAAAACTGTAAAATTCAGTATTATTAATCCTGAAGATAAGAATTTTCTTTGAGTGATACCAAAATTTTACTTTTCAAGTATAGTGGAGATAATTAAAAAATATCGCATGTATTTAGCGCTAGATGTAGCAAATGTAGAAGAAAATATTTTGGATTATCAGTTTATGAAAAAGATGCCAAATTTTATTCCATATCTAAGTGTTGTTTATCTAAGTGATGTTTGAAAATGATGACAAAGACATCTGCCACTTTGAGATTGAGTATATAAAATTCCAACATTACTAAAGAAATTTAAACAAAACGAGTATGACTGATTCTTTTCATTGAAACTAAATTTGTCAAAGAAAGATCTTTCTGATATCGATAAAGTAAAGGTAATATTAAAAAAATGTAGAATGTACTATAAAGAAAATTATGAGCAAATAAAAATAGGATAATTTCATATATTTCTTAGTTTACCTATAAAATAGAGTAAAAAACTGATATTTCTTTGTGAAATGTAGCATAAAGAGAAAGTAGAAAATCAAACAAAGAAACATATACTGTTTCTTGATAAGTTTTCTTTTTTATAATTCAAATTTATATCTTATATGTGACCGCTACTAATAGTAATATGATTATTGGCCCTTTCAGCTTTATTCAGCTCCTCTGAGCTAGCAATAATGTGAGTACCAATATACAAAATAAAAAAGTACATCACTGAGAATATTAAAAATCCATGAGCAGCAACTACATTGTTATGATTGAGAGAAAAAAGTGATAGAACTCTGATCGCAATATTAATTTGAAATAACCTCGTTAATGTTGCACTATCTATGTATGCAGCAAGATTAGGCGATACAATTTTAGCTGATATGGCCTTAGGTTGAGCAGTATGATTCTTGATTGTGTCTGTGACTATAACGTTTCTTATCTTATTTTTTGGTGAAATTATACCAAAGGTTTTTGCAGCGGAATATGCTTTAAAATTTGGTATGGCAGTATCACCATTAATTACTTGAGTCACTTTTCTTTTATTTCCATTAGTTTGGTTATTGGAACAAGTGATTACTGTACTTAAACGTGCTGTTTGATCTGTTAGTGAAAAAGTATCCAAGGAAGACGTAGATATCTTTGTTGAAGAAGGAAAAAAGGCATGAATATTTACTAAAACAGAATCTTTGATTATTCATAACTTTCTAGAATTTTCTGATAGAGATGTAGAATCAGTGTTTCAGCATAGAACGAACTTATTAGCAATTTCCGAAGATGCTACACTAGAAGAAGCTAGGGCATTTATTCTAGATACTAAGTATTCAAGAATTCCGTTATATCGCAAAGATAAAGACCAAATTGTATGATTAATTACACTAAGAGATGTGCTTACACTCACACAAAATGAAGAAAATTTACCAAAGACCTTAAAATCATTTAATTTAAGAGATATAGCCAAAGTACCTATTACGGCGAGTATTTTCGATGTCTTTTTAGATATGAAGAAGCATTGACGACATTTTGCTGTAGTTATTGATGAGTATGGAGGAACTGCGTGATTTGTAACATTTGAAGATATTTTGGAAGATCTTGTATGAGCAATTAGAGATGAATCAGACGGACGAGAAGATGCGGAAATTGTCAAAGTTGATGAAATGACCGCAAAAGTCCAATGAGATACTATACTTAGAGATGTGATTGATATACTTTGAATCCCATGATATCAAGTCCCTGAAAAATATTCAGATGATATTTCGGAAGAAGATACTGTAAGTTATGTGTTTCTTGAAATTTTGAAAGATTTTGCAAAGGTAGGGGATGTGGTGAGTTGTTGAGATATTGAATTAGAAGTTCTTGAAACTAATAGTAATGGTGATGCTATCGAGAAAGTAAAAGTGAGTCATGTAATGGAAATTGTGGATTAAAAAAATGACTAAACTAAATTGTTTAGTCATTTATTTGAAATTTTTATGCATCAGTACTTACTTGTTATTATTAGCTTTATCACGCAATGTAACTTGAAGCATGAAATCGGTTTTTAATGTCTCCATTGAGCTAGTAAAAAAAGAGTAAGTAACATCATTTACTTTGAATTCTTTTTTCAATTATTTGATAAATTTTTTCATTCCTAATATCGACGCTTTAAAGTCGTTATTGAGAATCATATCATTTTCAATTTTAGTTTGAAGAAACGTATCAACTTCTCCTTTACAGTACGAATAGAATTTCTTCAGTGTAATCATCACACAGTTCCAGCCAATTCATATCTATTTTTTTTGGTTAATAAATTTCTTTGATTAAATTCTTTTGTTAGTCTTTCTGCCCAGACCTGAGGGTTTTCACATCTAATTTTGACACTGGTTTCAAAATCATGGTTAAAGTCTTTATAATGTGTCTTTAAAAGTAGATAATTATTATCAGCATCTACTTTTTTTACATTTGTGAAACTAGAGTTCCCATCAATATATCCAGTTTTATAAGTAAAAGTGTTTGAGTTGCTTAGATTGCGATCTAAGTAAATATGTAAATAACCGTTTTTTTCTCTATCTTTATTTCTAATTCGATTATACAAATGTATGCAACTTATAACCATTATAAAACAACTTATAAGATTAATGACACCAGTAAATGTTGTTCTCATTGCTTGATCAATAAGAATTAGAACTACACATATAGTTACTATTAATATATGAGGTAGTAGATAACCAAGGTATATCTTCTTTTCTTTAATTTCTATGCTTTTCATATTTTATTTTTTTTAATTCATTCTATTTTTTTTCCGTAGTTCTATCGAAAGCAAATTTCGAAGTGAGAGAGGAATTTTTAAATTCCTATAAGGGATAGGATTTGAAGTCAGTTTATATTGTTTCAAAATGATGATCATCAATATACAGATGCTAATCCACTTACATGTTATAATTCTATCTGTTTCGAATGTCTTTGAAAGATAGATAAATAACAGTACTGTAGCAATCATGAGAAGATGAGCTACTAATAAATTCCTGAATTGATGTTTTTTGGTATATGCTAATGAACTCATAGTATATTATTTAGTTTTTGTATAATTATCAATATTACTTACGAAACGAAAGTCAACACTCTTCTCTTGATGTATCACTCATTTTTTCTACAAACAGAAGGTTTAGAAATTGTAATAAAATGTCTCAAAAAGCAATTAGGGAATTTGATGCAAAATCACTTCGATCAGAATACAGTTCAAGAAAGTATTCTTGAGTACTTGTTAGTACACAAGATACGTTTGATATAGTTGTATCGACATTGAAATCTACTTGAATAACAAACTTTGTCGTAAAGCCTGATCAATTATTTGGAAAAAGAGGTAAGTATTGATTAGTTGGTGTTAATCTAGAAGCTCAGTGAGTCCAAGAATGGATTCAAGAAAAACGACATCAGCAATTATCTATAAATAATGTTGAATGAATTTTGACTACATTTTTGGTAGAAGAGTTTGTGCCACATGAACAAGAATATTATGTTGCAATAAAAACTGATAGAGACTCAGATATATTATACTTCTCACTTGAGTGATGAGTTGAAGTTGAAGAAAATCGGGATAAGGTTCTTGAACTTAGAATTAATGTCCTACAATGAATACAAACAGATGAACTGTCGCTCTTGATCTCTTGAATTAAAAAACTCGAAGATCGTCAAATGGTTCAAGATTTTCTTTTACAGTTTTACGATTTTTTTAAACAATATTGATTAGCATATTTAGAAGTTAATCCTTTTGTGCTTGATAGTGATTGAAATATTGTGTGTTTAGATATGGTCGCTAGAGTTGATACTTGTGAATGATGGAAACATGTGTGAGAGTGGAAAAACATTACTTGGGTAGAATGATTTTGATCTAAGACAAGTGAATTTGAAAAAAAAGTAGAAGCTATGGATGCTGAAACATGAGCAAGTTTAAAGTTTGTAACACTCAATCCTGACGGAAATATTGCTTTATTATTATGAAGTTGATGAGCTAGTGTAGCAATTATGGATAAGTTTAGTGCAATGTGAATGATTGATGATCTTATAAATTATTGAGAATTATCATGAAATCCTAATTATCGACACAACAGAGAATACGTTCAATGACTATTCGAAATGTTATATTCTAGCCCATCGAAAAAACAGAAATATTTATGTTATTTGTGACCAATAGCTAACTTCACTAGAATTGATGTTATTTGAAAAGCATTTGTTGACGCTCTAACTGATAAAGTAGATAAAATTAAAGAGCAAAAAATAAAAATTGTAGTTAGGCGTTGATGAGTAAATGATACAAAATGATTAGCATTGATAGAAAAATTTTGCACCTCAAATGATATTCCATGTTTTGTGGCATGAGGAGAAGTTAGCATTACAGATGCTATGGAGAAAATCAAATTATAAAACCTATATCTGAATCTTTACAATAATATTATTGATATGCATTTTACACCTAAATCTGAAGCAATATTATATTGAACACATATATGAATAGTCCAAAATATGTTGGATTACGATTTTCTATGTGGAAGAAGTCCGAGTGTTAGAGCGGTATTTAGTTCTCAAAAATCATGAAAAAAATACAAAGTCTTTTTTTGAGATAAAGAAATATTTATTCCAACTATCCATAGCTGGGAAGAAATAGATCAGTTTGAACATGTTGATACACTTATTAACCTTGCTTCTTTCCGTAGCTGTACACAAGTGAATAAAGATGCAATCGTATCATGAAAATTTAAACATATTTTCACGATAGCAGAAGGTATTGCAGAAAGAGAAACTAGAGAACTAATTGAACTTGCAAAAGATAGTGATGTAGAATTATTTGGTCCTTCTATAGTTGGTGCTATGTTATGTGGTACTTTTCGTATAGCTCATACATGATGATCTCTTGAGAATATACTCAAATCAAGACTGACAACGCCATGAAGCGTTGCAATAATAACCAAATCATGATGAATGATGAATGAACTATGTCGTGTAGTAAGTAATCATGCAGACGGTGTTCATAGTGCATTTCAAATATGATGAGATAGATTCCCTATGATGTCATTTGTGCCAATGGTTGAATATGTAGAAAACCACCCAGAGATCAAAATGATAATTATGCTATGAGAAGTGTGAAATCGTATTGAGATAGAAATTGCCGAAATGATTCGTCAGGGCAAAATTAAAAAACCTGTAGTAGCGCGATGTATATGAGAATCTGCTGAGCATCTTAAGACCGAAGTTCAATTTGGACATGCATGAGCAAAAGCAAATAGTGATGAAGAAAAAGCTAGTTATAAAAATAATTTGTTACGTGAAGTATGAGCTCATGTTCCATCAACTTTTGATGATTTTTGAATTACAATAGAAGAAGTTGCGCAGAAATTATGAATCTGAAAAAGAAATATTGATACGTCTGAGCTTCAAAAAAATATTACTATCCTGCAAGCCAGAAGAAAAACTAATTTCACCTCAACTATATCTGATGAAAGATGAGATGAGCTTACTTATAATTGAATAGCAATTTCACAACATGTCCAGAATTGAAGTATTGCTAAAGTGTTATGACATCTTCGACTTAAGAAGGATTTGCCTGAGTATGCCTGTACTTGTATTGATGCAATTTTAATTTTATTAGCTGATCATGGCCCTGCTGTCAGTGGAGCGACAAATACAATTGTAACTGCTAGAGCAGGTAAAGATATTGTATCATCCCTTATTGCTTGATTGGTAACTGTAGGGCCACGTTTTGGTTGAGCAGTAACATGAGCTGGAAAACGGTTGGCTGATGCAGTTGATAGAAATATTTCACCATGAGAACTGGTGTCTGAGATGAAAAAGAAGTGAATATATATACAATGAGTAGGTCATAAGGTAAAATCAATCTATGATCCCGATAAAAGATGTGAGCTAATGAGAGATATTGCAAATACTTTTCCATCTACGCCTCATTTAGATTTTGCGTTAGCTGTGGAGAGTATCACTTTACAAAAGAAACCGAATTTAATTTTAAACGTTGATGGACATATAGCAGCACTATTATTAGATATGATGCAAGATATGTGATTTACTTCAGAACAGATGAAACAAGAAGTAAACAATGATTTGTTTAATGCATTCTTTGTTCTAGCGAGAAGTATTTGATTCATTTGACACTATCTAGATCAACAAAGATTAAATGAAGGACTTTATAGAACTCCATGGGATGATGTACTATATTTGAATCAATAAAAACACCTTAAGCATGAGGTATAAAAATATCATAATAATGTTTTGTAAATTCTTTTTTCATTTCATTTTTTTATACACCATAGCTATATAAGTAATTAAGTCAATTTTTCTTAATTCTATCATACACTTGTATCTATATCAATAATTCGTACATTTTTTTACATTGATTTTGATTATATTGAATATGAATGATACGCTTAAACATATCGCAATAGTTCCAGACGGGAACAGAACGTGGGCCAGAGAGAAAGGTCTCGTTCCAAACGAATGACATCAAGAATGATACCAAAGAACCAAAGAGTTATTGGAGTATGTTTTCAATAAGTTAGAAACTTGAGTAGCAATTACATTTTGGGCTATGAGTACTGAGAATGTAAAAAAAAGATCTGTTTTAGAAAAAACGTTCTTATTTGCTCTTATTGAGAAATGAATTACAGAAATAGAACCAACATTGGAAAAGTACAATCTTTGATTTACTTGGTTAGGTAGTAAAGAATGAATACCAGAGTCCTTAGTAAAAAAGTTAGATAATTTGCAGCAGAAATTTGATAATGTATGAAAAAGAACATTAAACTTATTATTTAATTATGGATGAAAGCGACACATCCAGCATGCTTTAGAAAAATGCGTAGAGGAAGGGGCACATAAAATAGATGAATTTATGAAATTGTGAAATTTGCCACCAGTTGATCTAATTATTAGAACAAAATGAGCCTTAAGAACTAGCTGATTTCTACCTTGGGAGGACTATGCCGAACGATATTTTACTGATTTAAAATATCCTGATTTTACCGTAGATCAATTGAAAATTGCTATTGAAGATCGATATGGAAGAAAAAGAAACTTTGGTGCTTAATTCCTGACACTACTTTTTAGTATGAAGATTAAGATGAAACGAGATCTTCTAATACCTACTTCCGGATCTAGTGCAAGACTCGACCCTCTGTTAACGTGTATTTCACAACAGAATATATTACCAAATCATATACATTTTCTCTTGCATTGAAGACCAACTAAAAAAGAACTTTCTCAAGTTGAAGAGTTGATTGCTTTAAAAAATATTGGAACAGAAGTTACCCTCACTCATTATAATAACAGTGATTATCAACCTTGAATGTGAATTGGGTATGATAGAAATTTTCTTGTTCATCAAGCACAACATAAGTACATATTTATGGTTGATGATGATAATATATTTGAAGATAATTTTTTTGAGCGTACTATTATAGAGTATTCAATGTTATTGAAGTCTGATAAAGAAATACTTCGATCACCTCATATTACATGGAGAATGACTTCAGTTATACAATCAGCATGAATAACTTGATTTTCATGGCTATTGCCAAGATTCAATTTTGCAAAAGTATGATCTAATAAAGAAATCAAGATAATCTGAGCAAATTCTTTATTTTGATCGACTAATCTTTTTCATAAAATATGATTTGATGATCTTTATATATCTTGTTTGGAAGATGTAGATTTCTCGTATCGTGTTCGACTTTCTTGAGCACAAATTAAAGTGTCAGATAGTATCTCAATTCAACATATGGAAAGAGATAAATCTCTTTTAGAAAAGAAGTTTTTATGATCTCCTCAGATCGCCTATGAGCGTAGTAAAAATAGAATCTTATTTGCCAGAAAAAATGCGTCTAAACGAGAAGAGATTAAATATTTTTGATGTGGATTGCGATTGCAGACAATTCGATTTCTTGTTATTAGTTTGATGTGATGATGACAACAAAGACGATGAATCATTAAAAATATCTTAAAATGAACACGAGATTGACTTTTTTTAAAATAAATTTATAGTAAGTAAACAAAACCTTATATATGTTACAAAACAAGAGAAATTCTAGAAATAAAAAGATGTTAGAGCGTCTACATATGGTGATTGATGTTTCGATTATAGCGGTGATGTATCTCTTTATGAAAAAAGGATTGCAGCTGTGTAGTGGTATAACTTCAGTTGCTTTGTTTATTGGACTCTTCTTTGCTATAGTGCTGATTCTGGGAAGAATAAATCACATTACTGGAAAGTGTCCTGTCTATGTTCTTTTAAAGGGCATTATGCATAAAAGAGTTAAACAAATTTGGAAGAATTCTTATAAGCAAAAAACTACAGAAGCTCTAACTTTTACAATCATAAGCTCAGTTTTGATTGTTATGATGGTAGTATTTATATTTAGAACCTAAAAAAAGACCCATGAATTATCATGAGTCTTTTTTATTTATTATTCCTCAATCAATATATCTTTGTTCTGATTATAAAGTAATTTAATGTGTTCTGGTGATTCATATTTTGGAAAAAGAATTTTTCATAGTGGCAATTCAATATCAATACTATCAGTTATGACTGAGGTATTGTTGATCATAAGATCTATAGTTGTGCTGTCCCATCAATTATTAGTAGCAATTTCTTTAATCTCAATTTCTGACATAATATGTTGTTGTAGACTTACTTTTCTTCTATCTTCATCAAACATTCTTTTTCAATCTTTAATAGCTAATGCTACTTCAGATACTTTTTGATCAGCTTGATCGATATAATGAAAGTTATTTGAACAGGTGAGTACAATTTCCATTTCACTTGCTAATTTCTCACTATATTTGTTTATTTTTTTGACCTGAGGAAAGGAGGATTCATCTTGTATAGTAAGCTCTATGATTATATTTTCTTTTCACATGATATGGATGAGATCTTGAAGATCTTCCTTTATTTTTAGATCATCTTCGTTTCTTAGTATCATTTTCGCAAAAGAGCTATTCATTCATCAAATAAGTAAGTATAAATCGTTGGAAAATTCTTTGAGAAGGTTGGCATCTATTCTTGCTTTATCTTCATGCCATCCTTTAAGATTAGCCTCTGAAACTATTTTTAGCAGTTGTTTGTATCATGAATAATTTTTCGCTAATAAGACAATGTTTCAAATATCTTCCAGTTTTGCTTTATGATGTAAGTCATGAACATATCATACTTCTACTCAAATGATAGGTTGAATTTCTGCATCTTTTGCTGCTTTATAGAATTCTATTGCTCAAAAAAGTCCATTATAGTCTGTAAGTGCAATTGCTTTCATTCATAGGTCCTTTGCTTCCCTTACAATATTTTTTGGGTTACCGATGGCTTCTAGCAAAGAATAATGAGAGTGTCCATGGAGATGAGTAAACATATATACAAATAAGAATAAGAATTTAAATAATAGTATAATGAAAAGTATGTATAGTTGAAGATATTATTACAAATCAGGTGAGCTACTGTTAATTGGCTATAAATGAAACTTGATAATGATTTTAAGAATTGTTTAGCCTTAATTTTTTACTAAATATAATGAAATATTTTTCTTAACCTAATAATATTTTATTTCTGCTCAAATCAATTTTTTCAATAAAAAAATGCCGATTTCTCGACATTGAAAATATGTGTTGTGAGCTTTTAGCTCCGATTCCACCAATTGAAGTGAAAACTCTAAAATTCTTCATACGTTTTAGTTTTGTTAAGTATTAAATACTTAAAAAAAAGAAAAAGTCAAGCCTAGTTTCCTATCTTTACTATAGCTGTGCATATTCTTCAATACAGTATTTATATTTATGAATATATTTGAAATGTTATTTAGATTATTAGTTATATTTATATGAGTGTGTCTGTGATCTGTATCACTAATTTTTGCTCAAAATCGAAATATTGAAGAAATAGAGATTGTTACACGTGAACAACGATGATCAAACGAAACAATGAGAATGTCAGAGCATCAATGGTATGATTGGTGGAAGGAAAATAACAATGCATATAATGCTCGATTACAAACCGGGTGACCTACTGGAAACAAGGAATTTATTAATAATAAGTTGAAAAGAGAAAAATATTATATTAGTAATAAGCGATTACAAAATTATTATCCAAATGATATAGATGTGCAAGAATATTGACTTTCAGATCGATGATATGCTTTAGATCAAGTTGTGTTAACTGAAGATGATAAAGAATTATGGCGACCTCTAACGTATAAAGATAATAAAAAGAAAATCATTATTCATCATACAGCCTGAAATAAAGCTAAAGATATAGATGAATGAATTCAGGTTATGCAAAATCTAGCTGTACAGCATTCATTTTCAAATGGGCGATGAGATATATGATATCACTTTCTAATTGATGATGATGGAAATATATACGAATGAAGGGCTTGAGGTGAAGGAATCATATGAGCCCATATGAAGCGGAATAATACGACGAGTATATGAATAGCGTTGATGGGTAATTTTGATATAGATGAACCTACTATTAAGATGCAAGAGTCATTGATGCGTCTCACTACTGCATTAGCCTGGAAGTATGATATTGATCCATATTGAAGTACACAGTTGTTTCAAGCTAGTGAAAATTCTCCTTATCTATTCGCAACAGTTCATGATAGTATTGTATGACACAATGAAGGAGCTGCTACAGAATGTCCATGACATAATAATGAAGGCATTATTGAACAATTAAAATTAAACGTATCTTCTCTAATTGCTTTTTCTCGTAAACAATGATCTTTGGATTTTTCTAAAATTACATTTCATTCTGAAAAAACAATAAAATATAGTTCTGACAAGAATTTAGCTATTAGTTTGCCTTTACCCTGATTTTGACAGGTCCAGTGTATTATAGATCATAATTGATTAGAAATTGACTGATGTGAGCAAAATCAAGATGAGATCAATATTACTTTTAATAGAACTTGATATCATTGAAGTGGGCGCGTACCATTAATCATCAATCAATGAGGAGATATTCATTTTTTCGATCTAATATTGCTTTGGCAACAAGATTTAGATGCATTATTGAGTCATCGTAAAGATGTTTATTCCTCTACATACTGAGAGTCTTGAACAAAGTTGCAAACAAATAAGATTACACAGGAAGTTGCTATTTGAGATATTGATGATCACGTAAAGTCAGATGTGAAAGTATTGCTCTATGAGCTTACCACAACTTTTCCAGAGATACAGTACATCTGCGAACAAGAATGTGTTATTAGAACTGATAACGAAACTTTTATTAATGCCTCAATGATAAAAGTAATTTCATATCTTGATCGTATGGAAATTGAAGTTGATTGAGAGTCTGTGAGTTCTCAATATCTCTTGATAGAAAATAATTGAATAATAACTGTAAGTAATTATTGAAGAGCAAGTGCAACATGAGTTTCATGGAATATGTTTAGAGGTGACATTGTTATGCAGAATGAGCGCATGAGACATTTGCAAAAATGATGGATTGACGCTCGAACTGTAGTTAATCATGTGCCGTTTTATGATTATTTAAAGGGTGTCATCGAAACCAAGGATCAAGATCATTTAGAGAAGATAAAAGCGATATTTTTGGCAACTAAAAATTATACTGCTTACTATCTTGATTGAATTAATGTCCACCCATTTGTACCAGCCGATGCTTGATATACAATGATAGATGATGAGCGTATTATGCAAAAATATGCAGGATATTGAGTAGAAAAGACGATTACAAAATGGTATCAAGCAATGAGGCAGCTTAAAGACACTCGAATTACTTACAATAATAATATTGTTATTTTGCCTTATTTTCATTGTTGACCAGGGTTTACTAGATCTGGAAATGATTATTTTTGATGGACAGATACGCCTCGACTAAGAAACGTAATTGATGTAAGTAAATGTTGAGATACAAGCAAATTCAAGTGACATTGAGTTTGAATGAGTTGAAGTTGAGCAGAACGTTTAGCTAATGCATGAGTACAATATGACGAAATTATTAACTGGTATTATGTTGGAACCGAAGTTCAGTAACTATTGACAAACTTATTTTAAATATTATAAAGCAGAAGAAGTTGTATTAAAAATAATAAAAATAATAAAATGTCGAAGATAATATTGCCAAGGTATTCAGCTTTTAAGACAAAAGAAGAAGCTAACGATCTTAGAGATAGAATTGAAATGGATTTCCATAAATTGAAATTATGGGAATATCCTGAAATTTGGAACACAAAATTGATTGATCATGATGATCCAGAGGTATGGAGAGTTTGGTCACAATGGGGAGATATAAGAGTCTTTAGACACTTTAGTCATCCTTCTCTAAAAAAAACGTTTCTTCATTTTCATGCTGCAGGTTCAAGTATTAAAGTGTACGGGGAGTACGAACATACATTTGGAATCTATGGAACTGAAGCTGATGATGAGAAAGTGCTTTCAGCTACATCCGACATCGTTGAAGAGCTTGTAAGTAAAATTGAACTTAAGACTGTAGTGCAAAAATTTGGTTCATCGTATACGTTTATTAGTCCAAGATGTGCACATAGAATTAATCCAAAAGTGCCTGTAGAATCGATAATGATTATGAATCCACTTTTTAGAGCAGGTCTAACTAAAAATCTTTCTAGAAAAAGTCACCCTCATAAGGATCTATTTGATCACCAAAAAGATCTTCTTATGAAACAAATGAAAGAGAGATATGAAGATACAGCCAGTTTTAACTTCAATTATAGTTAATGTAACATAAAGGTTTAATATTAAAAAAAGCAGAGATTCATTTGAATCTCTGCTTTCTTTTTTATTTTGTAATTAAACATCTAAGACAAAACTTCGTTTCTTAATAATTGGAAGGAGATTGGCAGCTAATGTTTTATTTTCTTTTTTTGTAATTTTATAAAGACGATTAATTGATGTATGATGCTTTCATATTTTCAAAATTTTAGCTAAACGATCTAGATCTAGATTCGATGATTTCCTAATAATTTTCTTAATCATCTCATAAGTATACCTATCATGAATTTCATCGAAGTTATATAGGCATTCCAATATGGCTAGTTCAAGAGTTGCATAAGGGAAGCTGTATTTTCACATTTTTACTTTTGATGTGTGTTTTTTAAATTGTTTAAAGAAATTTTTATCTTTCGTGCTGTATTTTTTAAATTGCAAGGGCTTTCAAGCAACGACTATTTCTTTCGATTGTTTTTTTGGATTTATAATTTGTATTTCATCAGGAATAGAGAAGTTTTGCACTCATAACTCTAACGCTTTTATTCAGCCTATGTATCGATGATTGTCTGTTGCCGACTTTGCATGATGATGCAGTATATACCGATATCGATCCTCTAGAATCAAATCTTCGCTAATATGATCTTCTGAAAACTTAACATAGAAGATCTCTTTTTTGATTGACAAAAGATATCATTTATTTTTGAGGTAGTACATGAGCTTATATGCCTTCTTGTCAGTGTATTCAGGGCCCATGATTTTTTTAATAATTTTTTTCAATTCATCAGAGTAGATGATTTTATATCTCCACTTTTTTAATTTTTTCACGAGTTCTGCTAAATAAGAATTCTTGAAAGCCATACATAAAGCTAAATAAACTAAAATAATTCACACAAAGTATCTATAAATATTTTATCAATGTTTCTATAAGAAATGTTTGCTTTTGTCTCTTGTATTGAAACCAAAAAGAAATACAAATCTAAAGTTCAAGTTTATGTTTACTTCTTAGCAAATTTATCAATGCAACAACAAGCATTATTAAGCCAAAATGATTTAAGTAAATCATTTGAAACACAACAAGTTAAAGCTTCTTTCACTAAATTAGGTGAAAAGATGCATGATGTTGTGTTAGAAGTAAATTCTCAAAAATTCTTAATCAGAATTAAAACTTGATTACAGAAACTAGAACAGTTTGAAGTCTTAGCAGTAAGGGGATTCGTTGAGCTATGAGTAAAAATCTTAAATGCATTAAAGAGAATAGTTACAGTATTGTATTTCCAAAGTTAGACAGTATCTACTGGCTTGTAAATCTAATTCTTTGATTAGCAAATTAGTACATCTACTATATACTCTAAGTATAAACTCTTAGGGTTTTCTTTTACTCTTATTGTAATATTAAATGGCTACAGAAATTATTTGAAAAGAAATGTTTGATGCTCATTTAGCATGAAGTGATAAAACTATATTAGTTGATTTCTGGGCTGAACGATGTGGTCCTTGTAGAATGCTAAAACCAGTACTGCATGATATTGCAGATAGAAGAGATGATGTAGAGTTATTAACGATAAATGTTGATGCGCCAGAAAACTGAGAGCTCACAATGCAGTTTTCTGTGAGAAGTATACCTCAAGTAACTGTTTTTAAGTGATGAGAGGTAGTTGACCAGTTTATCTGAGCTCTTCCGCCTGAGCAAGTTGAAGCGATACTTGATAAGCATAGTTCAGGAGATGTAAGTGCTGTTGAATCTCAAGAAGAATCTGAAGAGGAGACTCAAGAATAATATTTTCAAGTTCGATGTAGATATAAGAAAACTCATTAAGTTGAGTTTTTTTTGTTGTACTTCTAAAGAGTATGTGTACTATAATTATTCACTTTATAATGCATTACTTCTATGAATAAAAGATGTTATATAACAACGCCGATTTATTATGCAAATGGGTGACCTCATATTGGAACTACGTATACAACACTAATAGCTGATGTTTTAGCTAGAAGTAAAAGACTGCTCTGATATCAGGTAAAGTTTGCTGTGGGTACAGATGAAAATTGACAGAAAATGAAAGAAACAGCTATTGAGGAAGGTAAGGATGTGATGCAATATTTGAATGAAATTGAGATTTTATTTAGAAATGCTCGAGATAAGTTAGATATTAGCTATACGGATTATATTAGAACTACTCATCCTACTCATCATCGTTTTGTGCAAGAAATTTTAGAGGACGCCTTGAAAAAGTGAGTTGTCTATCAATGAGAGTATGAGTGAATGTATTGTTTGTGATGTGAAGGATTTAAGAAAGAATCAGATTTAATTGATCATGATGGAAAGCATGTTTGTCCTGATCATTTAAAAGAGCCGAAAAAGATAAAGGAGAAAAATCGATTTTTTAAGTTAAAAGAATTTGAAAATTTTCTAAATGACTTTTATAAGCAAAATAGTGACTTTGTGTTTCCAGATTTTAGGTATAATGAGGTTCGTTCATTTGTTGATCAATGATTGGAGGATTTTTCGATCTCTCGTGAAGGAAGTGATTTTTGAATTCCACTTCCAGAATCGTTTAAAGATCCAGAGTCTGTAGTTTATATACGGTTCGACGCTCTTTACAATTATTTGACAGTCTGTCTATATCCACAAGATTTTACAAGAAATTGACAATCTGTTTCATGAGATTCAAATGACATTAGTTTCTGGAATGAATGAGAAATTATTCATACCTTATGAAAAGATATTTCGCGTTTTCATGCTATTTTTTGGCCAGCAATGTTGCATAGTAGTGGATATAAACAACCATGAAAAGAAATCATACATTGATTCTTCACAGTTGATGGACAGAAAATGTCGAAATCACTTGGTAATAAGATTGATCCTTTAGATTTATATGCTGAATATTGAAGAGATGCATTAGTTTATTATCTCTTTAGTGATATCAAAATTTGAAATGATGGTGATTTTTCAAAAGATAGATTAACGGTTGCAAAAGAGAATGTTCTTAAAAAGTGATGGGGAAATTTAGTAAGTAGGGTAGGAAAGTTATGTAAAAAATATGAAATTTCAAAAGTAGATATTACTGACTTATCTATATTAGATACCTTTGATCAAGATTGAACTCTTCTTGATTCAGAATTACGAAAAGTATTTTTAGAGCTTAGGAATAACAACTATCTTGCTCATGAAGTAATTGCCTCTTATATACAAAACAACGATTATATGTGATATTTAAGAGATCGATTTAGTATAGTACAAAACTGTAATTGATATATGCAAATCAAAGAACCATGGGTCAAAATAAAAGATAAAGATACTAAACAAGAAGCTATAAATGATTTGCAGTTAATGCTTTGGTTGGTAAAAAATCTTGCACTTATCAGTAGTCCGTTTCTAGTAGAATGATTCTCTAGAATCCAAGATATTATTCAAGTTCAACACATTGATCGAACAACGTTTCAAACATTTGAAAATGAAGCGGAATGTGAAGTGATTAGTAAAAAATTTAAAACTTTATTTGAATTAAAAGAATTTGAAGTTGCCTTTGGTGAGGGGTATGTGTATTAAAGTGTATTTATTATGCAAATAAAAAAGGCAACTACAATTGCCTTTTTTTTATTCTTTAAGAGAAAGTGAACACTATAATTACAGTAATTATTATTGAAATAAACATAAGTGAAGTAACATATGTTCCAAATTGTGTATTTGTCATAGATAATTCTATTTTTTTTGTTTCCTGAATAGAAAACGAAGTTAGTTTTCTATTTATTCTATATACTTGGTCATTAATCTTCTTTTTTAAAATTCCCGTAGGAATAAAAAGAAAATATTCGCTCCAAAGTAGTCCTAGACACATACTTGCGTAAGTAATTATTATAAAGAATAGATCTTCTACTCCCTCATTGCCTGGATTTGTATTCTTAACTAAATGTGCTAAGAATATATACATACAAATAGAAAGTACAATAACTAACCCAATTTTGAGATAATCATTTGTGGTAATTTTATCTTTTTTTATACATAATTTTTTCATCTCAGTAACATCAATTTTGTTTGTTGTCATGTCAAATTTTTCTAAACTTGAATTTACGATCTTTAATTGATTTAGATTCCAACAATCGTTTGAAACTAGACTCATAATGTCACTGTTAATTTTTTCACTTGAAACTTGTTTTTGTTTTTTCCAGAATTCATTTTGTGTCTTCATAATTGACTAATTTATGTTTTTAGTATTGATATTTTAAATATTATTTCACTTTTTTCAAGGATTTATGGCTTTTAAAGGTTTTCTTTGTAAGAAATATTATATATATACTATCTATCACTTATTTTTTCATAAATAATTATAAATAACATGTGAATTTTCAGTATCATGAGTAAGAAAATTTTTACTGTGATTATGAAGTACAGAATTCGGCATTCGTCATACTAGTCTAGCATACGAATCAATTATTTTTTGATAGTAATCTTTATGCAACAAATCATCACTTTCAGGATCAACAGACTGTAAGTAGTCTATTGAAATCTCATATTGTGATAAGGCCTTGATAAAACCTTCTTCAATTTCTAATAAATTTCATTTTAGAAAGTGAGCTTTTGCTTTTGACGTTATTGAAGACGCTTGGTTGAAGATAATATTATCAATATATTTATGTGCTTTATCAAAATTTTTACTTTTTATATGAAATCAAGCTATTTTCAGGTCCATCAAATAACTATAGTTTGCTTTTGTGTTTTTTGCAAACTTATAATAATCTAAACATAATGAGTTTCTATTTGATTCTAGAATCTTTCATCTTAATTGATACGCTTGAAAAAAGATTTCATCTTTGGCTTCAAAAGTCAAACATTTAATCATATTCTCTGAGAAAGTTAGTGCATCCGAAAATTCGTTTTTTTTATGTGCAGAGCTTGATAGTTGGTAGTATATATTGAATTTCGTGACTTCGTCCATATCACAAAAATCAAACCATCTAATCATTTCCTTAAAGTGCTGGCATAGTGTTTCAACATTTTTATCTGCTATACAAATCTTTACGATAGAATCAAACGAATGACGTAGTGCTCATCATCGTTTTTCTTTAAGTTCATTGTTTATTCACTTAGGTTGAGTATTAAGTAATGCAAAAGATTTTTCTAATTTCTTAAGTGTTAATTCGTGATTATCTTTTTCGGTAATTCCAGAGACATTATACATGCGTGCTAACAGTAGCCTGTGATTATCTCAAATTCATTTATACTTTTTTTGGACTTCTTTTAAAAATTTTTCATATTTACCAAAAAGTATTTCTTGTTGATCTACATATCAAAGTAGTGCATATTCCCGATATATTTGAGTAATTACCTTATGATATGATTCAATACGTTCTTTGGAAGTAAAATGTTCATCTTCAGATTCTAACACTTCCAACTCTTTTAAATGACGATGAAAAGCAATATTATTTTTTCAATCAGCCAAGAGAATATCGCTGATTTGTTCTTCTGATAGTTTCAGCTTTTCTGTGATGTAATCAGAGATATTTTGTGATGAGAAGATTAATTTATATGAGGCATCCTTTTTAATGAGTTTACTAATTTGTCATCTTGCATATGTAACAAAATTTTGCAATTTTTCAGGATCCTCAACTGAAAAAGATTCTCTTAAGAGTTTGTTTGAGAATTTTAGTTTTTTTACTGCTTTCGATATATCTTTTGGAGTATATTTCATACTATTATACAAATATTTTACAAGTCTATACTTATGTATCAATCTATGTCAATAAGACTTATTCTATATAATCCCTTATCTTGCATTGTACCTATGTTTTCAATAATATATAATTAGATTTTTGGTATTTCCAATAAATCAATAATGGTAAATATTTTTAAAAAGTTAGGAAACTCTCTTGCGTGAGTGAAGAATACTTCAACACCAAGTGGATACGTAACCTATGAACTTAAAACATATCAATATAATGAGCTATGATATGCTCAACGGCAAGGGTTCTTGGCGAATTTTTCTAGTATTAAAGATCCCATATATTTCACAGTTTCATGAAATCAGAAAGCAATAAAGCTGTATATTAAAATGCCGACAAAATATGAGAGTTATTTGGTTGATATGTTTTATGCAAGTTTTGAATCATCGGAACTAAAAAAAATATGAGTTACTGAAAAAGATAGAAAGAGACATAGATTTTCTCGCATAAAACAATTTTTAAAATTTTCTAAGTGATCTGAATTTTTTGAAGCCTCAGATTTTGCAAAATGATGAAGCTATGTTGATCCATTTAAAGAAGTATTATCTTTTTATTTTTCAGTGCCTGAGAAATGAAATCTAACGATTGAGTATGAAGCAATATTCAAAGTCAAATTACCTTGGTGGAAGAAAATATTTAAATGGATAGCTAAGCAGTTTAGCCCTAAAGAGTGATCAGAAAAAGAAATGAAAAAAGACGAACAACAAAAACAAGAAATTAAAGAATCTTGAAGAGATGTTCATTTTTTCGTATGATTTGGAATGAGTAAGATTGAAACATCACTCAAAAATGAGCTAAGCCATAATATGGAAAAATTGTTTGCAAAGTTTCTCAGAGAGTGAAGTATAAAAATGAAAAAGAAAAAACAAAAAACCTATGCAAATGTAGTTGCGTTTTTGAATATGTTTCATATTCCAACCAAAGCAAATCCTAATAAAAGTTTACAATATGTACCTTATCGTAAATTGTCATTCCCAGTTGACGTTCCTACTAGGGATAACACGGACGAGATGGATTTGACCTATTTATGAACTACAGATTTCAAAGATACTGGAGCAATGTTTGGTATAAAAAAAGAAGATAAATTTCGTCATATATATATAGTTTGAAAAACTGGTATGGGTAAATCTACCTTTATTTCCAATATGGTGGTAAGTGATATGCAACGTAATAATGGTATTGCTGTAGTAGATCCACATGGAGATTTGGTTGAAGATGTAATGGCCCATATTCCTAGTCATCGTACAAATGATGTATTCCTATTCGATGTGTCAGATACAAATTATCCAGTTTGATTCAATATACTTGAACATGATAATCCTGATCAAAGAAATTTAATTGCTTCAGCTGTAGTCTCAATTTTTAAGAAATTATTTGAACACAGTCGGTGACCAAGGTTGGAATATATATTAAGAAATGTAATGTTAAGTATTTTGGAATACCCAAATGCTACTTTGATGCATGTTATGAGAATGTTAACAGATAAGAATTTTCGTGAAGAAGTCCTTAAACATGTAAAAGATCCTGTAGTTATGAAATTTCGACGTGATGAATATGATACCCGACAAGATAGACAAAAAAACGAAGCTGTCGGACCAATTGCCAATAAGATATGACAATTTTTGAGTTCACCTATTGTAAGAAATATTTTTGCTCAACCTAAAAGTTCATTAAATATTAGAAAGATCATGGATAGCGGACAAATTCTACTTGTAAATCTTTCAAAGGGTAAAATTTGAGAGGATAATGCCTCTATGATTTGATCGTTCTTAGTATCAAAATTTCAGATTGATGCTATGGCAAGGGCAGATATGTCATTTAAAGATAGAAAAGATTTTTATTTGTATATTGATGAATTTCAAAATTTTGCTACTGATGCTTTTGAATCAATTTTATCAGAAGCACGTAAATATCGTCTATCATTAATTGTAGCAAATCAGTATACATCTCAGATTCAAGAAAATGTAAGAAACGCAATATTTGGTAATGTTTGAAGTATCGTGTCTTTTGGATTATGATATGATGATGCTACTATGATGTCACTGCAGTTTAAGGAAGTAATTGAAGCTAATGATCTCTTGTCCTTACCTAAATTTACAGCATATACGAAACTGATGGTTGACGGGGTGACTAGTGAGCCCTTTAGTATGAAAACTTTTCCGTTACCAGATCCTGTTGCTAGTGAAGAAGTAAGAACAAAGATTCGTGAGCAATCTCGTCAAAGATATGCTATGCCTAAAGAAAAATTGGAAGAACTCCTTAAAGCTCGAGCTCAAAGACAATTTTCGGAAGCTGAAAAAATATCAGATAAAGCTAAATCTGAGTCCTTGAAAGAAGATGGCACTCCTTTTACTATAGAGGATATAAAGTTATGAGATCAATTTGAGTGATATGTTAAGTTGAAATATAATTATTGAATATTTGTTACTGTAAAATGAGTTGAATGATTATTGCATAAATCTCAAGTAGCCAATCCAACTAATGTGGAAGATTGGAAAGGCTTATATGAGCCTGGAGATACAATAAAGGTAAAAGCTCAAGAGTGGAAAATAATTGATTGAACTAAGAGAGTAGTACGAACCCAAAAATGAGTGAAATAATTTAATATGGAGTGCCTTATAATTATAGGAGTAAATCACTATAATTAAATTATTGTGAACGTAAGAACCTAATATCACCTAGCAGATATTTGTCATTAGTGGTTATTATAATCACGTTTATTTATAAAAATTTATATGAAAAAAATATTTCTAAGTATGATATGATTTTGTGCATTTATTATAGGTGTTGTATTTGCACAAAATCCTGCACTTGATAAACTATATTCTTTACTTGATGCTTCAATTCAAAAAGACCCTGCGGTTGCAGAATTAGTTCTAACGACGTTGTCAAAGTATGAAAGTAAAGTAAGCAAATCAAAGAAAGTGTTAATTTCCCAAATACGTACATTTGTGCAGGCAAAATATGCTCAATATACAGCTCCTAAAGTTCCAGAATGATTCAAAATAATGACTCAAGAAAATCTTGCTTTTATAAAAGATAATATTCATATTCTTTGAGAAGACACTTCACCTATCTTAGTGATGGAGTTTCTTGATTTTCAATGTCCAAATTGTCAGATGCAACATAATAATCAAGTACTTAATGAGCTAAGAAATGTAGAATTTCCTGGACAAGTTAGAACTGCTGCAGTTATGTTTCCACTTACCTGAAAGCGACATGAACTAGCTACACAGGCAGCTGAGTCTGCAGAATGTGCTTATATGCAATGATGAATAGAGATATTCTATGAACATAAATCCGGACTATATGCAAACTGACTTGTGCCAACTATGGATATTATTAGAAAAGTTGCGCAAAATAACTGATTGGATCCAGTAAGAATGCAAGCTTGTATTGATGAGTGAATTGCTACACAGTCGGTCCAAATACAGCAGCAAATTTGACGTGATTTGTGAGTAAGTGGAACTCCAGGTTCAGTGATTGTTGACACTAGAAACGGTGCTTACAGAACTCTTCGCGGTGCAGTGCAGATTGAAGTATTTATGGATATGATTAAGCGATTGCTAAAATCATAAGTAGTTAATTTTATTAAAAAAGGAGTAGGTGTAACCTACTCCTTTTTTTGAATAATATTATTCTTTTTCTTCTGTAGTACTTATAGGATTATTGAATTTCCACATTCTTAATGCATAGCCTTTAACTAAAAATAGTATTATAAAGTAAATAAATGCATGATCTTGCTTCTCATCAATCCATATACCAATATTCCTTAATTCTAAATAGTATATAACTACAATTAAAGTAATTCCAATCAATAGTATTACAAAAGCTCTAGCAAATTCTTTGATTATCAACGATTTGAATATCGCAGTAATTATTGCTATAAACGTAAGCAATGTAAAAAAAGCAGACCAAGGATTTAGACTTAAAAAATCTAGTATTTCATTTTTCATGTTTTGTATTTTTCTATACCATAATGTTCTTTTTGTAAAAGTCAATCTACCCACTAATAAATAGTTTACTAGCTTGGGGAGCTTGTTGTCAATTGTACTTTGCATTCTTTTTTACATTATAAGGAATTTCAGCTGGTCTATCCATCTGATCAAAGGCAAGTTGACAGATACGCATACCAGGTCTAATGATTATGGGAACATGATTAATATTTGATATTTCCAGGGTAATTGTAGATGGATTATCTCGACCAAATCAAGGATCTATAAATCAAGCGGTTACATGGATGATTAAGCCCAATCTTCCTAGACTACTTCTTCATTCAACCCTAGCTACAATATCTGCAGGGATTCAAAAACGTTCTTTCGTAGCAGCTAATAAGAATGCTCAGGGCTCTATAATTACATCTTCATTATCTTCAAATCTCATTGATTCTGTAATATCCTTGCTGTCTTGGTCAAAAGGATTCAAAACATGATTTGGTACATATTTGAAAAATCTAAATTCATTACCAAGTTCTAGATCCATGCTAGCGCAAACTATATTGTTTGTTATTTTTTCTAATGATTGCCCTTCACCTGGAATTAATTTTATTTCGCCAGAAGATATTTTAGATTTAATTGTAGCGTCTGAAAGAATCATTCTAATAAATCTTAATTAAATAGGATTGTTAATATATTCATCTTCGAAATGATTGCGAGTTTCATTTTTGTTTTTTATATCACAAATATATGATTTCGGTACTTGACTCTCTCAGCGATTCTTGCAATAGTTCGTGATAACGGTATGATTTTCCCTAATATTAAGCTATTTTATCTACTAATATTGTTGACTGTAATGGATTGATTTCCAAAAAAATACGACCATAGTTTTGAACCTGAAATGTATAATACTTGGTTAGAAGAGTGAAGCTTCAAACCTGAGTCTCAAAAGTGAACCAAATGAGAATGTATGATTGCTATGCCACCCCCGAATGTCACTGGTGTATTGCATTTATGACATGCGCTTATGCTATCTGTACAAGATACAATGGTGAGAATGGCACGCATGAAGAACAAGAGAACCGTTTGGGTTCCTTGAACTGATCATGCTTGAATTGCTACACAGGTTGTAGTTGAAAGACAACTTATGGAAACTGATAAAAAAACAAAAGATGAACTAGGAAGACCATTGTTTATGAAAAAGTTGTGGGACTGGGTTCATTTTTCAAAAAACACTATTGTCTCTCAAACAAAACGCATGTGATCGTCATGTGATTGGTCGAGAGAACAGTTTACTATGTCTGAAAGTCTCAGTCGTTCTGTCAGAAAAGCTTTTGTTAAGTTATACAATGAAGAAAAAATATATAGAGATGCATATATGGTGAACCGATCCCCAAAAGCAAAGACTGTACTCTCAGATCTAGAAGTCGAACATAAGGAGGTTGAAGGAAAGATGTATTATATAAAGTACTTTGTAGACGGCAAATGAGATTGCATAACAATAGCTACCGTACGCCCAGAAACAATGTTTGCAGATGTAGCTATTGCAGTTCATCCTAAAGACAAAAGATACAAGAAACGGATTTGAAGAAATATTCTAATTCCTATTATAAATAAATCTATCCCCATCATTGCTGATGAAGAAGTAGATATTAATATGTGAACATGAGCACTTAAGATTACACCTACGCATTCTGAAACAGATTATCATATTGCTTGGAGACATAATCTCCCAATGGATAATTTTGCTTTAGATAAACAAGGTAACTTCACTGAGTTGGCATGAGAAATGCTTGCTGGACAGCCAGCTGATGAATTTGAAGAAAATTTGATTCATCACCTTAAGGAAATTTGAAACTTGGATAGAGTAGAGGATCACACTCATAGTGTGCCATATTGTGAAAGAACTTGATGTAGAGTCCAACCATTCTTAAGTACACAGTGGTTTATGAATGTAAAGCCAGCAGCCGAAAAAATCATTAAGTGATTAGAAGATGATGATGTGAATATACATCCTGATAGATTCAAACATACGTTTATGCAACGAATGGAAGACATTAAACCTTGGTGTTTATCTAGACAACTACGATGGTGACATAGAATACCAATTTGGTATAACGAATCATGAAAAAAATATGCTTTTGAAGAAGACAGTGTTTTAGAGAGTACGAAATGAAAGAAATCTATCTTATCTCGTATTATATTTAACTTAATTGCTGATTCTCGTTTAGCTAATCCTTTTAACTTGGAACAATTGATAGAAGTGTTGTTGTCTCCAAGTTTGGTGAATCAGCATGCAAGTGTATGACATTCATATTTGGATATGTATAACATCAAGTTTGCTTGAAAAAAGATGTCGATTAAAGAGATAGAAGAAATTCAACTATTACTCGATGGAGTATTGGGTGAATTTAAACAGAAAAAAAGAATGAACGATAAAATTATTGGTTGAGCTGAGAAGTTAGTTGATATTTTAGATAAGTCAGCTAACATTCAAGTAACATGAGACACATACACGTTTCTATTCTTGCCAGAATCGCCAGATGAGGTTCTTACTCAAGATCCAGATGTTTTGGATACTTGGTTCTCATCATGATTACGACCATTTAGTGTGTTATGACGACCAGAAAAAACAAAAGATATGGATAAATTCTATCCTAATACAATTATGGAAACTGGATATGATATTATCTTTTTTCGAGTCATAAGAATGATGATAATGTGAGTGGAACATACTGATTCTTTGCCATTTAAGGATATATATCTACATGGAATGGTAAGAGATAAGTATGGTAAAAAAATGTCAAAATCGAAAGGAAATGTCATTGACCCAATGGAACTAATTGAAACGTATTGAGCTGATGCTCTTAGAGGCTCAGTTTTGGTAGGAAATACTCCAGGAAGTGATATGAAATTTGATGAGCAAAGAGTAGAATATATGTGGAAATTTATTAATAAACTTCGAAATGCCTCAAGATTTGTTATTCATCAACAATGAGGTAAAGTTAAAAAATTAGATTATGAAAAACTAGGAGCATCATTACACAAGAACTCTAAGAAAATGAATGCATATGATAGACGAATTTTCTCTAAAACACAAGATTTGATTAGACAAGTAGATAGATATCAAGAAAAATTTATGATAGGTGAATCATTACAAGAAATAATTTCTATTGTTTGGCACGATTTTTGTGATTGGTATATTGAAATTTCGAAGGTTGAAAAATCTGATGTCACCGAAAAAGTACTTTTTTATTGTCTTGGAACATTTTATAAGTTACTTCATCCTAGTTTGCCATTTGTTACCGAAAAATTATGGAATCTTATCTGATTTCAGTGATCATTAATGATGACGAGATGGCCAGATGACTTCGAAATAAAAGATAAAGACTATAGAATGAATCTAGTTATGGATATGATCTCTTCTTGGAGAAATTTAAAGAGAAAAGTAACCAATAAACCACATGAGAAAGTTGATATATTTGTTCAAGCAAACAAAGATATTCAAGATTTAGTGCAAGATCATTTTTCTTTGGTTCAAGATATTGTTAAAGTGCAGAATATTTCATATCTTACTGCATGACAGGAGATAGAGTGAGATTGGGAAATTGCAATGATTATGGATATTAAAGTATGACTTAAAGGTGTCAAAGGGATTAATAAGAAAGAACTTCTTTCACAACTTGAAACAGAGCTTGCTCAAGAACAACAGTTTCTACAAAATTTAAGAAGTCTGTTTACAGCTGACTTTGCTAGTAAAGCTCCTGCGAATGTTGTCAAAGATAAGAAGGCAAAAATGGAAGAAATGAAATCAAAAGTTTCTAATATAGAAGGAGAAATTAGGAGACTAAGAATGGATGTGAAATAGAAATATTAAATATAATAAAAAGCAGGAGATACATCTCCTGCTTTTTTTGTAATAAATAATTACTATACGATTCTTCCAATTAATTTAGGATTAGATAGGATTTCATTCTCATATGGTACACGTAAAGTAAAATCAATATCAGCTTTTACATAATCCAATTTGACTAAATTTTGACTTATACTGATTACTATATATGCATTTGCTTTAGGGTAGGGACAGTTATGCCAAATCTTCTTCTCAAAAAGTGTAGCATTATCATTGTCATTCAATCTAATAGTTCTTGTTCCGCAAACATTGTATCCTCTTACGAAATAGATTGGATATCTTTCTTCATTTGCTAATAAAGATTCAGCATTACATTTGTTGCAAGCAAAATAGTATCCATTGAAGAGTGAAATTTCACCTCTTCCATACAATTTATATTCAGGAATTGTAGTGAGTAGTTTGCCCAAGTGCTTAAGATAATTATTTTGCTTGTATGATTTTATGTTTTTCTCAAGACTAAGTACTTGATCATCCATTTTAGTCAAATAAAATCCTCTTTTATTAAGCGAGTCGATACTAATCTCAGTTCTTACATCAGCAAATTGCACGTCTTGTATTTTATTACAAACTAGATTGTGTACATAAGCGTATTCAATGAATTTATTATTCGTTATGTTTTCATCAAACAGCTTATATTCATTCATGATCTGTTTATATCTATGACAATTGAAAGTACTAAAGATAGATATTTTGTATTCAGGAATTATTTTGAATTTTAATAAATATTGCTTTACTAATTCAAGATCACACCTCAAAGCAAGACTCGCATTTTTAGATAAACTTTTTAATTTAGTAAATTTATTTTTATTACAGGCGAAATTTATATGTAACTTACTAAGGTTTATCGTAGATACTTTTCCGTATTTCTCAGCAAGAACATCTAAAAAGAGATCTCTTTTTATAAGTTGATTTTGAGAGTTTGTATGAACTAATTTAAATAACTCATAATTATCACTTCTTGCAACTATTAAATCATTGTTATGATCCACACCACACCATTCAGTAGAACTACTAATAATGTCGAAACCATTGGTTGTTCTTTTGCCATAATAATCTATTCTTGATTGAATAATTTCAGGTAACGACAATATTTTACCTGAGTTGCCACTAAAATTTATAGCTAATTGTTGTTCTCCATGAATTAGTAAGGCATTAGTTTCTTTAGGGAAACGTGTTTTAAGTTTCATTTTTTCAGTTTTAATGATCAATAAGAATTTGATGATGAAGCTCTTGATGTAATCACCACTTCAAAAGAATATCTTACTTTACTTCAGTATACTTCTTTACAATAAAATAAATAATATTGCATTAAAGTCAACCACATAAGGTGCGTATCTAGAAAAATCTATGAGCTTAAATTGAAGCGTTTGCAAACATTAGTATAGTACATACATGAATTTATTCCGTCGCTTATTATTGTCATTACTTCCTGAATCTTTAGTTCAGCATGAGATGAATCCTGCAGGTATGTTTCTCTCATTTGTGAGTCCAAAACATTTCTTTTCAGTTATTAACAGAAAGATTGTAGAAAACTATAAACTAAATCTATACGATATTGGACTAGATAGTTTTGAGGTAAAAATATGATTCTGAGATGAATCAAATTTAGAAGTAAAAGATCTAAATTTTTATTATTCATATGCTGTAGTTGCCAATATGAACTGATGGTCATTCTATTCACCATCAAACATATGAGTAGTGATAACTATGGTGGTTAGTTTATATGTCAAAGATGTTTTCAAACATAGAAAGTGGACTATGTTTTACAATTTCCTGGTTACTGTAAATATTCTTCATTTTGTATTTGTTAGTAGAATTAAAGTGTTTCCACATGAAGATGAACAGAAAAACTATCAATGGTTTATTGATTTATTTTTTAGTTTTTACAAAATCACCTTAGTAGCTTGAAAGCATGAGGTATCTGATCAAGAATTTGCTCAACTAAAAAAAGAACTATTAAGCCATATCCAAATCTTCTTTATGTTGTTTTACGTTTTTAAACATCTAAATAATCTGTTTTATTCTGCTCATTTGTCAGAACAGGAATTCTATAAACGATTATTGTCTGATTATCAAAAAAAGTCAAAAAAAAGTGCATTAGTAAAAGATTTTATAGAACATTCTCATGCATATAACAAGGTAAGTGCCTTTTCTAAGCAAGATGAAGAACTCATAAAGCTATTGTTACCAACTGATATGGTCATAAAATACATGTTTCATCATAAGCATATATATGATGTGTGTGATAGAATGTTGACTAAAATTTTCGATAAAGAAAGATTAGATTGATATGTACTAAGTTTTTTGAAATGATCTGAAAAATTAGAAGATTTACTCACATATATATTTGATTTTCGTATTTATAAAAAATCGTTCTTTAGTTCTATGAGAGAATTTATATCACATGCATATCGTCTCAAACAATGATATGAAGAAACTCAAGAAATCGACTCATTTATAAATGCGCTTCAAGAAAATGATGGAAATGTTGATATGAACTCATTACCCGAAGCTCTAAAAAAAGAGTCAGCGATGACAGAAAGATTTGTAAATTTTTATATAACATTTTTGGCTGGGACCTGGGTATGAAGGTGAGACAATTTTGCTATGAGACTATTTGAGAAACCATTACTAGAAAAGATATTATCAACATTAGATGAACAACAATTATCACAAAAAACATTAGTTTGGTATGGTGCGATGCTGTATAATTATTCAAAAAATGTTTTCTACTATAAGTATGCGTATGAAAATGTTAGATCATGAGTCGATAAATTTACACTACCTATGAGACCTACCGTAAAAGAAGTCTATTCAAATATGTATATCATAAAATTGTTTGATGAAAATTTTATCAACACATGTTTTCAAGATTTAAATAGGAGAAATTTAACAATGAGTATTGCTAGTCCTGATATTATAGAATTATTTAGAAAACGTATGAGTAAGTCAATATCTCGTCTTGTAGAAGCTGAACCTTCAGATCAATTCCATGTAATTTATTGAAATATGTTGCATTATATTCCAAAAATATCAGCATGTATTTTAGAGTCAGATTTTCTATCGCGTGAAAGTAAATGAGTAGCTTTGAGAGAAAATTTATACACATTAGATCTTTGGATTTGGCATGAAGCTATCTTATATTTAAGGTCAACCTGATCGCCATGGCATGAAGAGTTTTCAGAATTAGCGCTCTTGTGAATCTTCGCGTGTATGAGAGAAACTCTTTTTGGCTATTTATTATATAGGACATATCTTGATACATCCGTCAAGAATGCAAGCCTAAAGAAAGAGCTTATCTCGCACTTATATATCTCAGATATATTGATGCTGAGTAATGAAGAAAAAGTAGTATTTGAAGGAATGATTGATCATTTACTTGATTCATTTAAAGATTTGCTCAAATCTTGGATTGTGTTAGATGAAAATCAAGAGTTCTTCGCCTTATGACATTCTAATCGAACGACTTTTATTCAAGACAAAAATAATAAACAACTATTAGAGGAAATAAAGTGAGAAGATATTGTGCGATTTAGATGATTTTTAAAGAATATTTCTTATTATAACAAAAGATATGTAATGCCGAGTTAGAAAAGTGAAACTATACTTTTATATTTTTGAAACCTATGAAGTGTCCTGCTTGTTCTAATATGGAAACTAAAGTAATAGATTCTAGAGTAGTTGAGGATTGAATGTGAATTAGAAGAAGAAGGTCATGTGAGTATTGTGAAAATAGGTTTACAACATATGAGAAAGTAGCAGTCACTGATTTGTTAGTGTTGAAAAGAGATTGATCTAAACAAATGTACGATAGAGATAAGCTTAAAAGAGCTTTAGTTATTGCTTATGGCAAGAAAAATTTGTCTTTAGAAAAGATAGATGATATAATAGCGAAATTAGAAAATAAATGGTCATGAATGGGTAAAGAAATTGCATCTAAAAAATTATGAGAAGATATTTTAAATGTATTAAGAGATGAAGATGATGTAGCATACGTCAGATTTGCTAGTGTATTTATGGAATTTGAAACTAAAAAAGACTTCAAAGATATATTGAAATAAGATGTTAAACTTGTATCTGTTCTAAATAATCATATTATAGTTTTGTCAACATTATGGAATTAAATAAAAGCTATGCCAAAATTAAAATTAACTGATGGGAAACACTATTGCTATCTTGAATCACAGAATGTATTACTTGTTGGAAACAAGCAAAAGGGTGGATTTAGAGTACTAAAAAGTCACTTACCTTGGGGAATAGATTTTTTGGATAACCCTAAAGATCCTGAGGTTCTGTATGATTATCTTAATGCTGAAGAGAAAGAGTACAAAAATAATAAATTCTACTTTCAAACTAAGTATTACACCACAGATAATGGAAATCTATACCACTTAAGCGCTAGTGATGTATTCCCATCTCGACGGCTTGCCCAAGTATTCACTTTAGAGAATCAATTCCCTAAATTTGTAAATAAGAATGAATGGGATCTTGTTGTGGATAAAATATTATCTAGAAAACAGCGTCCACAATCTATGGAATTGGATTTTATGAAGGTATATAAAAGTCTTGTAAGATCAAATGCATTCAGTCTTAAAGAATTTGATCCACAAGGGCTACAACGAGGAGGTTAAAAGCATTTTTTTAAAAAAAGAGAGCCAATTATTTGGCTTTCTTTTTATTTTTCTTCTTCTTTTTTGGGCTTCTTTCTTTTTCACTTTTTCTCAATCTTATTACAGCCTTTTCAATTTTCCACTTTCATGGTCTTATATCACTAATATGTCGTTTTCCTACCTTTAGTCTATGAAGTTTTTTTACTCTATATCATAACGCTTTCATTAAGCGCCTAATATGACGATTCTTACCCTCATTGAGAGTAATAATGGCAAAATGTTTCTCTTCAATTCTTGAGTATCTAACTCAAACACATTTTAACAAATCTGTTGTTAATTGATCTTGAGATTCCCTTCTTTCTCATTCAGCTGATACATAGATTCATTTGCGCATCTTTTTTACATCATTTGATCTTAATGGTTTATCGATCTGAACCTCGTATACTTTATGTACATCATGGAAAGGATTTTCATAATAATCTACTAATTTACTATCATTTGTTAGTAACAGAAGTCATGTGCTTTCTTTATCTAATCTTCAAATATATCGAAAGTCTTTTATTCGACTGTCTGGAAGAATTTCGTAAATAGTTTTATTATGCTTATCTTCTTTCGAACAGACGTATCATTTGGGTTTATGAAAAAGCACAATTTTCGGAGCAAATCAAGGAAAGAATTTTACTTCTTCTGTAAACGTAGATCCATCAGGCAATTTTAAATCAATGACATCTCAAATTTGAATTTCAACTTCAAATCATTCAATTGCCTGTTTATTAAGAAAAATAGCTCACTGTTTAAGCATGTCAACATATTCTCTTCTTGGAACTTGATGCTTCTTTTGAAAGTATGTATACAGTAACATAGGATAAATTAAACAAAGAAATATTAAGATTGATTATGATTTTTAATAAGTTAGTATAGTATAAATTTTATGTGTGTCAAATACTTATGACAAATTGGTGAGATGAATGGTATACGTTACGTGCGAAAAAAGAATGATATCTTGCTAGGTCAGCTTATAAACTTGAAGAAATAGACAAAAAATATGATCTATTTAAAGAAGCTAAAGTTGTCTTGGATATTTGATGTGCTCCATGATCTTGGTTGCAATATATTAGTAAACTAGGTCAAAAGCGCGGTACTGATCAATTAGAACAGGTGATTTGATTTGATATTAAGCCTGTATCAATAATGTTGCCTAAAGTTGTAACATATGCTCAAGACATTACCGATAGACCTTGAGTATCGAAGATTCTAGAAGACCACAATATACATACAATTGATGTAATAGTAAGTGATATGGCTCCAGACACAATTGGCATGTCAGATATTGATGGTATTAGGAGTATTTGACTCATTGAGAAGACATTACGAATGTATGATACTTACCTAAAGGATTGAGGGAGATTTGCAATAAAAGTATTTATGTGACCATGATTTGAAGAACTTATTCGTGATTTAAGATGACAATATTGACATAAGAATATCGTTACTTTTAAGCCAAAATCATGTAGAAAAAAGAGCAAAGAGATTTATATTATTAAAAGATACTAAGTCATCCTTTCATTGTTTGACTTCTATCACTAATTGATTACAGTGTTGCAATGAAAATTTGATTAATTTGACGTACTAATGTTTGAAAATCAACTGTGTTTAACAGAATCTTATGATCGTTTAGGGCGATTGTAACTGACATTTCTGGTACTACAAGAGAATTGCTGCAGGAAGACGTTGTTTTATGAGGGAAGCTAGCAACTATAGTTGATAGTCCTTGATTGGAGAATGTGAAAGATGAAATGAAATTTATAGAACAAATTGTGCATGAGAGTGATATGTTACTATTTGTAGTGGATGGAAAACAAGAGCTAACAGAGCAGGAGTATTTAATCAGAGATCTTATATTAGAGAATAACAAAAAGGATAAGACTATTTTAATAGTAAATAAGCTAGATTCGAAAGTTTATTGACCAGATATTGATATGTTGTTAGCTGATTTTTATATATTAGGATTTCCAAATCTTGTTCCAATGTCAGCTGACCAGTATGAATGATTGGATCTATTGGATAATGAAATTCATGGTTTAGCAAAAGAGCTTGATTTAGTACGAGAAAAAAAGAAAAAAGTAAAACATGACGGTATACCATTGGCGATACTTTGACGTCCAAATGTTGGTAAATCAACTTTATTGAATAAACTAGTTGGAGAGGAGTTGTCTCATGTTGCAGATAAGCCCTGAACAACTCTTGATTATATAACCGCAACATTTACTCGAGAATGAAAAAAAATACAACTATTTGATACTGCATGAATTAGGAAAAAGAAAAAAATTGTTTGACTAGAGAGAATCGCATACAGTAAAACTATAGACATGTTATATTATACTAAGCCTGTAGTGGTTATTCTTGTGGATGTAATAGAAGGTATGACTCATAGGGACAAGACAATATTAGGGGAACTGATTCGCATGTGATTGCCGATTATTATAGCCTTAAATAAAATCGATTTACTTGAACCACATGAAGCTGACTATGTAGTAGATAAAATACGTACCCAAGCTGGATTTGAATGGATACCGCTAGTGAAAATCTCTTGAAAGGACTGAATTGCCTTGCCAAAATTACTTCAGGCAGTTTCTACTGTGTATCGTGAAGCTAGACAGCATGTTCAGACTGCCGACATTAATAAAGTTTTACAAAGGGCTTGGTTAACTTCTCCGCCTAGATTCCCTAAGAACAAAATTTGTAAATGGAAATATATCACTCAAGTAGATGATTATCCTCCTGTATTCAATCTATCAGTAAATAATAAAGAGTATGCTAATTTTTCATTTAGACGTTGGGTAGAGAAAATAATTAGAAAATCATATTGATTTAAAGGAGTGCCTATAAAATTGAGTTTTACAAATAAAGTAGAGACAAACCCATATTTGAACAGATAACAAAAAAACGAATCATATTTGATTCGTTTTTTTATAGTTTTTTCGTTTTACTATTTGATTATATTATATTCTATTTCTAATCAATCTAATCAATCAGGTCTTGTGTTTTTAATGTTCTCACAAAAACTTGAAATACAATTTTCCATACAGTAATCCACAAACTCTTCTCACTTAATATTTATACAATATGTATAACAAGTTGAGTCATTACAATCTTTTGTATAAGCTCTACCATCAATCTTATAATCAAATCATAATCCAGTAGTATTTACATCTTCATTTTTAGTTCTTATGTTGATTTCATTTTCTTTTACTGACTTATCAGCAACTCTTTTTGTAGCTCATAAATTAAATCATGGTGCAATTACTGTATCACCTCATGCTCAGTGATTTTCGTCAGCAACTCATTTGATTTGGTTTACATATTTGATACATCAACTATCTTTACAAACATTGTTACATTCTGTTAGACTTTTTCCGATTGCTTGACAGTCTTCAACACAGTTTGTATTGATACATTCTTTATCAAATACTTCATAATTTGCAATAAATCAATCTTTTGGAATGCTATTCTCTTCATATGATTGAGTTCAGAATGTTCAAGCCAGTTCTGTATTTTCTGTTTCAGTCCCTCACTGTGAGGCCATGAAGAAGAATACTGAAAATGCTCAAATAAGAAGCCCTAAGACAAAGAAAGAGTAAACGTTAAAAGTGTGAGTTTTCATATTTATTTTGGTAGATAAAAGTTATATTTACATTATACATAGAAAAATAAATTTTGTCAAATAATTGAAATAAAAAAACACGAATAAATCGTGCTTCATTAATCATTCTATGAATATATATTAGTTTAACCCAGGAAATCATCAATTTCAACCGCCCATTCATCCTAACATTCATGCCATATCATTTGGGTCAAATCAGAGAATATCTTTTGTCTTTTCCATAGCAACTTCTTGAGCTTTAGCTTGTCCCTTATCAACTGCAGCTTTGATTGCTTTCTCTAATCTAGACTTATTTGCTAGAGTCATCAACTCATCATCTTCAATGATAATTTGCTTTAACTTTTGTTCACCAGTTATTTCAGCAATTACTCAGTCTTCTTTTGCTCTGATAAGAAGTTTTTTTAGTGCATCTTGTAGTTTTTTGTACTTATCATACATTTGTTTCATTTCTCACATTTTTCAAAACATAGGTATTGGTAGTAATAAAATTAAAGATATCCCTTATTTATTGAAATGGTCATATAGTTTTTGTTCAATTGCCATTGGTGTCTGTCGATCAGCATCTTGGACATCAAGTTTTACTGTTTCAATTACCTTTCTAAGAAGAAAGAATTTCTCTAGACTACTTTTAGCGGCAGTTTTTATCTCATCATGCATTTTCGCTTTTTCTTCTTCTCAAACTTGTTCGTAATATTTTTTTAGTCATTCTTCTCATCAAAACCTTTCTTTGAGAGATTCAATTCTTGATTTAAATTCTTCATCAATGAGAGTCTTTGGAATGGTGATACCAAATGAAGAAGTGATGCTTTGAAGATATGTTTCAATTCCTTGCATAAGAAGTGCTTCTTTTTTTTGTCATCATATCGCTTCACCAACTTTTACTTTAAGTTCATCAAGAGTTTTCAATTCTTCATTTCAAAAAAGCTTTTGAATATTTTCTTCGTTCCATTCTGGAAGTTTCACTTTTTTGATGTCACTAACTGTTGCCTTTATATGTGTAGGAGTTCATTCAACCTCTGTAGACTTAAGATGTAGCATTGGAGGAAGATCTTCTACAATATAATCTATTTGAATTTCTTCATTTTCTTTCTTTTCATAGAATGTAGTCTTTAGGAGACTGAATTCATCAAATTCTTCATTACCAAGATATAACGATCAGCTATCAATTTCAGCTCCCGTTTCATTTAATATTTTGAAACTAACTTTAGATACTGTATCATCTTCTACCTTATCATGAGGTTGGTAATCTGCATATTGTTTTTGTAAATTTTTGAGAGTTTCTTGTAATTCTTCTTCAGAAGCTGTACTATCAATCGCTTCAATTTTTGCTTTTTCTCGATCAGAGTTTGTTACATCAACATCTGGATAAATATCCAGTTTATAGGTAAAGGTGATTGTTCCTTCTTTTTCTTCTTGTCCTAAATCATATATATTTCCAATAAACTTTATTTTTTCATTTTCTTTTACCACTTGCATAGTTCATTGATGAACTGCCTCTTCAAAAAGAGCAAGCTGTAAGTATGCTGGCTGAACATTTTTTTCAACCATATCTAAAGGCACTTCACCTTTTCTGAATCATTTAAGTTCCATATCTTTTTGGAATTGTTGCAGCACTTTATTTTTGTTTGCTGCCATTTCCTCAGTTGTGACTGTTAGATTGATTTCATAATTTGATGCAGGTCATTTTGTAAGTTTATAATTCATAATCTATATATTGAGAAAAAATAAATTTGATGTGAGTATGTATATCTATGTTTGGGTTAATATAAAGATGAAAATATAAATTGACATACTGAAATAAACACATATATTTGTTTTGTGTCTTATTAAGAGAAATAAAAATTAAAGAATGTTTGAGAAAATAGAAACAATTTTAATCATTGTGGGTTTTGCTTTACTTTTTGCATCAATCTTCACTTTTTTTAAATCCAAAAAAAATAAAATTCATAATAAAAAAATAATTAGAATATGAAAAACATACTGCTTTTAACATCGTTTTTGCTTCTAGTCTTACCATCTTGTTCACATTTACTACCCAAGCCAGAATGCTTTAAAGATTCAGCTAAGTTGGTAGATCATGTGATAGATCATTCAGATGAATTTGTTCTACAAGAACGACTGGAAGAAGATGCTTTAACATTTATTCGAGTAGCATCTCAAACATCAAGTTGTCCCATTGAATTTGGATTCAAGTTAAGGCCAAATATTGTTGCTTTAGCTAAAATCTATTTGTCTGGTTCTTTAAATTTGAATGCTATCTTCTCTGTTTCTATAGCTTCAAACGTAGATTATACGTTGAAGGAATCAGAAAAAAGAAAGATAATTGATGCTCTTGGAAAGAGGGTACTCTTACTTTTTGCCGAAAATGCTGGTGACAGAATCTCTGAAAGTAAAGGTTCTGAAGTTTTACAAGATTTTATTGAAAAAGTGAAGGAGTATAAAGATGAATTAAGTAAGTAACGTAAGAATCAAACTATTAGTAAAAGGAATCAAGTTTAATTTGATTCTTTTTTTGTTTTGCAAATAGTTTCGATAACCATATGTTACGTAGGTTGGAGATTTTAGGTTATTATAGATATGTATGGCAGTTGTAATTAAAGTAAAAGATATAGATGGAAAGGTACATACAATTTCACCAAACGGTGAAAAAAATCAGAGTATTATTGATATGGCTGAAGCTCAAGATATTGAATTACCATACAGTTGTCGTTCCGGTGCATGTTTTTCTTGTTGTGGTTGAGTTAATAAGGGTATGGAATATTTAGATACTGAAAAAACTTGAGAAGCACTTATTGATGTGGAACCAGGAGAAGTGCTCACTTGTATCTGTGGAGTAAAAGACAGTGTTTTAGAAAAAGGGGATGAAGTGGAGATTGAAATAGAGATGTTTAACTAGAGTATTGACATTGCTATTGATTGCAGTTTCATAATCATTACAGATTAACTGTGATTTTTAAAATAACAAAAATAATTACTTATGAAACACATTTTTTTGGTGTTACTAATGATTTTTAGTTACCATGTAGTAGATGCTCAAGATCTACTAAATGATTACTCAGAGTTAATTGAAACTAAAGCCAAATTGGATGAAAACATAGATTCACTTCTGCTTGTAAAATTCTTTTTTTCATTTCCAGAAGAATTTATAGAATTTAATAGTTTGCTAGGGTATGACGAGGAAACTGATACGTCTTCATTAGGGTTATTGTATGATCAATATGATGACTATATGAAGTACTTTGAAACAAGTTTTCAGTATGTGGACGGACAAGATCTTTACACTAAATTAGTTAGACTATCTAAAGATGCTTTTTCAGGTGTAGATGCTATTGGTCTTTTACATACTCACATGTTAGTTCTTATTCATAATAACAAACGATTATTTCGGGATGCAGTGTATTCGCTTAAATTAAGTGATACAGAATTAGTCCAATTAAATAGTTTTGTGTTTGAAGAGCACGCATGTCCATACGGTTGTTCTTGTGGAGACAAAGCAAGAAAATCCGTAATAACTTTACTTTGCGCTAAGAGTATATATGAATTTCTTGATTAAATAACTATTCATTTTTGAAAAAAAAAAGCCTTGAACATTTGTTCAAGGCTTTTTTACACTTAGTAAGTTATGATTATGCAGGACTAACATCTGAATCGTCACCTAGAAATTTCTTTACTAGATAGATTACAAGAAGATACATCACAAATGCAACAACTAAGAAATCAATAGTGTTAGATAAGAAGCTACCATAACGAATTCCTCCTTCAGTAACTAATCATGCAATATTATCTACACCAGCTGCTTCCATAGCAGGAGATAATAAAGCTGGAGTTACAACATCTGTCATAAGTGATCACACCCATTCTGCAACTTTTTGTCACATAACGAAAGCAACTGCCATACCAGCAATGTTGTACTCTTTAATAAAATCTGCGAAACCTCACATTGAAGCCATTAGATAAATTTAATAATATAAAGTATAAAGCAAAATATGCTTAGTCCCAAGTGGGATTGGTATATATATATGATTTTTTAGTTGAACTACAATTTACTAACTACTCTAAGTATTTTTATCTTATTGACAAGTTTGTATCGAATATAGCACCTAGTATAATTGTGTGCTAATTTTCTCTTGCATTAAATAGGTACTTTTGTATATATATTAAACGTGCTTTAAAGACGTTATTTTACATTTTACAGATATACTATGGCCTTAATCCCGTTGGAAGATCGCGTGTTGGTAAAACCAGCAGCTGAAGACAAAACCACTAAATCATGATTTATTCTTCCAGATAATAATAAAGAACAACCATCGAAAGGTAAGGTTGTTGCTGTGGGAAAATGAAAATTGTTAGATGACTGAAACAGATGACCTATAGACGTTAACGTCTGAGATGTTATATATTTTACGAAATATAGTCCTGATGAGATTGAAATTGAAGAAAAATGAGAAAAAGTAACGTATTTAGTGATTGCTAGTAGCAGTATTTTGGCTGTTGAGGGATAAATGTATTTTTTAAATTTTATTGTAATTAAAAATGTCTAAACAAATCGCTTATTGAGATGATGCTCGTAAAAAAATCTACGCTTGAATGAAAGCAGTAGCTGATGCAGTTAGGGTAACTATGTGACCAAAATGACGCAATGTTATTTTAGAAAGATCATATGGTACTCCGACAGTTACAAATGATTGAGTTACAGTTGCAAAAGAAATCGAACTAGAAGATAAGTATGAAAATATTGGTGCAAGTCTTGTAAAAGAATCTGCAACCAAAACTAATGATGCTGCTGGTGATGGAACAACTACTGCAACAGTCTTGGCAGATGCGATTGCAGCTGAAGGGATGAGGTATATCAACAGCTGAGTAAATCCTTTTGCTCTAAGCAGAGGGCTTCATAAAGCAGTAAATTTATTGACAGCAAAAATAGCAGAGAAATCTATTAAATTGGAAACTAAAGAACAAATAAGACAAGTAGCTTCTTTGTCTGCACAAGATGAAACGGTATGACAACTTATTTCTGATGTGATGGAAGAAGTATGAGCAGATGGAGTGGTAACTGTCGAAGAAGGTAAGTCGATTGGTTTAGAAAAAGAAGTTGTAACTGGAATGCAATTTAGTAATTGATATCTTTCACCATATTTTGTGACTGATGGTCAGAGAATGGAAGCTGTACTTGAAAATACTCCTATACTTATTACTGATAAGAAGATCTCATCAATTCAAGAAATTCTTCCTTTATTGGAGGCATTATGAACTTCATGAAAGAGAGAACTTGTGATTATCGCTGATGATGTAGATGGAGAAGCTCTAGGTACACTAGTATTAAATAAACTCAGATGAACAATCAATATATTGGCAGTAAAGGCTCCATGATTTTGAGATAGAAAGAAAGAAATTCTTAAAGATATCGCAGCAGTTACATGAGGTCAGTTTGTCACTGAAGAAATTGGTCTAAAACTTGAAGAAACAACAATAGATATGTTAGGAAATGCTGATAAAGTAGTATCAAGTAAAGATAAAACAATAATTGTATGAGGTAAATGATCTGAAGGAGATATTATGTCTAGAGTAAATGACATCAAGAATGCTATTGATGCAAGTTCATCTGATTATGATACAGAGAAATTAGCTGAACGTCTCGCTAGACTTGCTGGTGGAGTAGCTGTAATCAGAGTAGGTGCTGCTACAGAAATGGAACTTAAAAACAAGAAATTTAAAATTGAAGATGCACTAAATGCTACTAGAGCAGCAATTGAAGAATGAATAGTGGCATGATGATGAACTTCGTTAGTAAAACTTATGTGAGAAATTGATGGAGCAGACTATGCTGATGATGACGAAAGAATATGAGCTGAAATAATCAAAGCAGCTATTCAATATCCGATGACTCAAATTGCAAATAATGCATGATATAAAGGTGATTGGGTAGTAGAACAAGTTAAGGCTAATCCAGACTTCAATTATGGTTTCAATGCGGCAACGGGAGAGTTTGGTGATTTAGTTCAAATGGGAATTATAGACCCTGCAAAAGTAGAAAGAGTAGCATTAGAAAATGCAGTAAGTTCTGCTGCAATGTTACTAACAACAGAATGTGTTATCGCAGATGTTCCAACACCTGACGCTCCAGCTCCAGCAATGTGAGGAGGAATGTGATGAATGTGAGGTATGTGATGAATGGGCGGAATGTGAGGTATGATGTAGAGTAAGAATATAGCTTTCTAAAAGACTCCTTTAAAATCTAAAGGAGTTTTTTTGTTGACAAAGTTATAACAATGCATAAATTTATTTTATAGATATGAATCATTTGATTAACAGATAAAAACGTATATATGAAAAATATTAAAACATTTCGTGAAAGTATTTTTACGAATTATTTACTAAAAATTATTTCTATAGTTAGGACTGATCTTGAAGCTGAAGCTATGAGATTGGAATTACTAGAAGTGACAAGATGTATTTGGGATTTGTTGCCGCAAGATAATTACAAATTTTCGACTTTTATAGGTCTCTTGAAATTAAATGACAATAGTAAACTTGAAGTAAGGTTGCATCAGAAAAAAATTACATTTTGGAAATACACAATGGTTTTTGATCATAATGAGGGGGAACAAAACTTGAATCATCATTCCAGAATACCAAAATTAAGAGAATTTATAGACGCTTTAGAAAAGGCATTATTGTCCTCCGGTGAATTAAACTCTGCAATTTCACTGTCAGATGAAGACTTTCTAAAATTTTGCGAAACACTTAATATAAATGAAAATAACTTTATTGAACGAGATCTTATTGTAAGAAAATTTTAAAGAATAAATATGAAAGTAACACATATAATTCAATATCCAATAAAAGGACTTAATGGTTTGGAGCACGATTTTTTGAATCTCTCAAGAAAAGGTATTGGACTTGATAGAAGATATATGATAAGAGATGCAGTTACTGGGAAATTTATATCCCAAAGAGAAAATGCAATCCTTAGTCAACTACAAATATCTGAATATGATGAGTATTTTTATTCAGTAAAGTATGGTGATAGCTGTGTCAGAATTCCTAAACATCCAAATAGTTCATTTTTTAATCATCTAGAAAGTAAAATTACTTCACAAATATGGAACGATGAATGTGAGACATTTCTCTTGCATGAAAGAGCAGAATTAAAAGATTTCTTCTCCACTATTTTACAAAAAGATTGTGATTTGGTGTGGATGCAAAAATCTGAGAAAAGAGATTCAAAAGTGTATGATGTTGGTTTTGCTGATGCGTCACCATTGTTGATGGTATCTCAGTCCGCTGTAGATCTATTGAATCAGAAATTAGGATCTAATGGTCATGTAAGCTATAAAAACTTTAGACCAAATATAGTCTTTGATGATGCTAAGGCTCATATAGAGGACACCAAAGTAGGTAAGAAGTTCTTTATTGGTGACCATGCATTTGTTGGAGAAAGAATGTGTCCTCGTTGTAAGGTTCCAGGAATTGATCCCTCTACAGGAATAGAAAATAAAAAGATAAATCAAATACTTGCTGAGTATCGTTTCTTTACAGTCCCTAAGAAAGGCATCTATTTTGGTTTATATCTTGCGCCTTTACAGGCTAGCATTGGTTCTACCATACAAGTCTCTGATACGATTCACTTTTAAGTATTTATACTTAACCGATTTGGGAACCCTTAGTAGATTATTGTCTATTAAGGTTTTCTTTTTTGTTTGATTTTCATTATACTATCGTATAGGGTAAGTACAACATTGAAAATAAACTTTATGGGGGTGTACTGGCTTCGATAGGAGAATCTCATATGTAGACAAGTGCCACAGCAGGATGGTCGTGTATCTTCTGCCTAAATAACCGACCGCACATTATCGTGCTAACTCAAACTTGAGAATAAATGCTTTCAATAGCTTCGCACTTGCTGCGTAATTTCTCACGTATCTTCGGATTCGTTAACTGAGGTCTAGATCACAAGCCTACACTTGCTAGACCG